>QJZC01000034.1 GCA_003247575.1 Pseudomonadota bacterium
GGACCTGCTTTGGGCAGATAGCCTGAGGAATACCCATAGCTGCTCCATAAGCTGCTACTCCGAGCGCGAACTCGAGATCGAGAGCGTGCTGCGACGGACAGACCGATCCGCGCGCGGCCGCGACGTGCGCGGCGGCGCTTACGGCGCCGGGGTGCAGAGCGGCGGTGCTCGAGAGCCATCCATACAGGCGTGGACTACGAGAGAGGCGTGGACTACGAGAGAGGCGTGGACTACGAGAGAGACGCGGCCCACGAGAGAGACGCGGCCCACGAGAGAGACGCGGCCCACGAGAGAGACGCGGGCTACGAGAGTGTCGCCGACGGAGCTGTCTGCCGAGCTGCATACCCATGATCTGGCTACGATGGCTCGCCGACCACCAGGTGTCAAGCTCATCACAGATGCGATGTCCATTCACTCTCTCGTGCGGTGATCACACACGCGCTAGCTGACGTATTAGACTGGGCTCGAGGGCAACGTCACATCCTGGTGACTCGAGCTTCGGCTCGGCTCGCTGCAGATGAAGGAGGGAGAGAGGTGACAAGTGGATTCGATACCGCGCAACCCGTGAGCTATGACTCGATTCGACCCAAGCTCGACACCGGTGATCTGGTGTTCTTCTCGGGTCAGAGCACCGCCAGTCGGAGCATCCAGCTGGTCACACGCAGCCGCTGGTCCCACATCGGACTGGTGGTGCGAATCAGCGCATGGGATCAGGTCCTGCTGTGGGAGTCCACGCCGGTCCATGATCTGAAGGACGTCTTCAGTGGCCGCGAGTCGGTCGGAGTCCAGTGCGTCTTCCTGAGCGAGCGCCTAAAGCGCTATCCCGGTGGCGCAGCCTTCCGCTCGCTCCGTGTAGAACGAACCGAAGCCATGCTGAGCGAGCTGCGCAACTTCCGCGCGGCCATGCGGGGCCGCCCGTACGAAACCTCGACGATGGAGCTGGCCCTGTCCGCCTACGATGGACCCTTCGGACGCAACGAGGAAGATCTGTCGAGCCTCTTCTGTAGCGAACTCGTCGCCGAGGCCTACCAGCGCATGGGGCTGCTCGATCCGGAGACGCCGGCCAACGAGTACACGCCGGCAGACTTCAGCGCGAGTCGAAGCCGCGGAATCCAGCTGCTCCGGGGAGAGCTCGGACCCGAAATCCAGATCGAGTGCTCGGCTACGCCCCACGCTCTGGCGTCACACGCGGAGGCACCTCCTCCCACCAACAACGCCGAGAGAGCGTTCGATTGATCGGAATCGAGGAGTTCGCAGAGCGGTTGCTCCGCTTGGGGGCCGACTGGCGGACACGCCCGTGGCCCCGCAAGCAACGCGACCGACACATCCTGATGAAGAGCATCGCTCTGACCCTGGACTCCCAGCAGGAGTACACGGAACCCGAGGTCAATCAGTTGCTCCGCGACTGGAATGCAACGATCGCACCTGCGATCCAGTGCGACTACGTGACGATTCGTCGGATGCTGGTCGACTACGGAATCCTCGAACGCACGCGCGACGGCAGCAGGTACCGACTGGGCTTCCCACCCGCGCCACTGGTGTTCGCGCTCGAGGTAGACGAGCTGGATCAACGCGCCACGGTCGCAGCCTACCGCGAGGCCAATCCGCGCCGCACGAGTCGGCCGGATCCGGACGGCACGACGATCGCGCCGTCACGTAAGCAGCCCTCTTCCTCCTGAGACGCCGCCCGCATTCCCCCTCGGTCCGGGAGCACACACCGCTCGCGCAGGAGTCCTGCGAGCGCGTAGCATTCGAGCGAGCTCGCGATCACTCCCCGATGCCGAGAGCGTGCTCGAAGCCGGCAGGATCGAGAGGCGAGATCAAGAGCGGACGCCCCGCCCCCCTCTCCAGCAGGACCAACCCATCCGTGCGCGAGATGTAGAACTCGACCAGACCGAGCTTCTGCGTCCAAAGCCATCCAAAGCCACCCCAGAGCCCACCGGCACCGATTCGCACGGCGAAGCCGAGCAGCTCGCGCAGCTGGCGCCGGTCCAGCTGCCGAACTCGACTGAGATCCTGCCGCGGAATGACGCGCTCGCGCAGGGGGAAGCAGAGCCGCAGCTCCGAGCCCGCCACATCGAAGGCCGTTGGGCGCCACCACAGCCACACGGATGCGTAGACGAGGGTGACGAAGCCAGCAATCCAGAGCATGCCGCGCGCCTCGGGCAGGGCGATGGAAACCACCGTCAGTAGGACGGGCACCGACCACGCGACGGACGTCAGCACCCAGATCGACGGCGACATCGGAGCGATGGGAAATCGATCCGCCATTCCCAGAAGTCTATCCGATCCCCCTGAGACTCGCCGCGCTCGTCCTGGGCAACGCTTGACGGATGAGTCAGTGTCGCCTACAAGGACTGAACGATGCACTCACTCGTCTTCCCACTCCAGGCCGATCGCCCGACACGCGTTTTTGCGCCGCTGTCCCTCGTTCGCCTCGCCCGTATTCACGTATGGAAGCGGAGGAGAGGGGTCTTGTAGGAGCTTCGAGAGCAAAGTCTTTCCCTACAGCCCCTCTCCAGTCGAAACGGAGAGGGGCTGTTTTCGTTTCTTCGTCGTGAGGAATCCCCGATGAATGACCGGCTACTGTCGCGCCCGTTCGTGCAACTCCTGATCGTTCAGGCCAGCTTCGGCTACGCATTCTCGACCTTCAGCTTGTTGCCGAAGTACCTGGCGCTGGTGCTGGGACTGGCTTCGAGCGAGATCGGCGCAGTCATGGGCGCACTCGGGATTACGGCCGTCTGCTTCGTGCCTCTCGTCGGATTCGCCGTGGATCACTTGGGACGGCGCGGATTCCTGCTGACCGGCGCCACCCTGATCGGTGTCAGTTCGATCGGGTTCATGTTCGCGACGGGCTCGGGCGCGTACCTCTACGCACTGCGCCTCGTGCAGGGCGCCGGCTTCGCCAGCTTCTTCGTGGCTGGACTCACCTTGGCTGCTGATCTGGCTCCAGCATCGCGCATCTCCCAGGCTCTCGGCCTGTTCGGAGTCACGAACCTGATCATGAACGCGATCGCACCCACGGTGACCGAGATCCTCGCGAGCCGCTATGGATGGCAGCCAGCGTTCGGAGTCGCCGCGGTCTTGGCTGTCGTCGCGTTCGCGCTGATCTTCGGACTCACCATTCCAGAGAGTCCGACGCCGTCCAGCCCTCGTACTCCATACCTCGCCCTCGCTCGGCGCGACACGATCCTGCGCCCATCGATCGCAATCGGGCTGACAGCCGTCACCTTCAGCGCACTTTTCGTGTTTCACCAACCCTACGCACTCGAGAACGGCCTCGAGAACGTGAGCGGCTTCTTCATCGCGTACGCGATCGGTGCCGGAATCGCCCGCATCGCGTTCGGCGATCTCGCCGATCGACGCGGCCACCTGAGGGTCGCGCGCATCGCTGCCGTGCCCTATGCGCTCGGGTCGCTGATCCTGCTCGACATCGATCTGGTTCGCCTGGCACTCGCTGGGTTCACGATCGGGTTGAGTCACGGATTCCTCTACCCAGCGCTGAACGCACTCGTGATTGCTGGAAGCGATCGCTCGGAGCGCGGGGCCGTCATGGGAATCTTTCTGGGGGCCTTCAACGTCGGCTTCGCTGCAGGTCCGCCGATCCTGGGGCTCGTGGCAGAACGCGCGGGCTACCCGGCCACGTTCGCAGTCAGTGCCGCATTCGCAGGGCTCGCATTCCTGCTGTTGCTCTGGACATCCTCGCCAGTGCCTGCGCCTGCTCACACTGCGCAGGCCCTCCCGCGGGAGCCGCAAACCAGCGAGCTACAGGATTCGACATGTTCCAAAGCTGGCGAGGTACACTCGTGAGCTCGCGGCCGATGCCCGCAACCGAAAATCGACGTCAGGCCACCGCCACTCAGGAGAACACGTGAACGATGTGCTTCGACGGGAGATCGCCACAGAGTCTCCCCGAAACCTGTTCCAATCCGTCAATGGGGTGTCCCTTCACTTGTTGGAGTGGGGCTCCGCGAATTCACGTCCGGTCCTCATGATCCATGGCATGCGCGGGCACGCGCACTGGTTCACGCCCGTGGGCCCGGCCGTCGGCACTCGCTTCCGCGCTCTGGCACTGGACCTGCGAGGTCACGGAGAGAGCGAGCACAGTGCGGCGTCCGAACCCCCGACCTTCGTCGAGGACGTGGTCGCACTCCCCGAGGCCATGGGGCTCGAGAAGCCGATTCTGATGGGTCACTCGATGGGCGGTAGCGTGGCCCTGCGCGCGGCCGTCCAGTTGGGAGACCGAATCGCGGGTCTCGTGATCGTGGACTCTGGCCTGGGACCGCGTGGCCCGATGTGGCAGGAAGCGCTCTCGCGCTTGAGACTCGGGCTTCGCCGCGGACGCGCGACCGCCCCACCTGCCCGCAGGCGAACCGGAGAGCGCATCTACGAGAGCCGGGAGGAAGCGATTCGGCGCTTCAAACTGCGGCCCGGTGGGACCGTAGCTGCGCCCGAGCTCCTGGCACACCTAGCCGAGCACGCGATCCGTGAGCTGCCCGATGGTCGCTTCACATGGCGCTTCGACCCTCGCCTGCGACCGGGCCGCCCGCGAGGGCTGCGTCCCCTGCTGCGCCCGGAGCTGATTCGCTGCCCGGTCGTGCTGGTCTACGGAAGCGAGAGCCCGATCTCGCAACGGAGCGATCCGCGCAAGTTGCCGAGCAGATTTCGACGCGCGGCGTGGACGGCGCTCGAGATGATCCCCGATGCACACCATCACGTGTTCCTCGACCAGCCGGAACGCTTCAACACTGCCTTGCTTCCGCACCTGCTTCGCATCGATCGCGAAGCCAGCTGATCGGAACCCGCGGACTCGGGGAGCAAGGACTCCGCTGGACACTCTCGAAACTACCGAGTGGCTCGTCCCTTCACCGACGACGAAGTCAGCTCCCGAGGTCGAGTGCGCGGCCCGCTCGTGGGGTCCTTCAGAAACTCGACCAATGCCCAACGCTCGTCCTCGGAGAGCCGCCGTCCGATGACCCCGCTGCGCTCGACGTCGGCGAACTCGTGGCCAGAGTTGGAGTTTCCCCGGACGCGCGTATCGAGCTTGAAATAGCCGCTCGCCTTCTCGCTGCGATAGCCGAGCCTGGTGGGATCGTATTCCTGAGAGCCCAGGTAGAACTCCACGGGGCGCTCCTCCAGCGGTGAGAGCAGGTCGTAGATCGTGGGGACGGATCCATTGTGTAGAAAGGGAGCGGTCGCCCAGATCCCATTGAGCGGCCGCGCCTTGTACGCTGCCGGCGCGCGCAGACAGTTCGGGCGGTTCCCGTTCATGATCTGCTGCTCTGCGGGGGGCGTACCGTTCGCACGGTACCACGCATTGTTGACCTCCTGGACCACCGCACCGAGCGCAAGCGCGTAGCTCTGGCTCTTGGCATCCTCGACCTGAACGGGCTCACAGGTACTGGAGATCGACTTTTCGGCACCGGTATAGACCGGGCCCTTACTGAACCAATCGGTCTTCTCTACCCAGATCCGCGTATCGAGCCCGATACCGGTCGTATCCACCGTTCGCTTGGAGAGCACACGAGCCTGCTGGGGATCGGTCCCGACATACCCGACATCCACGATGGGAAGATCCAGATACTGCCGCCCCTCCCCGCTCGCCGGCGTCCAGAAGCGTTCGGACCAGAACTCCTTCGAGTCGATCGGGGGCAAATGACAGCTCTGACACAGCTCTCGGTAGAGCTCTGCGCCGGCACGGTGCCTTTCGACGTCGATAGGACCCAGGATCTCTGCGGGCCAGCGCGGATGTTCCAGACCGGAGAAGCGCCCCGCCTTCGTAGGGGACGCACCCGCGAGCTGGCTCTCGATCCAGAACAGATTTCGCAGCGGGATCGAAGACGAGAATGCCTTCGGGCTACGCTGGTCGAGCACCACGTGAGCGGACACGCCGAGCGCCTCGCCAGAGTTCCGCACCATGGGCTGCATGATCGACGCGTCGTACTGCACCCACAAGAACCACGATGCGTTCCAGATGTGCGGGTAGTTCACGGGAGCGTCGATCACCGCCAGATTGGAGTCGCGATCGGTATCGCTCGCGAAGACGCTGTTGCCGATTCGATTCAGAGCGTCGAGACGTGTGAAACCCTCATCGGTGGCGCGATTGTCACGGATCACCTTTCTGGCTGCACGAAAGACTTTTTTGGGACGGGTCAGCTTGGCTTCCGAGAGAGCCGCGCGAAGCTCCCGAGCCTCGTTCTCGATCGGCTCAATGACCTGGAGCAGGAGATTCTTGAGCGACTTCTCGAGTGCCACTCGAAGCTCGGCCTGATGGGACTGCGTATTCGTCGCACCGAGAACTCGAGCCGCAAAGCGATCGAAGCGCGATCCTTCCAGGTAGGTCTCGACCAGTGAAGCGGCCAGCGCCTCCGTGAACAGGACCAGATCCGTCATCGCTGGTCCCCCGTCGTAGCGGATCGACGTTCCCTGGTACGTCATCTGTCCGGTATGACAGGCGGCACACGTGAGCCCGATCGCATTGAACTCGCCGTCAGCGATCGCTGGATTCTGCACGCGGTAGTCCACCGCGAACCCGACGGGCAGCCCGGCCGGATTGAAGCGGCTCACCGGGCTCGGGATGAAGCCGAAGCGCCTCAGGTAGGCCTCCTCGGTAAACATTCCCGGCGTAGACAGAAAACTCGTTTCCGGCTGCTCCAGCGCGGCGAACCACTCGTAGGGAATCGGCAGGGTCATGGTCCCCTGGGTGATGTGATGGAAGCGCTGACGGTCCTCGACGTTCCATCCCTGATCGAGCCAGACGACTTCGGCTACGGGGTCTGGGGTGGGGACCGAGATGCATGCGCTCATCCCCGCGACCGCGAGTACGAGACTCCCGACGACACTCGTCCTCATTCGACGCTCCTTCTTCGCTCGCGCGACCGCCGGCCCCCTGCCCCGTCGTGCCCCTCGACACTCCGCAGCCAGAAGGCGCACGAATCGCCATCGAACGGAGGAAGCTTCGTGCGCTCGGAGAGCATCCAGTCGCTGCACGCGACGATAGGCAACCCAGCCCGAGAACCAAAAGGAGGGAGCGTCAGCTCGGGAGGAGCTTCGCTATTGGTGAACGTCACCTCCGTCTAGCGCCAAAGCAGCTAGCAGCGGGGGCTCACGTGAACCGGAACTTCGGATGCGCGTTCTAGCGCTTCGACTCCCCGGCGCGCTGCGCCGCTTCGTCGCGAGGCAAGCCCAGGCCACGCTCGGCGATCACATTCCGCTGGATGTTCGAGGTCCCCCCCATGATCGCGACTCCGAGGCTACCCATGTAGCGCGCGACCCAGCCGGCATGAGAATGGGGCGCATTGCGCCGCTCGCCTGCCGCAGCTTCGAGGAGCCCCCCGTCCCCAATGATGTCGAGACTCAGCTTGGATACGTCGTGACCGATATTGGTTCCGATCAGCTTGTTCATCATGCCAAGTCTGCCCACGTCGAGACCCTTCGCAGCCCGAGTCAGCTTGAGGTAGCTCGAGTACTGGTGGGCGGCGACGTATCCTTCGATCTCGACCAGCCGCTGGCGCACGACCGGATCCTCGATCGCCATGCCTCGATCGCGCCGAGTTCGCTGCGCCAAGCGCACCAAGGCTTGCCACTGCTGGCGGGCGCCATTCGCATTTCCGATGCCGCTACGCTCGTGCTTCAAGGTCGTGCGGGAAACGTTCCACCCCTGACCGCGGCGCCCCACGATCCAATCCTTGGGCGTACGTACGTCCGAGAAGAAGACCTGATTGAAGCCAGAGCTGCCATGCATCTGCTTGAGCGGCTGGATCTCGATCCCTGGCTGCCGCATATCGATCAGCAGATACGAGATGCCCGCATGCTTCGGAGCCTCCGGCTCGGTGCGGCAGAGGGCAAAGATATAGTCGGCGTGCTGCGCTCCGCTCGTCCAGATCTTCGAGCCGTTGATCACCCATTCGTCACCCACGAGCTCCGCACGCGTCTGAACCGAGGCGAGATCACTCCCTGAGCCGGGCTCGCTGTACCCCTGACACCAGATGATCTCACCGAGCAAGGTCGGACGAATGAACTTCTGCTTCTGCCACTCGGACCCGTGCTCGAGGATCGTCGGAGTGATGATGCCCGCTCGGTCCATCGGTGCGCGGGCACGCGCAAACTCCTCGTCGATGATCGACGCCTTGAGTACGTCCGCCGGCTGCTCGGACCCGCCGTACACCTTTGGAATTCCCCGGGCGAGGTAGCCCGCCTCGATCCCCTTGGCGCGGAACTCGATCAGCTCTTCGCGGCGGGCACCTCGCCCATCCGATCCCTGGGGTGGCCAGTTGTCGGCCAGAAAACTCCGAAGCTGGTTTCGGTACTCCTCGTACTCGGGTCCGTAGCTCAGATCCATGGGGGCTCCTAACCACTATTTGGCTCGCGCCTCGAGATGCTTCGACTCTCGAATTATCTGAGCTTGCTCGGCCGGTGGCAAGCGCTACCCACGGTCGCGCGACCTACCCAGGCGCTATTGCAGCATCAACGGCAAGGTCTCGAGCTCGCGGAGAAGCCCGACAGGATCCGAGATGAACATGCTGTGCACGGCTTCCGGTGTATCGACCCTTCGAAACAGGAAGCCGCGACGCCCGATCAGAAAGTCGTAGAGATCGTCGAGATCATCCGGGTTGACGAGCACATCCTGGCTGAACGCGACCACCGACAGCAAGGTTCCGTGCCTCAGTGCGAATCCCCCCTCGGCGACGCTCGGCCGCGGGAGCTCCGGGAGCTGATCGGTGAGCTGGAGCAACGTCATGAGCGGCTCCGGACCGTTGAAGGCCGCAATCGCTTCCACCGTCGGCGTGCCCGCTGCGAGGGTTCCGTCCGGGCGGGTGAAGCCTCCGGCAAAGGGCGCCGCCTCGGGGGTGAACTGCAAGAAGGACCCGAGCGCGGGATCGAACAGCAGAAATGGCGTGAGATCCGCGGGCGGAGGCTGAGTGAACTGCTGCCCTCCCGCCGGGACGGGCGCAAGCAGCAGAGCGCGGCGGATTCCGAGCTTCGACAGGCTCGAACCTCGCTCGAGGAGCGCACCCTGCGCACCCTGGATCACCAGCCCTCCCATACTGTGACCGATGATGGCGCTCGGCCTCAGCCCGAGGCGACGGAGCGTCCGAATCGACTGGATCAGCACCGACACATTGTCGTCGATGGTGAGATCTCCGAAGAGCACCCCACCGGGTAGGCCCACGGGAATCGGACTGTCCCCGTGCCCGGGCAGATCGATCGCAATGACACGCCGTACGCGACGCCCCAGACGCCGATCTACGAAGATCGCCTCGGTCAGCGGCCCCCAAGCGGCAGCCGTCTCGGTCAGGCCATGCACGGTGAGGACCGTGGTCCCGAAGCGGGAGGCCCGCGGGTTCTCGTAAACGTCGACGCAGATCTCCGTCTCCCCGCCGCGAAGCGCCACATCGAAGCAGACCTCCTCCGTGGACGCGAGGACCGGTGATGCGGTCGCAACGAGAAGCGCAATGCACCATACGACGGTGCGCGTGTACAGAACTACAGCGGCTGTGCTCGAACCCCGGAATCGATCGGCAGGCATGGTTCCCCTCTCTCGGATGGGTGCATGTTCCCGCGATCGATGCGCAAGTGCAAGCGAGACTGGGGGCGCGCGGAGATCGGGATCCACGCGCTTCGAAGCTAATGTCCTGAGTCGGAAGCTCCGACCGGTGGCGCCGCCACGTCGCTGCCCAGACCGAGCGCGGCATTCACCTCCGCGCGCGACCGAAGCACGCGTCCCTCGCGGGAGACCCCAGGGAAGAAACCCGCGCGCGCTTCGTACGCCTGCTTCAGATCCCGAATCCGATCGTAGCAGGTGGACAACGTCAGCGCGTGTGGGCACCCGAAGAGGTGATAGAACTCGTGCACCGCCGTCGCGGTCGGTGGAGACCACAAGAGCTGTGCCAGCGAGCCTCGCTCGGCGACCACGAACCCGTGGGTCGAGGTCGCGGCTTCTACGGCTCCGAGCACCTCGGGGAAGAAGAGCGACCAAGCGAAGTCTCTCGGAGTCCGCCCAACGAGAGCGAGCAAGCGATCGCAGCCCTCCGGTAGGGGCCGAGCGAGCAGGTCGTCGCTGATCGCACGCCCGGTGAATCCAGGTCGTTCCCAAGGTTGCTCCGACGTGACGCGCACACGAATGCGATATCGCTCGAACTCACTCTGAATCGCCGAGATCAGGGGCTCTGCCGCGCTCGCGGAGAGACTCGAGTCGACCAGCAAGCAGACGCGCAGAGGGAGCGGGGGACCGAAGTCGGTGGCCGAGCCCCTCCCCAGGGGATGTACACCGACCGTCGTACACCCAGAGAGTAGGAGCACGCTGCAGACCAGCCAGTAGATTCGGGGATACGACATCTGAGAAATCTAGCACGTCGCGCCACGATCGTGTGACGAAGCCCGCGCGGCTCGAGCCCCTCAAGCATTACGCCATCCCAGTTCGAGGAGCCCGCCTGCAACTCGCAGCGTATGCATCGTCGAAAACTGAGTGCGAGTAATATCGACCCGCAAGTCACTACACTCGGCGTCGGCAAGTCCCCAGCAGAGCCCCGAGATCTCGGGAGTCACCGACTCGGACGCGCACACTCCCACCCCACCTAGACCCGAGCTAGTCTTTGGACTCGGCAGCAAGACACATCTCACGCGCTGGACGTGCCTAGGCAGAACGTGCATGATCGATGGAGCTTGCGCGGGGGGCCAAGCGACGAGATGAGAGCGATGTTGCTCGACATCGAGGGAACGACGACCGCACTCTCGTTCTTCGAGGACGTGCTGCTCCCTTACGTACGCACCCATATCGAGCGTGTGCTCTCCAACACGGAACAAGGATCGCGCCTTGCCACCGCGATTCAGTCCCTCCGATCCGAATGGGAGCACGAAGCAGAGCGGCTCGACGAGGGAGATGGCTTCGGTACGGGAGCCAAGTACGCGCTACGACTCATGAAGAGGAGCAGCGAGAGCACCGCTCTCAAGGAAATCCAAGCGCTGATCTGGGAGCAGGGATACAGCGACGGCAGCCTGCGCGGGCACGTCTTCGACGACGTGCCCGGCGCAATCGCAACCTGGTCCAGCCTCGGACTCCGCATCTACACATTCTCGGCCAGCAGCGTGCTCGCCCAGAGATTGCTTCTCTCTCATTCGATCTTCGGCGACCTCAGCAAGACGATCGACGGCTATTTCGATACGACCTTCGGCACCAAGACCCACTCCGTAACCTATGACGGCATCGCACGCACGATCGGGATCGCGCCTGCCTCCGTCTTCTTCCTGAGCGACGAGCCACAGGAGCTGAGCGCTGCAAGAGGCGCTGGGATGCAGGTGGGGTGGATACATCGGCCAGGCAGCAGCCTGGTGCACGATACGGATCTTCCACTCTACGCCACCTTTGCCATGGTCCCCCGCCCGTCCGCATAGCTCCTCTCCGCCAGCCAGCTGCGCGCGGCAGGAAAGCGGACCCAAGGGCGCACCCAGGCTACTGCCGCGCCGAGGTTCGGGGTACACTTCGCCGCATGTTGATGCAAGATCTGTTTTCGCTGGAAGGACGCGTGGCACTCGTCACGGGGGGCTCTCGGGGAATCGGGAAGATGATCGCGACGGGATTCGTCGAGCAGGGGGCCACCGTCTTCATCTCTTCTCGAAGTGCGGAGGACTGCCAGAAAACGGCGGACGAGCTCTCGGCACTGGGGGCGTGCACCGCGCTTCCGTGTGACATCTCGACGGTAGACGGCTGCCAGTCGCTCGCGCAGCAGCTGCGCGAGCGTACCCCGACGCTCGATGTCCTGGTCAACAACGCGGGAGCCGCGTGGGGCGCCCCCTTCGACGAATTTCCCGAACACGGCTGGGACAAGGTGATGAACCTGAACGTCCGATCCCCCTTCTTCCTGACCCAGGCCCTGCACGGAATGTTGCGCGACGCGGCGAGCGCCGAGAAGCCCGCCAAGGTCATCAACATCGTGTCGATCGACGGGATCAAGAACAACGCGCTCGAAACCTACTCCTATCATGCGTCGAAGGCCGCGCTGATCCATCTTACGCGGCGTTTGGCCGCCCAGCTCGTGCGCGACAAGATCGTCGTCACCGCGATCGCTCCCGGACCCTTCGCTTCCAAGATGAACCGCGCGGCGCGTGACCACGCCGACCAGGTCGCTGCCCATACCCCACTACGGCGTATCGGCACGGCCGAAGACATGGCGGGCGCTGCCGTCTATCTCGCATCGAGAGCGGGCGACTACGTAGTTGGCGAGACGATCTCGGTCGACGGCGGCATCGTTCATGCAAGCCTACCCTGAGAGGCGCTGCTAGAAGCGCCTCCTGAGCTCGATGCCAAGACGGCGGCCGGGCGCGTAGAAGCGACGGGTCGTCCCCACCGAGGAGAGGGTATCGATCGCATTCGCGAAATACTCTCGGTCGAATAGATTGGTCCCGAAGACCGAGAGCTCCGTAAGACCATCGGTCAGCTCGAGGGACATTCGACCGCTCATCAAGCCACGCTTGTTGATTCGCGTGACATCAGGATCAGAGACGTCGGAGCCCTTCTTGCCCTGATGATTCCAGGTCAGGGTCGTTCGCAAGTCCCCCAGCGCCCCTAGGGGCATGGTATATGCCGCAGTATGCGTCATCGTCAGCGCGGGAACGCCCGGCAGCCGCGCGTTCGAGTTGCCGCCGTCGAACTTGGTGTAGCGCGCCTTGGTCAGACCGACACTGCTCGAGAGTATGAGGCCAGCGAACGGAACGGCGGTCACCTCGACCTCTGTCCCGAGAATTCGCGCCTCGCCCGCGTTGAGCGTCGTGACGAGCAGGGTGCCGTCCTCCCGCGCACCCAGCGAGGTGAGCTGGATTTCCTCATAGTAGTTGATGAACCCGGCAACGTTCGCGATCAAGCGGTTGTCGAAGAAGCTCGACTTGAGCCCGACCTCATAGCTGGTCAGCACCTCTGGGTTGAAGTCGTTGGGTGGAAGCCCGTCCGCGTCGGCAGCAAACCCCCCACTCTTGAAGCCGCGTGAGATCGTTCCGTAGACGTTGACCTCTTCATTGAATCGATACTGAAGGGTCGCACGCGGCGTGAACTTCGCATAGCGCTCGGAGAGCTCGTAGTTCGACAGAAACTGCAGCTCATCGGTCGACCCCGCAGCCAGCTCGTTCACTCGCCCCTCGTTGAACGGACCGCGCGGCGCCGAGAGTGCGATCTCTTGCTCGGCAATCCGCTTTCGCTCGTGGGTGTAGCGAAGTCCGGCAGTAAAGCTCAATGCGTCGGTGATGTCGTAGGTGAACTCCCCGTATGCGGCGTAGCTGGTATTGTTCGTCTTCAGGAACCCAGTATTGGGAACCGAACCGAAGGCCCTCAGGCATCCCGTCGCGGAGATGACCACCACACAATCGCCCAAACCGTTGAAGGTGAGAGCCAGATCGTCCGAGATCGGAGCCGGAACGGTGCGACCGACGCCGGGAATGAAGAGCGGCGCGATCGCCGGATTGATCGCCAGCTCTTCCGCACCAAAGGGACGATCCTCGTCTGCTATGGCGAGCACTCGGGTAGAGTCGTTCTCCTGTGTCTTCTCATAGAATCCATACACTCCGCCCGTCCACTTCAAGCGCCCCCCCATCGACGCACCGGTAAGGTTGAACTCCTGACTGAACGAGTCCTGAGTGGACTTGTCGAGACCAAACTCGCGCTGGCTCTGGATGATGTTGAATTCCGTTCCATCCAGATCTCCGGCGGTCCCGATCTTGTTGCGTCGCCATGCAGAAATCGACTTGAAGGACACCGAATCCGTAAGGTCGACCTGAGCGGTGAGACTCACTCCATAGGTTCGCAAGCGGCTCTTTTGTGGCGCATCCTGCGTGATCTCGAAATCGGAACGAGCATCATCCCGATTGCAGGCGGTCTGAATTTCGGGCGCAAGAACGGCGAAGAGCCCACCCTGAAGCTGACCGTTCGCGTTCGGAATGATCTTGCACTTTCCTGCGTTCGAGGCGCGAAACTCGCGACTGTGATCGATCGACAGCTGGATCTCGCTGGTCGGTGTCGGAGTCACCAGGAACTGGAGGCGCCCACCCAGAACCTTGTTGTCATTGGTCTTGCTTCCCGTCAGCCGGTTGTGCACGAAGCCGTTTCGCGTGGCCGTAGTCAGCGACACGCGCATCGCAGCTACCTCGGGAATCAACGGGAGATCGACGGCAGCGCGCGTCTCGAACAGACCCTCGGTGCCCCCTCGAATCTCGGCCACACCGCCAAACTCGAACGACGGCTTCTTGGTCACCACGTTGATCGCACCACCGATCGTGTTCTTTCCGAAGAGAGTCCCTTGCGGACCCCGGAGAACCTCTACGCGTTCGAGATCCGAGACCGTAAGCAAGGTGCCCTGTGCTCTGGGAAGGTAGACACCGTCCACGTAGATGCCGACACCAGGGTCGTCACGCACACTCGCGTCTCCGTTTCCCACACCGCGAAGATAGATACGCGAGGAGGTCGCAGAGCCAATCGAATTGTCGAACTGAAGATTCGGAACCGACTTCTGGACATCCTGCAGGTCGCGAATCTCGAGGTCGCGCAACCCTTCCGAGTTGAAGGCCGTGATGGCGATCGGGGTATCCTGGAGCCGCTCCGAACGTTTCCGTGCCGTGACGGTAATCTCTTCGATTCCAGGAGTCGGAGGCGGGAGCACCTTTCCGTCATTCGCATCTTGCTCTTCCGCATCTCGCTCTGCTGACGGACTCGGTGCAGAATCGCGCGAGTCCTCCTGCGCATTCGCTGGAACCGACACCGCGGCCAGTGCCAGGGAGACCCAGGCGACGAGCGCCCCTGAGCCAAGATTCTGTCGTCGAATCATGCTGCTTCTCCTCGGATGCTGCTGGTCCTCGGAGTGGTATGCGAAAAACCGAAATGTGTCGCTCCATGTCCGATGAATCATCGTATGGATCCGTAATGAAACGCGTCAAGCGGTTTTCCGGCGCATCGATCCGGCTCTTGCCGACGGCGTGACGCAATTCGATCACATGTCTCCCTTGGAGACGCTAGATGGCATGGACGGACACCAACGATCTACATCTGCAGGTGTCGGATGGGCGACTTCGCGCGCTCGCTCATCCTTCCGAGAAGCCGACCGATACAGAGGGGTCTACGACTTGGAGGGGTATACGAGCACGCCTCGGCTCAGACCTCAGGCCCAGGAATGAAGGCATGAGCACCCTCCAGCGACTCAGGTAGCCAGAGGACTCAGGTAGCCAGAGGTTTGGAGGACCGATGATCGATGCAGCCCGCCCTAGCCTGAACCGTCCGGCGCGCCTGTCGCAGGATCAGCACATGTGCTTCAGCCTTGCCGGCGAGTGGTATGGCGTGGAGCTTCCGCGAATCCGAAGCGTGCAGCCGTGGACTGCACCGACTTTGATCGAAGGCGCGCCCGACTACGTTCCCGGGATCGCACGGCTGGGCACGACCCGAGGACCCCTCGTAGACCTACGGATCCGCTTTGGCCTGCCACCCGCCGCGTACGGAAGGTCTACGGTAGTCGCGGTAATGCGAGTCAGCCTTCCGGGAGATTCGCAGTCGCGTACCTTGGGGCTGATCGTCGATTCGGTTTCCGATATCCAGACCGTCTCCGAGTCCGCCATCATTCCCCCACCGGCGCACTTCTCAGGGATCGACCTGAGCTTCGTGCGTGGAGTAGCACCACTACGCGAACGCATGCTGATCCTACTCTGTATCGATCGGATCCTGAGCTACGAGGAACTTCGACCCGTCTTCTGCGCTGCCGAAGCGAGCCATGAAACGCCCCACCGGAGTGTCGTCTCCTCGGCGTACCGCCCGTACCACTCCTGAAACCCCAACGTGATAGTTGTGGCAGGTCAAGCAGCTGTCCCCGGCGGCTTCCGGTGTATGGCATCCTGCGCAGGTTTCCTTGGTCATGGCGAAGAAGTCTCCCTCCTTGGGCGTCTCTCCACCGAGCTCGCTTACATGACAGGAACCACATCCATCCAGGCCCGGCTGCAGCAAGTGGGGGCGGTGGAAGTAGCGAGTGAAGCTTCTCTCCTCCAGATCGCGGCGCTTCGGCTGCCAGTTGATTCGAGCGAATCCTGAGCCGTGAGCTGCGTCTTCGCTGCGGTCGGGAGCTCCCTCCGAATCCGATCGCGCCTCCTTGGTGTGGCATTCGATACAGCGGCCGGCTGAGTCTGGCTGCGCGATCTGATCGATGAGGCTCGCGAGCGACGGATCTCGCGCTGCCCCTTCGATGACCACATCGAGCCAGCTCTTCAGAAACGGATCCGCGTGTCCCGACGGCCTATAGCGAAGTGCAAACGTGGAGTCGTCACGATACCAGCCCCCCATCGCGCTATCCGTCGGTGGATCGAGCTCGTCGAGCGAGATCAGACGGGTCGCGACCGGCTCCCCCGCAGCGCGGCGTTCGACTTCTTCCATCAGGCTGGGAAACCAGGCGCGTTGCGCCGCGACCAGAGTGTCCGTACTCAGATTGGCTGCCAAGAACGAGATCTCTCGCGAAGAGAGCTTACGTTCGAGCGAGCGCTCCAATCTTTCACAAAGGACGCGCAATCCATCCGCAGGATTCTGAGAGGCCAGAGCGTAGAAGAGATCCTTGATCGCCCAGACGACGTCCGCCTGCTCTGCTCCATCGAGGTCGTACAGATACTCCATCTCGTCGACCTCGGCTGCATGCTCGAGGTCCGCCGAGGCGCGAACCAGAAGACGCATGAATCCACCGAGCGGCTCGTCGTGGTCCATGCCCGCTAGCTCGGGCCACTCCCCAATCTCGAGGTCCACCACCGCATCGGTGTCGATCGCAGGGAGCTGCAGGACCGCGACACCAGATGGAACGTCTCCAACTCCGAAGGGCTCCGGCGGCGGCCCCGCGTACGCGCCCGCGACGTGGCATTCTCCGCAGGCCGCCTCGAAGCCGCGAATGCGCATCGACTCCCCCAGTCGATCGAGCTCGTGGCAGCCGGCGCAGTCGAACTCGCGATCTGAAAAGTGCTGCTGCTGGTGCTCCTGGTGACTGAAGGCGATTCGCGTACCCGAAGTCTGATAAGGCCAGTCCGTGAATTCTGGATGCCCTCCGCCGAGTGAGGCAAACGTCTCGCGGTGACATCCCTGACAAGCATCGTCCGCCAGCCGTTCGAGATCGAACTGCGCCCCGTGATGCTCGCGATGGCACGTCGCACAAGCAATGTCCCCAGACGCCGAATGGGGAACCTCTAGACGGGCACCTCGCGACCCGCTCGCGACGTCCAAGCGGACGAATCTAGCTGGATCGGCCGAGTGCGCCTTCGCTGCATGCTCCGCGAAGCCCGGACTCTCCCGGTGGCACTCCAAGCAGAGCGCGGTCTGCGTTTTTTGCTCCGAGGCCGCCATCGACAACCATCCGAGTGCATTCTCCGCACCGGCCGCGTGGCACGTTCCGCAGGTGTCGCCGTTGTCGGATTCGAGAATCTGAGCATGGTTCAGACTGAGTGGGCCCGGCGAGAGCAGCCGCGTCCGCGCACTCCCACCGAGCAGGAGCAGCAGTCCCCCGAAGGTAGCAGCCGCCGCCATCCAGCCGACGAACCGGCGCCTCGAACGATGACTCCGCACCGGCTGGCACGGAGGAATGCGAATGCAGCAGGCACCGTCAGGCAGCGGCCCACGCTCACAGCGCCCTCCTTGGGGTCCGGAGCGGGTGCACTCGTAGCGATCACCGACCCGTCGTGGCGCGCAGGCATACTCCCCTACACACCGGCCGCTTGCATCTGGTCCGCGGGCGCAACGTCGAGACTTGCCCGAACGAGCACAGACCCATTCCAGGGTCGGCCTCTCGTAGGTACTCTGATCGTGCGAGAACTTCTGAAGCTCCAGCTTGCTCACAGGGTCCGTCCTCCAAAGCTCAGTGCGAGCACGGCATGCAGAGAGGCCAGCAACAACAAGCTTCCAACGAGCGCTGAATGCAGGAAGAGCCACCCCTTGAGCACGAGCTGATGTGCATACTGGTAATCGAGCTCATCCTTCTTCTCGATCAGCTCGACGAGTTCGTCCGCAACCTCGCGCTGACTCGCAGACAGGTACCGGGAGAGCTCATCGAGCTCACTACGCAGCCCGAGCATGGGCGCGCGAGATTGAGCAAGATGACCGAGCAGGTTGCTCGCGCGGGAAAAATAGGGTGCGAGTCGGTCGGTGAAGTAGCCGGACAGCACCCCGTCGGCTGATACCGCTCCGGGCTGGAGTACGAGCGCACGACTTCGTTCGAACAACTCCATACGGAAATCTCCGATTCGCTCGAAGATGACCTCTTCGCCGCGAGCAGAGATTCGTGCCGGAATCCGACGCGTGATCGCGAGCCCGACGACTCCTGTTCCTGCCACGCAGACATAGACGATGGCTACTGCCCGCTCCAACCATCCATCGGGGAAGCGCCACGCGAGTGTAGGCAAGAAGAACCCATGCACGACAAACAAGAGCGCCGAGAGCAGACCCACGTATGCGTGCCAGCGCAGCCATGTGGCAGTCCTACCCAAGGGAAGCACGGCAATCCTCTTCCGAACCCCGTAGAACGCCAAAAGCAGCACGCAACCGAAGAGAAGCGACCCCGTCCACACGGTCGCCGACCACAGGGATCGCAGCATGACCCACGCCCCCACGAGGGAAGCCACACCCAGGGCTGCACTGACGAGTAGAGCGCGGCGATCCCGACTGAATCGATCTATTCGCGTAGCCATGCCGTCAACTCTTTCGGGTCTTGGAGGTCCACTCGGGCGAGCGCATCGTATGGGCACGCACGCACACAGGCCGGTCCACCCACGTGGTCCAGGCAGAGATCGCACTTGGTCGCCTTCTGGAGTGGCTCATGCGTCGCGTCGTCCCGGATGAAGGCGCCGCTCGAGTCTCGGATCTCGACCATGCGGATGTTGCTGTATGGGCAGCTCGCAGCGCAGGTACCACAGCCCACACACGTGGGATCGTTGATCCACACGGTGCCGCTCGATGGCTCTCGCTGAATGGCTCCCGTCGGACAGCCGATCATGCAGACGGGATCGACACAGTGCATGCATGAGTTGGCGACCATCTTCCGATCGAAGATGGGGCCGTGCCGAATGAACCTCGGATTTCCGTCATGTGCCACGGCGCATGCGCGCACGCACTCGTCGCAGCGCGTACAGCGATCGACGTCGATCACCATCGTCGCAGTTCCGTTGATGAATCGGTTGGCCGAAACGAAGCCGAGTCGGGCACTCGCTAGCGATTCCTCGACGGAAGACAGTGTCGCCCAGCTGGCACTGCCAGAGCGGTTGCGCGGCTTGGGAACCCGCTCCAGATCGATGGCAGGCAAGATGTACTTCTCGGCGACCGGCGTCGGGATGTGCAGCACGTCGACATACCCGACCGCGCGCAGCGAACACGCATACGGGACCGCCTCCTTCTCCTTCCAGTTGTGAGCCAGCTCCTCCAGTCCGTAGATCTGCCCACGCCCCAGATAGCTCAGTGTCCGCTCGCCGTGCCCCAGACTCTCCGTCAGGCGTGCGAAGCCCGATCGCACCAGGGTGAGCCCGCTCGGATAGTGCCCCTGCTCGGCAATGATGGGTTCGCGCGCCAGGCGCTCATCCGGCTCGGAGTCGGGCGTCGCTCGGAACTTCGAGGTCCATTCAAATTCTCCGTAGGTTCGAAACTCCGTAGCCGCGGCTACGGCTTCGACCACTTCCGGCGACAGATCTTCCAAGTACCGAGTCGCTGCGATCTGTTCTCGAAGCCCCGTCTCTCGATAGCGACGCAATACGTAAGCGCGAAACTCCGACGTGAACCGCAGCAAGTCCCGCAGCCCTTGCCAGCGGATCTCCAGCAGTTCGCTGTCCGTCTCCGCCACGACCGTGGCACTTCTCGGTGCTCTCGTGAGAGCCGCCATCTCACCGAATATCTCACCAGAACCGATCCTCGCCTGGGAGTCGTCGCAGAGAACGCGCGGGAAGTCCTGAATGAAGATCGGTGCACCTGCGGGACTCCGGGACCTTCCCGCGCGAATGAGACTGTCCGAACTACGCACTTCGGGATAGGCACGGCGTCTATAGGCGTGGCGAAGGGTCTCGAAGATACTTCGCCGCCGCGGCACGCGGCGGCCGAGTACCTCGTCTGGGAGAGCAAGCGCAACACATAGAGCCCCATCCAGCACCAGGAAGGCGGAGCTTCCGTACTCCTGCTCGCGGACGACGATGTCCCCCCGCCGAAAGGACACGAACCGAGTATCGTTGCGAAGGATGTCCGCCAAAGGCGTCGATCTCGGAAATTGCCCTGGATCCATGCTGGCGAATGGCTCTATCTGGAGCAGCCTCTGGACGTCCGACTCCTCGAGCTCAGGATCGAACGGCACGTCCCAACGGCTGGGTCTACTCTGTTTCATGGCTATGCATCCAACGTCAAGGGGCCATCAGGAACGCAGATGCACGTCAGGCACGATCCGCGTTCCGGCTTGTAGCTGGGGGTGCGAACGTATTGCACCTTTCCGCTCTTGATGGCTGTCTCGCACTCTCCGCAGTTGCCACTCCTGCAGCCAGAGCTCAGGGGAACTCCGAGCGATTCGCCGAACTCGAGGAGACTCCCATGATCGCCGGTCCACTTCTCGCTGCGTCCAGACCGGCTGAACTCGATGGGGACCGCGTCGGTAGCGGGAGTCTCTACCACGCGCTTCACGGTCGCAGGACCGAACGCTTCGAAGTGGACTCGTTCCTCGGGCACTCCCCACTTGTCGAGCGCTTCCGTGAGCGAGCTCATCATGGGGGGTGGACCACATAGATAGAAGTCATAGTTGTTCGACGGCAGGTTCTTCCGCAGGATGTCGAGAGACAGGAAGCCTTCGACCTGATAGTCCTTCCCGTGCACGTCTTCGGGAAGGGGCTTCGCATAGCAGACGAGCAGATGGACGTTCTCGTGTGCTGCGGCGAGCGCCTCGAGATGAGCTTTCATGACATGGTCGGATCGATTCGTCACTCCCAGAAAGAACCACGTTTCGCGGTTCGATCCGGACTCCGTGACGGCCAGCAGCATGCTGAGCAAGGGCGTCAAGCCGATCCCACCTGCGATGAGCACCACCGGATCGTCCCTGGTCATGTCCAGATAGAATTCTCCGCTCGGCGCCTTGACGTCGAGGATGTCTCCCTGCGAGACGCAGTCGTTCACATAGCTGGAGCTCAGCCCGGGTGGGACCTCGGGCTGCCCTCGAGGGGGCCCGATCTTCTTGACGGTGATTCGATAGTGATCGTCCTGCGGCCGATCCGATAACGAGTAGCATCGGACGACGCGCCGTTCCCGGCCGGGAACGCGAAAGGCGAACGTCAAGAACTGACCCGGATAGAAAGGCGCCAGCGGCCTATTGTCGTGGGGCGCCAGATACAGAGAGGTCACGTTCTGACACTCCCGCTCCACCCGCTCCACCTCGAACTTCCGATAGCCTTCCCAGGCGTGTTCGAGCGGCACCAACCGCTGAAAGCGTCGATGCTCGGCATCCAGTTCGCGGCGCAGCAGCTCCAGCTCGAGCTGCTGCTGCTTGCGCCCCCCTCTCAGTCTCGCGAGCGAGGCGGCCGCCTGCACAGCGACGATCAGCAACACTCCAATCGAGATCAGAGCGCCCAATGTCCACGCGAACCACTCGAAGATCTGAACGGTCATGACTTTGCTCCGTACCTACCGAGCCTTGTCGAATGGATCGCCCTTGGCCTCACCCGGAATCAGAGCATCGAGCGCGCCAAGAGAGCTGCCATCGTACGAGTCCGCCACTGCGCGTGCAGCCGAGCCCGCCTTGTCTGCAAGCCCCTTCGGCAGCGGTGAATCCACACTCAGGGATTCGGGGATCGCCTGCACGATCTCAGCCAGCCCTGGCACCGCTACCGCCTTTCCGACTTGGGCAAGCCTCTGCCTGAGCCGAAGTACACGCTCCACCATCGCCTCGTGATAGACACCGCCCGCCTCCTTGATCGCCTCGAGGTTGCGCGCACTGTACTCGAGGTCGACCAGAGCCCCGACGAGGAACAGCTGCCGCAGGCGCTCCGGCGGAGCCGGCTGATTGGTGCTCGCGTCCGGAGCTCCCGGAGAGCTGAGGAAGTTGTGGCGAACCTCTCCCTGCGACCAGCTGGCCAACTCGAACTCGGATCCAGGCTTGTGATCGCCCTTGTTGACGAGCTGCTCACGGGGGACGGTGTGACAGCCTACGCAATTGCTCGCTAGCGCGTACAACATCCCAGGGTGGATCATGCCCTTCTTCTGTGCTGCTTCGATCCGCTTTGCTCGCTGCTCGGAGGAGCTCTTGCGCCCCTCACCCCACTTCAGGACATCACCGGCAGGATCGCCGGAGATCCGGTTGTGTACATCGACCCATCCGCGAGCGGGCGAATGACAGGATTCGCACGACACGCCCCACTTGACCGAGATCCGATCCTTGCGAGCTGGCTTGGTGCCCGCAGCTACGTCGACAGCTCCGGATCCCTCTGGTGCGATCGGGGTATAGTGGCACTGGCGGCACTCCGAGGACCTCTTCATACTACGCTCGCCGAGATTCGAGAGAATCTCCTTCGCGCGATCCGAGCGATGACGCTCCTTGAAGGTCGCAAAGTGCTGGCTCTGCGCCCAAGCGTCGTATTCGAGCGTGTGACATTCCTTGCAGTTGTTCTCGCTCTTTCCGCTCTCGTCCGGACCCAGCACCCTCGAGGCCCACTCGAGCTCTTCGGCCTCGCTCAGAAGCGCCTTTGGCTTCGGGGCATCCTCGGCGAGAGCGACTTCAGGTGCTGCGACGGCAACGACTGTCGTAGCCAGGTAGAGGGTCAGTGCAACGCGCGCTCGTGTGGAATCGGAAATCATTCGTACTCTCCCTAATCCTTCGGAGTGTGAACCTTCAGAATGCATATCGAAGCTCCATGCGAGATCCAAAACCCGGGGAATCGGACTGGACAAGCGACCCAAACAGGTCGAACTGCAGTTCCCAGTGACTGCCGACCGCCTGTTGGTATCTCACGGCCAATGCGATCGCTCCGGGTGCAGCGTCGTTGTCGGTTCCCTTCCGCCCACCCAGCTCGAAGACGAGCTGCTTGCGGAAGGTGTCGAGGAACATCTGGTAGCCGATGGCAAAGCCGACGGACTGAGTGGCGTCGTTGGGAAGCGCAGTGTCGTAGCGACCCAGCTCGAGAGAAGCGAACAGGATCCCGAGTTCTCCCAGCGGACCACCGACTTCTGGACCTCGAGCCGCAGACGTGAACTCATCGATGCCCCAGAAGAGATTGACATACAGATTGTCCTCGGAATAAGGAAGGACCGTCGTCGTCTGCAAGAAGAGCAGCATCCCATCGCTCAGAACTGCGGATTCGTCGTCGAGTGCGCGCGACCCGAGCAAGTGGATGTCCGAGCTGACGAGCCCAATGCGCTGAGACGCAGAGAATGCCCAGTACACGCCGTCTCCACCTCCAAACTTCGCGGGATCCTCGTCTGTGTCGTCTACATAGACAAACTCGGCATTGATGCTCGTACGCGCATAGTCGGCCGCGGCGAAGAGGCCGTACAGCCGGAGGTCATCGACTTCGCGGTTGTTGAAGCCGTTGTTTCCTCGATGAATTTCGTCCCACGCGAAAACAGCCGTGAGCTGGAGATTGGTGCCCCCGGCAGGCGCCGCCAGGTTGTTCCGCGTGATCCCGATCGCGTCGAGTGTATCGTTGATGAGAAGCCCGTCCTGGATGGAGAGGTACTGCCGTCCGATCGCGAACCCGATATCGAGCGCAGCGTAGTCGCCAGGGTCGAGCGCAGGGATCAGCTCTGCGAGCTCGCCCTCGAAGAACGCCGTGGTAACATCCAGGTTGGCTTCTTCCTCGAAACCACGTCGATTGCCGCGCTCGTCGCGCCGCGGATTCAGGTTGAAGACCGTGAACCGGCCATCATCGCGACGATGCAGTGGCTGGAGGCCGAGAGTGAAGCGTTCCGTACCCGTGAGGAGTACATCCGCATAGAGATCGAGGCGAGTAGCGATCTCCGACAACGAGTCCTCTCCGGTGTCGAAGACCTGAAGAGCGGTTCGCGAGGTCCCGGAGATCAGTAGCGACGGCTGCCATACCGCACCACCGGGGAGCCGGATTCCCTGACGGATGACTCCTGGACTGAGAAATCCCGCGCCGGCCTCGAATCTCTTCGGACGTTCGGGCACCACCGCCGGATCGATCTCACTGACCGATTCGTCGGCCAGCTCGCTGCTGTGCTCCCCAACTCGCGCGAAGTCCGCACGGACCGGAGCCGCGGCGGCAGCAAACGTGAAGCTCAGAGTCCATGCCAACAGTGCGCGTGAGCGATGGATCATTTCGCTCCTCCTGGATCTAGAACAGCACGATGCACGCGGCGTCGGCCGATTTGTTCGAACCGTTTGACTTCACTTCGGAGCGGATCGGATCGAATGCCATCCGCTCGCGCACTATTCGGACGCGTACTGCGGGCCATCCGTCCTGCGTCCCAGCTCGGCCTGTCTCTCGAAGAGAACCTGGTGCCCGACGACGCGGTTGTCGTCCGGATCCTCGGAGTCGGGATCCCAGAGAATCACCTCTCCCTGCTCATCGACGAAGCCATGCACCAGGGTCTTCGCGATCTCGCGAGCACTGAGTCCATAGTCGAAGCCAACGATCTGGATCGCGTTCACCAAGTGCACGGGGACCATGGCCGCCTTCAGCTTCACCGAGACGCGGTAGGGAGCACGGCCCGTGAGCTGCTCGCGCGGGACCTCGTAGGCTGCCCAACGCTCGGCGCCGGTGGGAATCCCCTTGCGATGCCTGCGCGCCTCGCCCGCCTGCCCCTGCAGGATCGACGAGGATCGGGCCTTCTGCAGGAAGGGGCGCGCCCTGACTCCGTAGGGAACCGGAATGATCTGGTCTACCTCGGCCCCGCGCAGCGGTCGGATGAGAAACTTGGACTGCAGGTTGAACAGCTGATCGTCCAGCGCGAGCTCGCGATTGTGCACGTATCTCGAGTGGGAATCTCGCAGATCGCCGTTGGGATCGAGATCACCCGACTCGAAGACGAGCTTGCCATCGAGGTCGGTCACCCGCACGTGGAGCCAGACGAGTCGCTCGGCGTCGTCGCCGCTCGGTACGCTGTGCGCGCTCGTGATGTTGCGAACTCGAATCCGGAAGCCGAGCGACTCGGAGTCGGGCTCGTCCTCGATCACCTCTCCTAGCTCGTATCCGTTTCGGAGTAGCCTGAGGCGCAGATCGCGCATCTCCCGGAGCGCGCGCAGGTTCTCTACGAGGAGTTCGCGGGCCTCGTAGCGAGAGTCGACGTCAGCCCAACGCTCCGGAAACTGATCCTCGTCGGGTTCGAGGTCCTCGAACGCATCCGTGCCCCAGCCAGCGCGCCAATCGAAGGCGAGCCACTCCGAGATCGTCGCGAGCCCCCCGGTTTCCGAGCGATCCTCGGGCTCCTCCTCCCGGATCGCTTCCATGTTGAACGGGAAGAGCGCCGGATGAATCACCGAGTAGTCGGGACCCGGGAAGCGATGGTCCGTGAGCTTCCGCGGCGGCGTCTCCAGCGACCCGAGCAGCGCTGCGGGTCCGAAGTCGTAGTTCTTGCGATCGAAGTCAGGGGCGCTCGGATCTGCCATCACCTTGCCGGGCTCGCGACCCATGTGACAATCCTGGCAATCGATGCCACGCTCCGCTGCTGGAGATCGCTTCCACTCGCTGAAGACCTCCTGGAGGCGGATCCCGTCGACCCCTGTCAGATCATGACACGTCGCGCAGAACCCAGATGTGGACAGCGCGAAGAAGGGCTTCACCTCGGCATGTACACGACGACCGGGGCGCTCCGAATTCGTCACGAGTCCTCCCTCGCGAATGGCCTCGTCGAGTGCGCGGTTGTCCCCGGTCGGCCCATAGATCGGACTGGTGAGATCCCCCCGCTGCAACGCAAAGCGAGCGCCGAGCTTTCCGTACTCTTCCGACTGGCGGTGGCAGGAGACGCACGTAACCCCTTCGCGAGAGGTCGAGTGGCGACTGGCGTTGGCTGCAAACACCGGCTCACCGATGCTCATCCCGACCGGCGTGTGACAGCGGATGCAGAAGTCCCCCAAGGTCCCATTGGTCAGCTTTCCGAGCGCTCCCTGCATGGCATTGAAGATGGGGCTCAGCTGGGCGTAGGCGTGCTGGGAGCGCGACCATTGCTCGAATTGCCTCGGGTGACACGAAGCGCACTCCCTGGCCGATGGGAGGCTGTCTGCGCCCATGACGTTCTCGTGCATCGAGTTGACGTCAGACAAGGAAGTCTCGGATGCAGCACCCGAAGTCGCGAACAGGAGGCTCCATGCAAGGACTGGCGCCACGACGCGGAGCAGTGAGAGATTCACGAGGATTCCTCCTATCACGCGGAGATCACGGGAGCAGGATTCAGGAAGCAGATTCTAGCTTCCCGCAGCGCGCATAACGTTACACGTCGTCATACGGGTGCACGTGAATGAGTTCACAGATTTCTCCGTCTTGCAAATCCTGGAAGCGAATCTGCAAGTCGACGAACGTGCTTCGCTGGGAGATCACTCAGAGCCGGCGCGGCTTCATTCGGATTCCGTTGCTGAACTCACTCACAGGTTACAGGGAGACGCCCCGGGGTCTGGGGGCGCAACCAACGCTGACTGCGGAGGCGAACACCCGATCCTCGCTCGACGACCGCGCGGACTCTACGCCATGCGCGCCGCGCACCTCGGCACACGAACGCACTGGTGGCATTTCGACCCAACTCGAATGCGCGGGCGCCACTCCCTCAACTGCACCAGGTGAATCCCGTATAATTCGGTGGATGCAGGGAAATGCGACCGACTCGTGGCTCCTCGCCCTACCCAAGGCCGAGCTCCACCTCCACATCGAGGGCACCTTGGAGCCCGAGCGAATGTTTCAGCTAGCGGAGCGAAACGACGTCGAGCTTCCGTTCGAGAGTCTCGACGCGCTCCGAGCGGCCTACCAGTTCAGCGATCTGCAATCGTTCCTCGACCTCTATTACCAGGGTGCAGCGGTTCTGCGAACCGAGCGTGATTTCTTCGAGCTCACGTGGGCCTACTTGGAGCGCGCCGCTGCGGAGGGCGTGCACCACGCAGAGATCTTCCTCGACCCGCAGACTCACACGCAGCGCGGCATCCCGCTCGACGTGGTGCTCCAGGGAACACTGCGCGCGCTCGCACGCGCCGACTCGATCGGGGTGTCTGCCGGTCTGATCCTGTGCTTCCTGAGACACCTCACGGGCGAGGCCGCGCTCGCAACCCTGGAGTCTGCATTGCCGTTCAAGGATCAGCTCCTGGGGGTCGGACTCGACTCGTCCGAGCGAGGCAATCCGCCCGAGAAGTTTCGCGATGCGTTCGAACTCGCGCGTCGCGAAGGCCTCCACACCGTGGCCCATGCGGGTGAAGAAGGACCTCCCGAATACATCTGGCAGGCCCTAGACGTCCTCGGAGCGGAGCGCATCGACCACGGTGTGGCAGCCATCCGCGATCGGGAGCTCATGCGCCGGCTCGCGGCAGACGGGATCCCGCTCACGATGTGCCCTCTCTCCAATCTCCGTCTACACGTGGTTGAGGATCTCAGGACCCACCCACTCCGTCCGATGCTCGACGCGGGATTGCGGGTCACGGTCAACTCCGACGATCCCGCCTACTTCGGCGGCTACGTGGCCGAGAACTACCGGGCCGTGCGCGATACCCTCGCACTCACCGCGAGCGAGCTGCGCACACTCGCCAGAAACAGCCTGGAGGCTTCCTTCGCTCCCCCCGAGCGCCGAGCGGAGCTCCTCCAGGATCTGGAGCGCAGCGCGACTCCCGTCTCGACATGACCCGACTCCGCACGATCGGACTCGTCACCCTGTTCGATTTCTCGGAAGCGGTGCGAGCGCGCAGGGTCGTGGTGCTCCTGCTGCTCTACGTGATGGGGGCGGGCATCGGCGCCGCTCTCTTCGTACGGGCGATCGAGGCCGCGGAAGCTGCAGTGACCGAACGACTCGGCGGCGCCTCCCCTGCGACCGGCAGCCTGACGGAGGCGTTGCTGGCGAGTGAAGAGTTTCAGCGGATCGTCACCGGTCTGGTAGGCGACAAGGAGATCGCACGTGCGGTCAGCGCCACGCCGCCCCTTGCGCTCTTCTATGGCTGGATGTCGATGTTCTTCATCCCATTACTCGCGGTCCTGTTCTCCTGCGATTGCATCTCATCCGAGGTCAGCTCCGGCTCGGTGCGCTTCGTGCTTCTGCGAGCAGACCGACTCTCGTGGACGATCGGGAAGCTCTTCTCGCAAGCTGCACTGATGAGCGTCGGCCTGTTCGCCAGTGCGGGCGCAGTGTGGGGGCTCGGATTCAGCTCGATGCGGGGATTCGATCCGGTCGCACACGCCGGAGCGCTGCTGGATCTGGCGCTACGCGCCTGCTTCCTCGGTTGGCCATACGTCTGCGTCGGCGTTGCCGCGTCGCAGCTCACGCGCTCGGTCAATCGCTCGCGCGCACTCGCGCTCGTCGCCTTGGTAGGCCTCGGAGTGATCGGTCGGCTGGCCGCCGCCGACTTCGTACGCGAGCTGGCTCCAGAGCTCACGAGCTCTCTCCATCGCCTGTTCCCGGGCGCATACACCTCACCCCTATGGCGTCCGGGACTCTGGCACCGGTTGCCCGCCATGGGGGCGCTGATCCTGATCGGATGGGCCTACTTCGGGCTCGGCTACACACGCTTCGCCAGGCGCGACGCATGAGCCGCACCGCCCTGCGTACGCGCGGCCTAGTGAAGCGGTTCGGCCGCGAGGTTGCGTTGGCCGGACTCGACTTGGAGGTTCCGGCGGGCACGATCTGTGGCTTGATCGGCCCCAACGGTGCGGGCAAGACGACCGCCTTCGGCGCCATCGCAGGCCTGATCCGGCTCGACGCAGGACAGGTCGAGCTGTTCGAACAAGGTCCGTTCGAACCGCTTCGACACGCCGGCCGCCTCGGCATGCTCCCTCAGGACTGCGAGTTCAGCCGCGATACGACCGTTCGCGGACTGCTCGTCTACTATGCGCGCCTGGCCGGACTGGACACCAGCGCCGCGCGGCGCGCAGCGCATGAGATCCTCGTAGACATCGACCTAGCCGAGCGGAGCGAAGCGCGCGTGCAGCAACTCTCCCACGGGATGCGACGCAGGCTTCAGGTCGGCCAGGCCCTGCTGGGCTCGCCCGAGCTCATCCTGCTCGACGAGCCCATGAGCGGACTCGATCCAGAGCTCGTCGTGCGCATGCGGCAGCTGCTCCTCGCGCGGCGCGATCGCTGCACGTTGCTGATCAGCTCGCACAACCTGCAAGAGCTCGAATCGATCTGCGACCACGTCGCCTTCATGGACTCCGGACGCTGTACGCACCAGGGGCCGCTCGCCGAGCTGACCAACCGAGGCTTGTGCATGCGCTACAAGCTCGAAGCCTCGATCGAGCTCGATCCCAGCGTACTCCCGCTCCCTTTCGTATGGGACGGCACCACGCTCGTCGTCGAGGGAAGGCCCGATCAGCTCCCAGCGGACGTCAATCGCCAAGCGCTACCGGGTTTGCTCGAAGCCGGCGCGCGCATCGTCGAGGTCCGCTCGGGCCGCTCGCTGGAGACAGCCTATCTGGAGAGCCGACGAGCCTGACCAGGCAACGCTCGCGCTTGACAGGGGAACCGCTTCCGACATCATGCGGCGATGCTCGAACGCTGGTTCCAACTCGAACGCGCCGGCACCCAGGTCCACACCGAGCTCGCCGCGGGGATCACGACGTTTCTCACCATGTCGTACATCCTCTTCGTGCAGCCCGCACTCCTGGCCGCGGAACCTGCAAACATGGATTTCGGATCCGTCGTCGTCGCCACATGCGTCACGTCGGCCCTGGCCACCGCGCTCATGGGCGTCTGGGCGCGCTATCCCGTGGCCCTGGCACCAGGCATGGGCATCAATGCGTACTTCGCATTCGTCCTCGTACCGGCGGCCGCAGAGGCGGGACATCCAAACCCATGGCAGGCCGCACTCGGGGTCGTCTTCGCGTCGGGGGTGTTGTTCCTCGGCTTGACCTTGCTGGGCGTGCGCGAGCGCGTGATGCACGCGCTCTCCTCGAGTCTGCGCTCCGCGATCGCAGCCGGCATCGGGCTGTTCATCGTCTTCATCGGCCTGCGGAATGCAGGTTTGGTCGTGGATCACCCCGCTACCCTGGTCTCACTCGAACCGGACATCGCCCAACCGGACATCGCCGTCGCCGCTGTCGGATTTCTGGTCGCCGCCATCGCCTCTGCCCGAAAGCATCGCTTCAGCCTCCTCCTGGGAATCGGCGCCGCGACGCTGAGCGCAGTCCTGCTCAAGGTCGGCTTCGCCGGAGCGGCCGAACAAATGCCCAACTTCGCCCTCGCACAGAAGGTGATCTCGCTGCCCCCCTCGTTCACACCCACGTTCCTTGCGCTCGATGTACGTGCGGCCTTGCTCCCGAGCCTGCTCCCGTTCGTGTTCGTGCTGCTCTTCATCGACGTCTTCGATACGCTGGGCACCTTGATCGGTGTCGGCCAGCAAGCGGGGCTGATGCAGAATGGGACACTTCCGCGCATCGAGCGCGCGCTCGCCTCCGACGCGTTGGCGACCATCGCCGGCGCTTGTCTGGGAACCTCGACGGTCACCAGCTACATCGAATCTGCGACCGGCGTCGAACAGGGGGGCCGCACGGGGCTGGTCGCCGTCACCGTCGCAGGCTTGTTCCTCGGATCACTCTTCTTCCTACCGGTGATCTCGATGCTCGGATCGTATCCCCCGATCACCGCTCCCATTCTCCTGATCGTGGGGATCTCGATGCTGCGAAACCTCACACATGTGAGCTGGGACGATCCGTCCGAGTCCATCCCCGCGCTCCTGATCTTGGCGGGGATCCCGCTCTCCTTCTCGATCGGCGACGGAATCGCCCTGGGACTGGTGGTGTACCCCGCCATCAAGCTCGGTGCGGGGCGCGTGCGCGAGGTCGCTCCCGCGATGTGGGTCGTAGCTGCCCTGCTGCTGTTCTACTTCTTGGTGCTACGCGGTTCAGCGTAGGGATCGAACCGCAGGAACTCCACCACGACAGCGCTTTCGGGCGCGACAGGATATGCTGGGCGCATCGCCATGACATCGCCCGCAGCGCCCGGTGATTCGTTCGATCAACGTCCCGCGATGGATGATCTTGTAGCCCTGCGCGAGCGCGTGTTGCTGAACTCCGTGCGGGTCACGGCGGTAGCGGTGCCGTTCATCGCCGCGGTCCTGATCGCGATGCTGAGCCTACAGGGGCGGCTGAACTCGCTCGCCCTGGTGCTTTCACTCTACACACTCTTGTTTCCACTCCTCTGGGCGGTCTTCGATCGGCTCGGCGCCGTGACTCGGAGCACGCTCCACCTGCTCCTGCTGCTCGGAGCGGCGTTGATCGTCGAGCTGCGCGGCGGGATCGGAGCGGCCGCCTCCGCGATTCAGCTTACAGTCCTGGTCATTGCGGGGGTCGTCTTCGGACGCCGCGGAATCGCCTGGACCTTCGCCGCCACGTTCGCGACGCTCGGCCTTGCCGCGTTCGCCGTAACCAGCGGGCTGGTCGCAAGCATCAACCTTCCGATGTGGGATCCCACCGAACCTGGGGTCTGGATCCGGTCTGCGCTGATCCTCTCGCTCTTCGGCGGCGGCGCAGCGATCAGTGTGAGCGACCTTCTCTCCAAGATTCAGGAGAGCACGCAGCAGCTGCGAGATTCGCTGACGAGAGAACGTGCAGAGCACGCAGCCCGCGTGAAGGCCGAGGCCGCGCAAGCCGAAGCGCGCGATGCTCTGGAGGAGGCCCAGCGGCTCGAGGTGATCGGACGCCTGGCTGGGGGAATCGCCCACGACTACAACAACGCACTCACCGTGATCCTGGCCGCCGCCGAGGTCGTGCGCGCAGAGCCCAGCTTGAGCACAGACGCCCGCGCGTGTGTCGAAGACATCAGCCAGACGGCGCTCCGATCCGCAGAGCTCACGCGTAGCTTGCTCACCCTGGGGCGGCGCGAGGTGTCCAAACCTGCCCTAATCGAGGTGAGTCCCTTCATACGCCAGCTGGCACGACGACTGAGGCGCACGATTCCCCGATCGATTCAGCTCTCCGTGGCACCCGACTCGGAAGGACACGTGAGGGCCGACCCGAGGCAGCTGGAACGTGCGCTCACCAACCTGATCCTGAATGCGCGAGACGCGGTACAACCCGAGGGGCAGATCGAGATATCGAGCCGCCTGATCCAGCTCGACGACGACGAGCGCGGGCTTCCGACCGGCACCTACGTAGAGCTTCAGATCCGGGACTCTGGGCACGGAATGACCCCGGAGACTCGTCAGCGCATCTTCGAGCCATTCTTCTCCACGAAGCCGCTCGAACAAGGCTCCGGCCTCGGGATGACGGTCGTGAAGGCCTTCGCCGAAGAGGTCCAGGGAAGGCTCGAGATCTCGTCCAGGCCCGATCAGGGGACGACGATCACACTTCTGATTCCACACTCGCCCGGCCGCATCGAGTCGCCCCGCGAGGCACGCGCGGAGCGTGTGCTCCGTCCCGAGCCCGCATGGATCGTGGTCGTCGATGGCGATTCCCAGGTCCTCGCCGCGATGACGCGCGCGCTCCAGTCCAGGGGCTTCCAGGTGCGTCCCGCCATGAGCTTCGAACAAGCGCTCGCCCTGATCGAGGATCAGAGGGTGCTCATCGACCTACTCTGCGTCGACAGCACGACCCTGGATCCGCACGCATCCGAACTCCTGGAGCGGAGCCGCGCGCTTCGCCCCGAGCTGCGCGTGTTGATCTGCTCGGGGTACGTCGAGGGTGATCGCCTGCGAGCGCTCATCCGGGCGGGACAGCTCGCCTATCTGGCCAAGCCCTTCACCTCGGCGCAGCTTGTCGAGCAGGTCACCGACCTGCTCGACAAGCATTGATCGAACCGCACCCCCTCACACTTCGGGAGGAGTCCAGCTCAGAACACCTCTCGCCAGAAGATCACCTGGGCTCCGTCGATGCCCGCGGCGGGACCTTCCTCGGCCAGCACTCTTCCGTCCGAGGTCTGCACCACCACACGCGTACCGGCCAGATTGGAGGATACGATCGCCGGGCTCGTCGGCAGTCCACCTCCGAGCGAGAGGCGACGCGACTCGTTGGGCTGGGCGGGGTCGTAGTCATAGAAGCCCTCGCCATCCGCGACCGCGAACACGTAGAGGGTCGCATCTCCCCGCGGTTGGCACAGCACGACGGCAGCCCCCAGATCGGGGACGTAGCTCGCGGTGATGACCTGACCCGCGAAGGTGAGGTGGTCGGTGACGAACTTCTCGTTGTCCCCCGCGACCAGGAAGAAGCCCTGATCCGTGAGATCCGTGTCGGTCTGCTCACTCGTGATGTCCGTCAGGTTGCCCTCCTGGAACGGAGCGCCCTTGAAGCGATCGGGGCCGATCGGATTGTCATCCTGCAGCACGTAGAAGCGATTCTCGTCAATTCCACTCGTCGTAGCGTACTCGAGATCGGTTCGCTCACCGGTGCCGAAGGCGAGGCGCAACGAGCCGTTTCCCACGAGGGATACGCTCGGCGGGAAGAAGATGTTGCGATAGTGCCCGTTCGAAGCCTGGGGTGCGAAGAAGATGCGATCGATCGGCCAGTCGTCGAGCGAGACGAGACCCGTCGTGCTGTTCGGCTTACCAATCTCGGACAGGTCCCACTTCCACATCTGCCCGCCCAGATCGCCGACGTAGACCAGGTCTGCGAATCCGTCGAAGTCGGAGTCGATCACGGCCGGCTGGCTCGGGATGGAGTAGACCATCTCGTTCAGTGGGTTGCTCGAATCGCTGCTGTACACCGCCTTCGCGAGGATGGATCCATCGGACAGATTCACGATGTAGATGGACTTGCTCTCCGAGCTGAAGCCGGTAGTCCCCTTGGTCAGATAGGTCGCGTCGTTTGGATTGCCCGCCTCGCGGTAGCCTCCGCCGAAGATCGCCACCCACTGCTCGCGACAGTTTCCGTTGGTAAAGTTGGTGTCCTGGCCCTCGTTGTTCGCAGCACCACAGAAGTCGCCCTGGAACTGGTCCTTGATCTTGACCCGTGTGATCACGGGCTCTGACCAGGTGCGCCCGAGATCGCTGTCCGTGAACTCCCACATCAGCTTCGGGTAGGGTCCGTGCGCATCGCCCGTGCCTGCATCCGGATTGGTGATGTCGAGCGCCAGGTAGCCGTCGCCCCCGTTGCGCATGCCGGTCATCAGAACCGTGGTCCACTCCTCCGGCTCCTTGTCGGGGGTCGTGGCGTCGTCCGTCTCAGCAGGTAGCCAGGCATCACCGGCCGACGGGGTTCCATCGACGTAGAAGGGCTTCGAGATCCGCTGAGGGAGCTGCTTGATCTTGGTCAGCAAGAAGCCAGGGATGTAGCCGAAGAGCTCCTCCCCTTCGCGACCTGTCTCATTGAGCGTGTAGTACACCTGCTCCTTCACCGCAGGCGTCTTCGGGTTGTCACCCGTCTCGAACTTACCGGCGTACACGCCGTGCAGCATGCCATCGTTCGCCCCGGTATAGAGAATCCGCGGGCGCTCCGCATAGGTGGAGGAGAAGCTCGAGTAGCCCTGTTCCCCTTCGAGAAACGGCGGCGGCGCCGAGATCGCCAAGGGGTTCGAGTGGAAGATATCACCGAGCACCGCCTCCCTGAGCTCGGTGTCATTCCCATTTCGATCGGCATCGAAGCTGTCCTCACCATGGACGAAGCTGACGATGTCGTCCGCCAGCACCTCGGGATCCGTTACGGCCGGCAAGTCAGGATTGTAGGGGTAGTCGCCCAGATCCGACACATCGACGTCGAGGTCCCCCTTGGCGATCGTTGCCGTGGTGAACGGGATGGTCGCGTTCGACTTGGTAGTGAGCAGATTGCGCGTCTTTCCGGCCGGGAGCGAATGCAGCGCGTCCTGCGTATCCCAGAAGGGCAAGCGGGGCTCGATGAATGCACCATTGGCATCCAGCGCAGGATCTTCGAATTTGTTGAGGATATTGAAGTTCTCGTCCAGCCGGAACGCCTGCAGATGACCGACCCAGAGCGTCCCCTCGGGGCGCGGCTCGAGGAAGGTGACGAAGAAGGCGTCGGCGAAAGTCTGACGGCTCGTCGGCACCGTGGCCGAGGTGAAGGTCGCGCTGCGCAAGATGATATCGTCGATCGCGAGCCGCAGGTCGTCGATCAGGTCTGCGGTGCTGCTGCTCGTGAAGTAGAGCCCGCCGCCCTTCTGCGCGGCCCGCTCCAAGGTCGGCGAATCGACCGTGAAACCCACCGTGTATGTGATGACGTTCTGGTCTCCGGGAAGGTCGTCGTCCGCGACCAGATCCTGAACGGGGGTATTCGGGTCGTCGAAGTCACTGATGTAGAGATAGCCGGCGACATCGGTGATGAACTGTGGATCTGCAGCCGTACCTCCGCCATCGTTCGCGAAGTCCGATCCGAAGGTATCGGTGTACAGACCGCCTGCTCCGCCGCCGAGGTTGTCCGGCGTATCGTTCTGCTCCTTGTCCCCCTTGTCGGGGGCTCCGCTGGTCATGACGATCACGAAGTTCTTCTGGCAATCGGCACTGGCAGTGATCGGGCTCGGAGGGGCCCCGACGGGATCATAGGATCCATCCGTCGTGCTGCGCAGATACTGCGGAAACGCGCCGAGACCGACGCTCCCGTCGAAGTTGTTGGCATACTTGCCGACGTAGTAGCGTCCGATATCGAGCAGGGCCGTCCCCACTGGATTGAAGTCCACGGGGTCGAAGGTATCCAGCGCATCGCTGATCGCCTTGTTGTTGCCGGGCCCGATGGGCACCACGACGTATCCGCCGTTGCCTTCATTGCTACCGGTTGCGAACACGTCCGTATCCGGATCCGGAACGGGTGGCTGTGGATTCAGGGTCGGGTCGGAAAACTCACTCGAGTAGCGCGCGAGGCCGAAGCGAACGACGTCGGCAAAGCCGCCCGGGCGAGGAGCATTGATCGTGTTGACCAGGGTCTTGATGACATCCCTGGCATCCTCGATGCGCGTCGTCGTCGGGAGATTCGCCGGCAGTGCGCCATTGTCGGCCAGATACTCCACCAGGAACCCGAGATAGTTCTCGGACCAGCGGGTCGTGTAGGGAGCGGGACCGTAGTTCGGGATCTCGAAGGTGATCGAGCTGCCTCCGAGCGTACAGTTTCCGAGCGTCCACCCCGTACATCCCGCTGGAAAGTCGGACTTCTTGCACGAGAAGGAGTCGATCCCGCCCAGTAGGTAGCCCTTTCCGCGAGCCGTACCGCTGTTGTTCGGGCAGGTTCCGCCGCCTGGATTGTCTGGGCAGAAGCCACCACTACTCGGAATCGCGGGCACGGTGAGATTGCAGCTCTTGGCCACCCCATCGTCGGCATAGAAGACGGTCGCATCGAAGTCATCGTGAAAGCTGACGTGGCGCATCTGCTCGGAGGTATCGAACAGGATCATCACGTTGGGAGGGGCCGCGTTCTGACTGCGGATCAGGTCGATGTCCCCTTCGGCCTGGGCCCGGGTCGAGGTCGGGCAAACGGCGACCCCGACGAGCAGCCCGAGTCCGAAGAAGAGAGTCAACGCCCGCAGGATCCGCGACGCACTTCGCGATGCTCGTCGCCCTGCACATTGGGCGCGGCCGCGTGCGACCGTCTCGGGATAACAGACCTTCGAGTGATGGCCAAAGAGTTGTCGATACTGTCTCATGATGCGTCCTCCCCAAGGTCAGGGGCTACGGAAGTTGCCGTGAGCCTTACCAGCACCACGGCAAAGCTCGAGGCAGAGTCTCCGCAAGAGATGCGCAGCTCGGGGGCGTGCCCGCGAGCTGCGCAGGAGACACCGGTGCATGCGACACCAGCGCATGGAACACCGACCCGTCCGATACGGGCGCATGCGCTGCCGGATGCGCTACCTGGACGGGGTGACCGGGGACAGGGAGACCGCTCCAATGGCGAGCGGCGACCTGTGGAGTGGAGTATGGAGGCACGAGAGCCGGGGTAGCCGCGAGCTCTCGCAGCGCGACGATGCGCTGAAACGTTGCAGGGTGTGTCCACGGTCACAAGGCTCCTTTCGGCAGCTGTCCCACCCTTCGCAAGTGCCTGAGCACGTGCGTTAGGGCAACCGGCTTTGCGTCCCCGCGTCTCCACGGGTTTGCCTTTATCGAGGAGGTACGTGCGCCGCTTTCGATGCGACTCACCTCCGCTCGGTTCTCTACGGCTGGGTCAGCAGAACTCCACTCCTGTGACTACGCGTCCTTCATCGGCCAGACGGCGGTACGACATGAGCGGAAGGCTCCGACGACGAGGCACGGCCCACTGCGTGCGATCCTCGTCCCCGTGGCCGCAGGTCCGTCGCCCGGGCTCAGTCCGCAGGGTCCGCAAGCCCTACCTGCACACTGCCGTCCACCAAGGTCGTCCGGACGGCACAGCGAGCGCTCAATGGACATGGAAGCGAACCGGCTCCGTCTCGACGAAGGCGCTCCCCGACTCGTCCTCGAAGACTCGAGCGCGCAGCGCGTGCGCTCCCCGCGCCGGCTGCCACAGCCAGGTGAGCTCGCGTACCGAGGCGAGCAGCCGATCGTCGAGCCACCACTCTACGCGCGAGACCGGGACGGGAGATTCGATCCTGAACTCGAACCGCTCGAGCGCGTCGGGAATCCTGGGATCGAGCGCCAGGTGAGCTCCCGGCACCGGCCTGGAGATCACCGCCACCGTCGCGCGCGTCACCGGAACCATCTCGGCGTGGCCACTGCACATACGCTTTGGCACGTTCTGGCGCCGAAACAGCTCACTACTCAATGGACACGAAGCTCGCGGCCGCTCGCCGCTGAGCGCGCAGATGTCACGCCGAACCAGCGTACTTGGACGCTGCACTGGACCTTGCGGCACGGGGGAGAGCGCTCGGTCCCTATGGAGCTCTGCGTAGATCGCCCGCAGAACCCGGGCGGGGCCGCTCGCGCCGGTGACTTCGCGCATGGGTTGTCGGTCGAGGTTTCCGAACCAGACGCCCACCGTATAGCTCGAGTTCGTTCCCAGACTCCAGGCATCGTGGTACCCCGAGGAGGTACCGGTCTTCACCGCGGTGCGCACGGGTAGGTCGAGCACACCCGAGTGGAACTCGAGCTGTCGAGCCGACGAATCGGACAGGATATCCGTCAGCAAGGCCGAGACCTCGGCCGACAGAACACGGCGGCCTGGCAGCGCGGCTGGAGCCAGCTCGCCCGTGAGTTCGCGATGCACACCTCCGCGCCCGAGCGTTGCATACGCTTCCACGAGCTCGAACAGGGAGACCTCGCCGTTTCCAAGGGCGAGCCCTTCACCGTAGAAGTCCGCACCCCGGTCGAGACTCTGCATTCCCAGCTCGCGCAGCTTCGCGAGCGTCGAGGCGGTGCCGACCTGCCGGATCGTCCGTACAGCTGGCGTATTCAATGAATTTGCAAGCGCCTCGCGCACGCGCAGAGATCCGTAGAACGTTCCGCTGTAGTTGCGGTAGCTGTGGCTGCCGGTCCCGATCGCATCTACGAGCGGCGCATCGAGCACCAGGGTGGCAGCGGTCCAGCCCGATTCGAGTGCGAGCGCGTAGATGAACGGCTTCAGGGTCGAGCCCGGCTGTCGAGGCACCCGCACCGCATCGATCGCCGTATGCTCCGGTCCAGAGAGACTCACCCAGGCGAGAATCTCTCCGCTTGGCGTATCGACCACCAATGCGGCCGCGTTGGCGACCAGGCCCGCCCGCTTTGCACGGAGCGCGTCCTCGAGCAGCAGCTCGACCTTGGTCTGGAGCCCCCCATCCAAGGTGGTGCGAAGCTTTCCCGCTAGGTCCGCGGCGAGCCGCTCGCGGACCCAGCGAACGAAGTGGGGCGCGGAAACATCGAGGTGGGCGTCGTGGAATCCAAGCGGGCTCTCTGCCTGACTCTCGTATTCTGTATCCGAGATGAGCCTCCGCTCGTGCATCCGCAGAGCGAGTCGCTCGATCGGGCCGTCGAGTAGATTCGGATTCCGCCGCGGATCCAGCCGTGAGGGGCTTCGCGGCAGCGTCGCGAGCGCCAGCATCTCGCGCAGATTCAACGTCTCGAGATCTCGCGCAAAGTAGTACCTCGCCGCTTGAACCACCCCGAGGCGTCTACTCGCATACGGAACCTGGTTCAAGTAGAACTCGAGGATGCGCCCCTTGTCGAAGCGTCGTTCCAGGTCGAGCGCCTCGAAGCCCTCGAGCCAGCGGGACCACAGGGTTCGAGGCCGCGGATGCAGCAGCCGCACGACCTGCTCGGTGATCGTGCTCGCTCCGCGAACCGCGCGTCCCATGCGCAGGTTCTGGAACACGGCATGCACACGGGCCCACCAGTCCACACCCCCGTGCTGCAGAAAGCGCTGGTCTTCCGCCGTGATCACCGCCTGGATCAGCCGACGCGGCACCTCGTGCAGACTCACCCAATCCTGAACGTTCATCGGGCTCTGATAGCTGACGGAGAGGACCACGCCCGATCGATCGCGCAGCTGAGGAGTGCCCGCCGGATCGGAGGGGAGCAGGGTATCCGGAAGCGGGAGTCGCTGCGCATGGGTCTGATGCAAGAGGAGCGCAATGCCTCCCATGACCACGACCCCAGCGAGCGCCGTGAGCCGCACGAAGCGCTCGAGCATCCCAGTCATGGACGCTCGCTGACTTGCATCACACGGGGCCTGCCCTTGCCGAACACGTCGGGCTCGTACATCTGCTCCGCGTGGACCGGCAGCACGCTGAACTCGCCGGCGGCAATGACCTGCGCGGTATACGAGAGCACGTAGCCTCCTGGGGGTACCCACTCGGAGTAGAAGCGCACGGCATCATCGCGCATCTCTCTGTGGTAGAAGCGCCAACGCGTCGTCGTGATGTCCAGCCAGTCGTCGTGGCGATACCAGTACGATCCACCCACCGCCTCGAAGTCGCCCTCGCTCGCGTCGACTTCGGAGGAATTCGCCAAGTTGCGATCGACGGGCTCGAGCGCACCGGGCACGGGATCGTCCACGACGATGAAGCTGCGAGCGGCCGGAACGTGAAGGAAGAGATCGACCCGCACGAGTTCGCCGCGCTCGAGCCGAATCGGGCCCTCGAGCAGCTTCCAGACTCCGTCTCGCTTCACACTGTATTCGCGCCTGATTTCCATTCCGGAGAGGATCGCTTCGCTGCGAAGCGAGCTCGGATGGTAGGCGAGCCTCACGGCCGCGTAGTAGCGCCCCCTGCCCTTGCGGCGAATCTCGAGAGTCGAGGCCCGACCGGTGTCGCGCGCCGTGAGCTTTCGTTTCTGCAGCACGGGCTGGTCGCGCACACCTCGGAGCTGTCCGTTGCCGATTGGTTCGTCCCCGAAGCGGAGCTCGAGATCGAGCTCGGGCGGCGTGGTCTCGTAGGACTTCGAGTACTCGATCAAGGCACTCAAGCAGAAGACATTCTCCTGTGTGTTCTCCCAGCGATCCTTGCGCTTGCGCGCCTGCGTGACCGCACGCACGAGCTTGAACGCCAGATCGTCCGGCAACGAGGTGCGCCCGCGCGCGCGCACGAGACCCGACAGGATCGTGCACGTGGCTCGCTCCGCGGAGTGATGAATGCGCGCGTAGGTCGTCTCGATCTCTTCCGTGAAGCGCAACTCGCCGCCGGTCTGGTCGCTCGCGGCCAGGAGCCCGTCCAGCACTTCGTCCACGAGCGGCAGCTTCGGATCCACATGAAGCGCTGCCTGCAGGAAGTGAGACCTGCCGAAAAGATCCATCCTCTCGGCATGGGGAGCGAATCGCACGAGATCTGCTCGCGTGATCGAGCCGTGCGGTGCCAATGCCGCGAGCGCGACCGCGCGCACGCTCGACAACATGCTGGGAGTGTAGAACTCCGGAGTCGTGTCGAGCCGGAGCAGCTTCTCCAGATAGGCGTGCAGCCGTTCTTCGACCGCTGCCGGCGCCGCGTGTCCGCTCTCACGCAGCCAGTTGAACGCGAGCGCCGTGTACGCACTCAGATAGGGGCTCGCGTAGCGATCCTCCGGCCGGTAATAGGTCATCGCACCGTTCGGAGCCTGAAAGCTCGCGGCTCTGGCGAGCATGTCCGCGACCGCCGAAGCTGCATCCGGCCACTCGAACTCCGGCGACAGGTGATCGCGGAGCTCGAGAAACTGCGCCGCCAGCACGCCTCGCGACAGACGCTGCTCCCAGCAGGTGTACGGATAATCGCGCAGGTACTCGAAGGCACCCTGAATTCCCCCGATCACGCTGGGACTGATCTCGACCCGCAGCTCTCCGGTGCCGCTCTGGATCTCCACGGGAACTTCGATGGGAACCTTTTCCGACCCCTCCTCACTCGACAGGTAGCTCGCGGCCACGATCGGCGTGCTGCGCCGATCGATCGGTAGCGAGACCGAGAGCGCATCCACGTCGCTCGCATCACCTGCTCGAACGTAGAAGCTCACCTCCCCGGGAGCGGTCACCTGCACGGGAACACGGATGGGGATGCGTTGGTAGGGCGGCGCATCGAGGTCGAGGCGGACGGGAGCCATCGGCTCCACCGGCCCATCCACCCGAACTTCAGCCGAAAGCTTGCGCGGCTGATCGGTCCGGTTCATCACGGTGAAGCGTGCGCTGAAGCGGTCGCCCTCGATCAGCCGATTCGGAAGCGCCGGCCGAATCTCCGTATCGCGATTGACCACGAAACGAGCCTGACCGAGCCCGAAGCGATCCGTGTCGCTGGCCGCCATCACGATCACCCGCCACCCCGTCAGGTTGTCGGGCACTTCGAAGGCGAAACTGCCACGCCCGCGAGGGTCGAGCTCGATCGAGGGATTCCAGTAGCTGACGAACTCGAACAGAGAACGCAGGGATGGACCTGCGCCTCCGCCTCCTCCGGGAGTCTGTCCCTTTTTCTCGAAGCGCTGCAGTCCCACGAGTCGCCGCAACAGACTCCAGTTCGAAACGTCGAGCGGCTCGAGCACGTAGAAACCGGCGTGCGGGTCATAGCTCTCCACTCCGCCGGGGATCAGGTCGAGTACGGCCTCGTCGATCACCGCGACCGCAGCTTCGAGTGGCGGCGTGCGACCGTTGCGCGCCCTCGCTTCGATCTGTACCTCGACCCGCTCGCGCGGTCGATAGCTCGGCCTTTCTACCCGCAGGTCGACCTGGATCTCCTTGAACGGATCCCGCACCGGAACCCTCACGTATCCGGTGCGCACGGCAGGCTTACCGAGATCCAGACCGTCCTCCGAGAGAGCCTCGGAGACGCGCGGACTCGTGAGCACGACGGAGAGATAGAACCCGGGGACATGCTCCTCGCGAATCTCGAGCTCGATCACCGCGGTGGGCTGATCGAGCTCCCGCACCTCGACGACCTGGACACCGAGCCGCTCGGTCGTCACCAGCGCAGTGCCGCGCTCGAACGGATTCTTGATCAGGAAGCGGGCAGTGTCGCCTACCCGGTAGCTCGTTTGCTCGGGCACGATGTCGAGCCGGTCGCCGGGCTCGATCTCAAAGAGCGCGTTCCCCTTCGCTTGTGCGAAGCGCTGGATCGCGCTCGAGTGCTCGCGGCCCAGCGAGTCGCGCGTCGATGCGGTGATCCGATACGCCCCCCCGCGCTCTGGCGTGAAAGAGCAAACGACCGGGTCTTCGCGGGATTCCAACGAGCAGGTCTCCTGGGACACCCAGCGCCGATTGTAGCGGGTGAGATAGGCGTTCCCCGCACCCTTGACCCGAGCCGCGGTCACCTCCTCGTACTCGATCTCGACGCGAACGGGAGCTCCCAGCGCGAGCTGCCCCGCGCGATCGATCACGACCACCTCGAAGCTGGCGACCTCTCCAGCGCGGAGCAGCCACCCTTCGTGGCGCAGGCCCACGAAGCGGTCCCGCGCAACGTAGCGAGCCGTCGAGGTCGCTGTGATCTGCTTACCGCGATCGTCCCGCACAGCACTCTCGACGCGAAGCTCTCCATGTACGATCGGGGCATCCGGAAGCTCGAATTCGACCCGGGCATCTCCATTGGCATCGATGGGCTCGTGCTGTTGATGCAGGTTACGCCGGTAGCTCGCGTGCAGGCCGGAGTCGAACACGAAGCCACTCGCGCGAGGGGCGGCCACCTCGATCGGCCTCGGACTCAGGCTGGCCACGATGCGTGCCTCTCCCCCTGTGTAGGGCCCACCGGAGTGTAGTCGAGCCGCGGTCTCGATGCGCACCGAGTCGCCGGGGCCAAACACACGGCCCTCGATCTCATTCGAGACCTTGAATGGGGCGGGTGTGAAGTCGGATACCAGCACGCGCAGGGGCGTCCAAACCTCTTTGGTGAAGTCCGCGGAGAGCTCGAAGCGGAGGTTCCCGGTCGCGACCGTGTCCGCCAGCAGAAACTCACCGGCGTGGCTCCCGAAGGAGTTGAGAGCGATCTCCTTCTCGGTGTGCACGACACGGTCCAACGGATCGATCACGCGCAGCGCGTACTTTCCCCTGGGGGCAGCGACGAAGCGTTCGGCGTCCTGATCGCGAACCCAGAGCTTGTAGCGCACGGTATCTCCGGGTCGGTACACCCCCTGGGCACTCGTTCCGAACGCTCGCAGGTGTCCGAACCGACCCATGATCCGCGTCTGAATCCAGGTTCCACCGGGCCCCTGGGGATGGACGCGAAACTGGCCGACTGCGGGCAGCAGCGCCATGTCCGAACCGCGCGTCACGCGCACGAGCGGCGCAGGCTCGTCTCGATGACTCCACCAGGATCGCAAGTTCAGCTCGCCGTCGCGCAGGTCACGAGTCCCCGGCAAGCGCGCAAGTCCCCGGCGGTCGGTCTCGGACACCGCGAGCGGAGAGAGAGGCAGAGTGAGACCGAACAGTCTCTCGTAGAGGAGCTCGACCCGCGCGCCGCTCACCGGCTCGCCCGTCGCGAGGTCGGTGACCCAAGCCAGGCTCTGCGCGTGCCCGAGCTTGAGATGGACCTGATAGGGAGTCACCTGCGCGAGTATGTCGCGCTCCACGGCGGAACCCGGGCTCGAGGTCATCTCGCCCACCAGCACCCCCGATCGCTCCGAAAACTGATCGCGCAAGGGAAGGGGTAGATCGAAGGCGACATCCTCGGCTGCGGGAACCGGAACGGTCCAATCAAACGGCTCGATCCGATCGACGCTGATTCGGGTCCCGCTGAATCGGATCTGCTGCTTGTTCGTCACCGTGATCGGAAGCTGCGACTCCGCATCTCGTTCCAAGACGGAGATCGGATGCCTCAAGTACGCACGAGGTTTTCTGTGCGCAGTGTCGAAGCGGAGGTCGATGCCCGACTCGAGCGGCCGACCGAACTCGTCACGGATCGCAGCTCGATCGGCAGAGAGTACGTATCGCTGATTTGCCCGAAGCGGAGAGGGAAGCCCGACCCCGTACTGCTGTCCCTTTCGGCGAGAGCGCCTCAACGAGCTATAGGACCGAACCGCCTCCCAGGGATCGTAGTCCGAGCGACCGCCGGCGAAGTCGGGTGTTGCCACGAGGTTCGGCGCGAGTTCTTCCTTGATGACTGGGGAGCTGAACACCAGGGACACGCCGCCGAGCGGATCGCAGCGGGTTTCTCCGAGATCGGTCGCACCGCTCGCGAGCGGAAAGAAGCGACTCTCCGACTCTCCCTCGACCGAGCAGCGCAGCCCGAGCAGCTCGAACTCGGGGAAGGAGTGCATCGCGAGCAGCTCGCGCTCCTCGACGCCCGGCTGCCCGCCCACGACGTCGCGCAGTCCTGGCTCGACCACGAGCGCGACGTCCGAATCGGGGGGGAGCATCTCCCCGGGTCGGAGCAAGAATTGCGCCGAGGCCGGAGGACCAGCCGTCGTCGCCGGTATGCGTCGCCCGCCGATTCGAAAGTACACGTGACTCATCAGAGACTCGCGCGTGATGGAGCGCTTCGCGCGAATCTCCACCTCTGGCATTCCGGGTGCGAGCCACTGAGATACGTAGGCTCGATCGATCGCGGGCCGCTGAGTCAGAAACACCGACTCGTGCGGCCGCCCGAGCTTCGTCCCATCGAGCGCAGAGATCGATGCCGAGACTCGAACGACATACCGAGTCGCAGGGCTCGCTGGCGCGTCGGATCGAAGCTGACAGGAGAGAGAAGTCGTATTGAGCCAGCGCCACTGGCAGTCGAGTGGTGGAGTGATCTCGACCTGAACCTCCGAGGCTTCGCGATCCATGCGTCCGATGGGAACCATGTCCCGGTCGAACGTGAACACGACCTGCTCGGGAATTGGCACGTCGGTACCGACCGGGGTGACACGCAAGAGTCTCAGATCCGACTCGGAAGGATCTCCTGCAGTTGCGATGTTCGCCATGGATACAGCCAGCAGCGCCGTGACCATCGCGAGAAGTAGAAAGACTCGGGAGAACCTACTGGAGTATTTCGCAAGGTAACTCGCCGACGTCGACATCTCCCTCCTCATTCCCGTACGACGAAGTCCAAGGCCCCGTATTCGACTAGCCGACCACCTCGGCACTTTCTGGGGACAGCGATGCGGCTTCCCTTCCGTCCAGATCGGCCTCGGGGTCGACGTCGTGCGACTCATAGAGGTCGCGATGCAAGCGTCCCCATGCATCGATCGTGCGCCACTCGATCGATGGAAAGACCTCTGCCCAGGCAGCGTTGCTCGTCCCCCAGGTGCTCTTGCCGATCACGCCGTACCGAATCCGATGGTCCGCGAGGTGCTGCACAGCGTCGAGCGCCGTATGCGCCGAGGCGCAAATGGGACTGACCGGGGCGAGCCAGGCGGGCCCGCATGCGCGCGGAGACTTCGACTTGAGCAGCAGGATCGATCGCTTTCCCGGTGCCCGCAGGGCGTCCTCGACGGCAACTTCGATCGCCTCTTCCGCGTCAGCCGAAAGCTGTACGAACTGGAGCGCGAAGCTCGGTTGCGCGCCGCGTTCTCCAACCCGGACGATTCTTCCCAGTGTCGTCACCACGCTGCGCGGCAGCCTCAGGCAGAGCCTTGCAGAGTCTCCGGCCTGTCCAGTAGGGATCCCGCACAAGCGAACACCCCCCGTCGAGAGGTCGAAGGTCATGTGCTCCGAGGTCTCTCCCTTCACACATACCTGAGCGCTCGCGCACACCACGACGCGCGGACTGTGCCGCTGTTCCGGTCCGAAGCTGATCGGTGTTGCGTCCATCATTCTCATGGGCTGGCCCTACGCGCATTCGATCCGACCTGCCCATCGACCGCCCTCGCCTCTAGCTGTACTCATTGCCCACGAGCTGCTCGAATGTGCGCGAGCTGTCCGCTCGAGCTGCAGCGAGGCTGCGCCCATGGGACCTCGGAACGCAAATCCACTCCCCCAAAATCGGGCCATTCTCATCCCCCGGAACTCGGGTACACTCGCTCCATGAAGACGCGCAGACTCGGCAGGACGAACCTTCAGATCTCGGAACTGACCTTGGGCGGTGGCATGGTCGGCGGACTCCTGATCCGAGAGAGCGATGCAACGCGCCGCGAAGCGATCCGTAGGACCTTGGCCGCAGGCATCAACTGGATCGACACGGCGCCATCCTACGGGGCCGGAGAATCGGAGCGAGCGCTCGGATGGATCCTCGCCGAAACGCAGGCGGCCGTGCACGTCTCGACCAAGTTCCGAATCGATCCAAACGATCGAGACTTCGCCGGTCAGCTGGAGGCGTCGCTCTGCGAGAGCCTGGAACGCCTGCAGCGGCCGCAGGTGGACCTGGTTCAGCTCCACAATCGCGTCATGCCGCAGGCTGGACGCGCGTCACTGGGCGTGAGCGACATTCTCGGAAGCGGCGGTGTGGCGGATGCGCTGGATCAGATGGTAGCGAGAGGACTCGTGCGATACCGAGGTCTCACCGCGATTGGCGATGCCCAGAGCTGCCACGAGGTGATCGAGAGCGGCCGGTTCGACACGGCGCAGATCTACTACAACCTGCTCAACCCGACCGCTGGGCAGACCGTTCCCGATGCATGGAGCGCCTACGACTTCGCCGGCCTGATCTCCGCCTGCAAACGCCAGGACATGGGGACCCTCTGCATCCGAGTTCTCGCGGCCGGCGTGATCGCCACCGACCTACGTCACGGCCGGGAGGGATCTCTCGTGCCCGGAACCGAAGTCGCGCGAGACGAGCGCAGGACACAGGCCCTGTTCCGTGCTCTCGGCACACGCTACGGAACGCGAGCGCAAACGGCGATTCGCTTCGTGCTCGCAAACCCCGACGTTTCGAGTGCGATCGTAGGCATCGCGGATCTCGATCAGCTGGATGAGATGCTCGCCGTAGGTGCGCTCGGCCCCTTGCCCGCAGAGGGACTCGAGACCATTCAGAAGATCTACGCAGCCGGAATCCAGGAGTGAGCGTGGGCGACCCGGACGAATCACGCGCGCGCGCCTGGCGAGCCACGGGCATCGTGCTCGCAATCGTAGCGGTCGTCGCCTGGGCGATGAGCGTCGTCTTCGAGATCGCCTTCGTGAAGGCGATCGCCAGCGTCATCCTGATTCTGTTCGTTGCAGCGCTGGCTGCCGTGGTGCTGGGAATCTCTCCGTTCTGAGCTGCGACCTAGTGAATCGGAGAGGTTTGACCGAGGAGTTCACCCGAGACGGCGCCTGCGCAGACGTTCCCAGACTATCCGCTAGCGCGGGCTGAAGTTGAGCAGCATGCCCCAGTTCTGGTTCGCCAGCCGGAAGAAGGGGCTCCCCCCGAGCGACACGAACGACTCGCTCAGCGACTCGTCCAAGCCCACGGTGAGAAGTGGCGGAATCCCGGAAGCCCCGAGCTCCGGATCGTTCGGCATGTCGACCACGAGGAACAGATCCAGACTGGGGTCACGAGCCAGCTCGCTCTGGATTCGATCGCTCATCCCGTTCGCCCCGTCGAAGTAGAACGGGTGGAAGTCTCCGTCCTGGGCGACGAAGTCACTCTGCTCGCGCAGGCGCAACCCCTGGTCGATCAGGGCGATCGTCCCCTCGGGGGTGAGCCGACCGAGCACCAGGGAGGCTCGCGCGATTCGCACCGGGATCGAAGGGTCGGAGTTACTCACGAGGAACTGGCCGGTCGTCAACGCGGTGCCGGAGTCGAGCACGGCGAGCACGATGTCGTTGCGATAGCGTGTCGCATAGCGGACGTCCTGCTGGCCGAGTACGATCGGGCTGCCGCGTTGCAGCACCGGACCGAAGTTTGCGAACTGGATCGTCTGGTTGGCGACGAAGTCGATTCGCTCGAGAGGATTCGTCGTGCGCACCGCCACGTGGCGAGAGCGACCGGGGTTCGTCTCGAAGACCACCTCGTTCCCCGGGGTCGACGCTCCCTCCTCATCGAAGAAGTGCAGATCGCTCACCTGTCCAATCGTGCCGACGGCACTGATGCTCATGCCCGTCGCCATCTCCACGTCCGGCGGCTGCACGAAGATCTCGTAGTTCCCGTCCGGGAGCGGAAGCTCGTACTCACCGTCTACGACCCCGAGCTCTGGTGGGAGCACTCCGATCTGGCCAGTGGCCAGATCTCTGAGCACGCGAACCCGACCGGCGAATGCACCCACGGGAATCTCGTTCTCTGCTCCGATGCGCCGCGCGTAGACGTTCGCTCCAGCGATCCCGATCCCCGCAGCACTGACGACCGAGCCGCGCAACACCGAGAAGACCTCCGAGAATGGAACATCGCCGAACTGCAAGCTAGCCAGCGGGCCATCGCCGCTGCCCTCGGGATAGATCAGCGACGACCAGGCGATGTCATCCACATGCAAGCTCCGTGCAGCGCTCTCCGAGCCGGGATCGCCGGCATCCAAGCTCGGGAACATGGTGCTCGCACTTCCGTCTCGATCCGAGATGTTGTTCAGCAGTGCATGGGACAAGCCGTGTGAATGGCCGAACTCGTGGGTGGCGGTCGCCCGTAGATCCACCGCGTCGGGCGAAGGGGTCAGCTCGTAGAGAACGCGCGGATTGAACTGGACGTCGTTGTCCAGGATCGTGCCGGCGAGGTACAGGCCCGCGGGAAACTCGATGTCGCCATCGAGGTCGGCGTCGAAGCACGTGTTGCGTCCACGCTCGATCGGGTCGTAGACGTCCGAGTCTCCATCGCCATCCAGATCGTCGCCGGGCTCGAACTGCGTGTCCGCATCGAGCGAGATGGACGGCGAAGTGGCGCCGCTGTCGAAGTCGGGAGGCGCTTCGAAGGTGATCTCGTTGACGAAGTCGAACCCGCGTACCCCATTGCCGATCGTGCGAACACGGGTGATGTTCATCTCGATGTACGACGTGGGGATCTGGTTCCATACGTCCATGGCGGCCTGCAGCTCGCGCCGAACATCCGCGATCGAAAGCTCAGCGGGAGTGCCCGCGTTCGGAGGCACCGTATCGAGCGTGTACTCTACCCGAGCGCAGCGCTCGTCCCAGAAGATCGGGACCGTGACCGCAACGTCGATCCCCGGCTGCAGCTCGATGCCCGTCTCTGCGAGTACGTCCAAACGTCCGCCCGCGCGCGCCTCTGGCGCCAGACCCAGTGCGCCGACGATCCCCGTACACAGAGCCGTGCAAAGGGCGAAGCAGACCCGAGCTCGCGCGCGGCAGCGCGCATTCCCTCGACCCTCCGACCCGCGTAACGCTTTCTTCACGGCTGCGCCGTGGGCGACAGACGCCGGATCACGCTGGCGAGATCGAACGAGGGCCCGCCGCCAGGGACGTGCACACGTGCCTCCCCGCGGTGCATCACGATCGGCGCGCACCCTTGCAGCCCACTGACGAGGCGGTACGCCCCCGCAGACTCACTCGCTCGCAGAAAGAAGACAGCCGTCATACCCACGAGTAGACGCATCGCATCCGGGCGAACTTCGACCACGCCGATCTTTCCCGCCACGCCGGGCGTTCCCGATGGAGCACGAGCCCGGCCGCCCGGAAGCACGAGCTCCATCGATGGAGTGGTCGCGCCCTTGAGTGCTCGCACGACGCGCAGCTCGAAGACCGTCTGCAGCGCCCCACTCACCCACTCGGCGCGCTGGCCCACCACCTCTGCGATCGCAACGGCATCCGAGCGGAGCTCGAGCTCCTCGAGCGACAGCACCTGCGGCTCGGTCGTCGAGTGCGCCCGGATCGCGCCCGCGAGGAGCGCGGCCGTGAAGGCTCCAGTGAGCGAGAGCGCGAGGAGGACCTGCTGAACCCACGGGGCGGAGCAGCTGGCTCGGTCACCACGCCGATGTCGCCGAGAGCACTCGGGATGCATGCTTCTCCCTCCATCCATCCACGGCACCGATTCGTCGATTACACCACAGCATCCCACCGTTCTGGCGTCACTTCAATCCCGCAGACGCAGAATGAGTGTGAGTCGCCAGCCGGTCCAGTGACAGGAGCCCACGGTCGCGACAGCAACGACTCATGCACGCCAGCGACGAAGCAGCGACGAAGACCGTCGGAGAGCCGGCTGAGCAGGCGATCAGAGGTAGGCAGAGAGCGAGGTCGCGATTCCGAGAAAGCTCATGAATCCAGCGATGTCGGTGATCGTCGTCAAGACGATCGAGGAGGACTGAGCAGGATCCAGACCGAGCGCGGTCAGCACGACCGGCACGAGCGCACCGGACAGGGCAGCGATCGCCATCGACAGAATCATCGAGGACCCGATCACCGCGCAGAGGGCTAGTGACTCGCTCCACAGGTAAACGAACAGCATCGTGACTGCGGCGACCGCGACACCGTTGATCGCGCCCGCGAAAACCTCCTTGATCGCGATCCGCCCCCACTGTCTCAGGCGGACCTCGCGCAGCGCCAAGCCGCGCATGGTCACCGCGAGCGCTTGCGCGCCCGTGTTGCCGGACTGGCCTGCGACGACGGGGAGCAACACGGCGAGCGCAGTGAAGCGCGCGATGGTGGACTCGAAGAAGCCGACGACCGTCGCGGCGGCGAACGCCGTCCCCAGGTTCACCAGCAGCCAAGGCAGACGCATGCGCACCGCCATCCAAGGAGGCGCCAACGCGCGCTCGTCGCGCCCCGCGCCCACCATCGCTGCCAGATTCGAGGCCGCAGCCTCGCGGGCGGTGTTGACCAGCTGCTCCTGACGCAGGACACCGACGATGTGTCCGTCGATGTCTACTACCGGAACACTCGATCCGACCGCGGTCGAGAGTACCTCGAGCACCTCGGTCTTCGAAGCCATCGCCTGCACCACAGCAGTCGGCACGTGGCCGAGCTCCGCGAGCGGGGTACGCGGCTGAGCGAGCACGATGTCCACGAGCCGGACCACTGCCGAAAGCTTCCCTTCCTCGTCCACGAGGAATACGTCCTGGATGCGACGTGAGCGGAAGGTGCGCAGGCGGCGTACGACCTCGCGCACCGTCGTCTCGGGCCTGAAGGTCGTCACGCGCGGGTCCATCATGTACCCCGCGGTGTCCGCAGGATACGTCACCAGTAGCCGGAGCTCGTTGGCGCTCACAGGCTCCATCGACGCCAGCAGAAGGTCGCGCTTCTCGGGATCGAGACGCGCCAGCAGGTTGGCGGCGCGATTCGGCGAGAGACCTCCGACCCAACGCACCGAGACCTCGTGCGGGGCATCGCTCAGCAGACGAGCAGCGCGATCCGGCGTCAGACGAGACAGGACCTCGACGACGCGAGCAAGGCTCTGGCGACTCAGTAGCTCTACGGCGTCCGAGACCTGCGCTCGCTCTACGAGCTGCGAGACCTCACCAGGATGCTGATCCAAGGCGACTCGAACGAGCCGCCCTACCGCGGCCTGCGGTGTCTGCGCCATCGCACCTCCTCAACGATTCTCGGGGCCCGAGAACAAATCGAGAATTCCGGACAGCCCTACCGAGAAGACTTCACCCAGAGCCTGCGAAGTCTGTGCACCGTTATCGGACCTGGCTGCCAGCTCGTCCTGCAAGCGGCGTAGGCGCACGTAGCGAATCGCGCCCATGTAGCACCCCGCATCATCGACGACGGGAAGCGCGTGCACCTTGCGCCATCCCGGATGCGAGACGATCGCACTCGTATCCGCATCCGCGCGCAGATGCATGACGTTGCGGGATGCGATCCGCCCGATCTGCTGATCCGGCAGGGCCAGCAGGAGCTCGCGCAGATTCAGCACGCCCACGAGACGATCCGTCCGATCGACCACGTACAGGTTGTAGCGCGCATGGCCCGCGCTGGTGCGCACGCGCTCGACGGCCTCGCGTATGCTCAACTCTTCGGCCAGAGCCAGCACCTGGGGATCGAGTAGGGCTCCCGCCGTATGCTCTGGATAACCGAGCGACGGGCGCAGCATTTGGCTCTTGGACGCTGGCAGCTGCTGTAGAACGTCGTCGATCGGTGTCGTCAGACGACGCAGGTACCGCAGCGCAACCTCGACCGGCAGCAGGTCGATCACCAGTGCCGACTGCTTGGAATCGAACTGAGACAAGATGGCCGCAGCCGGCACCGCAGTCACGTACTCGAGCACGCGAGCGGCGGTCTGCAGGGGAACACACAGGAGCACAGCAGCAGCTTCACGCGGGTCGATGCGCTCCAGGATCGGTGCGGCCCCCTCTGGATGACGCTCGAGAAAGTCGCGTGCCACGTCGAGCGACAGAGTCACCCCGCGATTACCTCTCTGTGCACTACGGAGCCATCGCCTCCCGCATGTAGGCTATCATATCCACGGTCGAGCCAACGATGAAGCCGATCGCACACGATCCATGCGATCCACACGATCGGCTCGAGAGAGTAGTGGTGATGCAGTACGCACCAAGCTTCGAGTCGATTCGCGAGCTACTGACCAGCGCGCTCGAGCGCATCGCGTCCGCCAGCCTGCTCTATGCTCCACGCCTGCTGGCAGGACTGGCCCTGTTCCTGCTCGGATGGGGAATTGCCCGCGCCACCGCCGCGTTCGTCGGACTCGTGCTGCGCCGGATCGGCTTCGATCGCCTGTGCGCGCAGATGCGGGTGTCCCAGGCGCTCAACCGCATCGGACTCACGCGCCCGCCCAGTCGCCTGAGTCAGCGCGCACTGTTCTGGGCCATCTGGTTCGTGTTCGCCATCGCCGCGCTGGATGCGCTCGAGCTATCCGACCTACCGCTCACCCTACAGAAGGTCTTCGCGTATCTGCCCAGCGTGCTGGCTGCGGCTTTCATCCTGGGTGTGGGTATTCTCAGTGGTCGCTTCGCTCGCAACCTGTTGGCGTCGGCAGCTCGCATCGGAGCGCTCGAACACGGCCAACGGCTCGGAGCGATCGCGGAACGACTCGTGATCGGTCTGTTCCTGATCGTGGCGGCCCAGCAGCTGGGACTCAAGACCGATCTGATCGTTGCGGTCGTCGCCACTACGGTCGGCACCCTGGCACTCGCATTCTCGATCGCTTTCGCCCTCGGCGCGAGCCCTGTAATCCGTCACATCCTGGCCGGCCACTTCCTACGCAAGAGCCTGACGGTCGGCGGATCGATCACGATCCAGGGCCGTCGCGGGCAGATCGAACGCGTCGGTCCGATCGACACCCTGCTACGCACGGACGACGAGATGTGGTCGATTCCGAACGCACGCCTGATCGACGAGGTGCTGATCCGCTAGCTGCGAACCGACACCAAGCCGGCGGGCTCAGCGACGGGCTCAGCTCTCCGCGGAACGTCGAAAGACGGCGTTGCGAAACGGGGGATACAGAAAGGGCAGGAAGGCGAGCGCCAGGACCAGCAGAGTCGCCCCCCAAAACCGCAAGGAGCCGAGTTCCAGCAGCGCAGCTCCGAAGAAGGACAGCACGAAGGCGCGCACCAAGGCCCCGGCCCCCGTGGCCAATAGAAAGGTCATCCAGGGCAGCGACGACATTCCCGCTGCCGAGTGAGCGGCCGTCAACGGTCCCGTAGGGTGCGCCGTGATCACCGCCAGCAGGGTCGGTGCCGCTGTCCGCACCAGATCCGAGCCCGCGAGCCAGCCGCGACGAGCCTCAGTTCGAGTGGCACCTGTCCCTTCCGGGAATGACGTCCTCTGCTTCCTGCTCCGAGCCAGTCCGCGACCCAGAGCGAAGCAGAGGGCTCCGGACGCCAACACGCCGCATCCTCCGAGAGCGGTCCCTCCGACGACGCCGAAGAGCGCGCCGCCCGCGGGCAGAATGACCGCGGACGGGAGTGCCAAGAACTGTCGAAAAGCGAGCAGCAGCACGTAGACCAGAGGTGCCAGCCAGCCCAGAGCGATCACCCGCTCTCGGATAGAGTCGGGCGAGAGATCCAGACCGAGCACCGCTCGCATCTCCACGCCCACCAGGATGAGGAGCGCGATCACGCCTACGAGCAACGCGAGCCGACGCAGATCCATCCGAGCAGTCTAACCCGATCCTCGATGTCTCCGCTCGTTGCTGCGACCTGCGAACCTCGGCCGGGACGCCCCACACGCGTCACCCCCATGCGCTCGCGAGCAGTCGTACGGAGAGCAGCAACGACATCAGAACGAGCAAGGCCCGCACGAGGGGAGCCCCGTGGCGCAGGACCAGATGCGCTCCCAGCCAGGCGCCGGCAACCTGGGCAGCAGCCATCGGGAGACCAATCGCCCAGACGACCTTGCCCGAGAGCGCGAAGAACAGGAGCGACGCCAGGTTGCTGGCAAAGTTCAACACCTTCGTCCCGCCGGTGGCCCGCCGCAGGTCGTACCCGAGCAGCAAGACGAACGCCAGCGCAAAGAAGCTGCCCGTCCCAGGACCGAAGAAGCCGTCGTAGAAGCCGATCCCCGTACCCAGCGCCCAGCCGAACGCCGCGTGGCTCATGCGGCTACGCGCCCGCACCGCGCCGACTCGGGGGAAGGCGAGCAGGTAGACGGCGACTCCGATCAACATGGCGGGAACGATCCGAGCGAGTCGATCCGAACCCATGAACTGGACGGACACGGCTCCCATGGACGCACCGACGAACGTGGCGAGGATCGCCGTGCGCAGCGAACGCAGATCCACGGTGTCCGAGCGAACGAATCGATACGAGGACGTCAGGGTGCCGAACACACCCTGCAGCTTGTTCGTCGCGAGCGCCTGGATCGGCGCCACTCCTGCCCAGAGCAACATGGGCAAAACGATCAAGCCGCCGCCCCCCGCGATCGCATCCACCACCCCGGCAACCGCCGCGGTCCCCATCAGGAGCAGCAAGACGTCGTAGGAGAGGGATTCCATACAGGCAACCGGCTGGCGCACGAGTCTAGCGCGCGCGGATCGCTCCGGGTGGAGAAGAGCAGGGCTTCACCTGCGTCGCGACCGACCGAGTCATGCTCCGAACACGGGACCACCGTAGGTGTAACGAATGCGAATCAGGTCCAGCGCCGCACGGGCGAAGTCTCCGATGCGCAGCTTGGAGCCTGGCTTGTCGGTCCACTCGGTCAACGGAAGCTCGTAGATCAGCTCCGCTGGCGGCCGGGCGCGCCCCAACCGGTGCAGCCGAACCAGCCGAGCCAGAATCTCGACGTCGAACAGCCAGCGAGAAAGAAAGGGGCCCGCGAAGAGCTCTCGCGTGAGCGCACTCGCGCGGAACAACTTGGCACCGCACTGCGAGTCGTAGATTGCAAGCCGAAGGCTGGCGGCGACCAGGGTCGCGGCGACTCGGCCCAAGTAGTGACGGACTCGCCGCCGCTCGATCACTCTCCCGAGCAGCTTCACGCGCGCGCCGAACACCATCTCGAGCGTCGCGTCCGCCTCGAGAACCCCGGCGAACTCCGGGATCGCGGTCAACGGAGTGGCCAGATCGGCATCCCAGTACCCCACGTACTCGAACTGGGCCGCCAGGGCCGCATTCACACCGGTCCAGACAGCCGCCGCCTTGCCCCCGTTCCGAGCGAGACCGATCACGTCGACCCGATCCGGGACGTTCCGCTCGATCTCGTGCAGAATCGAGCGGGTCGCATCCGTGCTGCCATCGTCGACGAAGATGAAGCTCACCTCGGGCTCGAGTTCGAGGAAGCGCACGAAGCTCTTCACGTCGAGCCGGTCTACCTCGTTGAAGCAGGGAACAGCCAAACAGAGCCGCGTCATGGCTTGCCGCTCTCACCAGCCAGTTCGGAGCTCACCGGAAGCGCGAAGCAAGCCACAGGACGATCGACAAAGCGATGCTCACGAGTGCGCAGGTCGCGATCGGCACGTAGAGGCGGAAGCCAGGGCGCTCGACGCGGAAATCTCCCGGGAGCCTGCCTAGCGGCAAGCTCCCCCCGAAGTGGAAGGCCAGACCCAGCGCGATCAGGACCGCGCCGAGCAAGATCAGTGCACGCGGCAGTGGTTCCATGCGAGCTCCAAAGGTTCGACGCGCGCGGAGCGCTGAGCGACACGGATCAGCGCTCGAAGATGTCGCTCAAGCCGCCGAGCACGGAACCCTCGCCCCGGTCGCTGCCGCCGACGGACGGAGCATTGGCAAGGATCCGGTCGGCGAGCCGCGAGAATGGAAGGCTCTGGAGCCACACCGTACCCGTGCCTCTGAGCGTCGCCAGAAAGATCCCCTCACCTCCGAAGAGCATCGACTTCAGATTGCCGGCGCGCTCGATCGAGTAGTCGATGCCCGAGGTGAAGGCGACGAGGCAACCGGTGTCCACGCGCAGTCGGGAGTTGCGCAGCTCACGCCGCACGACCGTGCCCCCAGCGTGCACGAAGGCGAGCCCATCGCCGCGCAGCCGCTGCAGGATGAACCCTTCACCACCGAAGATGCCGGCACCGAAGCGTTGCGTGAACGCGATTCCCACCTCGGTTCCGAGCGCAGCGCAGAGAAAGGCGTCCTTCTCGCACAGGATCTCCTCGCCGAGCTGGGAGAGATCCAGCGCGAGGATCTTGCCCGGATAGGGCGCGGCGAAAGCGACTCGGCTCTTGCCGGACCCATGGTTGGTGAAGTGCGTCACGAAGATGGATTCGCCCGTGATGGCGCGCTTGCCTACGGCGAGGAGCTTGCCGAAGAAGCCCTGCGACGGCGCCGAACCATCGCCCATCTTCGCTTCGAACTCGATTCCGTCCTCCATGTAGTTCATGGCGCCGGCTTCCGCGATCACGGTCTCGCCGGGATCCAGCTCGACCTCGACCAGCTGCAGGTCGTCCCCCAGAATCTCGTAGTCCACCTCGTGGCAACGCATGAACTTCTCCTCAGGCTGCTCGAGCGGTTCGACCGGGGATTGGCTCCAGCGCCTCGTCCCCCCTCTCCATCCAAGAACCCGCGCTAGACCCCGGGCTCGGACCCGAGCGCCGGCGGGCGCTCGGATCCCCGCTGCTCTAGGGGACGTAGCCGAGGATGGGCTCGACAGCAAATCGATTGGCGATGCACTCGTTCTTGTCGGTGGTGATCAGGTGGTTCTGATTCTTTGGGTAATAACAGCGATACAGAGGGCGCCGCGCCGCGTCGCTCTCGCGGTCCTGAGCGAATCCCAGCAATCCCTCGCTACGCTGCCCCTCACAGTTCGCATCACGCGATAGAAAGCGGTCGTTCTGCGAGGGCACCACGCACGCATAGAGCGCCACGCGGTCGCGCCCCTCGCGCGTGAAGAGCGAGAACTTGGGTCCCTCCTGGACGCGGTAGCCGAGCTCCGGTCCCTCGTTCGGGTCGTCCGACACCATGTGCTGGCGACCGTTGAAGAATCGAAAGATCTGGACGAGCTCTCCACGCCGGCGGCGTCCCTCTCGCTCGCGACGCTCGAAGCGATCTTCGTAGCGGTCTCGATCGGAGCGATCCCGATCCCGCCCGCCCCCGAAGCGGCGCCGGCGATCGTCGTTCACCACCACCTTCACCTGGTCTACCCGCACCCTGGACAGGTCGAGGCCCTCGCAGCGCCGCAGGATCTCTCGGCGCAGGTCCACGCGCAGCTCACCGTTCACGACGTCCACCTGGCTGCGATCGAGCTCGATCACGCATTCGGCATGGGCTGAACCGATAGAGCCAAGGCACAAAAGCAGCGAAAGTACAGTAGTTCGCATCGGTCGATCCTTCATTCGATGATAAGACTCGGGCGAGATCCCCACCCATGGCGCCGGGAGCACGGTCTGGCCAAAAGCATAGCCGTCCCATCCCATAGCCGTCCCATCCTGTGGTTAGGAATCCCCGCTTGGGTATCCGACTCCAGCTATCCAACTCGCCAGACCCCGAACGATCTTACTCGGGCCATAGGAAAGGTTTTCCTCCTAGCGCGGGCGCAGCAGGAGGTCGAGCTGCGCGCGGAACTTCGACCGATCCCGATCCGAGAACGGACGCGGGGCACTGGCGGCGATCCCGACCTCGCGCAGGGAGGCGTTCAGGTCGCGACTTGCGAGGGCGTCGCCGATCGAATCCAAGGTAAACTCCCTTCCCTGCGGCCCGAGAACGCGCGCACCCAGCTCCAGGCAGCGAGCCGCAAGAGGGATGTCGCCGGTGATGACCACGTCTCCGGATGCGACATTCTCGACGATCCAGTCGTCGGCAGCGTCCGGCTCCTTTCCAACGACGATCAGCTCGACCGAGAACGGCGGCGGCACGTACAGGGGTGCATTGGCGACGAGCACGAGACGACGCTCGTGACGACCCGCGACGATGTAGGCTTCCTCTTTGACCGGGCACGCATCTGCGTCTACGTAGACGACGATTCGTTCTCTCCTCGCGCAGGGGCGGCGCGAAATGCCGCTCATCTCAGACGCACGACACTATCGCTCGCTGGCTGGGGCCTCCGCTACCGCGCCATGCACCAGCCGCTCGAGCAGCTCGAGTCCATCGCCTAGGCACGCCGGGCCAGGCTGTAGAATGAGGGCGGGATCGAGCTCGTAGACGGCGCCGCGGGTGACGGCAGGCAGGTCAGCGAATCCCGGGCGGGCCTCGAAGCGTGCACGGTCGAAGGGCTTCCCGCACCAGCTCGCGAGCACGATCTCCGGTCGTCTCGCGACGACTCGAGCGGGAGTCACGACCCGCCCGGTCGCCGACGCCTGCTGCGAGAGATCAGAGAAGACGTCGTCCCCTCCCACGATGCCAATGAGCTCGCTGACCCAGCGGATTCCGCTGATCATCGGATCGTCCCACTCCTCGAAGTACACGCGCGGACGCCGCGGCAAGAGCTCCGCGCGGCGCCGCGCTCCTGCGATCCGCTGCTCGAAGCCCAGGACCAACTCGTTCGCTCGCTCCTCGCGCCCCACCAAGCGCCCGATGATCCGTATGACTCCGAAGATCTCCGCGACGCTGCGCTGATTGAAGATGAGAACCTGCAGCCCCTTTCGAATCAGCTCGGCTGCCAGTTTGGATTGGATATCCGAAAAGCCGATCACCAGATCCGGCTCGAGGGCGCAGATCTTGCGCACGCTCCCATCGACGAACGCACTCACGACCGGCTTCTCTTTGCGGGCCTGCGGAGGTCGCACGGTATAGGCGCTGATTCCAACGATCCGCTCTGCTTCCCCGAGAAGGTACAGAATCTCGGTAGGCTCCTCGGTGAGACATACGATGCGTCCTACGGGATCATCCATTTTCACTAGCTCCCCCTCGAACAGTTCTTCGTCGGACACTTCTTCGCATTCAAAGCGAGCCAAAAGGGCTGGCACAATCCATCAAACATGAAAGTTTCAGGACCAGTGATGCCATTCACACGCTAACCTCCGGCGCTCTCGTAACTTCGAGATGGGAGATACGAGTGACCTCGCCAGCCCAGACACGTTCACGCGCTGATCCACCTGAACACTCGCGGATCCGGCCGAACCCTGGCGAGACGCAGCACTGGCAAGACGCATTTGCATGGGGAGTCATTATGCGCCTGAATAGCAGACCCACGAGTACAGTTCTCTCCGCCTCGCTCTTCGCTTGGATCATCGGAATCGGAGTAGCCGGATCCGCCGCAGCCGATGGCTCGAGCGCGGGACCCAAGTTCGGACGCGCAATGATCCAGACGTGTTCCGGGGTCGACCTGGACATCTCGGGTGTCGGGATCCTGCGCGAAGAGCCGTCCGACGAGGGCGTGAAGAAGGTTTCGGTTCGGCTGTTGGTCCGCGGACTGCCGGCGGGCAAGCACGCCGTCCATATCCACGAGAACGGCACCTGCACGCCGACCTGCGGCGATGCCGGTGGACACTTCGATCCCGGTCCGAGCGAGTGCGTCGGCGGAGCGAACGCCAATGGAAAGTGCTCCACACCCGACGCGAACCACCCGTACCACATGGGCGATCTCATCAACATCGAGTCGAAGGGTGAAGACTCGGTCTCCGTCATGAACACCGAGACGAGCCGCATCACCCTCGATGAGGGACCACTCGGAATCTTCCAAGCGCATACGAACGATGCGAGCGCCGGCAGCACCTTCATCATCCACACCCTGCCCGACACCTACTGTCCCGACGGAACCTTGGTCGACCTGGGCGAGGACGCGCGCGCTTGCGCTGGCGGCTCTCGCATTGCGTGCGGGGTGATCCAGCCGGTCAACTTCGATCCGGAATCGGACTGCCAGGGACCCTCCTGCATCCCCTGAGAGCTCGATCTGCTCTCGGCTTCGGCTGGCGGGTGGAAGCGATCGCGCCGCAGGTACGCGCTCGCTTCCACTCCTCGGCCGATCCGCTGACTCGGCCGGGCCGCTGACTCGGCCGATCCGCCGGCCGCGTTCAACGCAGCCGGCGTGCGAAGAACTCCAGGATCTCATCCACCGCCGCCCGGGTCGGTTCGCCTTCTCGATCGATCAGGTGGAGAGTCAGCACGCTGTGAGGCGGCAGCGGCACCTCGGGCGCGGCCGCCTCGTCGGGCAATACGCGACCCAGAAAGCGGTCCCCCAACGCCGCCTGGTAGTCTGCGAAGCGCTTCGCGCGGCACGCCCGATCGCCTTCGAAGCGATACGCCAGGACGGTCAGATCCTCGTCCTCGAGGCGTTTGCGCACGACCGCGAGTTCTTCGGGCGCAATGTGCATGCCGCCCGCTTGCAGGATCGGGAGCGACGGCTGCGACAAGACAGGCGCGAGAACACTCGGCTCGAGCATCAGCGACAGCGCGAAGTTTCCCGTGAAGCACATCCCGATCGCGCCCACCCCCTTTCCGCCGCAGACCGGATGCGCGTGTGCAGCGAGAGCCCGCAACCACGAGGTCACCGGACTCGACCGATCGGCGGCGAAGGCGCTGAACTCGCGACGGATGCAGGCTCGCGCGACGGAGCCGATCATGTACAGCGGTGTTGGAGCTCGGCCCGCGGTCCCGAACAAATGCGGCATCCAGACCGTGAAGCCCGCGTCTCGCACTCGGCGCGCGAAGTCCGCGACCAAACGATAGATCCCGGGCATCTCGGACATCACGATCACGGCCGGGCCTTCCCCTGCAACGTAGACGCTGCGGGTAGCCCCATCGAACGTGAGCGAGCGAGCCTCGAAGTCGGCGAGCGAGTCGTCTAGCTGAGAGTTCCAGGTGGCCACGCCTCTTCCCCCCCTTTCGTGTCGTCAGCGTCGCGCCCGATCGCGATGCAACGCGGTCTGCGCCCCCGATTCTCTCACGGGTGGGCACGCGCGCAGCAAGCTTTGCCATCCCGACCCAGCTGTGCTGGTATCTCAGCATGCAGCCAGCTCCCCCCTCCACCCCCAAGGGCTATCGCGCACTCGGCGAGCGAGAGCTCGTCGCTTACCTAAGGTCGACGCCGGCTGCGGCGATCCTGGGCGGCGATCCGACCTCGTGGCGCGTGCGCGAGGTCGGAGATGGAAACCTCAACCTGGTCTCCATCGTCGAGGGACCGTCGTGCGGGCTCGCAGTGAAGCAAGCTCTCCCGTACGTGAGGCTGGTCGGCGAGAGCTGGCCACTCCCCCTCGACCGGGCGCACTTCGAGCAGCTCGCGCTGCGTGAGCAGGCCCGGCATGCCACGGGCCGAGTTCCGCGGATCGTGCACTACGACGAGGAGATGGCTCTGATCGCAATGGAGCTGCTCTCGCCGCACATCATCCTGCGCCGCGGCATGATCGAGGGCATTCGATATCCGCTGTTCGCCGAACACATCGGCCAGTTCATCGCCCGAACCAGCTTCTACACGTCGGACCTCGCGCTCTCGGCCGCGGTCAAGAAGACGCTCTGGACACGCTTCGCACCCAACACCGCCCTCTGCAAGATCACGGAAGATCTGGTGTTCACGGAGCCGTACCTCGAGGCCGAGAACAATCGTTGGACCACGCCACAGCTCGACTCCGACGTGCTGCGCCTGCGCGCCGACCGGCCGCTGAAGATCGCGATCTGTGAGCTCAAAGAAATCTTTCTGTGCCGATCACAGGCCTTGATCCACGGCGATCTGCACACGGGGTCGATCATGGTCACCGTGGACGACACGAAGGTGATCGATCCCGAATTCGCATTCTGCGGCCCCATCGGGTTCGATCTGGGCGCCGTGATCGGCAATCTACTCCTGAACTATCTGAGCCAGCCGGGCCACGCGACGGCGCAGGATCCGCGCACGGACTATGCGGAATGGGTACTCGACCAGCTGACCCGGGTCTGGCACGAGTTCGAACACGGCTTTCGCGTGCTCTGGTCCAAGGAGCACGCTGGCGACGCCTTTCCGAGTACCTTCTTCGCGAGCGATCCCGAAGCACTGGAGAGCGCGCAGGATCGCTACCTGAGGCGCGTGTTCGAGGATGCGCTCGGGTTCGCCGGCGCGAAGATGATCCGGCGGATCGTCGGGCTCGCTCACAACATCGATCTCGAGTGGATCTCGAGCCCCGACACGCGAGCACGGTGCGAGCGCAACGGCCTCGAGCTCGGCCGCTCCCTGGTGCTCGAGCGGTCGGAGTTCTCGGACATCGCCACGGTCGCAGAAGCGGCGCGCGAGATCGCGAGCCGCAACCCACCACTGTGAACTGGCCCTCGGACGACTCGTGGAGCCAACTCGAGCTCGAGCTCGATGCACAGGGCGCGGCGACCCTGCCTGCGCTCGCGAGCGTGGCCGAATGTGACCTGCTCGCGAGCCTCTACGACTCGGAAGAGCGGTTTCGCAAACGCATCCGCATGGATCAGCACGCCTACGGCCGCGGAGAGTACAAGTACTTCGCCTATCCGCTCCCCACCCCGGTCGAGGAGCTACGCCAGACCTTGTACCCCAGGCTCGCACCCATCGCGAATCGCTGGCAAGCCGCGCTCGGTCGCGAGGCGCGCTTTCCCGAACAGCTGTCGGGGTTCCTTGCAAGCTGCCACCTTGCCGGGCAGAAACGCCCCACGCCGCTGATGCTGAAGTACACGGCTGGAGACTACAACCGCCTACACCAGGACCTGTACGGAGAGCACGTCTTCCCCCTGCAGCTGGTCCTGCTGCTGTCGTCTCCCGCGACCGACTTCACCGGAGGAGAGCTCGTGTTGACCGAGCAACGAGCCCGCATGCAATCTCGACCCCTCGTCCTGACCTTGAACAAAGGAGACGCGGCGATCTTCGCGGTACGCGAGCGCCCCGTGTCGAGCCCACGCGGCTACAGCCGCGCGCAGATGCGCCACGGTGTGAGTCAGATTCGATCAGGGAGTAGACACACCCTGGGGATCATCTTCCACGACGCGAGCTAGCCCTACCGAGGCTGCTCGCGCGCGAGCTCCTTGAGCCCAGTCAGTCCAGTCGAGCGCGAGCGCCGGCGAGAAAGAGCCGGTAGGCCGGATTCGAAGTCTCATCGACGTACGTGTAGCCAAGGCCCCGAAGATGGGCCTGGAGCTCATCGAGCTCCCTGTCGGGAACCTGGATACCGGCGCAAACCCGGCCGTAGTCCGACCCATGGTTTCGGTAGTGGAAAAGGCTGATGTTCCAGCGCTCTCCCACGGCGTCGAGGAACCTGAGCAGCGCGCCCGGCCGCTCCGGAAACTCGAAGCGGAACACGCGCTCGTCGCGCGCACGCTCGGAGACCCCGCCGACCAGATGACGCGTGTGCAGCTTTGCGAATTCGTTGTGACTCAGATCGGTCACGGCATAGCCTTCGCGCTCGAGCGCATCGATGATCTGGTCGCGCTCCGAGCTACCGTGCTTGAGCTCCACACCGACGAAGACGTGCGCCACCTCGGCAGCTGCAAAGCGATAGTTGAACTCCGTAACCTGACGTCGCCCGATGGCTTTGCAGAAGGCACGGAAGCTGCCTGGACGCTCGGGGATGTCGACCGCGAGAATCGCCTCGCGCCCTTCTCCGAGCTCGGCTCGCTCGGCGACGTGGCGCAGACGGTCGAAGTTCATGTTTGCGCCGCTGTTGATACAGACGAATGTGCCGCCCAGATCTTGGCTGGAGTACACCCACTTCTTCAAACCAGCCACGGCGAGCGCACCCGCAGGCTCCACGATGCCGCGCGTATCCTCGTAGATATCCTTGATCGCCGCGCAGATCTCGTCGGTATCCACCTCGATCATGTCGTCGATGAGCTGCTCGCAGAGTCGATAGGGCTCCGCTCCGACCTGGCGCACGGCGACTCCATCCGCGAACACACCGACCTGGTCGAGCTCGATCCGCTTCCCGCCGCGTAGCGATGCGGTCATTCCCGCGGCATCCTCGGGCTCCACGCCGATGATGGCTATCTCGGGGCGCAACGCCTTCAGATACGCAGCTACGCCAGCGATCAGTCCGCCTCCGCCCACCGGCACGAAGACCGCGCGAATCGGCTCGGGGTGCTGCCGCATGAGCTCCATGGCGATCGTGCCCTGACCAGCGATGACATCCGGATGATCGAAGGGCGGCACGAAGCTCAGTCCTTGATCGCGCGCCGTGCGCAATGCTGCGGCTTGCGCGTCGTCGTAACTACCGGCCACGATGCGCACCTCGGCCCCGAGCGCCTCGACTGCTCGTAGCTTGATCGCCGGGGCGGTCTCGGGGACGTACACGAGCGCGCGCACTCCCAAGCGCTCTGCGGCGAGCGCCACCCCCTGCGCATGATTCCCCGCGGAGCTGGCGACCACGCCTTGCTTGCGCACCGCGTCGGGCAGCTGCGCCATCATGTTGTACGCGCCACGCAGCTTGAAGCACGAGACCCGCGGCTGGAGCTCCTCGCGCTTGAGCAGGACGCGCACCCCCAATCGGGCCGACAGGCGCGGCGCCAGCTCGAGCGGCGACTCGATCGCAACGTCGTAGACCCGAGCACGTAGGATCCGCTCCAAGTACTGCATCGGCCACGAGTCTACCCGATCGCGCGGACCGCCTCTATGCACCGCACCACGGCGGGGGTGCACCCCTGATCAATTAGATTTTTAGATCATTCTACAAATAACAATCAATTGGACGAATCCACGCGAGGAGCCGAACTTCTCCTCGAACACAATTTGGAGCGCGGTGGCGGAGAGCGCGGTGGCACCCCAGAGCGGGCGGTCGGCTCTCGCAGCGCTCCACGCACTCGTACGGACCGCGTGCGCAACAAACGTGGAAGGAGTTCACATGTCGATCATCAACAGCAAGATCAAGCCATTTCGAGCAACCGCCTACGCGAACGGAGAGTTCATCGAGCTGACGGACCAGTCTCTGCTCGGGCGCTGGTCCATCGTGTTCTTCTATCCGGCAGACTTCACGTTCGTCTGTCCGACGGAGCTCGGAGACCTGGCGGATCACTACGACCAGCTCAAGTCGATGGGAGTCGAGGTCTACTCCGTCTCCACGGATACCCACTTCACCCACAAGGCGTGGCACGACGCATCGGATACGATCAAGAAGATCCAGTTCCCGATGGTCGGCGACCCGACCGGCACGATCACGCGCAACTTCGACGTGATGATCGAGGAGCAGGGCCTGGCGCTGCGCGGGACCTTCGTGGTCAACCCCGAGGGAGAGATCAAGGTCGCCGAGATCCACGACCTCGGGATCGGGCGCTCGGCGGCAGAGCTGGTGCGGAAGGTCCAGGCAGCCCAGTACGTTGCCTCCCACGACGGCGAGGTATGCCCCGCCAAGTGGACCCCAGGCGAAGAGACGCTCAAGCCCTCGCTCGATCTCGTCGGCAAGATCTGACCCCTGGCCCGGAGCGCGCTCCACACGGAGGGAGCGCGCTCCCTCCATTCGAGGTCTCCCCAAGGCTACCGCGAGGTGCCCCTCGCGGGTCGTCAAGATCCTGAATCACTGGAGGAATCCCATGTTGGATGTGAGCATGCAGTCGCAACTGCGCCAACACTTCGAGAAGCTGTCCCAACCGATCGAGCTCGTAGCGGAGCTGGACTCGAGCGAAGCATCCGAACGCGTGCGCGAGCTTCTGACCGAGTTGACCGCGCTCTCGGATCAGCTGACCTGGCGAGAGGGCTCGGTCGCGGCCGCCCGTTTGCCAACGTTCGCGGTCGGGACACCCGGCACCCGCGGACGGCTCCGATTCTCGGGGCTGCCGCTCGGGCATGAGTTCTCTTCTCTGGTGCTGGCCATCCTTCAGACCGGTGGACACCCGCCAGTGCTCGATCCCGAGGTCCGAAGCGCGATCGAAGCGCTCCGCGAGCCCCGAGATTTCGAGACCTTCGTCTCGCTCTCGTGTCAGACGTGCCCCGGAGTGGTACAGGCCCTGAACGTCTTCGCACTGCTGAATCCACACATCTCCCACACGATGGTCGATGGAGCGCTCTTCCAAAGCGAGGTGGAAGCGCGCAACGTACGAGCCGTACCCACGGTGTTCGAGAACGGCGAACCCTTCGCCCAGGGTGCGATCAGCGCGGAGCAGATCCTCGAAAAGCTCGATACGACAGTCGCACGCAGGCAAGCCAAACTGCTCTCGCAGAAGGGCCCATTCGATGCGTTGATCATCGGTGGAGGTCCCGCGGGATCTGCTGCAGCCATCTACTGCGCGCGCAAAGGCATTCGAACGGGTCTCGTCGCAGAGCGCTTCGGCGGGCAGCTGATGGATACCCTCTCGATCGAGAACTTCATTTCCGTCCAGGAGACCGAGGGGCCCACCCTCACGCGCCAGCTCGAAGCGCACGTACGTCGCTACGAAGTCGACCTGATGCTCGAGCAGCGCGTAAGCGAGCTGCTCGACGCCGAGAAGAGTCCCGACGGCTTCGTACACGCCAAGCTCGAATCGGGCGCAGTCCTACGCGCGCGCGTCGTCGTCGTGGCGACGGGCGCGCGCTGGCGCAACCTGGGAGTCCCCGGCGAAGCCGAATATCGCAACCGGGGAGTCGCATACTGCCCCCACTGTGACGGCCCTCTGTTCCGCGGGAAACGAGTCGCGGTGATCGGCGGCGGCAACTCGGGAGTGGAAGCAGCCATCGACCTGGCCGGCATCGTAGAGCATGTCACCTTGATCGAGTTCGACCGCGAGCTGCGCGCCGACCAAGTCCTACAGGACCGAGCTCGCTCGTTGCCCAACGTAGAGGTCCGGGTCAACACCGAAACCACCGAGATCCTGGGAAACGGCCGCGGAGTGACCGGAGCCGTACTGCGCGATCGAGAAAGTGGCAAGTCGGACCCACTCGAGCTCGATGGCGTCTTCGTACAGATCGGGTTGGTACCGAATAGCGAGTGGTTGCGTGGAAGCAGGGTCGAGCTCGACCCACGCGGGGAGGTCCAGGTGGATGCGCGCGGGCGCACGTCGGCTCCGGGCATCTTCGCTGCGGGCGATGCCACGACCAGCCCGACCAAGCAGATCGTCATTGCCATGGGAGATGGGGCGAATGCGGCCCTGGGAGCTTTCGACTACCTGATTCGCTCGGGTCCAGCGCAGACAGCGCAGACCGACTAGCAGGGATGTTTCACCAGGTTCCTGCGATGGCTCTGGACTCGCGTCTGCCGGGCCTCCTCGCGGACTCAAACGGCCCGGCGGCCGCGATTCCCGAGCCTCTCCACCGGGATGGTGAGATATCCGCGCTAGCAGGGTGCCGCGAAGGTCCGGCTCGAGCTGCTGCTCTGCTGCCGCAGTCGAGCGGTGAGTTCGGCGCTCGCAGCGAGCGCTTCGAACTCCTCGTTGAGGGTCGGCATCTGAACGCCCGCTTCGATCGCGCTGCGCAGCCTGAGGTAGCTGCGCAGCTGGATCGGTAGTCGCCAGAGCAGCTTCGAGACGATCCTCTGAACGAGCGAGTACCGCTCGGCGAGCACGTCATCGAGCACGACGAAGACGTGCGACGTACAGTTGAGCGCGCCGAGCCGCTTGGTCAGCGGGTAGTAGGGCTGCTGCATTCCAGCTGAATGACTACGCTTTAACGCTAGCTCGAGGGCGCGCTCTCGCTGCCGAGGTGTCAAGACGAGCTCAGGGGACTGATGCACGAGGTAGCCGCCACGCGTGATCCGCTCGAACACGACCTCCTCGGTGGAGAGAAGGCGGTGCGCACAGACGAAGTCGCCGAATGCATGGGCCAACTGGCAGGAGACTCCCTTCGGGCCGGCGACTTCCACGGAGTAACAGAAGTCGCTCACCGTGGCGACGGGTCCGCCGGCTATGGAGGCGACCCCCAGAGGATACAGCCGAATCGGGTGCTCCTCCGAGAGCACGAAGCGCGCTTGGGCCCGACCCATCGAGCACTCATCGGCAGGGGAGCAACCTGGATGAACCGCTAGCGGATGGAGATCAGCTCGACGTCGAAGACCAGCATGCCGGCTGGAGCTCCGGGCTGTCCCTGGTAGGCCAGCTTCTCGGGAATCCAGAGGCGGCGCTGCTCACCGACGCGCATCAGCTGAACTCCCTCCGTCCACCCAGCGATCACTTGGCGGAGGTTGAACGAGATCGTCTCGCCGCGTGCTACCGACGAGTCGAAGAGCTGTCCATCGGTCGTCCAACCGCTGTAGTGAACCTCGACCGTATCGTCCGCTCTCGGACAGCGATCTCCCGTCCCAGATCGGATGACCTTGCTGGCGAGACCCGAACTCGTGGTCTCCGCGTCTGCTGGCGGACCTTGTACGTCTTCGGGCGCTGGCGGCGCGCTTGGCACGATGGAATCCTCCTGAATTCGAAGAACGATCCGGCCCACGCGGGAACAGGACCGCTCGAGAACCGCCTCAGCATACACACTAGGTGCGGCCAGCGCCGCCATGTATCAGTCCTGGCGCTCTCGACGCAGCTTCAAGCGCTGCACCTCTGCAGTCAGCCGAGCCAGTGCCTCGGCAAGCCGCGAGCCGTCGTCGAGCACGGCCGGGGCCAGCCGGAGCCCGTACAAGGTCTCTCCCCCCTCCACTGCAGCCCGGTTCACGACGCGAACCCGCCCGAGATCGCTCTGGACGCCCGAGTACAGCACGAGCTCCACGAGCGCCCCGATCCCGTGGCCCCGCTGCGACAGAACTCCGAGACCACCCGGGCTCAAGGTGGAGATCCGACACTTCTCCCCGCCGAATCCGCACCAGAGATCCATCTCTGCGACGGGCACTCGGTAGAACTCCCGCGTCGGCGCGGGCTGCATCTCGCCGATGAGTCGGATCAGACACTCGCCGCAGTCGGGGTCGACCTCGCGCACCGAGACCTCGCGAGATCCGAAACCCTGTTCGCCCTCGAAGTAGGCCCGACCGCGATCTCCCACCGAGAGCAGAGGCGACGTCTCGACGAACCGCAGACGCGCCGTGTCCTCGCTGGCTTGGACCACCACGCAGCGCTCGCGCGAACCTTGCGCGCCCTCCGGGACAGTCAGCTCGAAGAACAGTTCCGCTCCTCTGACGAGCATCGATTCACCTCGCGGAGGGCTACTCGGACGTGGGCTTCGAGAGGCGCCGCATCTCATCGCCCCCCCCACCACCGACATAGCTCCCAGGTCTTCCGGATCGGATTCGCTCTCCCTGTGCTTGACTCCAGACATGCGCGCGAGCTGCACGCGCAGAGAACCTGGATCGCAACCGTGCTGCACTCGAGCTGCACCCGCGAGCAGCGCCGTGGAATTTTCGAGCCGGCGCGTCAAGTTGTCGCAGGCGCCGGACGTAGGTGCAGAGGAAAGCACTCCTATGGGTAGAACGTACCGTCAGCTCGCGAGACCGAGCATGCTGTGCAGCACGCTCCTGGGAATGGTTCTCAGCCTCGGCCTTCTCCAGATGGCACACGCAGGGGAGTACCGCATCGAGGTGCGAGATCAGGACCGCAACGTCGTGCAACATGCGGTGATCACCTTGTACTGGGAGGGCAAGGCGCCCATCTCACCTGAAAAGAGAGAGATGCCAGCTGCCGAGATGGATCAGCGCAACGAGCAGTTCGTTCCGCACGTTCTGCCGGTTCGCACCGGCACGCTGGTCAGGTTTCCGAACAGCGACAACGTGCGCCATCACGTGTACTCGTTCTCGCGCCCCAAGCCCTTCGAGCTCAAGCTCTACAGCGGAGTTCCCCAGAGCGCGATCGAGTTCGACAAGCCAGGCGAGGTGGTGCTCGGGTGCAACATTCACGACCACATGCTCGGCTACATCTACGTCGTCGACACGCCCTTCTTCGCGGTCACGGACTCCCTCGGCAAGGCCGAGATCCGCGAGCTTCCCGAGGGTCCCTATCGCCTCGAGCTGTGGCATCCGAGGCAGCGCGATGCATCAGAGCCGCTTCGGATAGAGGCGAGCGCGGGCGAACCGCATCGACTCTCGCTCGACATCCACCTCACGGGCCCTCCCCCTCTTGCTGAGCTGGCCACGCCCGCAAGCAAGGATTGAGGCCGGACTCCAGTATGCGGATCCGGTTTCAGTCCAAGATTCTCGTCCCCTTCGCCGGACTGATCGCGCTCATCCAGTGCGCCACCGTCCTCGCCGTCATCAGCATCACGGGTCAGGATGCCGCCCGACGCACGCGGGAGCAATTCGAGATCGGAACCACGGTGTTCCGCGCCGACATGTCCGATCGCGAATCGAAGCTCTTGAACTGGGTTCAGATTCTCAGTCGTGACTTCGCCTTCATCGAAGCCATCGCTACTCAAGAGTCGCGCACGATCTCCTCAGCGCTCGTGAACCACGGGGCGCGAGTCGGTGCCGACTTGGCACTCCTCGTCAAGCTCGACGGCACCATCGTGGCAGGACACGGTCAACTACAGGAGAAGGTCGAGCACCACCCGGTACGCGCGCTGCTCGCGCGCGCGAAGTCCGAACGTCGAGCGGTCGGAATCGTCATGCTCGACGGCTCTCTCTATCAGGTCGTCGTGATGCCCGTGTACGGCCCACTTCACCTGGCATGGCTCTGCATGGGCTTCATGATCGACGATGATGTCGCGCGAAGTGTCAAACGCAAGACACTCCTCGAAGTCTCCTTCTTGACCCAGGACGAGTCGAGACGTCATCTGCTCGTCGCCTCGAGCTTGATGGCCTCGCAACGCAACCGCGTCCAGGAGCAGCTCGCAGAAGCTCGTATCGTCCAGGAAGCCAGCCGCCCGTTCGTGCTCGACACGACTGACTACCTTACACAGTTCATTCCGCTCGGTGACGCATCTTCACCGGATGGCCCGTCGTTCCACGTCATGCTACAGGCCTCGCGCAGTGAAGCCCTGAAGAGCCATCGCCGACTGCGTACGATCCTGGTGGCGCTCACACTGATCGCCCTGGCCATCTCTACGCTCGTTGCAAGCATGCTCGCTCGCAGCATCACCCGCCCGGTTCAAGCCCTGATGGAGGCAGCACAGCGCATCTCCCAGGGCGACTACGATAAGCCGGTTCGAATCACGAGCCGCGACGAGATGGCGACCCTCGCAGAGGCGTTCAACGAGATGCAGCAAGGGATCTCGGCTCGGCAGGCACAGATCGTCTATCAGTCGTCGCACGATCGCCTGACCGGACTCTACAGCCGCGTCGTGGCACACGACCGACTGGACGCGACGATCCGCCGAGCCACGGAAGACGCCCCAGTCGCCGTCCTGATCTTGAGCATCGATCGCTTCAAGGAGATCAACGACAAACTCGGACATCACATGGGCGACCGAGTGCTACAAGCCGTCGCAGATGCGATCTCGGACCGAACACGCGAGGTCGATACAGCCGTGCGCCTCGGCGGCGACGAATTCATGATGATCCTTGCGCACCACGACGCCGAATCCGCCCGCTCGGTGGCAGAGCAGCTGGCTCGAGGGCTCTCCGACTCGGTCTCTGTGAGCGACCTGCGGGTGTCCATAAACCTGAGCGTAGGCATCGCCGTGCATCCCGAGCACGGCTCGCGTTCGGACGTGCTGCTCCGCCGGGCCGACATCGCGCTGTACGGAGCCAAGCGCGCGACGTGGCCGATTGCGCTGTACGAACATGGCCAAGACGAGCAGCATCTGCGCCGCCTCGCGGTGATCGAGGAGCTGTCCAATGGGCTCAGCAAGGGCGAGTTCACCTTGTACTACCAGCCGAAGATCGCACTCCCCTCGCGAGACGTCGTACAGGTCGAGGCCCTACTCCGGTGGACGAGCAGCAAGCTGGGGACCGTTTCCCCTGACGAATTCATCCCTCTCGCCGAGGAGTCAGGCCATATTCACGCGATCACTCGATTCGCTCTCGATACCGCGCTCAGACACTGCGCCGAGTGGCGAGCGAACGGGTTGAACGTGGCCGTGGCGGTCAATCTCTCCGCGCTCGACCTGGCTCACGATTCGACTCTCGGGTACGTCTCCGAGTCCCTCTCGAGACACAAGGTTCCCGCCTCGTGCCTCCTCTTGGAAGTCACCGAGACAGCTATGATCGAAAACCTGTCCCAGTCGATTCGCACCTTGAAGACGCTGCACGACAGCGGCATCTCGATCGCGCTCGACGACTTCGGAACTGGGCAGTCCTCACTCGCTCAGCTCAAGCGAATGCCAGTGGACGAGCTGAAGATCGACAAGACATTCGTCCAGAACCTGAAGCAGGATTCGGAGGATGCGTGTATCGTCCGCGCTGCCATCGAGATCGGACACAGCATGGGGTTGCAGATCGTCGCCGAGGGGGTGGAGGACGAGAGCTGTCTCAGGCTGCTCGAAGAGCTCGAGTGCGACCTGATCCAGGGATATTTCATCAGCAAGCCGATCGCGGCGGACTGCTTCGAGAAGTGGGTCCGAGACTATTACAGCGAGCGCGTGCCGCCCAGCACCGAAGCTCTGCCCCACTGACGCACATCAAGAGGAGAAGCCTCGGTTCAGGCCCGCCGCCTCTGCCGAGCTTCACGACTCCGAAGACGGCTTTTCTCGCTCGGCGTCATCTGCGATGGGCAACGTGAAGTAGAAGGTCGAGCCTTCATCCGGCACGGACTCGAGCCAGATCTCGCCTTGATTCCGCTCCACGATCTTGCGCGTGATCGCAAGCCCGAGACCGGTTCCCGCATAGGCTTCCCGGCTGTGCAAACGAGAGAAAATCCCGAAGATCTTGGATTGATGCTGAGGAGCGATCCCGATCCCGTTGTCTGCGACCTTGAACACGATGAAGCGGTCGCCGACCGGCTGCGAGGAGATCTGGATCCTCGGCGGATCGCTGTGGTTGAACTTGATGCCGTTTCCGATCAGATTCTGGAAGAGCTGTGTCAGCTGCACCGGGTCGCACTGGACCACAGGCAGCTTCGAACACTCCACGACAGCCCTGGACTCCTGGATTCGAACGGTCAGGTTCTCGAGCGCAGCTTGGGCAGCGGTGGACGCATCCGTCGGAAGCGCCTCGCAGCTGGCAGACTCGGCGCGGGAGTACAGGAGCAGAGAGCTCACGAGCTGCTGCATGCGCTTGGCCCCACTGATCACATAGCTCAGGTACTTGAGAGCACGCTCGTCCAGGTGTTCGGCGTAGCGAGACTCCAGCAGCTGTGCGTAGCTGGCGACCATCCGGATCGGCTCCTGAAGATCATGCGAGGCGATATAGGCGAATTGCTCGAGATCGGCATTGGATCGCTCGAGGCTCCGCGTGCGATCGATCAGCTCACGCCGATGTCGGTGCAGCTCCGATGTATCGATCGCCGCCGCCAACACCCAACGACCTTCCTCCGTGGCGATCGGATTCAGGGCGACCTCGACCGGAAACTCGCTGCCGTCACGGCGCACGCCCCGCAAGTCGCGGCCCTGCCCCATCGATCGGCGTCGATCCTCACCCAGGTAGCGAGCGCGGTACCCGGTGTGTGCGGTGCGCACGCTCTCGGGGACGAGGATCTCGATCGACTGCCCGCGAAGCTCGTCTCGCAAATATCCGAACGTTCGCTCGGCCTCTGCGTTCGCGAGTACGATCGCGCCCTCAGGGTCGACCGCCAGGATGCTCACCGGCAGCCCCTCCAGCGCCTGCTCGAAGCGCAGACGCGCGCGCTGCGCACTCTCGAACTGCTCCCGAACGATTCGCTCCGACGAGTTGGCACGCCGATAGGTCGCCATGTAGTCGAAGATCAAGCCCGCACACGGAACCATGTACGCCAATGTGCGCAGACCGTGGGCGGAGCGGTAGTGGAAGCCATCCAGTTGGGCATCCCCGATCAGCATGTGGATCTCGGCGAACATGTTGGGGAGCACGCTGAGCCAGAGCGCCTGCGCCAGTCCAGTGTGCACCAAGCCGTGAAGCAGCGGATAGACCAGCACACCCGACATCACATACACGGCGAGAAGATAGAGATCCCACGAGGCGACCGAGACGGCGCTCGGGTCGAACCGGTCTCCCGCCGCGGATGGGCCAGTACCGAGATCGGACACGACGATCGAGAAACCACAGAGTGCTACGAACGACACGATGGCGATGGACCAGAGCACGACATCGACCTGCGCGCGCCGCACGAAGAAGATCAAGAGGAAGGCGAGCATCGGCAGGGCTGCGTTGCAGATGCGCGAGAGCGTCCAAGTGAGCGACATCAGGCGCGCGGGTAGAGCCTCGGTGTGCAGGGTGCCTGCGGAAATCATGGTATGCGCTCCATCGAGAAGCACCGCCACCAACATGGAGGCCCCAATGATCAGGGTCACCGGATCACCCTGAAGACGGAAGTGCACCAACGCGAGAAGCGCCGCGAACATCGCCACTGCTACCGCAGACCCATCCAGCAGCAGATCGAGCTGCGACGACAAAGATGCGGCGAATATCCGAGTCACCGTCATCGCCTCGTCCGCACCGATCCGGATGAGCTCCCCGCGCTCCACGCCGCCGGTCGTCAGCTCTGACCCGACCCACCCAGCCAGGCTGGGCAGCACGCACAGCACTGCGACGATCGCGACCAGCCAGCCGGGAAGCCCTGCGAACGGAGCCGCCAGTTCCTCATGCGCGATACGGACGGGGTCCTCGCCTACTGCTTCGGAGAACATTGCGTGCAGATCGGATCGCATCGCAAACCAGAGGGCGACCGCGTAGGCCGCCATCCTGAGCAGATGCCATCCCCACCACGCCGCATCCCACAAGCTGGACTGCTCGAACATGATCGCTGCGGCGCCGAAGAGCAGGCAGTGCATCGAGAAGAGCAGGTCGTCGTCGTTCTCGCGAGCTTTGAAGTCCATCAGGAAGCGCACGGCCGCAGCGATCAGTAGGACGCCTCCTGCAACGTTCATGAAGAGCGCAACTGACGTGAACTCGCGCCCTCGAACCATCACGGGGAGACTCTCGGGAGCAGCCAACGCCCAACAGCTCAGGCCGACACTCAGCCCGAGTGAACCCGACCAGACGAGACGGCGCACCCTCGGGCTCGGCTGCCTCGGTAGCCAGCTCAGAGAGAACAGAATCCCACCGCCGAGGGTAGCCGCACTGTGCAGGAACACGAAGGACTGCCCCGGTGCCAGGACACCGTGGACGCCGTCCAGAGTAGACATCGCCAGCAGTGCAGCGGTGATCCACACCGCGTGACCGGGACCACGCTGTTGGCGTAGCTGCAGGATGAGGATAGCGGCCACCAAGACCCCGATGGCCGCTCCACCCACTTCCACCACGGCGTGCATCGGATAGTTCTCGAAGCGCAAATCGCCCAGCACGGTCGCACTCAGGACGAGGATGCCCAGATGAGCGGAAAGGCTAGCGATCACGATCCCACAGATGAGTCGCCAGACTCGGTTCGTAGGCTCAGAGCCAGCTCGTCGTTCCGGTTCGGCGAGCTCGAGCCCACCGGTCTCGGTGTCGCGTCGTGGAGCGGACATTCGCTCAGCTCAAACGGCGAGATTCGGCCTGTGCTTGAGCAGTTGGGCCGGCCGCGTGCGCATCCGCGAGGTCCGAAGCCATTTCCCCTCACGGTTCTTGGACACACCGGGCAACCGGCGCCGAGTCCCACCGGTGAGCTCTAGGCGAGCACACGTGATCGACCTCGCACGAATGGACGCGCCCGCCACTCGGAACCAAGCGCACAAGACCAAGGAAGTTTCCGCCGCACGACCGAGCAAACTCCAGCCTGGCCACTGTCCGAGCGGAGCCCGAGTCTGCATCATAGGCAGAAGCGCACCAACGTCACGCGTTGGGAACAGGAGCATCGAGTGACTGATCCACACCACGGGGTGGCGCAACAACGGGCCACGACGTCACCGGAGCCGTCCGCATCGAGCGGACGCGAGCAGGGATTCCGAGTGCCGAGCATCGCCGATCTGGCGCGCATCGCCGGCCTAGAGGACCCCGTGCTGCGAAATCTCCGGATCACGCAGTGCTATCACGAGCTGTCGCTCGCAGCCCGTGATCTTCTGGGACCGGCAGCGAATTGGTGTAGCTTTGCGTGCTGGACCTCCAAACACGCGGGTCAGGTGATCCGAGTGGACTCGTTCCTCGAGCAGCTCGAAGGAGAATTCGGCAGCTCTCGCGAAGTGGATGCTCAGCTGGATCCACTGGTTCGTAGCTGGAGTGCGCGCGGCACAGGAAACAGCCGTGCTCAGATCCGCCACATCGTGTGGGAGCTGCTCTACCCGCGAGCCGCACTCGAGCGCATCTGCTCGGACGTATCCGAGTGGAATCTGACGGCATTCTCCGAGATCGGACTCGCGTTCGCACGCTTTCTCGCCACGTTCGGCCAGGCGAGCGAGTTCAAGCAGGCCGATATCGATCGCTTCTGCCGCTTCCTGCAGGAAGCGCCCGGTGAAGCGACCTTGAGTCGCGCGTTTCGGAGCTATCACCTGGCGCTGTTCGAATCGAACAACAAGCTGCGCGAGGAGCGCATCCTGCTGGCCAACGTGCTCCTCAGCCAATACGAGCAGAGCCTCCTGCAGTCCTGCGTCGGAGCCGCGTTCGAGCTACGCGCGCCCACCACGGACGAGCTGGAGCGACGCTTTCGCGAACATTCGCGCTACGGGAGCGGTGCCTTCGAACGCATCGCGGACTGGCTCACGCGCCGCGGACACAAGATCCGAATGCATCTCGATCGGCTTCGCGCGCACACCGACCAGGTGCTGCAAACCTTTGCTCATGAGCAGTTCTTCTCTGCACACAATGGCTCCAGATCCACACCGCTCGGCCAGCCGACCGAGCACGGAATCCCTCCCGAGCTGATTCGGATCTCGCTGGGTGAGCTCGACCTGCTGCTCTGCGATCTCTCCAACTCGCACGCCTCGGGACAGGAAGGTGAGCTCACGACGACAGCCGAGTCCGAGCGGCAGGACGATGCGCTCAGCGTGCACATGCGCATGCACCATCTGGCCCAGTACCTACGCTGCCACCAACACGACCCGAGCCTGACGCGCCCCCCCTACTCCGAGACACAGGTGAGCGACCTGCAGCGCGGCGTCATCCCCAAGCCGCCCCTATGAGGACTCATCGGCTCGCGTACGAGGCTGCTCTCGTGTGCGAGCTGGACGGAGCGACCGGATCCAGTCCGCGGCTGCGTATCCGATGGGGAGCACGCACAGAAACCAGAGCGGAACGGCGACGGCCACCAGCGCATCCGCCGCGCGATTGTCGATCACCGGTTCGATATATCGATCGTGAATGCGCAGCGCTGGGTAGCGTCCGGGCCCCAGCAAGGGGCGCATCAGCACATCCCACCAGAAGAAGACCTGCCAGGACTGACGTCGCACATACCGCCCGACATTCAGGCTGATCCGAGCCGCACCGACGAGGCCCGCCTCGATCAGGATCCGACGCACCAAGGTCAAGTAGGGACGCACGTCTAGCCGATCTGCCTGCCCCTGTTCCGCGTACACGCGCGGAGCTCGTTCGAAGAAGGGCGTGACCTGCGCGGCGTGCATCCCCATGATGATGGCCATCAAGGTGTACAAGCGTAGGTGACCTTGGGCCTCGAAGCGGCGCGCTGCGGTCTCGAGGTGCCCGGGTAGCACGATCCAGCAGCCTGTATCGAAGATACGTGCAGCCAGGCGCTGATCCTCGAGGAAGGGAAGCTGCTCGTCGAATCCGCCCAGCTCGCGGAAGTAGCGCCTCGGAATCAGGACTCCCTGGTCGCCGTTGATGGTATCCCGTCGGTTCATGGCCGTCTTCTCTTCCATGTGGCGGAAGAAGCGCGCGTGCCCGTTCGCAGACCGCGAGAAGCGCAGGGCGAAGTGACCAGCGATGCGGTGGCCCGCCTCGGGATCGAGGGCGGCGCTGCGCGCACTCTCGATCGCGCGCAGCGCACCTACCAGCAGGCGAGGCTCCGGCAAGCCGGAGTCCGCGTGCAAGAAGAGCAAGTACTCGGCCGTCGCACGTGCAGCACCGAGATTCATCTGGGCACCGCGGCCTCGGGGGGCATTCACGACCCGTGCGCCACCCGCCTGCGCGCGGTCCGTCGTCGCATCGGTGGAGCCGCCGTCGGCTACGATCACCTCGAGCGAAACCCCTACCTGTGCTGCGAGCTGCGCGAGCAGTGCCGGTAGGTGCTGCGCCTCGTTCAAGGTCGGAATGACGATCGAGAGTCCGGGCCCGCCTTGCTGGTTCATCCCCACCTACCGTGCTGCATCGAGCCAAACTCCCATCGTTGATCGATCTCGTGTTGGGCCGTCTCGAGTACCGTTCGTCGAGTACCGATCGGGCGAATCTACGGCGCGTGTGACATAATCGCCGCTCGAAGGTCCGCTGTGAACCGCTCTGCTGCCCTTGCTCTCGATTCCAAAGACTCGCTGGCTGCCCTGCGGTCGAGCTTCGAGCTCCCCTGCGACCAGATCTACCTCGACGGGAATTCTCTTGGCGCCCTTCCGAGCTGCGTGCCGGAACGACTGCGCCATGCCGTCGAGCAAGAGTGGGGCCGCGGCTTGATCCGGAGCTGGAATTCGAGCTGGTTCGGGGCCTCGGAACGCGTGGCCCGCAGGCTCGCGCCTCTGCTCGGCGCGCACCCCGACGAGGTCGAGGTCGCCGACAGCACCTCGGTCAACCTCTTCAAGCAGCTTGCGAGCGCCCTGCACGCCAGACCCGGCCGCCCGCGCATTCTCATCGATGCCGACGCCTTTCCGACCAACCTGTACATGAGCGACAGTGCGGCTCGCTGGCTCGACGGTCACCACTTCGTCGATCGCGTACCCGCCGAGCAGCTCTTCGCCAAGCTCGGCGACGACGTCGCCGTGGTCGTACTCAGCCACGTGGACTACCGAAGTGGCAGATTGCATCCCCTCGCAGAGCTCACCCGTGCAGCGCACACTGTCGGTGCCCTGATTCTGGTGGATCTCTCGCACAGCGCCGGCACCATGCCACTCGAGCTGACGGATTGGGCGGTGGACCTGGCGGTGGGATGTGGATACAAATTTCTGTGTGGAGGCCCCGGCGCTCCCGCGTATCTCTACGTGCGTCGCCCGCTTCAGGTCGGGCTCGAGCAACCGCTGACCGGCTGGTTCGGGCACGCGCGACCCTTCGACTTCGAGCCTGGCTTCGACCCGGCCGAGGGAATGGCGCGCATGCGCTGCGGCACCCCACCGGTACTCTCGCTGCTCGCGCTCGAGGCGGCGCTCGAGGTCTTCGACGAGGTCGATCTGCAGGCACTGCGGCAGAAGGCCATCGGGCTCTCCGAGCTTCTGATCCGACTCGTCTGCGAGCGTTGCGGCAGATACGGGATAGAGCTCGGTTCTCCGCTGGATCCAGCACTTCGCGGCTCGCAGGTGTCGTTCCGACACCCTGACGCGTTCCCGATCGTTCAGGCGCTGATCTCGCAGGGGGTGATCGGCGACTTCCGCGCACCCGATACCTTGCGGTTCGGCATCACGCCGCTCTACACCCGCTTCATCGACGTATGGGAGGCGGCCTCGAGACTCAGCGACGTGCTGGAGCGCGACGAGTGGAAGCGCTTTCCACGCGAGCCGGAACAGACGGTCACCTGACCGCCCGCACGGGGCGATTAACGCTAGCATTCCTCCCCCATGCAGGAATTTCTCGAGATCGATGGTCTACGCTTGCACGTGGCCTGCGACGGCCCCCGCGAGGCGCGCCCGCTGGCACTGCTGAACGGCGCCTACAGCAACCTGGAGAGCTGGACACCAGCGCTCGATCGGCTCACTGCTGGATTCCGGGTCGTTCGCCACGACTGGAGGGGCACGGGACAGAGCGAGGGAGGCCCGCGGGAGTCCTATCGCTTCGAGCGCTATGCAGACGACCTGGCCGAGATCCTCGATCGCGAGCAGATCGAGCGTGCCATCATCTGTGGAATGGCCTACGGCGCTCGGATCGCAGCGCGCTTCGCCTTACGCCATCCCTCGCGCGTGGACTTGCTGGCGCTCTACGACGTCTCGCTCGACCAGCCCGTGGACCAGGAGCTCCAACGCAGCGGGAACCAGACTGCCAAGCAGCTGCGCGCCGACGCCGGACTGGTGGAGCCCGTACGCAGCCGCACCTGGTTCGAGCACCGAGATCGACGCGAAGCGATGCGCTCGCTCACCGCCCACGTCGATCAGGCAGACCCGACCCCGGAGCTCGCTCGACTCGAGGTGCCCACCCTGGTCGTCTGCGGTCGCCAGGACGCGAACCTGTCCGAGGCTCGACGCATCGCCTCGATCGTTCGCGACTCCGAGTTCCACGTCATGGAGATGACGGGCCATGGCTCGGTCCAGTCCCGACCAGACCTGTTCACCTCACTGCTGCTCGACTTCGTGAAGCGCCGCGGCTAGCCGGCCGTTCGCGCCGAGCAGGTCTCAGTAGCCGACGCTGGGTGCCTCGACCGCGAGCTGAGCTTGGACACGGACGCTTCCACCGGCGGTACTATCGGCGACGATGTTGACGCGGTAGATGGCGATCTGTCCCCCACCGCCGTTGCCGCTCCCCTGGTTGAGCTGGCTCCCGGCCTTTGCGTCCGCCACGTACTGGATGAACTCGATCGGAAGCAGGGTCGGGTCCCCGAGCACGCCACTTCGGATCTTGGTTGCGCCGATCACCGACGAACCTTGCAGGCTGGCGATGTTGATCGGCTGCGTGTCCAGCGTAAATCCGCTCGAGCTATTGAGCTGATTCAGGGCGAGCTTGATCCCGGCATCCGCCGCCATCAGGTTCACCACGCGGTGCCTCGACGATGCTCCGGACGAATTCTCCTCCTGAGCGCGCGACAGCGCGTTCACTCCGAGAGCCGAGATGACCAGCAGGAACAACAGGGCGATCAGCAGCGCGATTCCCTCTTCCGATGGATGTCTTCTCATGGCGAATCCTCCGGTGCCATCCCCTAGGGCACCTCTCCGTAGACGTTGGGCTCCAAGAGGTTGCGTGGCAGGACTGCCGCCTGGAGCACCTTGCGGCTGACACCGTCCGGCGCGCCCGCAGGGCGGTTTGCGACTGCCGGGCGTCGGAAGTTTCCCGTCACGGTCTCGGGCATCGAAGCGCGCGCGACCACCGAGATCTGCACCCGCCGAATGCGAGCCGAGTCGCGCATCGTGAGGGGCATCGAGTTGAAGTCGTGGATGGGGAACTCGGTGGGCGCGTCAACGACACCGTTCGGAGTACCCGAGACGTCGACCCAAAGCTCGACCTGGAGATCCTCCACCAGGGTCCCCAAGAGTGTTCCGTTTCTCATCAGACCGGTGCCCGTCGGAGCGGCGGGATCGGTAACGACCTCGTACACGACCGCCGGCACCGCGATCGTGTTCGGGTCTCCGACGGGAAAGAGGTTCGGGTCCGGAAAATCGTGGCCGACCGCCAAGGTGACTGTGCGGGGCGCGGTCTTCTTTACCGCGAGGATCCGAGCACAGTGCGTGGCCAACCCCTTCGCTGGGAACGAGGTAGGTTGACCATCCGACTTCGCAATGATGATTCCCTCTCCCTCCTTGAAGTCCTCGGCAAAGGTGGGGGGCTTCGCGAAGCCGTCGACATCCAGACTGGGCAGCTGCAGCACCCGCGAGCCCCCACTCGTGCTGTGGGAGGTCACGGCCACGCCGGTGTAGCGATCGGTCTTGAGGTCCAGCACGGTGGTGGCTGCCGAGCCCGGCACCGGAAGATCGAAGTAGGACGCGTCGCTCAGGCACAAGCGGTCGGCGGCAGGATTGCCGCCCCCATCCACACCGTCCACCGCCGCGACGCCCGCCCATCTTGGCACCATGAAGCCGGCGTTGCGCGTGTCCGCCGCGATCAGATCGAGGCTGAGTCGAGCCGAATCGAGGGTCTCGAGCTTGCGCCGTTGCGAACGCTCGGTCGTCCCTTGCGAGATGATCGTGGCGGACATCTGGGCGACGATCACGCCCAGGATCGCCAGCGCGATCATCAGCTCGAGGATCGAGAAGCCCGCCTCGGAACCTTCGACTCGAGGTCGGAAGCCAATATTCCGCGATGCAACCCACTGACGACTCACCATTGAACTCCCTTCGGCAGCTGTCCGACCCTTCGCGCGTGGCGGGAGGGCGACTGGCTTTGCGTCCCTACGTCTCCGTAGGTTTGCCTTTATCGAGGAGGGGCCGAGCGTCATTCGCATTGGGCGCCCCCGCGCGGCATTCCTTTCTCGGCTAAGTGTCTTTCACGAGTGGACCGTATCTCTCCCATCGGTTGCCTTGTCGCAAAGCCTGAGGCTCGGGATGCGAGCTGAAAGGCACCCGACCGGCAACCGATGCGCAACTCGGGCTCTGTCGCACCCTTTACCCCACTCGCCCTTACGCGTGGACACCGTGAGGAGTAGCGACTATGCGCGCCAGAGTGTGCGCCTCGCAGCGAGAGTGGCGATCACAAGGATCTCGAAGTCCTCTCCGATAGGGGGCGATGCACAGCGCTGCAAGGGCGACCTCGATTTGCAGCCAGCTGCGAGTTGCGTCTGTTTCGATCTACACCCACGCGAGTCCCATTCGCGTGACCAGAGGACGACCCCATGAGTCTCAATCCCGAATCCGAACTCAAGTCCGAACGCGAACGCTCCCGAGGTGCCAGACAGCTATCGATCTACATGCTCGCACTCAGCCTGAGCACCAGCATCGCGGGCTGCACCATCGCTCCGACTCGTTCCAGCACACCCGCATTCGAGCCCAATTCACAACACCGCAACGGACCACCCGACCACGCGCCCGCACATGGATTCCGGCGCAAGTTCCGCCAGCACGGAGTGGAGCTGCGCTTCGATCGCGGACTCGACCTGTACGTGGTGGTCGATCTGACGGATGTGTTCTTCCGAGACGGGCGCTACTTCCGGCTCCAAGACGGGCGTTGGTCGGTGAGCGCTCGTCCTAGCGGCGGCTGGAGCCCGATCGAGCAAGACGATCTACCGAAGGGGCTTCACGGATACGGGCATGGCAGCAAGTCCAGGGGCCACGGCAAGGGCCGACACAAGGCGAGGTAGAGCGTGACCTCGGCTCACCGCTCGGCTTTCACGGACTCCCCTTCCCGAAAGTTGCCGTACACGAGATGTACGAGCTCGCACAATCCGTGCTGCAAGAGGACATCCTAGGCGTGCGTACGGCGCTGCCTGCGACCGTCGGCTGCTGGCATACTCGCTGCATTGAGCGTTCTGCATGAGCTTGTCCACCCAATTGGAACGCTGGCAGCACGCCGGCCTGATCGACTCGGCAACCGCAAGTGCGATCGCCGAGTTCGAGTCCAGCAAGCGACGGCCCGCGCTGCTCTACGGAATGAGCGCGATCGGCGCCGGCACGATCGGCGTAGGCTTGATCTCCATCGTCGCCGCCAACTGGGATGGGATCTCGGCGACGGCGAAGCTCGGGGCCGACCTCGGCTTGGGAGCTGCGCTCGCCGTATTGACGTATCGATCGGCGCGGCACCTTGCAGGCTGGCGCACGGATACCTTGTGCATCGTGTACTACCTGTTCACGCTCGCTTCGATCGCGCTGGTCGGACAGATCTATCAGCTGGGGAGTCCCACATGGATGGGGCTCGGCGTGTGGTCGGCGTCCACGCTTCCCTTGATGTGGATCGGACGCGGACGCTTCCTCGGCGGGCTCTGGGCGATCGGCCTCGGCACCACCCTGGCGCTGCTGGCGAAGGCGCTGATCCGCTGGGTCGATACACGCAGCCGCGTGGACAATCTCGAGGACGAGCTGGCGGCGCTGCTCTCCTTTGCGCTTCCCGCGACGTTGCTCGTCCTCTCGCGCATTGCTTGGATCACCCGAGCGCGCGAGCAGCTGGCCGCGGGCTTTCGCGGCATCGTGGTCCTCACCAGCATCAGCGCCGCGCTCGGTGCGCAGTTCCTCTGGTACTCAAACATCCGCCCAGAAGAAACGCTCGGAATCGGCCTGCTGGGCTGCGCAGCCATCGCGTTCGGCCTCGCATCCTGCGCCCGCACATTGTTCCCAGAGCTCGATGCGAACGGTCACTGGGGCGTGCGGACCTTCCTGGTGCTGACGACCGGGTCGCTGATCTGCACAGCCGGGTTCGAGCACAGTAGTGCACCTGCCGCCGGCGCGGTGCTACAGATCGCACTCCTGGCGGCGCTCGCGTGGACCTCGGCGCACGCGGGCAGCCTGCGCGGTTTCAACACACTGACGGCACTGATCGGCGTACGCATCGTGATCGCGTACGTCGAGGTCTTCGGCTCGATGCTCGATACCGGCCTCGGCATGATCATCGGCGGCAGCCTCACCCTACTCCTCGCCTGGATCTGGAAGCGATTGTCGCCCGAGCTCGCGGCGGCCCTCACCGCTGGCGAACGCGAGACCTCCCATGCAGCGTAGACTCCTGATCATCGCCGTTGCCCTCCCACTCGTGGCGATCGCCGCGGGCATCGTGCGCTCAGAGCTCCATCGCAGTCGCTCACGATCCTGGGAGTTCGAGATCAGCGGCTACGACCCGCGAGACCTTCTGCGAGGCCGCTACCTTCGCTACCGGATCGAGCTGTCGCGAGGCAACGACATCGAGAGCTGTTCGGGCTCGGACTGCTGCCTCTGCTTGCCGACCCCCGTCGAGGGGGAGATTCCCGACGTACGCAGGGCTACCTGTGCGACAGCCCGCGCGCAGTGCAGCGCCTTTGTTCGAGCGCGCGAGCTCGAGCAGCTGCGCCGCTTCTATGTCTCAGAGGCCAAGGCCGGTGAAGCCGAGCGGCTCCTCTTCGAGGCGATGCGTGTTCGCAACGCGAGAATTCTGGTCGACGTCGATGCAAGCGGCCGGCCACAGGTCCGCGATCTGCTGCTCGGCGGGACCCCTCTCGCCGAGCAACTCTCGGAGTGAGACAGTCCGCCCGATTCAGCTATGGGCCTCGGGAAGTCGCGACTCTTCCGCCGGCGGCGGCCTGTGCGTCGTGAGATCCGGGGCAGGTCGCCAATCGACGCGAGCGCCCGGCCCGAGATCGACCAGGGCATAGGCGTCGCGTACGAGCAATTTCCAATCCGACTCCGCCTGTCGGAAGAGCGCCTCGAACACGGGGGACTCGAAGCGACCAGCAGTGTCGCGTCCGTGCAGCCAGAGATGTGCGATCAGGTTGTAGCAGGTCGTCGCGTGACCGCAGGCGACGAGCGTCTCGAGATCACTGCGCCGTCCATCCTTTGGAGGCTCCGTCCAGATCTTCGTGCCCATGTGTGCCGCCCGCGGAATCAATACCTCGGTCATCTGAGCCGAAGGCTCGAGCCACGCGGGGAGTCCGCGCGAGTATCGGGTGCGCAGCAACGTATCGATCTCGTTCGCCAGGATTCTATGCCGCAGGCTGCGCTGCGAGTAGAGAAACGCATAGCCGAGGAAGCGGATGCGGTCCATGAAGATGTCGTTGGACATCGAGAACAACGACTGCCCACGCACCGCCAGCATCTGCGCGAGATCGTTGAGTGTGACGCGCTGCATCCAGGTCCGGGAACGGCGACCGGGGACCTGCGCCAAGACCCGTTCGAGCTTCCCATTGATCCAGCGCAGCGCGATGACCAGCCCCGCAACGAGCATGAGGGGTAGCCCGAGCGAGAACAACTCCACGACGAGCTCGCCGATGGTCCAGCCGCCCCCGATCCACTCGACCGCGAAATCCGACAGCACACCGACCACCGAGAGACAGCCGAGCGCGTAGAGGATCATGCCGATGCGACGCAGCCATGCCAAGCTGATCGGCGCGTCCAGCGGTAGCTCCGGACTCGAGTAGACCGGATCCGAGCGCAACGGCGCATCGGAGATCACGAACAGCCCCAGGTCGGTCTCTTCGTCGAGTGCCTGCTCGATCTCGCCTTCGTCGAACCAGACACCATGGCAGCGAGAACACTGGTCGACGTCTACGCCTTCGTACTCGACAGCCTCGAGCGGCACTTTGCACACCGGACACATCCGATCGCTCGCTTCCACTGGCGGCGAGAGCACGAAGGGCGGCGCATCGGCGAGAGCGTCCTTCGTCTCCGCCGCGGCGGCGACCGGCGCGTGACGTCGCGTCATCAGGGGAAGCCAACCGGCTTCGCGTACTTCCCCCTGGATCCAACCGATGGTTCCTTCGGCGGCCCTGCGAGCACGTGCAAACGGCGATGAAGTCCCCGCCTCGCGACGTTGGCGCAGAGCCAGCAGTACACTCGCGATGCCCTGGTTGTCGTAGACCCCACCGTCCATCAACGCGACGGAGGCCTCTCCGATCGTTTCGTCCAACCATTTTCGCACACCCGTACACTCGCTGCGCTGCTCGAGGGGAGCCGGTGGTGCACCCGGCTCCACGTCACTCGGCCAGCGGAAATCGTCCGGAAACTGGAGCGGCTCGAGACCTCCCGGAATGCAGGAGGACGCTGCCATGATGTCTGCCATGCGCAGCTTCCGGACCAAGTCCTCGGGCAACGAGACGCGATGACTCCCACTCCATGCCTTCGCCTGGCTGTAACGGAACCGAAAGGCCTGCCCGGTTTTGAACTCGGTCGCATTGAAGATGATCTCCTCGAGATGGATGCGGGGCTCCGCATTCCAGAAGAGGTCGAACCGCTCGCCCGCAAAGAACGGAAACGCGTCATCGTAGACCTGAGCCAATGCGGTTACCATGTTGCGACGACCCGATGGCGCAACTGGATTCGCCCCCTCCAGCTGCCCCAGCATCAGCTCGAGCGTGTTCGCCGCTTGCAGGTGCGAGATCAGATCATGATAGAAGTCTGCGAAGCTCTTGCCTTGCTTGATCGATACCGCGTAGCCGATGCCGACCAGGCTTCCACCCGAGACGGTCGATAGAGTCGTCACATCCTGAAGCAGACCCAAGCGCTCGAGATACGCCAAGGTGCCGAGGTGGAATCCAACCGCGCGCACCCCACCTCCCGACAAGGAGAGCGCAATCGTACCGAGTGGCCGCTCCGCATCCCTCTGCATGACGCTTCCCCCCATAAGTGAAGAGGTCGATCCTGATCGCCATTCGTGTCCGAGGCACATCGCGAGGCACATCGCGAGGCACACCGGCGTCGCAACGCACCCGATTCTCAGCTCACCGGAATCGAACACTCCCGACTACTCTACAGCACGATCGAGAACCACAGCGCGAACGAACGGAACGTCATCGCAGTCTGGTTTCAGCGTTGTCTCGACCCTACGTCGCGTTCGAGTGCCCGGACTCGTCACGCTTGCGAGGGGTAATGACTACGAGTCGAAGCTCCAGGTAGATATCCCTTTGGAGAGAGATCCGATTGGAAGAAAATCCCATAGGCCGAGGGGGTGGCGCAGACCGGTCGACGATGAGATGCTTCCAATTCGACCGGGAGAATCACCAGTGCGCTGTTCCGAGTGTGGTTTCGAGAGCCCAGGCGAGTTTCGTTTCTGCGGCGGCTGCGGGAACCGAATGCGGGGAGCGACCAACAGCGCGGCATCCGTAGCCACTGATCCAGCCTACCCGACCCGCAGCGACCCACGAGCGGAGCGGCGTCAGCTCTCCGTGCTGTTCTGCGATCTGGTGGGTTCGACGAAAATCTCGGAGCATCTCGATCCGGAAGAGCTGAGAGAACTGGTCCAACACTATCAGGAGACGGCCCATGAAGCGATCGCACGCTTCGATGGGAGCGTCGCGCAGTTCTTGGGAGACGGCATCCTCGCCTACTTCGGCTTTCCCCGCGCACATGAAGACGATGCGCGTCGCGCCGTGCTCGCGGGTCTCGCGATGCTCGAAGGCGTACGCCGGTTGGCTCCAGAGTGGAAGCAGCGCTACGGCTTCGACATCTCCGTTCGCATCGGGATCCACACCGGCCTGGTCGTGACCGGGCAGGTCGGAACCGGGGCGCGCAGCGAGCAGCTCGCAGTTGGACAGACGCCGAACCTGGCCGCGCGGCTGCAGGGTCTCGCGGAGCCGGACAGCATCGTGGTCAGCGAATCTGTATATCGGCTAACCGGTATGGCGTTCGAGTTCGAGTCGCTCGGCCCCCAAGAGCTCAGGGGAGTTTCCGCGCCCACCGAAACATTTCGCGTACTCGGCGAAGCCGGTCTGCAGGCGCGCTCGAGTGCGCGAGCGCAACAGCCGGAACGTCCGATGGTGGGACGTCTCGACGAGCTTGCGCGCTTCGATCGCGCCTTGGATGTCTCGCTCCAGGGAACCCCGCAGCTGCTTGCACTCGAGGGCGCCCCGGGACTCGGAAAATCGCGCCTGGTGGACGCGTTTCGCAGTCGAGCCGAGAGCAGAGGCTTCAAGTTCTGGGAGTGCGAATGCGCAGCCTACCATCAGAGTACCGGCTTCTTTCCCATCATCTGTCTCGCGCGAGATCTCTTCTCTCTCGGGCGCGGCGAGATCGCACAGGATCGGCTCGAGAGCTTTCGCGCAGAGATCGAGAACCGCACCGACGATCCCGACGCGGCCGGCCTGCTGGCCGATCTGCTGAACGTGCCGCTCTATCGCGAGCGAGAACGCTCCCTCGCGACGAGCAAGCAGGGGCTGTTCGAAGTTCTCTCTCAATTCGTCGAACAGCACGCAGAGCAGCAGCCGCTCGTCCTCTCCGTAGAGGATGCACACTGGATCGACCCATCCACGCGCGAATGGCTCGACTACTTCATCAACAGGAGCGATCGGCGGCCTGCACCCTGGTTGTTGCTCGTGACTTCTCGCCCACCGTTCTCGGCGAGCTGGCTGGGTCGGCCGAATGCGCAGCACCTGCGCCTGGGGAAGCTCGGGCCACACGACGCCGAGAGCTTGGTGCGCGCGGTGTGCGAGAACGAGATCCACCCGAAGCTCCTCGGAGACGTGCTCGACAAAGCGGACGGAGTCCCGATCTATCTCGAGGAGCTCACGAAGGTGCTGCTCGCAGCAGGCAGGCTCGGTTCCGACACCGGCCCGCTCTCCGAGAAGGCCCGCTTCGAGATCCCGACCACCCTGCACGACAGCTTGATGGCACGACTCGACTCGGCCGGCGAGGCGAAGGAGCTCGCCCAGATCGGCTCGGTACTCGGTCTGGGCTTCATGAAGCGCATGCTGCGAACCTTATCGGGCTACGAAGACGAAATGCTCGAGCTCGGACTCGCACGCCTGGAACGAGAAGAACTGATCCAGCGGAGTGATACCTCCGAGGATCCTCGCTTCGTGTTCAGGCACGCACTTCTGCGCGATGCAGCGTACGGATCCCTGCTCCGGAGCCGCAGAGACCACTACCACCGCCGCGCAGCCGAGATGCTGTGCCGGGAGTTCCAAGAGATCGCGGAAGCACAACCCGAGCTGGTTGCGCACCACTTCAGCGAAGCGGGGGACGTTCGGGCAGCGGTCGACGCTTGGCTGCGCGCAGGGGAACGAGCACTCCGCTACTTCGAAAACCAGGAAGCGATGCATCACCTGACGCGTGGGCTCGAGCTGCTCCCTCGCTACCCGGCCGACACCGCAGTACGCACCGAGCTGGAGCTGGAGCTCCAGCTCGCGCTCGGATCCGCATCGATCGCAGCACTCGGATATACCGCCGTCGAGGTGGGCGCCGCATACCGCCGAGCTCTCGCGATCAGCGTCGAGCTCGAAGCCCGACCCGAAGGGGCGTTTCTGCCCACGATCGGACTATGGATGTTCCACGTCGTGCGGGCCGAACTCGGCCTCGCGCTCCCACTCGCGGAACGGCTGCTCGTCCTCGCGGAGTCCGCCCATTCGAGTGCCATGGCCCTCTCGGCGCACTTCGCGCGCGGCTTCACGGCATTCTTCGCGGGCGACTACTCGCGCGCGCGCAGCTCGCTGGAGCGAGCCATCAGCGCAGGTGGTCAACGCGACTTCGAGGGGACCTCTCCCACGCGCGACGATCACGAGATCCACGCCCTCGTCTTTCTCGCCTGGACGCTCTACAACATGGGGGAAGATGCGCGAGCACTTGCCCTCACGCGCACGGCCGAGGATCTCGCGCGCGCTCGGGGCCACCCCTATGGGATCGTGTACGCCCTCAACGTAGGAGGCAATCTGGACGACCTGTGCGGGAACTTCGAGCGAGCACGCGCCCGCATCGAAGAGGCGATCGCGATCGCAGGCCAACAGGGATTCGCCTATCTCACGGCGACCAGCGTCTTCGCCCACGCCTCAGTGCGAGCCAGCCAGCTGGAAGCCTCCGGCTCTACCGATTCCGAGGAGATCGAAGCGGTACTCGCGCAAATGCATCACTGCCACCAGATGTTGCGGACGCGCAATGCGGGCATGCTCCAGACCTACCAGCTGAGCCGCATCATCGAGCATCACTTCACCCTCGGCCGTCCCGTGCCCAGGGGCTACGTCGCCGCCCTTGAGATCGCACTCGCCGAGGGGGAGGAGCGCGCCTGGCGCTGCGAGTGTCTGCGCCTGCACGCCGAGCTCAAGCTGCTGGAGCCAGCACGCAGCGATGGCCAGCAGCAGGCAGAGCGCTCGCTCCGCTCTGCCGTCGCCATAGCGCGCGACCAGAAGGCTCGCCGATTCGAGCTCCGTGCAGTCGGTCGCCTCGCCGAGCTACTGCGCGAGCAAGGGCGCAAGTCCGAAGCCCGGCAAGAGCTCGCCGCCTATGCACGGTGGGACTTGGACCTCCCAAACCCGGAAGTCGCCCGCGTACGCGAGCTGGCGCGCACCCTCGCATGAACTCTCACCCACTTCGATCTCGGAACTGCCTGGAGGAACCCATAGACCGATGACCTCCGACCGACTGCGGACGCGCGTACTCATCGTGAACTGCTACTTCCCCGCCAGCCGGGAATCGATCAAGCTCCCGTTCGAGGTTCCCAATGCACTCGCACCGGTCCTGCTCGCTGGCCAGCTCAACCCCGCGACCTGTGAGATCGCGCTCTACAACGAGGTCTCGCACGGACACCTCGAGATCTACGGCCGCAGCTGGCTCGGCTGGCCGGATCTCGTCGTACTCACCGGACTCACCTGCGCGTTCGACCGCCTGCTCCAGCTGACCGCCTACTTCCGAGCCGAGCGCAGTAAGGTCATCGTGGTCGCGGGCGGGCTCGCGGTACGTGCGCTGCCGCGCTACAGCCGGCGCTTCTTCGACTACGTGTGCACAGGAGACGTGGAGGAGCTCGGCCCGGTCGTACGCGACGCGATCGGAACGAATGCCGTAGCGGAGGTCGCGCGCCCCCGCTACGACCTGGCAGAGTGGATCGGCCCCCGCATCGGATACGCCGAGAGCAGCAGAAACTGCAACTTCCGCTGCAGCTTCTGCAGCGTCACGGCCGCCGGCTACGGCTACCACAAGCTGTCGCTGGAGCACTTCCGCAGGCAGCTCGAAGCCATGGGGCGGCGCGATTTCGTGCTCTTCATGGACAACCAGTTCCATGCTCACGATCGCGAGTTCCTGCTTGCGCGGCTGGAGATCATTCGCGAGCTCCGCGCCTCGGGGCGCTTCGGGGAATGGGCAGCCTTCGTCACGGATACCTTCTTCTGGGACCCGGAGAACGTCGAGCGAGCGAGCGAGGCCGGCTGCAAGCTACTCTGGGTCGGCGTGGAGTCGTTCGATCCCACCTGGCTGGCGCGCGTCAACAAGAGCCAGAACAGCCGGCACTCTCAGGTCGAACTCGCCGCGCGCTGTCAGGATGCGGGCATTCTGTTCCAGTACGCGCTGGTATTCGATCCGAGCGAACGCACCCTGGCTGAGATGCAGAACGAGCTCGACGTGATCTGCGATGACGCTCGCATTCCATTGCCGAACGTGATCTTCATGGCCTTCCCCGTTCCTGGCACGCCCTTCTTCGCGGATCGAGCCTCGCGCGGGCTGATCCTTCCGAACACGCACGTGCGCGATCTGGAAGGATCGACCCTGTCGCTCAAGCCCCTCGACCCGGTCGACGACGTGGCTCGCTTCGTCTCGAAAGGGAAGTTTCTGCACGGCCGGCGTCTTCGTGCCGTGCGGCACCAGGCGGCAATGCTCGCGCGCTATCGTCGCAGCCTGGGCCCTACGGACGCCGCGATCTCCTCGATCACAGTCGCCAGCCTGCTCGCACCCAATGTGACCTCCAACCCGTGGCTCGCACTGCGCAGCTTGGCAGGGGCGCGCAGCCACGCACCGCGCACATTCGTCAGCACGAGTGAGCGGCTCGATTCCGTCTATCGTCCGGCATTCCATCTTCCAGCGCGCTTTGCCGCGTACTTCGAGCCGACACCGATCACCGACGCGGGCGGCGACCTACCCACAGCTCTGGCCGACGATCTGCTGGACACGCGCTACGTTACGCGGACGCGCGCGACCGCGCGCAACGTGCAGACGGCATGAACAGCCCGCCCTCCCCTCGAGTCGGTTCACAGTGCGCCTGGAGCCGCTCGCAGTCGCCGTTCCGGCAGCAGACATCGGTGCGCTTCCCGCGTCCACCGCATGCGCAGCCGCTTTCGCTCCGGATCGGTGTGGGCAGCGGGCTCCTCGCACTGCACACGATCCCACTGACCGCCCTGTGCTACTCGCAGATCGCAGCGATCGACTGGGCCGTCTGCGCTCTACTGTACGTTCAGGGTGCACTCACCATGGGTGTGGGGCTGCATCGCTACTTCGGCCACCGGAGCTTCCGCACGACGCGTAGCTTCCAGCTCCTGCTCGGCTGGCTCGCCTGCACGCTGCTGACCGACCCCATCCGCTTTGCCGGCAAGCATCGTCTGCATCACCGCTACGCAGACAGCCCCCGAGATCCGCACTCGCCGCGCGCGGGAATCTGGCACTGCTGGATCGGGAGCCTGATCGACGAGGGCTACAGCACTGCGCAGATTCGCCACCATGCGCGCGACTGGCAGCGCTACCCCGAGCTCGTGTGGCTGGAGCGGACCCGCTTCCTGCACGCTGGGCTCGTAGCGCTCGCGACGGCCTGGCTAGGCGGCTTCTCCATGTTCGCGATTGGCTTCTGCCTGAGCCGGGTGATCTGCCTGCATGCGGTGTCGGCGGTCAACTACTTCGGCCACCGGAGCGGCGACCGCCGGTTCGATACCCAAGACGCCTCTACCAATCCGGTCTTCTGGGGCTGGTTCACCTTCGGAGAAGGGTGGCACAACAACCATCACCGGTTTCCCACGTCGGCACGCTGCGGCCTGGCTCGCGGCGAGATCGACCCGGCCTATCGCATCATCCAGCTGTTGGAGAAAATCGGTTGGGTGTGGGACGTGCGGCTCCCGGCAGGTCCGGCACTTCCGCCACCTTCGAAAGAAGTGAGCTCGAGCAAGGGAACTCAGCGTCCTTTGAAGACGGGCTCACGCTTCTCGACGAAGGCCCGCGCGGCATTGCGATGATCTTCAGTGAAGCCCGAGTGAACGTGGTGTGTAGCCTCCAGGTCGAGGCAATCGTCGAGCGAGCCCCCGGCGAGCGCTCGATTCAGGTTTTCCTTCATGTAGCGGTACGCGATGGAAGGACCCGATGCGAGCCGCCGTCCGATCTCCATGGCCCGCACCCAGAGCTCGTCCTCGGGGGCGACCCAGTTCACGAGTCCGAGCCTGAGCGCCTCCTGCGCGTCGACCCGATCGGATAGGTAGTAGAGCTCACGAGCCTTCGCGGCACCGACGAGCTGGGTCAGAAAGTAGGATCCACCGAAGTCGCCGCTGAAGCCTACCTTGGCAAAGGCAGTCGTGAGCAGCGCGCGCGAGGAAGCGAGGCGAAGATCGCAGGCCAGCGCGAGCGAGAGACCCGCGCCCGCCGCCGCGCCCGGAATTACGGCGAGGGTCGGCTTGGGCATCGTGAAGAGTTTCCCCGCGGTCCTGCGTTGTGAGAGACGCTGAAGGTGAATTCGTTCGTCCAGGGTCCGACGTCCAGAGTCACCTGCTTGACGCCCCTCCCCGGCCATCGCCTTCACGTCGCCACCGGCACAAAACGCTCCTCCCTCCCCAGACAAGAGCACGCAGCGAACCTCGGGCGAGGTCTCGGCGTGCTCCAAGCTGGACTCGAGCGCGGCCAGCATCTCTTGGGAGAGTGCATTGCGGCGGTGCGGCCGATTGAGGAGCAGCACCAGGACTCCGTCCTCCAGCCGCGCTCGCAGGTGCTCCGTGCCCGTATCCATCTCGACCATGCCCACGACCGTTTCCTCCTCGCTCCAATCTATCTCACCGCAATCCCCCCCATTCTAGGCCAGCAGTGCGGGAATGGACTTCCCCCTTCAGGCGAATGGACTTCCCCTTCAGGTCAGCGCGAGCTGGAGCGCGAGCTCGGCGACCGCATCCCGGAGGCGCCGCAGGCCACTCTCCGTCTTCGCACACCCACTGACCGCGGCCGGTAGTCCCTCGATCATGGCCACCACCCCGGTCGCCCGCTGGCTGACGTGGGCGGGGGCCAGGCCGGGATTGGCGCGCCCGATCACGATGGCGAAGAATCTCACGTAGAGATGCATGTGGGCCTCGAGCGCGGTCTTCGCGTCGGAGTCGTGCGAGGCGAGCGCCCACAGCTGGTTGTAGAGCGCACCGGTCGCCTCATCCAGGGCATCTTCCATCAGAAAGCGGATGGTCACTCGGAGGACCGTCGGAGCGTCACCGGGCTGACCTTCCAGCTGCCGCTCGACTCGCTTCATGTAGCTCGAGACCTTGAACTCCAGGAAGGCCCGAATCAGCTCGGCGCGGGTCGGATAGTGATACTGGAGCGATGCCAGCGAGATCCCGACGCGATTGGCGATTGCGCGCATGGAGAACTTCGTGACACCCTCGCGCGTGATCAGCTGCTCTGCAGCCTCGAGAATCTCGAGCGAGGTCCCTTCCGGAAGGGGCCATGCCAAGCTCGCCCGCAGCTCCGCGAATGCCTTCGCCAGGTCGGTGTCGGGTGTCGGTGCTCGCGGCGCTCTGCGCTTGGTCCCCATACTACCCTTCTCCCTTCGCTCGGAAACTCTCCGCCTGGAGCTGCCTATTGAACAACAGGATGAACAGCAAGACGAATCGCAGAACGAATCGCAAGACCCACACCACGAGCGACTCCTGCACACTGCGAGCTGGGCGAAGCGAAGTGATGCTGGTCGCGCTCGCCGGTTTCGCGCTCGCTTGGCTTGCGGCACCCGCGCCCCAGAGCCTGCCTGCCCGTGAGGACGACCCCAGCAGCGAGACCGTCGAACCGCAAGAGGTACGCGAAGGTGGGCATACCTTCTGGCTCTACCATCCGCCGCAACGTCCCGCACGTGCGTTGATCGTCGTCCCGCCTGCCGGTGGCACCTTGCTCACTGCCGCAGGGCTCGGTCCAGGAGATCGCGCGGAGCACTTTCCTTATCTGGCAGCAGACTTCGCGGTCGTGGCCTTCACGGTCTCGGGTGAGCTCTCCGGTCGCGTCACACGCGAGGATGCACTCCGAGCCATCCGAGACTTTGCCGGCTCTCGCGCGGGTGTGCAGGATGCCCGAGCGGCGATCGACGTGGCCATCGCCACCTGGCCGTACCTCGGCGACCTACCGATCTTCGCGGCCGGGCACAGCTCCGCGGCCAACCTCGTGCTGGCTCTGGCCACGGAGGACCCCCGCATTCGCGGGGTCGCGGCCTATGCACCCGCAGCGGACGCAGTCGCCTTCATCGACGGCAACTTGCTCGAGCGCCTGGCGCGCGAAGTGCCAGGTGCATTGGAGCTGGCCAGCGAGCTGTCGCCCATTCGGCTCGCCGAGAGGCTTCGGGTTCCGACCCTGCTCTTTCATGCGCAGGACGACGAGATCACATCCATCGAAGCCACTCGCCGACTGGCCGGAAAGCTGCGCGATCATGGGGCTCGCGTGGAACTCGTCACCGTAGCGAGCGGCGGCCACTACGACGCGATGCTCAGTGAGGGAATTCCTGCGGCTATTCGGTGGTTCGAGCAGCTTCTCTCGCAGGCAGAGCCGCGCTCGCCGCCCGCCTCGGCACGGAGGCTCTCGCGAATCCCTGGCTAGGAGCGCGGAAGCTTCAGCTTGGCCAGCTGCTCGGCCAGTGCGTAGACCGGCTGCTGCCGCCGGGGCTTGTCCTTGCCTTCGGGGCGACGACGTCGTCCGTCTCGCCGTTCGGATTGCGGAGAACGTGACGTCTGCGTCTTCGAGGACGACTTCGTACGGCGTGAGTCCGCCGACGTGTCTTGCTTCACGGGCTTCATCGTCAAGCTGATGCGCTTGCGCGTAGAATCCACTTCGAGCACGCGCACCGATACGATCTGTCCAGCTTTGACGACCTCACGGGGATCCTTGACGAAGCGCTCGCTCAGCTGGCTGATGTGCACCAGGCCATCCTGATGAACGCCTATATCCACGAACGCACCAAAGTTGGTCACGTTGGTGACCACACCCTCGAGCTGCATCCCAGGCGCGAGATCTGCGAGCGACTCGACCCCATCGCGAAACGCGGCCGTCTCGAACTCGGGCCGGGGATCGCGGCCCGGCTTCTCGAGCTCGGCCAGGATGTCGACGACCGTCGGAAGCCCGAAGCGCTCGTCGACGAAGCCCGTGGGGTCGAGCGCACGCAGGAAGCTGGCGTCGCCGAGGATCTGCCCGAGCGAACGACCCGAATGGGCGAGGATCCGCTCCACGACGGGGTAGGCCTCGGGGTGGACGGCGCTGCGATCGAGCGGGTTCTCCCCATCCTGGATCCGAAGGAATCCCGCACTCTGCTCGAATGCCTTCGGCCCGAGCCGAGGGACATCGCGCAGCTGTCCTCGCGAACGAAAGCTCCCCTGTTCATCGCGGCGGGCCACGATGTTCTTGGCCAGCGCCGGGCCGAGCCCCGACACGCGGGCGAGCAGAGCCTCGCTCGCGGTGTTCAGATCGACCCCAACATGATTGACGCAGTCCTCCACGACGCCATCGAGCGCACGCGAGAGGGTGGCCTGATTCACGTCGTGTTGGTACTGGCCGACTCCGATGGACTTCGGCTCGATCTTCACGAGCTCGGCGAGCGGGTCCTGGAGCCGGCGAGCAATCGAGACAGCCCCCCGCAAGGACACATCCAAGCTGGGAAACTCCGCTGCGGCAAGTTCGCTCGCCGAGTAGACGGACGCACCCGCCTCGCTCACCACCAGCTTGCGCAGCCGTCGCTCGGGCATGGCGCGCAGCAGCTCAGCCACGAGCTTGTCGGTCTCGCGCGAGGCCGTACCGTTCCCGATCGCGATCAAGCTGATGGCGTGGGCCTCACACAGCTCGGCGAGCGTGCGCAGCGCACCCGCCCAGTCGGCCTTTGGAGGATGCGGGTAGATGGTGCTCGTTGCGAGCAGTTTCCCGGTTCGATCCACGACCGCGACCTTGCAGCCGGTGCGCAGACCGGGATCCAGCCCGAGGATCGCTCGCGGTCCCGCCGGCGCTGCGAGCAGCAGATCGCGCAGGTTGGCCGCGAACACACCGATCGCCTCGAGCTCCGCTCGCTCGCGCAGCGACACCATCAGCTCGGCCGCGAGGTGCGGAACCAACTTCGAGCGCACGCTCTGCCGGACGCTCTCGATCCGCCAGGCATCGCCCGCGCGCCCGCGGTCGTCGATCCCGAGCGCTCGCAGCACTTGCGCCAGGATGCTGCCATCCGGGTCCTGCGACAGCGGCGGGCCGGCCGGTGTCGCGCTCAGCCAGAGATCGACGACATCCTCGTTGCGCGCGCGGAGCATGGCGAGTGCGCGATGTCCGGCCACCTTCGCCAAGGGCTCCGTGTGCTCGAAGTAGTCACTGAAGCGCTGCGCCGGATTCTCTGTCTGCTTGCCGCTGCGAACCTTCGATACTAGCAGCGCTTCGCGCTGGAAGCGAGCACGCAAGCTCGCCAACAGAGCGGCGTCCTCCGCGACGTGTTCGATGACGATGGCGCGCGCGCCCTCGAGGGCGAGGTTCGCATCGGAGATTCCGCTCTCGGGCACGACGTAGGCAGCCGCGGCCTCAGTCGGATCCACCTCCGGATGCTCGAGCAAGGCCCGTGCAAGGGGCTCGAGCCCAGCTTCGCGCGCCTCGGTTGCCTTGTTCCTGCGCTTCGGCTTGTACGGTAGATACAGATCTTCGAGCTCGACCTTGGTCGTCGCCGCCAGCACCGCCTGTTGCAGTGCCTCACCGAGCTGCCCTTGGTCTTCCAGGCTGCGCAGTACCGCAGCGCGCCGCTCCTCCAGCTCACGCAGATAGCGCAAGCGCTCCGCGAGGATGCGCAGCTGCGTGTCGTCGAGTCCACCGGTGACTTCCTTGCGGTAGCGCGCGATGAACGGAACGGTCGCTCCACCGTCCAGCAGCTCGACAGCTGCCACGACGCGCCGCGGCGGAACTCCGAGCTCGGCCGCAATGCGGGCTTCGATCTCGTCCAGCACTCTGGGCTCCCTCCAGACAGATTGCGCAACCTAGCAGATTTCCAGGCCGCTTCCCGGGGAGGTGTGGGTGCGGGCGGACCGCAGCCGCCGCGCTCTCAGGCCGCTCGAAGTCGCGCTTTGGAGCCCCGCTTGATGCCCGATGGAGCTTCGCGTAGATTGGCCCCATGCGCTGCTCGACCGGGCTCGCACGCCGAGCGCTGAGCTCCCGCCTACTCATCGCCCTGACCGCCATCGTGGCGCTGGGGTCGTTCTGCGCTGCACAGGCGCAGCACCTGCATGCGCTGCGCGCAGGTGCGGTGACATTGACGCACGCAGCTGCCAACATCGATGTCGCGCTGGCGGATTCGTCGGGGTCGCCCGACTCGGGGTCCTCGCCCTCCTCCAGGTTACCGGACTCCGACCCCACGAAATCCTCTTCGAGTCACGACGAGTTATGCGTCCTCTGCACACTCGTCGTGGCAGTCGTGGTTTTCGGCCTCGCATGGCTGAGTTCCGCAAGCGGCAGGCGCGTTCCGCGAGCACGCGCCTATGCCTGCAGCTTCAAGAGCTTCCTGTGGGCCTCTCCCAAGGGTCGCGCACCTCCTACTGCGGCGCACCTCGCCTGATCCAATCATCGTACGCCATGCAGTAGCCCACACCGACGCCGAGTGCGTCTTGTGGACGTCGCATCGAGGCGCGCGCTAGCGACCCGCCGAGCTTGATCCAGCATGGGCCGTGCACATGCCCGGAGCCGGCTTGGCAGCCAAGCAGCCTGCCCTCTCAGAGGAAGCGCGGGGCCGCAGCGCTCCGACTCAGCGCTCCGATTCGCGACGTGTGACCCAAGAGAAGAGTACATGCGCACTTTCTATACCTGCGTGCGGGCCGAGCGGCTCGCGCGCGCGACGTCCTCCCGAACTCGTTCGACTGCTCCGTTGTGCTTTCTAGCCGCGATTGGCCTCTACCCGCTAGCTCTCCAGGCAGCACCCGAACCCGTCGAAGCTTCCCCACACACCCCAGAAGAGATCGTCATCACCGCCTCGCCGAACGGTCGCAGCAGCGAGGATCTCGCCATCCCCGTTCGCGTTCTGGATCGCGATGCTCTGATCGAAGCCGCCGGCCCCACTCTCGGCGAATCCCTCCAGTCGAAGCCAGGAATCTCGACATCGGGCTTCGCTCCCGGCGCGAGTCGTCCGGTCATTCGTGGTCAGGATCAGCTTCGCGTGCGAATTCTAGAGAACGGAGTGGGTACGGGTGATGCATCGGCACTCAGTCCCGACCATGGGGTTACCATCAACCCGCTCGCGGCCCAGCGCGTGGAGGTGGTCCAGGGACCGGCTACGCTCCGTTACGGAGGCGGAGCGATCGGCGGTGTGGTCAACGCGCTGACCAATCGCATCCCCAATCGCAGAGTGGAAGGCCCCATCGCGTCGGAAATCTATACCTCCTACGGCACTGGCTCGCGCGAACGCAGCCTCGCGGGACTGGCGGAGGGAGATCTCGGGGCGTGGACCTGGCACATGGATGCGCTGACGGTCGATTCGCGCGACTACGACATCCCGGGCAGCCCGAGTCGGCAGTTCAATACCGACACCGATGGCTATGCGTTTTCCGGCGGAGGTGCCTGGATCACGGAAGGGCTTCGCTTCGGCGGCTCGATCACCCGCAACCGGAACGACTACGGGATCCCTGCACCGGAAGACCCTGCATCTCCGTCGAGCATCAGCCTGGAGCAGGACCACTACGCGTTCGAGCTCGACTACGACCCGAGCTTCTCCTGGATCGAGCAGATCCGCCTGCGTGGCGGAGTCACGGAGTACTTGCACGATGAGACCGTGCGCGGTGAAGGGGTGGCGGCAACCTTCGACAATGAGGTTACCGAGATACGCTCCGAGCTCGCCCACTCCCCGTGGGGCCCTTTCGACGGGGTGCTCGGCTTCCAGTTCGAGAGCACGCGCTTCAGCGCCGACGGAGAGGCGAGCGAGTTGCTCCCCCCCTCGAAGACCGACCTCTTCGGTGCGTTTCTCTTCGAGACCTTGGACCTCTCCGATGCCTTCTCACTCGAGTTGGCGGGGCGAATCGAGCGGGTGCGGATCGATGGAACCGACCTGAGCGGAAGCGATGCTGCGCGCTCCTTCAACCCGCTCAGTGGATCCGCCTCGCTGCTCTATCGAGCCAGCGACGCCTGGGCATTCGGACTCACCTTGACGGCGGCGCAGCGCGCTCCCGCCGCACTCGAGCTCTTCTCCCAGGGTCCGCACGATGCCACTGCGACCTTCGAGCTCGGCGACCCGGATCTCGACGAGGAACGCTCGCTCACTGCCGATCTGTCGGTGCGAGGTGAAGTAGGGCGCGTCTCCGGACAGGTCAACGTCTACTACACCGACTACAAGAACTTCACCTTCGGTCGCCTGACCGGTGCGAGCCGAGACGAGGACGGCGCTCGATTCGGCGACATCGATCTCGGAGAGCTACGCGAGCTCGTGTACACCCAGGATTCTGCGACGTTTCTCGGCTCGGAGCTCGAGATGAGCATCGCCCTGCTGGAGATCGGCGACGCGAGCTGGTCGCTCGAGCTTCAGGGAGACTTCGTGCGCGCCCGCCTGTCGTCGGGCAACGTGCCGCGCATTCCGCCTCGGCGCCTCACCGCCGCACTGCGCTACGACTCGCCGGGGCTCTCCGGACGCATCTCGTTCGCGAACGTCAGCAGCCAGAAAGACCTGGCGGACTTCGAAGAGCGCACGTCTGGCTATCACAGCCTGGACGCGTCCCTACGGATGCGGATCGCGGGCACACAGGAGCGCCCCGTCGACCTGACCGTCACTCTGCGCAATCTGCTCGACGCTCGGGCCCGCAATCACGTGTCCTTCAAGAAGGAGGACGTCGAGCTGCCAGGACGCAGCCTCCGCGTGGGTCTCCACATGCGCCTCTGACGGCGGGCGGTTGCAGCGTGTTCCCGGCGGGCGGGCGGTTGGCGCAAGGCCCTCGCCTCGCCGGCCGGGCTCATTGCCTGAGGTCAAATCGCAGGGGGTCAGTCCTGGGGGCACTCGCCGTCGGTGACCCGCTTCAGGAAGAACGTGATCCGGTGGCGCGCCTCGCGGCTCGTATGTGCGAACTCTGCGCCAAGCAAGGGGGCACGATGATCGGCGGGATCCGAAGCCCACACCACTCGCGCGCGCGCGTGGATCGGGCCCAGCGGCGGCGGCACGTAGAGCACGATCGGAGCCTCGGTGCCGACGAGCAGGAGCGGCTCGATCTCCACCAGCATGCCACCCTCACTCAGGTTGTGACAAAGCCCGGTGACCTTCCGGTCGTGCAGAGCCCACTCTACGGTCACCTCGACCGCAACGCGCTCGGAGCAGCGACGCTCCAGTAGCTCGAGCAAGCTCGAGCTGCGACGGATACGGTCGGGGACGTCGGCACGCCCGCGCATCATCACGTCGATGTTGTCGAGGATCGATACCGCCAAGCCGGCGACCTGCGACAGGCGTTTTGCACCCACGCGATCGGCCCGTTTGCGTAGCAAGTGCACCCACTCCACGGGTGTATGAAGGGGATCGCGCTGCACGACCTCCCACAGCAGATCGAGGAGCCTACCGCCCTGGCCGCTCGCAACCGCCTCGCGCCGCAGCTGATCCATACACCAGAGGATTCGATACTGCGCTTCGACGAGCACGGGGTGGAAGGAATGCACCTCATCGATCGATCTACGCTCGGACATTCATCTGCTCCGTTCGATAGCCGTTCGACCCATTCGAGAATCGAGCCTGCAAAGCTCTACCGAGCGCTGCGAGAGCCACTCGAGTCTCGACGTGGGCACTGGCTTTGCGCCACCGCGTTTCCGCGGCTTTGCCCGTTCGCGGAGAGCACAATCATGCGCTTCCTGTCTCCGCATCGACCCGGAGGCGCCATCGCTTGACAGGAAACACTGGCAAGAGAGACGCCGAGCGGACGCTGAAGCTCGGTAAACGCCGCAGGAGGACGCCCGGGCCCAGCCATCGAAAGAGGGATTTATCCCACAAAATCAATAACTTGAAAGGCGTAGCCTCAGGGTAAGGAAGCGGTAAGGTCGCGACTGAGGGAGCGCTCTACATTTCCAGCTGCAACCAACTCGCTAGGAGCCTTCGATGAAGCGAACTGCCATCTTGATCTATGGAATCGCCGTCTACGCGCTATTCTTCCTCACCTTCCTCTATGCGATCGCCTGGGTGGGCGACCTCGGCGTGCCGCGCACGGTCGATGTCGGCCCGAGCGCCCCGCTCGGCACCGCGCTCGCGATCAACCTGGCGCTGCTCGGCATCTTCGCCGTGCAGCACAGCGTGATGGCCCGGCCCGGATTCAAGCTATGGCTGACTCGCTTGGTGCCCACCGCGGCGGAGCGAGCCACCTACGTGCTCGCGAGCAGCCTCGCCATGCTGGCCCTGTTCTTCGGTTGGCATCCGATCGGTGGAAACGTCTGGAACATCGAGTCTGGGGTCGGATACTGGTCGCTCACCTTGCTCTTCTTCGCCGGCCCTCTCACCGTGCTGTATGCGACCTTCCTGATCGACCACTTCGATCTGTTCGGGCTGCGCCAGGTGGTGCTCGAATTCAGAGGAATCCCCTATTCGCACAAGAGGTTCGTGACTCCGGGACCGTACCGATACATTCGGCACCCTTTGTACGTGGGCTGGTTCATCACGTTCTGGGCGACACCGAGCATGAGTGTCGGGCATCTCCTGCTGGCGATCGGCACCACCGCATACATCCTGATCGCGATCTACTTCGAGGAGCGCGACTTGGACGAGTTCCTCGGGGAGGAGTACCGCGCCTACCGCCGGAACACCCCTCTGTTCATCCCGCGCCTCACGCGCACCCAGAACGACTCTGGCGCGGCCGAAGTCCGCACCGCCTAGGATAGGAGGATCCGACATGTCACAAGAGACAACCGACCGAGCGCTCTTCGATCAGCAGAAGTCAGACGCATTCGGCGAAAAGCTGATGGGTGTGCTCAACGGCGCAGCACTGGCCCTCATGACCTCGCTCGGACATCGCACCGGCCTGTTCGACGTGATGGCGACGCTCAAACCGAGCGACAGCCAGACAATCGCCGATCAGGCCGGCCTGAACGAGCGCTACGTACGCGAGTGGCTCGGCGCCATGGTGACGGGAGACATCGTCGAGTACGACCCCAACACGGGCTTCTACCATCTGCCCGCGGAGCATGCGGCTCTCCTCACCCGCCAGGCACGGCCCAACAACATGGCCGCTACCGCGCAGTGGATCCCCTTGCTCGGCTCGGTCGAAGACGAGCTGCTCGCTTGCTTCGAGCAAGGTGGGGGTGTGCCGTACTCGTCGTATCGGCGCTTCCACGCGGTGATGGCCGAGGAGAGCGACCAGACCGTCGTGTGCGTGCTGCTCGACCAGATCCTGCCCGCATTTCCCGGCCTCGTTGCGGGTCTCGAGCAAGGGATCGACGTGCTCGACGTCGGCTGCGGCAGCGGGCGAGCGCTCGCTCTGATGGCGAGTCACTTTCCGAACAGCCGTTTCGTGGGATACGACCTGTCGCCGGAAGCGGTCGAGGCGGCTCGCGCCGGAGCGCGAGAGCGCGGCGTGTCGAACCTCACGTTCGCAGTCCGGGATCTGGCCACCCTGGATGCCGCTGGGAAGTTCGACCTGGTCACTGCATTCGACGCGATCCACGACCAGGCGCAACCCGCCGCAGTGCTCGCCGCCATCGCACGCGCGTTGCGACCGAGCGGGAGCTTTCTGATGCAGGACATCGCGGGCACCAGCCACGTGCATCACGACCGAGAACACGCGATGAGCCCCTTCCTCTACACCATCTCGTGCATGCACTGCATGAGCGTGTCGCTCTCCAATGAGGGCGCGGGACTCGGAGCCATGTGGGGAAGCGAGACCGCAGAGCGCATGCTCGGAGAGGCCGGATTCGGACAAGTAGAGCTGCGCTCGCTACCGCACGACATCATGAACCACTACTACCTGGCGCGCCTCTCGGCTTGATCCGACGGCGCTTGATCCGATGCCCACGGGTCCGCGGCCGGCCAAGGTGAGCCACCGCGGATCCTCGAAGACGCTAGACTGCTGACTGGATCGCGCTCGGGACCGGTACTCCGTAGAGGAGCGCTGGCCCCGAGCGCATCGCAGTCGCAGGAAGGGCGTCGATTGATCTTCCGATTTGGACCGTTCGAGCTGGACGACGGCTCGGGAGACCTGCTCCAAGACGGCAAGCCGGTTCGCCTGCAGCCCAAACCCCTGGCCTTGCTGCGCATTCTCGTCGTGGAGCACCATCGAGTCGTACCCACCGAGGAGCTCCAAGCCGCGCTCTGGCCCGACACCACGGTGACCCCCAGCTCGCTGCCACGCGCAGCCAGCTACGCACGCCGCGCCATCGGAGATACGCAAAAAGGACGCATGATTCGAAGCTATCCCCGTCGGGGATATCGATTCTGCGCAGACGTCGTCGCACTGGAGCACGCACCGCGGGACGGCGCCCAAGACGAGGGGCGAGAGCAAACCGGGCTGGAAGCCGAGATCCCCTTCGTCGGACGCGCGGAAGCCTTCGAGGGCCTGATGCGGGGCTTCGGCGAGGCGGCCCGCGGTCGCGGAGGCTGCGCGATCGTGTCGGGCTCAGCGGGAATCGGCAAGTCTCGCTTGGTGGAGGAGTTCGGACGCGAGGCCGCGCGGCGTGGCGGCCGCGTCTGTGTCGGTGCGGCGCGCGATCACGAGGGCATGCCGGCCCTCTGGATCTGGGAGCAGATCCTGCGTCAGTTGGCCCGAGACCCCCACCTGGCCAGCGAGGCCCGCAGCTTTGCCGAGCGTACCAGCGAGCTGAGCGAGCTCTTGCCGGAGCTCGGTGCACCCGAGTTGGACGAGAGCGAAGCCAATGCGACCGAAGCGCGGCGGATCGAACAGAGCCGCTTCCGCTTCCTTCACGCATCCACTCGCTTCTTGTCACGCTGCGCACGCGAGCGGCCTCTGGTCCTGCTACTCGAGGATCTCCAGTGGGCGGGTCCCGCGTCGCTGCGGCTTCTCGAACATCTCTCTGCCGAACTCGAAGCGGAGCCCATTCTGTTCGTGGTGACCCTGCGCGAGGAGTCACGCGCGCGCGACGCGCGCGTGACTCGCAGCCTGGCCCAGCTTCAGCGTCTCAAGCGCTGTATTTCGATCCCACTGCGTGGCCTCTCCCGCGGCCAGGTCTCCGAGCTGCTCGAACGGGTTGCCGGCCAGCGCGCGCCCGCGGATCTGACGTCGGAGCTCTACGCACAGACCGAGGGCGTACCTCTCTTTCTGCGCGAGGCGATCCGGGTCCTGCGACGCCGTAGCGATCTGTCCGATCCACGCCGGATCGCGGAGCTGGGATTCGCACTTCCCGAGCCTGCCCGAGAGCTGATCGGCCGCGCCCTGCGCGAGCTCTCCGAATCCAGCTCTCGGCTGGTACGAGCCGCTGCGGTCATCGGACGCGAGTTCGATCTGCGTACCACCGCCTCGGTGGCACAGCTCACACCTCTCGAAGCATTGGAATGCATCGACGAGGCCTCGAGCGCGGGAGTTCTCGAGGCCGTACACGATGCGGCCGCGCAGTATCGCTTTGCGCACGCGCTCTACCGCGAGATCGTCTATTCCGAGCTCTCGACCGTAGATCGTGCGCAGCTGCATCTGCGCGCCGTAGAACAGCTCGAGCGCCGCCACGCGGCCGATCTCGATCGCGTGGTCGCCGAGCTCGCCCATCACCACCTGCAGGCCATCGCAGTCGGGGATCCGGAGCGGACCTACGACTTCGCCATGCGCGCGGCGCTCCGAGCGGAGAGAAGCTGCGCGTACGAGCAGGTGGCGAATCACTACGAGCAGGCACTGGAAGCCCTGTCTCACTGCGACCCGATCGACCCGGTGCGTCGCCTCGGAGTGCTGCTGCGGCTCGGGAGTGCGCATCGTCTGGCGGGCGATCGCGCGCAGCGGCGGGCCGTGCTCGCTCGAGCGCTGGACGATGCGCGCGTGCTGCGACGCAACCGCGACTTCGCGCGCGCGGCGATCGACTTCTGCGACATCGCGGAGTGGTCGCACGATGACCCTGCTGCGCGTATGGCACTCGACGAAGCGCTCGACGCGCTGGGAGAGGAACATCCCGTCGAACGCGCACGGCTGCTGACCCGACTCGCGTATCTCGCACAACGCAATCGCGACGAGGCCGAGCCGTACGCGCGCCAGGGTGTCGAGCTCGCGCGTGGGGGAGGCGACCCAGATTCACTCCAGGATGCCCTCTACGTGCTCGGCTACACCATCGCGGGTCCACACGACCTGGAGGAACGCGACCGCATCGCGGACGAGATGCTCGCGCTTGCCCGACGCAACGGAGCGCACACCCCGTGCGTGATCACCTTGATCGATGCTGCCAGCGATCGGATCGCGCTCGGCGACCTCAGCGGAGCTCTCGAACGTCGCGACCAGACGAAGCACCTCGTCGGCCCGCACCCCACGCCAGTCATGGTATGGCACATGCGCGTGTTCGACACGGGCTTGGCCCTCCTCCGTGGAGACTTGGAGCACGCCGAAGAGCTCACCGAGAGCGCATTCCAGGTGGGGCAGCGAATCGATCACCCGTTCGCACTCGGCTGCTACATCGCCCACCGCGTCGGGGTTGCCCGCGAACGCGGCGACTTCGAGCGAGCCATCGAATGGATGAGCCAGATTCGCGGTCCCGATGCACCCCACGTGTGGGTGCGGAGCATGCTGGCGCGCACCCATCTCGCCAACGGCGACCGAGCTGCCGCAGAGGCGATCTGGAATGATCTGACCGCTTCGGCCGGAGAGTTCCCCGCTGTGGCGCCCGGCATTCGCTGGACCAACTCGATGGTCGAGCTGGCCCACCTGTGCGCAGATCTTCGGGACCACAAACACGCCGAGCCTCTGATTCGCGCACTCGCGCCCGTCGAGCACCATCACGGCGTGCTGCCCGTGCCGATCTGCTACGGAGGTCCCGTCGCCCACTGTACGGGTCGCCTGCACGCGCTCCTGGGCGAGCGCGACCCTGCCGAACGTGCATTCACCTTGGCCATCGAGCAAGTACGCACGCTCGGGGCACGGCCGGCGGAAGCGCGCTTGCTGCTCGACTACGCCGGCCATGTCCGCGCTCGAGATGCGCGCCGAAGCGCAGAGCTCGAGCGAATAGCGCATGCGATCGCAGCCGAGCTCGGAGCGCGGCTCGGGCCCGCGAGCCCGCCGACCGAAGAATCGACCAGAACGGCGACCAGAGGAGGCCCCGCGTGAAGCGCTTCGAGTTCTGGTTCGAGTTTGCGAGCACATACTCGTACCCGGCCGCGATGCGCGTCGAACACCTAGTCTCGGGATCCGACATCGAGCTTCTCTGGCGCCCCTTCCTGCTGGGTCCGATCTTCGGAGCACAGGGTTGGAACGACTCTCCCTTCAACCTGTACCCGGCCAAGGGAAGCTACATGTGGCGCGATCTCGAGCGCATCTGTGTCCGCGAGGGCCTCCCACTGAGACGCCCGTCGGTGTTTCCACGCAACGGGCTGCACGCTGCGCGCGTTGCTTGCTGGTTCGACACAGAGCCCTGGACCCCGGAGTTCGTGCGTCAGGTCTACCTGGCCAACTTCGCGCGAGACCTCGACATCTCGCGGGGCGAGGTGCTGGCGGAGCTCGTCCGATCCGCGGGCGGGCCCGCCGCAGCGGTACTCGATCGCGCGGGCCAGCCCGATTCCAAACAGAAGCTCCGCAGCCAGACCGAGCGAGCGATCGCACTGGGGATCTTTGGTGCCCCTAGCGTGACAGTCGGCAGCGAGCTCTTCTGGGGCAACGACCGTCTGGAGGAAGCCTTGGCCTGGGCCCGCCGAGATGCTTCCCAGAGCGACTGAAGCCGACGCGACGGGGCCTCCGCCTCTGCCGCGTCGCTGCGGGGATCAGCCGGACCCGCCCGAGCCGAAGACCCGTCGCAACAGCTCCGTCGTACGCGCCACTGGATCTCGACGAATCCGGGCCTCCTCCTCCGCCAGCACGAAGAAGAGTCCATCCAGAGCCCTTTGTGTAACGTAGTCATTCAGGTCGAGGCGGGGCGAGGGGACCAGCGGCAAGCGCTCGATCTGATCGATCAAACCTCTGTACAAGGTCACGAGACCGACGTCGCGCATGCCCGCCTCTACGACGGGCTGGAAGCGGCTCGCGAGCGGAACGCGGGTGCGCGCTTCGAAGTAGTCCGTCGCAGCGCGCTCGCTCCCAGCCAGGATGCCGCGCGCATCGCGGATCGTCATGCTCGTCACCGCGTCAATGAAGATCGGCGTCGCCTCTGCCGCGGCGCGCTCCGCCGCGCGGTTCATCGACTCCTCGAAGTCGTCCACCAGACTGCCGAGCCCCACCGCGCGCAAGCCGCGCGCACTCTGCTCGAACGCCGCAGGGAGCGGCACCCGAATCCTCGGATTGCCAAAGAACCCGTCTCGGCGACTGGTCGATTGCACGGTGCGCTGGGTCCCGACGGACAGCGCTTCTCTCAAGCCGGAGACGATGGTCGCCTCTGACAGCGGCGCGGAGCTCGTAGCCCCCGCCGCACGCAACAGCTCTTCCAGTGGGATGCCCTCCAGTCCCGCGCACCCGAGCGCGAGTGAGGCCAGCACAGGCACGGTCCGAGATCGCCACTTCGTTCGTCGCATACTCCCTCCAGGCTCGAAGACGCGAGGCACTAGAGCAACACCTTCTGGACTCGGAGCTCCGCGATGTCGGCGTCCTCCATTCCGATCTCGCGCAGGACCTCGTCTCCATGCTCGCCGAGCAGGGGCGCGGGCGCGCGCAAGCTGCTCGGCGTGGCCTCGAACCGCTCTGGTGGCCGCGCCTGTCGATAGCGTCCCGCGTGGGGATGCTCCTCCTCGACCACGAGCTCGTTCGCGAGGATCTGCGGGTGATCGAGTAGCTCTTCACGCGTCAGGATTGGAGCACACGGCACGCCTGCGGCATCGAGCAGCTCGCAGTTCTCGGCGGTAGTGCGGTCGGCGAGAGCCTGCGCCATGAGCTCGAGGCGTGCATCCGCGTACTTGACCAGACCTGCAGCGGAGCGGAATCGGGGATCCTTGAGCCAGTCCTCGCGCTCGAACGCCTCGCAGAACGCGACCCATTCGCGGTGCGCCACGGTGCCGGCGGTCATGAAGCCATCGCGGGTCGCAAAGACGAGATCGCGTACGTCGGGTGGCCGGGAGTGACCGACGTCGCTCCCCACGAAAGTATGGCGCGCCATTCCCTCGGGCCACATGAATGCGACGACCGCGTCGAGCATGGAGAGACGCACGTGCTGGCCCACGCCGCTGCGCTCTCGCGCGAGCAGCGCCGCAGTGATCGCCTGCGCGGCCGTAACCGCCGTGAGCTTGTCGGGCACGATCAAGCGCAGCATCCTCGGACGCCCCCGACTTCCCCCCTGGATCGAAGCCAGGCCCGAGAGCGCCTGAATCACCGGGTCGTAGACGCGCTTGCCTGCGTACGGTCCCGTCTCGCCGAAGCCGCTGATCGAGACGTACACGAGCCGCGGGTTGATCGCACGCAGGACTTCGGAGCCGATCCCCATCCTCTCCGCAGTTCCCGGACGGAAGTTCTGCACGAACACGTCTGCACCCGAGACGAGTTGCTTCAAGACCTCGACTCCGCGTGGATTCCCCAGATCGAGCGCGATCGAGCGCTTGTTGCGATTGGTCGTGACGAAGACCGGGGCGAGCCCACGACCCGCGCCACCCAGAGCGCGCGTCAGATCCCCTCGGTGCGGCTCGACCTTCACCACATCTGCACCCTGGTCCGCCAGAATTCGGGTCGCCACGGGTCCAGAGATCATCTGGCTGAGATCGATGATGCGATATCCATCCAGCGGTCCGGGCATGCCCCCTCCAGCGTCCCCCCTCCAGTATCCAATCGGGCCTCGCGTGTGGGGCCTCGCGTGAGCCGTCATGATACGCTTACGAGCGAACGAGCGGCTGTGCAGATCGAACGACTGCGCGCCTCGAGGCTACTCTCATCGCCAGCGCGAGCCAGAACTCATCCCCATCCGCAACGATCCCGGCATCGAAGCCCGTCCGCGGGGCGGTGGGCCGTCTCGCCAAGCTACGCAGCGCCTGGGACGAGCGGCTCTACGACTCGCGAGAGTTCCTGGGGGCCGCGCGCCACGTGCGCGCCAGCTCGTTCGAGTTTCGAGGCAGTGAGCGTTACACCGGGGAGCCTCTCGGGGTGCGCTACTTCGGCTCCGGACAGAGCCTGGACTACCTGCTCGACAAGCTCTACGCACAGCCTGCGCACCGTGAGCCTGGCCCACGGCGCCTCTGCCTCGGCGCGAGCCGGTTCCTGCGCGAACCCTCGGATTCGATGGACCTGACCTTGGTGGAGCTGCCGTGGCCCTACTACCGCCTCGTCTCAGGGTCCGGCTTCCTGCGCGTACCTGGCTACATCGTTCAAAAGCTTCCCCTCGCCGATACGTGGGACCAGGTCAAGGCGAGCTTCCGCAAGAACACCAGGACCACCGACCTGCGCAAAGTGCGTCGTTTCGAGCTCGACTATCGATTGACCTCGGAGCCGCGTGCGATCGAGCACTTCTATCGGGAGATGTACGAGCCCTACGCGCAGCAGCGCTTCGGCGAGCTCGCGCTGGTAGACCCTCTGGACGAACTCTGCTACTTCGGGTCGCACGGCTGGCTGCTCGAGGTGCTGCACCGAGGCACCTGCGTCGGCGGCGTGATCCTGTACGCGTTCAACGGCTCGATGCACTTCTTGTGGATCGGTCTACCGAGCGACCTCGACCCACCCCTGTTCGATGCCGCATTCAGCGGCATCTACTACTTCTCGATCCTGCATGCCTATCGCGAAGGTTGCCGCGAGATCGACCTGAGCTACACGCGGCCGCTACTGACGAACGGAATCTACAACTACAAGCGCAAGTGGGGCGCCCACGTGTGCGACGACTGGAAACTCGGCGAGATCTGGCTGCGCCCCTCGAATCTCGACACTGCCGTCCGAAGCGCGCTGTCGCGAAACCCCTGGATCATTCGTCGGGGCGGTCGGCTGATCGGCAAGCTGTTGGTCGACGATGCGGCAGCGCAGTCGATCGAGCGCGTGCGAGAGCTCGCGCTCCGGTACGATTCACCCGGAATGGCATCACTCGAGCTCTGTTCCGTGGCGGGCTTCCCTGCACACGTTCGCGAAGCCTTCCCGAAGGTAGAGTTCCGCGAGCTCGGCGATACCCCGGAAGCGGCCACGGAATTCTGTCGAGACGAGTGTCCTGCGCTCAATCGACCAGCAGCCCCATGACCTCCGGACGCGAGACGAGATCGCGGTACTTCCCCTGTGCCATGACTCGTCCTCGCTCGAGCACCACGACCTGGTCGGCCCGCCGCGCAACCGAGGTGCGGTGCGAGACGAACACGATCGTGCGGTGCCTCTCTCGCTCGAGCAGGTGCGCCAGAATGCGCTCCTCCGTCTCGAGGTCGAGCGCATTCGTCGCCTCGTCGAACACGAGCACCCTCGCATCGAGGTAGAGAGCACGCGCGATTCCAATGCGCTGACGCTGACCGCCGCTCAAGCGCACACCTCGCTCACCGACACGGGTCTGGTAGCCCTGGCTGAGCTCGTTCTCGACGAAGCAGTCGAGCTGCGCCGCACGCGCGGCGAGACGCACGCGGTCCCGATCGATTGCGTCGGGTGGGACGCCGAACGCAATGTTCTGCTCGATGGAATCATCCATCAGGTAGATCAACTGCGGCACGTAGCCTAGCGTCGCCTGCCAAGCCCTGACGTTGTGCTCTCCGAGCTCGACTCCGTCGACGCGAATCACGCCCGACTCCGGCTCGAGCAGCCCGAGCATCAAGTCGATCAGGGTAGACTTCCCGGCGCCAGTCGCACCCATCAGGCACGTCATCTGACCCGCGGGAAGCTGGAGGTCGATCGAGGTCAATGTAGGCACGCTCGCGCTCGGATACTGAAAGCAGACGTGCTCCAGGCGTACACCGCGCTGCACCGGCAATGGCGCCACAATTTGGTCTTCGGGAGGCGGTGCAGCCGCGTCCAGAAAGTCTCGACAGACGAGCACCAGAGCCGGTGCGTTGTAGCGGATCCGGTCGACGCCGTCGAAGATCTCCTTGAGTGTAGGGATCAATCGATAGGCGGCGAACGCATAGAGCGCAATCACGGCGAGGGCTTCGCTCGATGCATCGGTCCGACTGAGAACGAACAAAGTCAGGGCGATGATCCCGCCGAAGGCCACGAGCTCCAACCCTTGATGAGGAAGCAGGCTCAGCGTGTTGTGCCGAATCGAGTTCTCCGACGAGCGCAAGTGCGGCGCTGCGAACGCTCGCAGGAACGACGATTCAGCGCGCAGAACCTTGATCTCCTTGACACCATCGAGAGCCTCGCGCGTGCGCTGCGCGATCTCGGTCCCGAGCTGCGAGTACTCTTCCCCCAGCCGACCGATACGCGGCTGAAGCACCAAGAACAGCAGGGCATAGGCCGTACCCAGCACGAGCAAGGTCGAGATCGTGACCCATGCATCGACCCAGAGCAGCACGGCGAGAATCAACGTAGCCGACACGATGTCCGAGAATAGACCGACCCCCGCCATCAGGGTTCCCACGATCACGCGATCGACCTCTTCGAGCAGGATCTTGTAGAGCTCGGATGGACTGCGCTCGAGCAGCCAGACGTAGGGCCGCGCGAGGTAGCTCCCGAGCAGGCGCCGGCAGATGTCGTGTCTCCGCAGATAGCAGAACCGAAACGTGAACCAGGCGTCGAGCGTGGCAAACCCGTTGCTCACGACCAGCAGCACGAAGGATAGAGCGCCGAGCGAGATCAGGAAGCTCCGCTGACTGGTGAACTCGAGCGAGCGATACGCCGAGTTCAGGTAGGAGTTCGTCTCGATGATACTCGGATCGACGACGACCGCGATGAACGGCATGATCGATGTGATCCCGGCAATCTCGATCACGCCCAGCAGGGTAGTGCTGAGAAGCAACAAATAGATGTGGCGTCTCTCGGAGGGAGAGAAGATCGAGAGCAGCCGTTTCGCCGATTCAAGCAAGCTCGAGAGTTCCTATTCGCAGACGAGAGATCCTATTCGCAGACGGCAGGGAGCGACGCAGTAGCGCAGCCCTGGACCGCGCCTCGCGTCTCCGAGGCACCCCCGGACAGGGAGACGTCCCCGGACTCGGCTGCACACGCGGCGAGGACCTCTCTGGCCATCCGATCGATGTCCGCGGCCTCGAGATCCTGATGCACCGGGAGCGCGAGCATACTGGCCTTGAGGGCGACGGCCTCCGGATGAACGCGCCAAGGCACGGCGTGGTGGAACTCGTCCCACCACACGCCCACAGTGACTCCACGCTCGTAGAGGCGTAGTGCGACCGCATCGCGCCGCGCCAGCCTGAGCGGCAGCACCAAGGGGCAGGTCCCGGGCGGAAGCTGCTCGAAAATCAACGCATCGGGCAGCACTCGCAGCTGCTCTGCCAGACGCATGTAGTTCGCGCGACGGCGGCGACGAACCTCGGCATAGTCCATTCGCTCCAAGAGACGACTGGAGACCGCCGACATTCCCCAAGAGAGGATTCGCACGTCGAATGCATAGTCTTCGTCGTCGGGATCGTACCAGGCGACTGCCGATGGAACTCGAAACCGGGACAGGAGCCGACGCAGGAGCAACAAGGGCAGCGCAAGACCGAGGGCCGCACGCGTCCAGACGAGCCGCCATCGACTTCCGGGTAGCATCATGTGCTTCTGCCACAGATCGAGCGTCTTGCCGAGGGTCGCCGCCAGGGGCGGCGCGGTCAGCGACTCTGCGCCCTGCTTCTGTGAAGCAACCGCTCCCACGGAGCCGGCGGCGTCGTCCCGAGTCGCCACCTCGGGCGCCGCGCGTCGCAACAGCCCGCCATCGGGAAGCGGGAGGCTCTTGCGCACACTGAACACCGCGACATCGCCGAGCGATCCCAGCGGACGGCCCCCCCGATCACTGAGAAAGGCATGCGCGCAGTCTTCGATCAGCAGGACTCCGTACTGATCGCAAAGCTCGCGGATCTCCTCGATCGGCTGAGCGAAACCGAAGTAGTGCGTGACCAGCACGGCGCGCACGCCCCCGTCCAGACGGGTCCGAAGGTCGCCGAGATCGACGCACAGATGCTCATCGACCCGGTAGAAGACGAGCTCGAGGTCCGCGCGCAGGAATGGCTCCAGCTCGTGTCCACAGTTGTAGGCAGGGCACAGTATGCGCTCGCCCGCCGCAAGGCGGAGCGCCTCGATCGCCCGCGCGAGCGCTGCCGTACCGGAGAAGGTCGGCAAGGTCTCCGGCCGCTTGAGTGGATACGGAAGCGAATCCGGTCCGAAGCCCTCGTGCGGAATCAGCTCCGAGAGTGCAAGCGATGGCCCGAAGAGCACCAGCCTCCGGCTCGTCAGGCGACGCCACAGCTCCACCAGCTCAGACACGAGCCACACTCTCTCGCCAGCCCTCGATCGCATCCTTCGCACGCCCATGCCAGCGCAACGCGCGATCGAGAACTCCGAGTCGCTCCAGACCGGCCTTCAACCGTGGCAAGAGACGCGACTTCCAGACGAAGCGCGCGAGCGAGCGCGGAGTTCGCCGCCGAATGTAGAGCTGCTCCGTCTCCCTCCAGGTGGCCGACCAGCGCTGCTTGTTGCTCAGGAAGCCTCCCAGGAAGTCGTACTCGATCAGATCCGAGTCGAAGCAGTCCTGGAGCTCGAGATACTCGAGCACCGTCCCTGGGGAATAGGCTGCGTAGGCAGCGTCGTGGGTGATCTGCAAGGAGTAATATCTGCGCTCGTGTACGAAGGCGAGCGTCGCGGCGATCCAGCGGCCGTCGAGCCGAAGTGAGACGACGTGAAAGCAGCCGCTCGGCCCCGCTTCGGCCACGAGCGCCTCGTAGAAGCCCTGCCGTGTGCCACCCGAAACGGCGGCACCCGTACCGCTCTTCCAGCTCCGCGCCTCCAGCTCGAGATAGCTCTCGAACGCCTCTCGAACCTCGGGCCAGCGAGCCGTGCGCACGAGATCAAGGGAGCCCGCGTTCGCAAGCTTGCGATGGGCTGCACGCATCCGCTTACGGAATGCGCGGCTTCGAGCGCCGAAGTACTCCGCGAACGTGCCCGTCAGATCCAGGAAGGGACAGCTCGAGTCGGCCGTGACGCTGAGCAGGTAGCGCTGGCGCCCCGCGAGCCGCGCGAGCTCCCCCACGAGAGAACACCCCTCGGGCTGCTCGTAGGCATGGAATTCATCCCAGTCGGACTGGGCACTATGGAGGTACTCGACGAGGAGCCTCTCGCCGAGCCGCTGCTGCTCGCCAAACAGCAGGGTCGGACGGTCCACTTCCCAACGCGATCCCAGAAAGCAGAGCCTGCGATCGAACCCCAGCAGCCAGGGCTCGCAGATCCGCTGCATGGGAATCACCCCGACCAGCTCGGATTCTCGCCAGAAGGTCAGGATCCAGAGACGCTGCGCATTCCCGAAGCAGCGCCACCAGGCGCGCAGGTATGCATGGCTCTGAAGCGCGGTCGCCCCGGGGGTGCGCGCGAGCAAGGCGTCCCACCGCTCGCGGATGCCATCCCAGTGATGGGTGCAGCGAATCACCCGCAGCACGTAGCGCTCACCCTCGATCTCGTGGACCCCCGCTTCCGGCAGCGCCCGAGCCAGGTCTTTACAGGTGCCCGTGAGCTCCCATCGGACCCAGTAGAGGGACAGGCCACCGACCTCCTCTCCCAACGGCTCGACATCCGTGAGATGCAAGCCGATACCCCGCGACTCGCGAACCAGGTATCGCCAGAGCCTCATCTCGGGTTCGAGGCTGTGGGCCTCGATCGCGACCCCCGGGCAGTGCTCGCGCGCCAGGTCCGTAAAGCGGCTGACGAACTCCACCAGATGTTGCCGGTATCCCTTCTGAATCGCGAGATCGGCCAGGTAGACCACACCCGGCTGCACTCCGGGGGAAGTCTCTCCTGCCGGCTTCTCGCGCGTGCTCTGCGGAAGCACATAGGCCAGGATCACACCCACCAGTCGGAATCCGTCGTAGAACCCCAGGCTGAGATTGGAGTCTCCGAGCTCGGCTTCACGCAGCTCGGACGCGATTCGATCACGGCCCGAAAGGCTCTGAGGCCGGTGCAGATCCCGCTCGAGCCGCGCGATGCTGGCGGCATCGCTGCTGCCCAGCAATCGAAAGTGCAGGCGTTCGGAAGGTCCCGCGGGGAGCCACCCTGCTATTCTGCGCCTGCTGACCCAGCGACTGAGCATCGAAGACCGCTGGCGAATCGACATCTACTCGCCCTCCCACTCTCGAACGCCCGAACCTTTCCCGGCATGTATCGAGAGAGATCGTCGCTCGCAAGGGAGGCGCTGCAAGGATTCGGCTGGGGGCGCGGTGATCATCATGAAAAGCCTGTTCAAGCACCAAGTATGAGCGAATTACGCCAGGAGATGTCGCAGTGATGGGCCCCCTTGACGGCGGTGGCCGTCGTGCGTTTGCTGCGCGCGTGATTCTCACCGCAGATCGCGTACGCCAGAGGGCTCTCTGGACGGTTCTGCTGCTCGCGTTCTGCCTACCGTTCGCGGCCCGGGGCCAGACGGAGGAGGAACCGCCGCCGGCAGCGACCGCGGAGCCCAAGCCGGCCCCGGCGCCCGCATCGGTCCCCATCGACGAAGTGGGTACTCGCGCGGAGCTCGCGAAGCAGGCGATCTCGAACCAGATCCTCGAGGCCGCTCCCCTAGGGGATCTGAAGGAACCGACCGAAGCCGGCTACGCGCTGATCCGTGAAGTGGCCGAACGGGAAGCCGGCCTGTCGGATGCGCTCGACAACGTCGTCTCACTGGATCGCCTGATGCGCATCGACCAGCAATGGCTCGAGCGGGACGCGCGCATCAACGACGTTCAGGCTGGGCTGAAGGCGCGGCTGGACAGCCTGGACGCCCTCCTCTCCAAGCTTGGCAATGCGGAGAAGCTCTGGACCGAGACACTCGAACAGGCTCGGGCGGCCGACAGCCCGGAGTCGGTCCAAACCCTGGCCGCAGAGGTTCGCGAACGAAGCCAACGGGCGGCCGCTTCGCTTCAGGAGATGCGCTCGAAGATCGTCGATCTGCGCACGCGTATCGGTGCTCAAACGGCCCGCGTCGCACGCGCGCGAACGCGCATCGCACAGACCCGCAACCTGCTGCTCGCAAACATCTTCGTGCGCGACGACATTCCCCTGTGGTTGGTGGGATCGAGCCAAGAGAGCATGCTGACCGTCGCGCAACGGGTGAGCAACGAATTCGTGAGCCAGCTCGAAGCCACCCAGAAGCTGGCGCTCGAACAGAAGGAGCGCGGCAGCTTCCAGCTGCTGCTGGTGGCGCTCGTCATCATCATCGGTCGCTCGGCGCGCAAACGGTCCCTACGCTGGCCCCAGGAGGACCCTCGCACCGAGAAGGTCGCGGTCCTGCTGCGACACCCGATCGCGATCGCATTCCTCGCGGGTCTCCTGGCGACCAAGGGAATCTACGAGCAACCTCCACGCGCAGTACAAGAGCTCGCCGACCTGCTCGTTCTGTTCCCTGCTCTCGTCCTGATCGCCCCACTCCTGGATCGGTCCTTGCGTCCCGCGGTGCTGTGGCTCGCGGGGTTCTACGTACTCGATCAGATTCGCGACGTCGCGGATCCCTTGCCCGTCGTCTCACGCTTTCTCTTCACTCTCGAGATGCTGCTCGCAGTGGGTTCGGGGAGCTGGTTCTGTTGGCGCTTCCGACAGATCCATCCTGGGAACAACGGCGTCGCAACGGCCTCCGCCGACTTCGTGCCGGAGCCCGAGACCCTGATCCTGCGCTGGGTTCCGAGCCTCTTGCAGGCCGCGACCGTGGCTTGTGGCGTCGCCGCCGCGTGCTCGATCCTAGGATTTCAACGCCTCGGGCGACTGATCGGTGACTCGCTGCTAGAAAGCGCCTACCTCGCGATCCTCCTGTACGCGCTCGTACACAGTGCGCAGGCCTGCATCGTGCTGGCGTTGCGAAACCGGTTCATCCAGCCGATTCGGACGGTGACCCGCTACGCTTCCTCGATCGAAGGCACGCTCGCGCGGCTCCTCGGTCTAGGCGCCATCCTCGGCTGGATCGCCGTCGTGCTACACCTGTTCGGGGTCCGCGACGATCTGCTCTCGATACTCGCCGTGGTGTTCGCGACGGACCTCGGTGTCGGCTTGATCACGATCTCCCTCGGTGACATCGCCGTCTTCGGGCTCACGATCACGCTCGCCATCGGGCTCGCACGCCTGATCGAGATCGTCCTCGACGCCGACATCTATCCAAGGCTGCACACTCCCCGAGGCTCGGCCTACGCGTTCTCCACCATTCTGCGGTACCTCATCATTCTCGTCGGCTTCATGACCGCGATCACTGCGATGGGGTTCGATACCAATCGGCTCACCGTGCTGATCGGCGCCTTCGGAGTCGGCCTGGGCTTCGGTCTGCAGACGGTCGTGAACAACTTCGTGTCCGGGCTGATCCTTCTGTTCGAACGGCCGATCCAGGTGGGCGACGCCATCGAAGTCGAAACCATCGCCGGAACCGTGCGCCACATCGGCATCCGGGCAAGCGTGGTGCGCACCTTCGACGGCTCCGAGGTCAGCGTGCCGAACGGCAACCTGCTGTCCCAGCAGCTGACCAACTGGACCATGTCAGATCGTCACCGCCGGCTAGAGATTCCCGTCGGCGTGGCCTATGGCACCGATCCGAATCGGGTGCTCCAACTCCTCCTCGGCGTGGCGAGCCAGCATCCGCAAATCCTTTCCGAACCCGCACCGCAAGCGCTGTTCCTCGGCTTCGGCGACAGCTCGCTGAACTTCGCGCTGCGCGCCTGGGTGCGCGATCAAGATGTCTGGGTCGGAATCCGGAGCGAACTCGTGTTGGGGGTGCACCGCAGCCTGACAGAGAACGGCATCGAGATCCCGTTTCCTCAGCGCGACCTCCACCTGCGAAGCGTACCGAGCAGCGCGAGCACGTCCCTCGCACAACTCGCTCCGCCCGATAGCGCGCCCGCGACGCAAAGGGAATGACGATGGGAGCTCCGCGAATTTGAGACCCAGTCTTTGCCTACGTACACACTAGGAGCCTGGGACGGCGCCCGGCGAAAGACGGATCACGGGAATCTCGCGCGCCGCAGCCAGAGTCGCATAGTCGCGATACGGCGGATAGAGCTTGGTCATCTGCTGCCAGAGCTCATCGCGGTCCGTTCCGGATGTGGCGCTGGCGTGCGCGGTGAAGCGCTCGGCGCGCACCTGCACCTCGACTCGAGGATCGGCGCACAGGTTGCGGTACCACGACGGATGCTCCGGGTGACCGCCCCGCGAGGCCACGACGACGTAGTCGCCATCGCTGCGCTTCCCATAGATCAGCGGCCAGGTACGCGGCCGACCCGACCTCCGGCCGCGTGTCGTCAACAGCAAGGTGGGCACAGGCCCTGGACCCCCCAAGAAGGTGGAATCCCATAGATGACCGCGCTCTCCGTCCGTGGAGAGATAGCGTTGCACGTGCTCACGGATCCAGACGGGGACTTCGGCGGGGCTACGATCCATGGCGCTCGCTCCTCCTTCTCAGCGGCTCGGCAAGACTCCACAAGCGTAGTGAAGCCGCAGCACAGCACTTGGCCGCAGCTCGCACAGCGACATGGATCACAAAAGCCCTCACCGAATCGAGGTCGGCCGCCCCGGGCGCCCCTGTGCCGGCGGCCAGGCAGGAGCAGGCAGCACCGTACCCGCTTGGCGCCCCTCCATTCGATGTTCCACGAACTCTCGCAAGGTCGGCAGCGCCAGCCAGCGGTTCGTCTTGAGCTCGGCGTCGAGAGTAGAGCTGGGCGACTCGCCATAGTTGTGTCCGGGAAAGACGATGGTCTCCCCAGGCAGCTCCTTGACCAACGACCAGAGCGTGGCGTGCATCGTCTCGGGATCGCCGCCAACGAAGTCGCAGCGGCCACAACCGTTCACGAACAGCGTATCTCCGGTGACGATCCGATCGTTGACCCAGTAGCAGGTCGATCCCGGCGTGTGCCCCGGAGTGTGCATGAAGGTGATCCGACAGTCCGCGCCAATCTCGAGCACGTCGCCTGCGCTATGGTGCACGAGATTCTCGCAGCGGAACCCCGAGAAATCGATCTCGGGCGCGAGCATGTGCACCTGCGAATCCGTGTACTCGAGTAGGGTCTCGACCTCGTTCACATGATCGAAATGCGAGTGGGTGCACAGCAGATGCCTGATCTCGACCTCCAGTCGAGCAGCCTCCTCGAGAATGACTTCGAAGTTCCACGCGGGATCTACCACCGCGCACTCGCGTGTGGTGCGATCCCCCACGAGGTAGATGAAGTTGTCCATGGGCCCCAGCTCGAACTGATGAACGAAGAAACCCCGGTTGCCTTCCGCCGTTGCACTCATACACATCCTCCCCTCGAAGAGCTCGATTTCGGTCAGGGTAGCCCAGATGGTGCTCCCGCTCGCCGATCCACTTCGACTGCGAGACCGAGTCGAAGAAAAAGGGGGGGGTGATCCGCTAGAACCGTAGTCAGTCGCGCAGGCTCTCCAACTGGCCTGGTCGGATTCGAGTCTGCTAGCCTTCAGACCTGGCCGGAGTTCGAGCCTGAGCGCGTTCGAGCCCGACCGGGCTCCAGCCTGGTCCCACTCGGAGCGGAGGTGCGTCCACATGCGAAAGCCACTCTGGGGATTGTTGGCGGTACTCGCCCTCGCGCAGCTGTGGCCGATCGATCGGGATAACCCAGCGGTTACGGCGGCATTCACGGAGCCTGCATCCATCCGTGGAATCATCGAGCGGGCTTGCTACGACTGCCATTCGAACCAGACGAAGTGGCCTTGGTACGCATATGTCGCGCCGGTGTCCTGGCTGGTTGCGCACGACGTACACGAAGGTCGCGAACACCTGAACTTCTCCGAGTGGGGAGCGCTGACACCCGACGAGCGACGCGAGCATCAGGAAGAGATCTGGGAAGAGGTCGAAGAAGGTGAGATGCCGCTCTGGGTGTATGCGCTACTCCACCCTTCGGCCAAGCTCAGCCAGAGCGAGCGTGAGAATATTCGAGCCTGGTCCCAGACCGGGGACGCGTCCCCGGAATAGCCAGTCCGCTGGCTGCCCCTACGCCTCCTCGTCAGGCGGCTCCTCTTCGGACCCCTGCGAGTCACCCACTTCCGGCGCTGCGAGAAGCGGCATTCCGTCGGCTCGCCCCAAACCAAGCAGACCCACCTCGGAGTAGACCCGCAGTTTGTCTCGGGTATCGGTGATATCCAAATTGCGCATCGTGAGCTGGCCGATCCGATCCTGCGGGGAGAAGAACTCCTGTCCCTTCTCCATCGTGAGCCGCTCCGGCTTGTAGGTCAGATTCGGGCTGGTCGTATCGAGCAGCGAATAGTCGTTGCCGCGTCGAAGCTCGACGACCACCTCACCCGTAATCGCTGTGGCGACCCAACGCTGTGCCGTCTCACGCAGCATCATTGCCTGTGAGTCGAACCAACGCCCCTGATAGAGCAGCCGCCCCAGTCGGCGTCCATTCATGCGGTACTGCTCGATGGTGTCTTCGTTGTGAATTCCAGTGACGAGTCGCTCGTAGGCCAGGTGGAGTAGAGCCATGCCCGGCGCCTCGTAGATTCCTCGGCTCTTCGCTTCGATGATGCGGTTCTCGATCTGGTCCGACGTGCCGAGGCCGTGCCTGCCGCCGATCGCATTGGCCTCCATGAAGAGCGCGAGCGGATCCGAGAACGTGAGACCATTCAGCTCGACGGGGCGCCCCTCTTCGAAACGGATGCGCACGGTTTCGGGGGCGACGTCTACTTCGCTCCGCCAGAACGGGACGCCCATGATCGGGTCGACGATCTCGAGCCCCTTGTCGAGGAACTCCAGATCCTTGGCCTCGTGCGTGGCCCCGAGCAGGTTCGAGTCGGTCGAGTACGCCTTCTCGACGCTCATCTTGTAGTCGAACCCGTTGGAGATCATGTACTCGGACATTTCCTTGCGTCCGCCGAGTTCATCGATGAAAGCCTGGTCGAGCCAGGGCTTGTAGACCCGCAGGTTGGGATTCACCAGCAGGCCGTAGCGATAGAACCGCTCGATGTCGTTCCCCTTGAAGGTACTGCCGTCTCCCCAGATGTTGACGTCGTCCTCGCGCATCGCGGCCACGAGCATGGTCCCCGTGACGGCCCGCCCGAGCGGCGTCGTATTGAAGTACGTAGCTCCAGCGGTGGTCACATGGAACGCACCACATTGAATGGCAGCGATTCCCTCCGCAACGAGTTGCGGGCGGCACTCGATCAGCCGCGCCGCCTCGGCACCATAGGCGAGAGCCTTCTTCGGGATATCGTCGTAGTCCTTCTCGTCGGGCTGACCCAGATTCGCCGTGTAGGCATAGGGGATCGCGCCCTTTGCGCGCATCCAGTGCAGGGCTGCACTGGTGTCGAGTCCGCCCGAGAATGCGATTCCCACCTTCTCACCAACTGGAAGTGCCTGCAGTATCGTGCTCACGGGGCCCTCTTACGCGGTCTGATCGCGCCGATGGTATCGCGCGACATCTCGGCGCGAAACCCTTCTCCAGCTCACTGGCCGGACCCGGCACCTACGCCGTGGACAAAAAAGAATCCGCCAGCCACGCCGCTCGTAGAGCGGGCGCGACTGGCGGATGTCTGATCCTGCTCCCCCTGCTAGCGGGGGAAATCAGGGCTCGGCCTCGGAGACTCTACGCCCCCCCTTGCAGGAACGCGATCAGACGCTGCAAGAACAGGATGAACTGACGGCGTCGCTCCTCAGCCGCTGGATCCGGCATCGGCGCAGGGGCAGGAGCCGGCGCAGGCGGGTTCATCATCGGAGGCGGTGCAGGGGCCGGTGCGGGTGCAGGGGCCGGTGCGGGTGCAGGGGCCGGTGCGGGTGCAGGGGCCGGTGCGGGCGCAGGGGCCGGTGCGGGCGCGGGGGCCGGTGCGGGCGCGGGGGCCGGTGCGGGCGCGGGCGCAGGGGCC
>QJZC01000035.1 GCA_003247575.1 Pseudomonadota bacterium
TCAAACGCCCTGACCACCCGGAACGAAGTCTGGGAGTGCGGGAGAGCGATTCACCTCCCCCCCAAGATCCATGCGATAGAGGGAACAGGAAGCGTCGCCCAGGATGTGCTCGACGCGGACGTCACTCCGCTGCTCCGACCTGAGTTGCTCAGCCGCCTGCGTCGCCTCCGCGAGGTAGGGATTCGGCTGCACGAGCAGGAACTGCGTGTCGTAGTGGCGCGCCACCCGCAAGGCGTCCTCGACGGGTCCGTTCGGGACGAACACGGACGCTCGCCGCGTCGTCCAGGTCGTGCCCCAAGGGTCGAGTGTGAGGACGCGCGCCTCGGCAGGCGATTCCCTACGCAGCCAGTCGCGCGCCTCGTCGCACACGTGCTCGGGCTGCTCAGCCGTGTATTGGACCCAGCGGCGGGAACTCCAGAGGTTGTACGCGAGCAGACCACACACGGAGAGCGAGAGCCCGAAGGCCAATCCTCGCTGCAGACGTGGGCTCTCCCGGAAGGAGTGCAGAAGCGACTGCGCCCCACCCACGGCACAGATCAGGAAGAGCGGGAGAAGAAAGATGAAGTAGCGATCCTCCACGTGGTAGAGGCCGCAGATGAACGCGAGCGTCCCCAGCAGCGCCAAGGTACAGATCCAACCGTAAGAGGGTGCAGCCCTCCACGCGAACGGCATCGACACCAAGCCAAGGGAGAGCGACCAGATCGGCAGAGGACCCGGATGCGTGGGCAGGAGTGCGCCCAAGAAGAGCCGGACCTGGTCGAGCGAGATGCGCAGAACCTCGGACGGACCGAGCTCGCGGAGCATCTCCCCCAAGCTGGGGAGCGGATCGTGAATCGCATAGGCCGCTCCGTAGCCTCCCGTCTTGAGGATCCAGTCGAGCGCCCCGAGTCGGAACATCATCTGGCCGCTGGTGACCTGATTGCGCATCAGATAACACGCTAACGCGAACGCGAAGGGTGGTACGACCAAGGTCATCGCGCGCAGGGCGCGCCGTGCAGGCCACCGGCCCGTCACGACAGGGAACAGCAGCGCTCCGACCCAGAGTCCGGGCAGGATCAGTCCCGCCAGCTTCTCCAAAAGAGCAAAGGCTCCTGCCGCACCCGCAAGCAAGAAGTCGCGATCCCGTCCGCTCTCGAGACCCGCGACCAATGCGAGGACGGATCCTACGAAGAAAAATGCGAACCCGACGTCATCGTTCCCCGAGACGGCGATGACGAGCGTCGTCGGGGTGGTGAGGAGGAGCGCCGCAGACAAGGCACCGCACAACGACCCGTATAGCCGTCGTCCGAGCAGGAAGGTGAGCAGCGCCGTGCCCACCAGGAAGAACAGACCGAGGGCACGCACCATCCCGTTCTCGGGACCGAAGACCTTGAACAGAGACGCCAGCATGACGGGTTGAAGCAGTCCGTGCATCTCGGGCACGTGTCTCACTTCGGGATACCAGGTCATGTGCAACGTTACGAAGTCGGCCGTGTAGCCAAGCCCCTCGGCGAGGTTGCGCGCCACCAGCGCGTACTCAGTCGAGTCGGGTGTCATCAGATGGGTGCGACTCATAAGGAGGAGCAGCGCGGCCAGAGTCAGAACGAACGCTGCGGCCACGGTCCACGACCCAGGCAGACGACGCACGAGTGAGAGGTTCAAAGAAACGGCGCTGGACTGCTGCGAACTCATGCCAGTACGCGACGGACTCTCGGCGCGTTCGCGTGCAGGTTGGCAAGACGATCACAGATGCGCTCTGCACCCTCGCGCCCGAGACCAGAGTGGCTCGGCAAGCAGAGAATGCGCGAAGCCAAGCGGTGTGCGTTGGGCAGCAGCTCAGGGCGTGCAGAAGGGAGCCGCGAGTAGCTGGAGTTCTCGGAGCACAAGGGCCAGAAGTACTTGCGCGCGACCACGTTTTCCCGCAAGAGGGCCGCGTGGACCTGGTCGCGGCTCAGGCCGAACTCCTCTGGGCAGATCTCCACGGGTGCATACATGCCGTTGTGATGAGTCTCGCCGGCGAGCCTCTGCAGCCGGACGCCGGGAAGCTTCTCGAGCCGCATCCGATACTGCACCATGCGATCTCTGCGCTCGGAAAGCTCGTCGCGCGCTGCGGAGATCACGGCCAGCCCCAACGCCGCATGCAGCTCCGAGAGCTTGCCATTGACGCCGATCCCAGAGACTTCGTCCTCGGAGACGATGCCAAAGTTACGCAGCAGGGTGAGGCGCTCTCGCTGAGATCCATCGCCACCGATCACCGCGCCGCCTTCTGCCGTATGAAAGACCTTCGTCGCGTGGAAGCTCAGGATGGACAGGTCGCCCCAGTGGCCGATCGGTCGGCCCTTCACGCGCACGCCGAACGCGTGGGCAGCGTCGTAGATGAGCCGCAGGCCCCGCTTCCGAGCCAGCTGCTCGAAACCCTCGACGTCGCACGGGTTCCCGAACACATGCACGGGCACGATCGCAGACGTCCGCTCCGAAACCAGGCGTCTCGCGCTCTCGACGTCCAGATTGTACGTCTCGGGATCCACGTCGGCGAAGACGGGCGTGAGTCCGTTCCAGGCGATCGCGTGCACTGTCGCTGGAAAGGTGAATGGGGTGGTGATGACCTCACCCGCGAGATCGAGCGACCGAAGGGCGGCCTCCAGTGCGATGGTGCCGGTTCCGAAAGCCAGGCAGAACTCCACCTCGAGCCAATCCCGCATCGCGACTTCGAGCTCGCGGACGACGGGCCCGTTGTTGGTGAACCAAGCACTCGAGAAAATCCGCTCGAGGTGCCGGTCGAATACGGCCCGATCCGGCAGAAGGGCGCGCGTGATGTGGATCGGCTCTGGAAAGAGTGGATCGCCGCCCAGCACGGCGGGTCGAGAACCTGCAGCATTCATCGGTGCGGCTATGATAGGGTGCCGATCCGCGCGCATCTACTCTCGACGATCTGACTGACGGCATTCGAGAGAGAACGCCGCAGTGAGTGAGCCTGCGTGCTCAGCCAAGGGAGCCCCGCTCGTCGAACGAGATCGATCGCCGCGCAGAACGCCTGCGCTGCTCTTCGAGGAGGAATCGGTGCCGCTCGTCTCTGTCGTCATCCCCGTGTACTTCAACGAGCAGAATCTGCCAGTGACCTGGCAGGCGCTCGAGGCCGCGCTCGAGGGGCTGCCCGACAACATTCAATACGAGGTCGTCTTCGTCGAGGACGGCTCCGGGGACCGTTCCTACGAGAAACTCTGCGAGCTGCAAGCGGCCTTTCCGGACCGTGTGCGCGTCGTCAAGCTGTCGCGAAACTTCGGCCAAGTAGCGGCCATTCTGGCGGGGCTGCATTCGGCACGTGGAAACGCCTGCGTTGTGATGTCTGCCGACCTGCAGGACCCGCCTGAACTGATTCCGCAAATGGTGAAGGACTGGGACGGGGGGGCACGAAAGATCGTGCTCGCCACTCGTGAGTGGCGCGAGGATGGAACCCTCGCGCGCTGGGCTTCACGGACCTTCTATCGCATGATGCGACGCTGGGCGGTTCCGAACATGCCCGAGGGCGGATTCGATTTCTTCCTCATCGACCGCCAGGTCGTGGACCTCATCATCGCCGCCGAGGAGAAGAACACCTTTCTGCAGGGACACATTCTCTGGACCGGCTTCGAGCCCGTGGTCATTCCCTATACGCGCCGCCAGCGAAAAATCGGTCGCTCGCGCTGGTCGATCTCGGCCAAGCTCAAATACTTCATCGACGGCTTCGTCACCTATACGGTCATGCCGATTCGGCTGATCAGTATCCTGGGCATCGTCGTGTCGATGGTCAGCTTCGCCTATGCGACCTTGATCTTCTTCTTGCGCATCTTCTGGGGTCTGCCCGTCCAGGGTTGGGCCCCCATCATGATCGCCATCCTGACCCTGTCGGGGCTCCACTTGGTGTTGCTTGGAGTCGTCGGGGAGTACCTCTGGCGGTCCTACCACGAGACGCGCAAGCTCCCCGTCTTCGTAGTCGAGAGACTACTCGAGCAGAAGCCTCACTCGACAGGCTCCTCGTGAAGCCAATCGTGTTACTCGGGGCCGGGCCCCACGCACTCGAGATTCTCGACATTCTCGACGCGCGAGGTCAGCCAGCGACGGCACCTACCGCTCTCGGATTCCTCGTGGACCCCGAGTATGCTTCGGCGGGTCCACATGCACGCGGCCTGTGCATTCTCGGCGGTATCGAGTGGCTGGTCGAGCACGCCAGTGAGGTCGAGCTGATCGGGGCGGCAGGAGACCCATCGGCTCGTCGTAGCCTGGTCGAGCGCGCAGCTGCGCTCGGTGGATCCTTCGCGAAGCTGATCCATCCATCCACGATTGCGGCCCGGGATCTCAGCTGTGGCGTCGGCGTCGTCATCGCCGCGGGTTCGGTACTCACACACGGCATCGAACTCGCGGACCACGTCCACGTCAACGTCGGCTGCACGCTCTCGCACGGAGTGCGCATCGGCCGCTACTCGACGCTCGCCCCTGGAGTTCACATTCCGGGCGAGGTCGAAATCGGAGAGGGAGTCTTCGTCGGAGTGGGCGCGGTGTGCGTTCCCGGGGTCGTGATCGAGGACGGCGCGACCGTGGGCGCCGGCGCGGTCGTGACGCGAGACGTTCCCGCACATTCAACGGTGGCCGGCGTCCCTGCACGTCCCCTCCACCGTTGATCGGGTAAGTCCAAAACCTGTGGAGCAAGGCCTGAGCCTGCTTGGCCGACCTTGCGCAGAACCACCCTCCGCCCCCGGCCGTCGAGCCCAGACTGGCACGGCGGCAGTCAGCTCGAAGCGCCCCCACCGGGACCGCGTGCGCAGGCCGATCGCCGAGAGGGGGCAGATCCCGAGCATCGGGTGCCGCAGGCGTAAGAGCCCGGAATTGAAGGGCGATCCGCGACGGGGTAGACTGCGGCGAGAAACAAGGTCGCTCGATTCACATTGCGCAGGGCCCATGCGCGGCCTTCATCGGATACCGGAATGCTGATCCTCGCCTACTCGAGCACCTCGGGCTCGACCATCAAGCAACGACTGGGACGTCCCGAGTACAGCTATTACTTCGTACTGCGCGAGTTCCTTCCGGTACTCGAGCAGCTCGGAAACGTGATCGTGATCGATTCCCTCGAGGAGGTGGACCCTCTCTATCGGAGCTCGATCGGGAGAGGAGAGAGCTGCGTGCTCCTCTCGTTCGCAGCACCCCATCGCACGCCGCTCGGGCTGGCCTGCCCGACGATTCCAGTCTTCGCCTGGGAGTACGACACCATTCCGAGCGAGAACTGGGACGACACCGTCACCGACGACTGGAGCGCCGTGCTCCGAAAGCTCGGCTGTGCGATCACGCACTCCGAGTACGCCGTGCGGGCTATTCGCGATGCGCTCGGTCCCGAGTTTCCGGTGGTCTCCGTCACCGCTCCAGTCTGGGATCGCTTCACCCAGCAGCAGACGAACCTCGAAACGCGTCCGATCATCAGTCGGGGAACGAAGCTCGCCGTTCAGGGGACCATCGTGGACAGCCGGGCTACGGATCTATCCCAGTTCGCGCCGCGAGCCACCCGGATCACCAAACACGAACGCGAGGCCGAGGTCGAGCGACGCAAGCCGCTTCGGGAGCAGCTCGAGTATGCACTCTCGATCGTGGTCAAACGCGATCAACAGCTCGCCAGGCGCAACCAAGATTGCGCGTACGCGGAGAGCATCGTCAAGAAGCGAGATGCAACGCTCGCCGAGCGCAATCGCGAGCTGCGCGAGCTGCGGCTGGAGTTCCACCAGCTCGAGTCGCGCGCGAAGGACGCGGAAGTTCAGCTGAAGCTGCTGAAGCGCGACGAGATGAGCACGGTCGGACGCCTCGCCTTCGTGGCGTATTCGGCGGCCCGAGGCTCGAAGGAAATCGCGCGGCGCTTGCTCAAACGCTAGAGCGCTACGCTTACGCGCGCTTTCGAGCGACGATCACCTGGGCACACGGGAGAAGCGCGTCGAGCTTGCGCTGAATGGCTTCTGCATTGGGTAGACTCAGGAACTGGCGCCAGGTCTTGGCCCAGCTACGCAGCACCGGCGGGTCCGGCATCTCGAAGGAATTGCTCGCCTGCTCGGGCTCGAGATCGTCGAAAGGCTCCCCTCCCTCCGCTCTGCGAATCCCCATGCCGACCGTCCAGAAGAAGCCCTGCGTGAGCTCCGCCTCGATCGTGAGCCCTACCCCCGCCAGCAGGCGAGCGAGGTCTCCAGGAGCGAAGGCGTTCCGCGTCGACGGCGCGGCCTCACTGGGAACCTCCGTGAAGCCAGCGCCCCGTGAATCGGATACCGCAAGTAGGTACAGCGCACCGGGCTGACCGAGCCGCACGAGCTCACGCAGTGCGAGGTTCGGATCCTCGCAGCGATCCAGAACCCCCATGCAGACCACCCGCGTCGCCAGCGCGTCCTCGGCAGGAATGCAGCCAGGATCGCAGACGAGGGATCGTACACGCTCGCCGGAGCCTGCACCAAGCCCTGCGCCGAGCTGCTCCGCGAGTTCGCGTACGCGCCGTGCACTCGGGTCGGCGATCACGACGTGGGCGCCCCGCCCCAGCGAGAACTCGGCCGGCTCCGTCTCGTCACACCCAACGATCAGCACGACGTCTTCGGGACGGATCTCGACGCCGGGAGCGAGAGCGCCCGTGTTGGGATCGTACCAGCCGAGCAGGTTACGCTCGAGGATTCGCGTCAGCCGCGCTCCCTCTGCCGGGGGGCTCCCGGCGAGCCCGGGCAGCACCGCACTGCTCGACCTACGCCGTTCGAGCATCTCCATCACGCGCGAGGACGCGAGAAAGCTGCGTAGCTTCTCCTCGGCGACCTTCCGCGAACATAGCTGCTCGATCCTTGCGACGGCATTTCGCGCCATTGCGCGATACGCATCCTCGTTGGACTTCACGAGTGAGTAGCTGGCGCGATACGCCCGCTCGAGTGACTCCCAATCGATTCGGTTCTGAAGCGCGCGCAGAACCTGCCGCGGGTCGTGCTGCCAGGAGGCCGGCTCGCGCGAGGTTCTTACGACGAAGGCCACATCGGCGTCGATGTAGTCGGCGAGTGCCGTGGCCTTGGGGGCGATGGCGGGCACACCGGAGGAGAGAAACTCGAGCAGCGGGAGGCACTGACCTTCGCCGTGAGCGGTGTTCACGTAGAACGAGGTCGCTTCGATCATGCGTGCATAGTCTTCGTCGGACAGGTACCCGTGGATCGCGACGACGCGACACTTGAACGGAGTCATCCGATAAAGAAACTCCTGCAGTCGCTCGATCGCGAAGTCGATGTCCGTGTGCACGAGCTTGAGAAGCAGGGTGACGTCGGAAACTTCGCGAAACGCCCAACAGAACGCAGAGACCATGTCTTCCCAGTTCTTGCGCCCGTCGAGCGGATTGAACACGGAAGTGTAGACGACGCCCTCGAGCTCCAGAATCTGATCCGTCGATGAACTCACTTCTGGCTATCCCACTCCGCTGCCGAGCACACTGCGCCGGCACAGGCCACTCGATGTCGTTCCGGATCTTTTCACCTGCACCGATGATACCGCGCCGGCAGGGAGCTGGGCAGTGGCCTCAGAGCAAGGCAGGCCGTTTCGCGTCGACGTCGGCAATGAATGCTCGCGATTCGCGCCGGAACTGCTCTTCGAAGTCGGAGTTCGCCGCAGTTGCAATCGGCTGGTGCGACGAGCGCACCATGTACGTCTCCGGTGCGCGGTTCGCAAGTAACTCGCGCAAGAACAACGCCGCTGTCGCCGCCGGATCGGTGACGATGTCCTCGTAGTACAAGCGGAGCGGGCTCAGTCCGTGCTTCTGAAAGAAACCTTCGAACCCGAGCTCGTGCTGCAGCACGTGGTTCGTCCAGTGAGTCAGAGCGTCCCGGTCATACTTTACCGACTCGATTTTCGCATTCATTTCGTCCGTAATGGTGCCCTTGTTGTGGAAGACGGTACTCTCGACCGCTTTGTACAGGGAGATGGCCTGCTTCACGAGATTCCGCCTCCTCAGGTAGAAGAATCGCGTGTCGGGCCCGAGGGCATCGAGCAGATCGAACGACCCGAGCCGGGCGAGCTGGAAGTACGTGATCTCGGCGCCAAAGATGCCGCCCGCGCTCCGCTTCTTGCGCTTGAGCATCTTGACGTAGTCGTAGGGGCGGTTCGCATTCATGCCCATCGCGATGGCTTGTACGAAGTTCGGGTTGAACCACTCCTCGGGTTCACCGAGCAGGCAGGTGCCCGCCAACAGGTCCGTGAGCCAGGAGCTACCCGATCGGGGCACGAAGAAGATCACGTAGTTCCGCGAAGAGCCCCTGAGCTCGCGCATGTCGTTTCGGAACTTGTCCCAGTCTACGTCGATCTGAGAGATCAACTCTTCGAACGTTTCCATCCAACCATCCCAACCATCTTCACCGAAGTCCTCGCCGATGCGGACTATACACGAGCACACGGTCCCGAGCCCCGGAAAGACGTGCGCAGCCTCGGCCCCCTTCCACTTCGGGAAGCGTGAGCTACTCGCGAGGCACTACGCCCCAGATTTCGACGTCGCAACGCCGAAGTCGAGTGCGGCTTCGCGCGGCAGCTCGTAGTAGTCCCGCAGCAGGTCCGCGTACGATGCACGCCAGACGGAGTTCATCCGCCCCGGCCCCGGATCGAGCCGCGTCCGCAGCAAGAGATCGTTCAGCTCGGCCGGTTCAGTGTCGAGCGGGATCAGAGTACCCCAGTCGAGTTGCCGCAGGCGTTCTGCGGGAGCGCCGAGATCGAAGCTGAACGGGTAGAGCCCGGCAGCCAGCGCGATCGAGAGCGTGTACGAGTACGTCTCGGGCCACACCGAAGCGAAGAGCGCAGCGTTCGGCGCGGTCTTGTCGATCAACATCGGAACCTCGCCCTCGGCATAGCGGCCCGTGATCTCGACGCGCCCCGTGTCACGGAGCAGCTCGTCGCGGCAAGAGTATCCGATCAGCACGAAGTCGAGATCGAGCTGCCGCTCGCAGGCATCGCGCGCGCAGCCGAGCAGTACCTCGAAGCCCTTGTGCGGGCCAATCGCTCCGATCACCGCGATCCGGCGCCGCGCTCCGGTCGGAGCTACGAGCGTTCGCTGCGGATGGAACGGTTGATCGAAGTGGGGGCGCACCGTGAAGTCTACGTCCGGAAAGTAGCGACGCAGACGACCTGCGGCATCTCCGCTGGGGACGAAGCACCTGCGCGCCCGCTGCAGAATGCGCGCCGAGGTCTGGCGCCATTCGGCGACGCTCGCGACGGAATGCTCGACCGGCTCCCGACTGCTCGCTCCCGCGCAGGCTTCACACGCGGTGATCGGCGGTTCCCCACAGTAACGTCCTGAACGATCGATGAGGGTGATCCTCGGACAAGCCATGAAGTAGTCGTGCAAGGTCACATCGTAGGGGAGCGACAGATCGTGAATCAGCTGGACGACGCTGCCCGGAAAGTGGACCAGATGGTGGAAGTGAACGTGCGTGATGGGCAGACTGCTCAGCGCCAGCCGTAGCGCTCTGTAGTCGCCAGGCAGCTCGAATAGAAGATTGGGAGTTCCCGCCAGCCCGAACTCGGACAGCGAGACCACCCCGCGCTCCAAGGGACGCAACAGCAAACACCCGATTCCAAGCGCGCGGAGGCGCTCGGCGAGCGCCACGACGTGACGCTCGGTCCCACCTCCGAGCGCGTGCGTGATGAAGAGGAAGCACGACCGATGCCGCTGCCCGAGCCGGGCCAGATCGACGTTGCGCCTCGCAGCCCGCAAAGGGTCGACGCGCAGGAAGCGGTGGATCATGTCGTCGTAGTCCGGGTACAGGTCTGCGAGCTTCGCAAGAGCCGCCTCGACGCGCGGATCCTTCTCCCCCTCGAAGGCCACCCCCCCGGAGTGACGGACGAAGACATCGCACGCCGCCACGTTCCTCCAGCCGCGGCGTCTCGCCTTCAGACTGAAGTCGTTCTCTTCCCCGTACCCCCTACCCCAAGTTTCCTCGTCGAAGGCTCCGATCTGCTCGAGACACCGGCGTTTGATGTACATGCAGAACCCGACCGCGGTCGGCAGATCGACCACCCGGCCTGCATTGCAGCGGGCGAACAGCCCATCGAGATCCTCGAGGTCGACGTCGTCGGGAAGCGAGTTCTCGCGGCAGATCTCCGGGTAGCTGCAGAGCGTCGCGTTGTTGGAGAGTGGTGTGACGGTACCGACATCGGGAGTCGAGTATGCAGCGCACTGGAGTCGCTCGAGCCAGTTCCCGTTGACCTCGGTATCGGAGTTCAGAAGCACCACATCGCGATCGGGATGCAGGGCCATGCCTGCGTTCACCGCCGCGACAAAACCGCGATTCTCGCTCTGCTCGATCAGGGTGATGAGTCTGCGCTCGGCAAGCGCCCGCAAGGCACTACGAAGCGCAGGCTCGGGCGTCCGGTCGTCGATGACCACGAGCTCGTGCGCGACGGGGTCGCGCGCGCGGAGCACGGACGCGAGCGCACACAAGGTCTCATCGAGTCCCTTGTAGACCGGCACGATCACGTCGACCCGCGCGCGCCCCGGGCCCGCCTCACAAGCGGTTGCAGGCGACTCTTCGGGGTCGAGCAGGCGGAGCTTGTCCTCGATCCGGTCGAGTACCTTGGGGATCTCCTCGAACTCGCCGTCGGCGTGCCGAGCGCCACGCAACCTCCGGCCGGCCTGAAGCAAGCGTCGCGCCCCCACGAAGGCGCGACCCGTCGTCAGCTCGTTCCAGCAGCTGCGAACGCTTTGCAGACGACGCGCGAGATCACGCGGATCCGGGCCACTCGCCGCGGCCTCACTCGCCCGCTCGAGCTGGCGCAGCAGGCTTGCCTCGACCGCCTGCACCTTCGAGCGGCCATGGCGGAATTGCCGAGGCATCCGCGACAAACGCCAGGAACCCGTCTGCAGGGCGGAGCGCGTCAGCCGGAGCGCGCTCGTGAGCTCACCTCTGATCGCGTCCGCCGAAGTAGACGACTCCCACAGGGCTCGCTGTGCGCGCGCGAGGGCATCCAGATCGTGCATCACGCCAGGGTTCGTCTCCCCTTTGGCGGGGCCCTCGAGCATCGCGGAATCTTCCGAACCGATCCGGGCGCGGTCGAGAAACGCATGGATGCGACGCGCGACCCGAACCGCTTCGTCCGGCGCGAGCACGCCGCGCGCGCCGCGTGCGAGTGCCTCGCCGACGTCGCAGACCAGCCGCGGCGCGTCCGCACCCTCCACGAGGTTCGAGCCCGCGGCGAGTTTCGAGCCAACGGCAGCGTCCGACATAGACACGACGTCCGAGCCAGCCGCGGAGCCTGGCGCGCTCATCGCCTTCGATGTGGCGAGGCCGAGCTGCTTTGCAAGCGCGTCCAGCTGTGCATCCGGCTGCTCACGAAGCGAAGCCTCGAAGACGAACGAGCTCATCGAGGGGTCGATCCTCGACAAGACCGTGTGCGCCCAGCGCAGCCAGGCGATGGCCTCGTCCCCGCGCTGCCGGTCGAGGTACGCGGCACGCTCAGGCGGCGCAGGAATCAACACAATAAAACGTAGATCGAGCTCGCGTAGATCGAGCTCGGAATGGGAGGAACGGGAGGCGACGCGCGACCAGAACTCGATGAGGCAGGAATCGGCGGGCTCCGTGAGCAGGAGCGGTCCGCGCCCCGCACCCAGCGAAGTGAAAACCTGCCTGGCGCGTTCACACGCCCGTTGGAACTCGAGATCGCCTGGGTCGGCTCTGCCAGACTCGCGGCCCCTCCCGAGATCGATCCCGCGGAGCACGCTCGCGCAGATGGCGCCGAGCTCCACCCCCGCAGTCAGTTCGGCCTCCGAGGCACGACTCGTCTCGGCACAGCCCAGGGGCAGAATCGAGCGCGCCCCCTGCTCGACCAATCGGGTGCGCAGTTGCTCGCGCCCCGAGCGAGAGCCGCCGAGCACACTGATGATTTGCAATGACGCCTTCACGATCTCCGCACGTCCGCACGATTGCGGTCGACCTCCGGCAGGGTTCCATCTGCGACACGGCCAGTGTGCCCAAGCCTATCAGTCCCTCTGCAGAAGCGCGCGCCCGATCGAAGGCTACGCCAGTACTAGAATCGCAGCGCGGCGCAAATTGGTTGAAAATTTCAATTACAAAGAAAAACCCGGGGCGCTCGGGGCCCTGACGCGTCCCCGCGTGCAGCGACTCGGGCTGGAATGATACGCAGACCGAGCGCAGGACCCACGCGGCGCTTCGCCCGCTCGGCAGCTCTGCCGACAGGGACAAAATGAGCGGGCTCGCAGGTCGAGAGGCTAGACTGCGTGCATGCGCACCGCTCTAGCTGCACGACTGCCGGGTGCGGGCCCTGCCGCGGGCTTCCCGGACGTGGCTGCCATCATTCCAGCGTTCAACGAAGGACCGCGGATCGGCGCGGTCGTGACCTCGATTCGCGCGACCCTCCCCGGAGCCACCGTACTCGTGATCAACGACGGCTCGAGGGACGATACGCGCGAGAACGCGCGTGCAGCCGGTGCGCGCGTGCTCTCGCACCCCATGAATCTCGGTTACGGCGCGGCGCTTCAGACCGGCTATCTATTCGCTCTGCGCCACGGCTGCCACTTCGTAGTGCAGCTCGACGCCGACGGACAGCACGACCCGAAGGACGCACTGCGCCTGCTCGAAGCCATACGCACGGGTGCGTACGATGTCGCGATCGGATCCCGTTTCATCTCCCCCTCTGGCTACGAGATGGGAAAGACCCGAACCTTCGGACGCTTGGCGCTCACGCGGCTCCTGACCCTCGCGGGGGGCCCCCGGATCGCCGACCCGACCTCCGGCTACCAAGCGCTGTCCCGCCGCGCCTTCGCGATGTGCTGCCGGGAGTTCTTTCCGGCCGACTTTCCTGATGTGGACGTGCTGCTCACCCTGCATCGCAGCGGGATCCGCATCACCGAGATTCCCGTCGACATGGCTCCGAGCCCACCCAACCGGATCCCCATGCATGCCGGAGCCCGCGTCCTCTACTACGCGTACAAGATGTCGCTGGCGCTGTTCCGGAGCTCTTGGGGCCCGGTGCACGAGCTGCCCGGAGCGCCTCCCCCGCACGAGCAGAGAGAGCCCGATGAGTCCGAGGGGCACTGAGCACCCACCGAAGTGTCCCTGCTGCGGATCGCCCCAGACGGAGCTGAAACATCGGCTTCGTGCGTTCGACGTGCATCGCTGCGCGAAGTGCACCTTGTTGTTCCGGCACCCACTCCCCGAGCCGGAGTCGCTCGAAGAGATGTACGAGGATGCCCGCTACCACGAGGGTCGCTACTTCCAGAACAGCGCGAAGGCCTACGACCTGGACGCGCCCGAGATCCGGATCTACTCGGCAGCGCTCGCGGAGCTCCGTCGGCTCGCACCCGCGGGACGACTGCTGGACGTGGGCTGTGGCCGGGGTGTGTTTCTCGATCTCGCGAGAAGTGCGGGCTTCGAGACCAGCGGGATCGAGCTCTCGAAGCGTCACGTCGACTGGGCGCGCAGTCAGTTCGAACTCGACGTCGTCGCGGGTGAGTTCCTCGATTCGGAGCACACCCCCGCATCGTTCGAGATCGTTACGATGTGGGACTTCCTCGAGCACGTGATCGACCCGATTGCCGTTCTGAACCGCGCACGCGAGCTGCTCGCGCCGCAGGGGCTCCTGCTCGTTTTCACGATCGATGCCAATAGCCTGTTCAATCACATCGCCGATCTCCTCGCAAGCGCCAGCGGCGGACGCATCGCTCGCCCGCTCGAGCTCCTATACGATGTCCACCACAATCACTACTTCACTCGCCGCAGCCTCGAACAATTGCTCGACAACCAGGGATTCGCGGTCGCTCACTGGGCGAGCCACCGCGCCTATCTGGGTCGCTGGTTGAACGAGCCCGCTTCGCCGGCGCTGTTCCTGGGCGGGGTCGTCATCGATAGAATCGCAGACGTGGTGGGACTTCCGTATCGTCATACCGCGATCTGTCGGCGCACCTGAGTCACCGGGTGCGCCGTCCTCACAGAGGTCGCCAGAGATCCGCTTTGCCCGAACTGGGGCACTCACTACCCACAAGCGAATCGACTCGTGCTAGCGTACCCGCGAAAAAGAAGACGCACAAAGAAGAGAGTCGGTGACGAAGCGGCGACTTGCCCGAGATCTGGACCGTCGAGGCTGAGCTGTTGCCGCTGGGCCGTTACATCGAGACCGTTGCATCGAGAGGAGAACGAGACCATGGATAGCCGAGTCGATCGTCGGAACCGCATGGACGCCTCGAAGGCCCATCGCTCCGCAAGGCGAAGCGCCCCGTACGTCGGACGAGCCGGACAGGCTGCTTCGGCGGGCGTGCTCCTGCTCGGCCTGAGTGCGTCCGTCCAAGCGCAGGACGACATGAGCTGCGCCTTCTCGACTTCTATCCTCCCCGAACCCGTTCCACTCGAGATCTCCCAGATGCAACCGGCCATCCCTGCAGAAGGGCAAACGGGTTTGTCGATCGTGCTGAACGCCGGGCCAGGGCTCCAGGCCCGCCCAGAGGCGCTCGCGGCGTTTCGACGCGCAGCCGCGCGCTGGGAAGCACGGATCGGTGATCCGATCACAGTCACGATCGACGCCGATCTCTCAGACCTCGAGGGTGGCGTGCTCGGCAGCACGCGCCCGAACCGGGTCGAGATCGACCTCGACGCGCTGCAGCGCCTGCTGGTCGCCGACGCCGCAAACGAGGCCGCGGACTCGATCACGACGTTCCTGCCCACCGCGCCGCAGCTCGACCTGGCGGCGCCCCCCCCGGCGCGTTTCGTCAGCCGCGCGCGCCTCAACACCGCGAACCTGAAGGCACTCGGAGTCGCCTCCCCAGCCCCCGCCGGTGTGCCGGATGGCATCATCGAGTTCAATACCGCCTTCGTTTCGACGTTCGACTTCGATCCACGTGACGGGATCGGATTCTCGCAGTTCGACTTCGAGAGCGTCGCCACCCACGAGATCGGGCATCTGCTCGGCTTCACCTCGTCCGTCGACCGCATCTCAAGCAGCGTCGACGGCAGTGTCAGTCCGGTCCCCGAAGCCAGCCCGGAACCGCTCGACCTCTACCGCTTCGCCGCAGCCGGAGACGGGAATCCGAGCAGCCCCGCAGAGTTCAGGACGGCGACCCGCGTGGTCGTCGCGGGCGCTCCGACCTCGTTCGACGACGCGGTCCACGAGTTCGCACTTTCGACCGGACGCGAGGGCGACGGACGCGAGGCGAGTCACTTCAAGGACGACGCGCTGACCGGAATCAAGCTCGGAATCATGGATCCATCGGCGAGGCGGGGCGAATTGGACGACATCACCGCTGCGGACCTGCGCGTGCTCGACCTGATCGGTTTCGAGATTCGTTCGGCGGAGGCGCTCCCGAGAGTCACGGTGAGCTCTCCCCTGCTCGCCGTGAGCGGAGCGCCGATTCGGCTGCGTTCCAACATCTCGGACGAAGATGGGCTCGGGTTTCCCGTCTTTGCCGGCTTGGGCTCCACCAGTCGCACGAACGTCGTGTGGGACTTCAAGGGCGGGACCCCCACCAACCCACTCGGAGGCTTCACGGCGAGTCCCGAGGTCGTCTTCCAGCTCATCGATGGCGCACCGACGACCATCGTCCGACCGCAGGTCACGGCCTTCGACTTCTTGGGAGACTCCACCACGCGCACGGTAGAGGTCACCGTCAGCACGCCACCGAGCCTCGATGTCCGCGTGAACGGACTTCCCGTAACCAGCGCTGCGCGAGACTTCTCCGAGGGTGCGGTTTTCTTCGACCCCTTCGCCCCGAACGGCGATCCTCGCGCTCCATCCATTCCCCGCCTAGCGGTCGCCTCCGATCGCCCAGTCAACTTCACTGCGATCGCCTCGGACAGCGATGGAATCGGCTTTCCGGTCTTCGCCGCCTTCGGCAACAGCGCTCCGGTTTCCGTCATCTGGGACTTCGCAGGCGGCGTCCCCGACAATCCCCTGCAGGTTTTCTCTACGACCCCACGCGCGCGCTTCTCCGGCGCGCCGGGGACGGTCTTTCCCGTATCCGTCGTTGCCTTCGACGCGCTGGGACTCTCCACGCAGCGAACGGTGGAACTCATCCTCGAGAACGGCTCCCCCAACGTGAGCATCGCGGCCAACGGCGCACCGGTGCTGGGCGGTGCTGGCTCCGGCGGCTCGCTCGAGATTCCGTCCGGAGGGACGATCCAGTTCCGAGCGCAGGCTTCCGACAGCGACGGCATCGGCTTCCCGGTCTTCGCCGCCTTCGGCAACTCCGCTCCGGTCTCGTTCCTGTGGGACTTCGGCGGAGGAGTCACCGCGAATCCACTGGAAATCTTCGCGGCCGCTCCCTCCGTTACCTTCTCAGGGGATCCGGGCGCGACCTTCAGCGTTCGACTCGCGGTATTCGACTCGCTCGGTGCGACCACCGAGGTGCAGCTCAGCGTGCGCTTGCGCTGAGCATCACTGCAGCCGGCGCGACTCTGGGAAGCGAAGCTACGGCTTGCGCGCCACGACGATCTGATTCTTCGGCAACACTTGGTCGAGGGCGTGCTTGATGCGCTCTCCATGCGGTGCGTGCAGCAGTCTGGCCCAGGTCTGCAGCCAGTAGTCGGCTACCGGTGGCGCCGCATCGCCCAGCTCGCGGCCCGTCGACCAGAACAGCATCCACCAGACCGTCCAGAAAAAGCCGTAGTAGGCTTGGTGAACCACCTCGAGGCCGGCACTCTCGATGATCTGCCGGAATTCCTCGCGTTCGAAGATGTTGATGTGATTCGGCTTCTCGAACAGATAGGCGGGTGCAACACCTTTCTGCAACCACTCTCCCTCGGGACCCGGTACCGACAACAGGTAGAGCGCGCCCGGTCGCCCCACGCGCACGAGCCCGTCCAGAAACGACTGCCAGTCGTCCAAGTGCTCCATGACCTCCATCGCCACGACGCGTGTGAAGGAATCGTCAGGGAGCGGGAGACGGCCTGTCTCGGAGAGAAGCACGCTCGAAACCAGCTCCGGGTGAGCGCTGCGAATGCGCTCCTCTGCCGCGCGTAGGCTGGCGGCATCCACATCGGCGAGCAGCACCTCCGCCCCCATCTCCGTGCAGAAGTGCGCATACGTGCCGTCCCCGCAACCGATGTCGAGCACCCGGTCTCCCGGCCCGATCGGGAACTCCGTGAACAGCCACCTGCGCTCGCGATCGAACCAGCCGCTCTGGGTCGCGTCGGTCAGCAGTGGATCGAACTCGAGCGGTGGCAGCTCCGGCGGCGCCGGCGGCTCGTCGCCTGCGAGTTCGGGCTCGGGAGAAGACGAAGGCGGTCGTCGCCTCGACAACAAGCGCTTGATCCGCTTGTACACATCGATTCGAGGACCCGCTTGCTCGCGGTTCTCTAGCGTGGAATCTGCCAAAGCTCGCTCCCTGCTCACGGCCCGGCGAATGGGTCGCGCTCGCAGACCCTAGGCAACCTTCCGCGCGACTACGGCCTGGCTCTTCGGCAACGTCTGGTCGAGCGCTGCCTTGATCTTCGCACCATCGCGTGAGCTCAAGATTCTGGCCCACATCCTTTCCCAGGATTCGATCAGCGATGGCCGCTTGGGGTCGAACGTCTTCTCTTCGCTTCCCCAGAACAGGGTCCACCACATGGTGTGATAGAAGCCGTAGTAGCGCTTCAGCTCGACCTTTAGTCCCGACTCCGAGATCAAGCGATCGAACTCGGTGCGGCTGAAGATGTGGATGTGGTTGGGCTTCTCGAAGTAGGCGGGCGGCGCGAGCTGACTCTGAATGTTCTCGCCCAGCACGTCCGGAACGGAGATGAGATACAGCGCGCCCGGCTTGCCGACCCGCACCAGCTCGCGCAGAAACGCGGCGGGGTCGTCTACATGCTCCATCACCTCGGTCGCGATGATCCTGTCCGCAAATCCGTCCGGTAGCTGAATCGGATTCACATCCGTCACCAGCGCGGTATGCGGTAGATCGTGCTTCTGGAACTCTCGTGAGACCTTCTCCACGGACTCTTGCTGAATGTCCGCGAAGGTCACGTGTGCACCGCGGCGGGCGCAGAAGAGGCTGTTTCCACCATCGCCACACCCCACGTCGAGCACGACATCGGTCTCTGCGATCGGGAATCCTTCGAAGAGCTCGCCTCGTTCGTTGGAGAACCACGACGACAAGTTGGCGTCGCGCAACCCGACGTTCGGGTGAGGCGCAGGCTTACGCGCAGGCTCGGGCTTCGGCGGCGCGGCAACAACCGGCCGAGCGGGCGCGCGGGGCGCACCCACGGGATCGGTCAGCAGAGCCCTGGCAGCCGCCCGCATCCTCCTCAGCACTCTTCGCATGCGACAACCTTATAGCAGAAATCTCACACGCCCGAGGACTTTCGCCAGCACGCGCACGGACGCAGTGATCGAAGCCAAGCATCCGTCGATCACTGCGAGCGAGGTGCCGTTCGCTTGCCACTGGCACTGATTGCTGTCGGCTGCGCTCCTACCCGGTCTGCCCCACGCGATCGCTTCGCGAATCAGCCTTCGGCGAAAGGCGGCTTCGACTGGCCGTACGTGCCGGTGAAGACGAACGCAGCGATCGACTTGCGCTCGCGCGGCGCAGCATCTCGCTCGCGATAGGGCGACGCGGCATCCGCTGGGTCTGCCGCATAGCCGATCGCAAGTGCCGTGAGCGCTTCGCTGTGCTCGGGAATCTGGTAGAGCTCCCTTGCCCGCTCAGGCACGATTCCGATCATCTGGTGCACCGACAGCCCGCGAGCCGTCGCTTCGAACGTCAGATGCGCACTCGCCGCTCCCAGATCGTGGCGCGAAGCTCCATTCTCTTGGTCGTTGCGCGCAAACCGGCTTCGGGTCACACCGAGCGCGAGCACGGGCGCCAGCTTCGCCCAGTCTTGATTCGGCTCGACCAGACACGAGAGCAGCCGCTCGAACTCGCCGGCATCCTCCTTGGTCGCGACGATGTAGCTCCACGGTTGCTCGTTGTAGGAAGAGGGTGCCCAACGGGCGGCTTCGAAGATCGAGCGCAGATCGGCCCCCGATACCGGCCGATCGGAGAACGCATAGGGGCTGTAGCGCGTCGCGATCATTTCCTGCACTGGGTGGTCCGTCTTGGCAAACTTGATGGACATCCTGGGCTCCTCTGCGTCGTCTGGATTCCGTGGTCTGGATTCCGTGGTCTGGATTCGAGAGCTCGCCGCTGGGTACGCAGCCGCTCGACGGCGCCGAGCTTCGCGCGCGCTCGCGATCGCAAGCGGTGTTCCGGGTCACCGCGTGGCTTCTCTAGCTAGTATGATGCGTCCGAACGGAGCGGACCGCTCGGATCCGGCACCTAGTCCCGCTGCCCTCGCCTCGCACCGGCCAGATCGCGGGCCACGATCTCGAGGACCTCGGGGGCGTACCCCATCGCGAGATGCTTGGCGCGTACTCGTACGTGATCGACCTCGGGATTCGTGCGATCGATGCAGGCCCGCCAGTCGACGATGCCGTCGTCCCGGCTGTAGATCGCGGTGATCGGCACTTGGATCGGGCGGCGCTCGCGGCGCTGGAAGAGCTCCTCCATACCGTCGAGATCGATCCCTGTATGAGCATACAAACGCGAGAAGATGGTGTACTTGGCACCCCCGACCACCGGAGACCCCAGGGTGATCACGCGCGCTATGGCACGGGGCAGCGCACGCGCAACCTCGCGCGCCACTACCCCTCCCAGGCTCCAGCCGACGAGGCGAACCGGCTCGCCTCCCGCGCGATGCAGGCTCCCCACCCGCTCGACCAACCGAGGCACGACGCGGCGTAGGTTCCCATCGTTGATCCCGAGCTCCCATCCGCTCACCCGATAGCCGAGGCGTCTCAGATATGAACGCAGGATCAAGGTGGAGGAGTCCGTCGTGGTGAAGCCCGGGATCACCATGACGGGCTCGCCAGATCCTCGCGGAACGCGCCCGAGCGCCGGCAGCCGCGCCAGCAGGCTCACGAGCTCGAGGGGGGCTCGGACCTCGCCGAGAATGGTCGAGAGATCGGGCTCGGCCGTCGGCCAAGGGATTGCTCCAGCACCATTCTCGGTACCCTCCGAACCAGCGGACGGATCCGAGCGAGAAAACCCACCAGAACCGCGCGGATCTTCTGGACGACCGCGCTCGAAATCAGCTGTCATGCACAACTCTAACTAGCAGTCCGTTGGCACGATTCTACGACACCCTCGCAGGAAGACACCACCTGGTTTCTGGGACGCACCGTTCGGAGTATCCGCCTACGGTGCGCCCCATGAGCGGTGCTCTTCTGGATCGCACGTTCTGGACCGCCGGTTCTGGACCGCGGGGTGCTTGGGCTTGGGATTGCTCGGGACTCGCGTGGGCTCAGAACTCGTAGACAGCCATTACGCTCACGCGCTGCTTCAGCAAGTCCTTGCGCGAGGTCAGCGGCCGTTCGTACGCCAAGCCGAGGCTGAGATCATCCGAGAACTGGAAGCGGACTCCGACCGCACCGGTGATGACGTCGTGACCATCTACGTCGGGAGAGCCGAGATTGGCGAAGTCATTCCCCTCGAATCCGCCGGTGTTCAGCGCGGATTGAACCTCCGCCAGACTCAGGCGTCCCCCCGATTCGAGGTCGATGTTCGTCGACCCATCACCGGAGGACGTGTAGCTGATACCACTGACCTCGATGAATGGAGAGACCTTGGGAGTCAGTGCGTAGTCCAAGTGGAAGTTGTAGTGGATGTAGGTGCTGTTCGCGTCTCCGTCGAGCGGTAGCTGCGCTCCGACCGCCCCCAGCAGGTATACGTTGTCGGCGAGTGCCCAACCCATCGAGACACCCGGAATCACGATGCCATCGCCATGCCCCTGAAAGAGATCGTGGTCACCGAAGTCCGGCTCATAACGGAGGCTCGGCGTCAGGATGAATCCCGCATCGGGACGGTCGATCAGCGCGTACTTGAAACCGAAGCTCATGTCGGCGAAGCCCTTGTCGTGACTCACGAGCCCGAGATCCGGCTTGAACCAGGCAAAACCGTCGCGCGCGGCGATGAAACCCAGTCGATCCGTAACTGCGATGCGAATCTGCAGGGCAGCCACGTCGACGTAACCACCTTCGAACACCGAACGCTCCGGCAGCTCTTGCCAGATTCCGACCGCTTGCAGATCGGTAGTGATGAACGGGTGCTCGAACAGGTAGGGCATGGTCATCGGGCGACTGAAACCTGCGTAGCGTCCCTTCGACTCGCAGGTGAAATCCGGGAACCATCCAGTACACCCCTCTGCCTCTCGGTCCGAGGCGTGCGCATTGCGCGGCGATGCGAACAGACCTGCGAGCAGCGGCAAGGTCAGGACGAATACCAAGGCCTCGGCAACGGCGAAGGATCTCGCGCTCTTCATCTCTTCTCCCCTTCTCGAGCTGGGCTCTGATCGAGCCGACGATGCTCCGCGGAGGGATAGCAAGCCCCATGCCGTAGGCGGGCCCGCCAGAGTGGACAGAAAACACTCGAGGCTGCGGCGATTCGTCCCAGAGGAGTGCGACAAAAGTCGCGCGGCAGCCGCACCGACGGCCGCCAGAGTCGCAGCCGCCATGGACGCACATGCGAGAGGCGCACGACATCCGGATCGGGGGAGACCGGCGCCCGACCCGGAGCTCAGTCCGCCGCAGGGTGCTCGGCGAACTTCTCCCGCAACGTGCGCTTCTGAATCTTTCCGGTGGCGGTATGTGGGATCTCGTCGACGAAAGCAACGTCGTCCGGTAGCCACCAGTTGGCCACCTTACCGCGCATGAATGCGAGCAGACCTGCCTTGCTCACACGAGAGCCCTCGCGGCGCACGACGATCAGGAGAGGCCGCTCGTCCCACTTCGGATGCGGCACGCCGATCACCGCAGCTTCCAAGACCTCGGGATGCCCCACGGCTAGATTCTCGAGCTCGATCGACGAAATCCACTCGCCGCCCGATTTGATCACGTCCTTTGCTCGATCCGTGATCTGCATGTACCCATGCGGATCCAAGGTAGCCACGTCGCCCGTATCGAAGAATCCCTGCGCGTCCAGGACCTGCCCGCCCTCACCCTTGTGGTACCCCTTGGCGATCGCAGCCCCGCGCACGAGCAGTCTTCCGAACGCCTTGCCGTCGCGCGGCAGTTCCTTCCCATCGTCGTCGACGACCCGCATCTCTACACCGAATGCCGGTCGCCCCTGCTTGAGCTTCTGGAAGATCTGAGCGTCGCGCGGCCAGCTCTCCATGCCCGCCTTGAGGCAAGAGTTGGTTCCGACCGGACTCATCTCGGTCATCCCCCAACCGTGCGTCACGTCTACTCCGTAGACTTCCTCGAACTTCTCGAGCGCAACGCGCGGACACGCCGATCCACCGATCACCACCCGCTGCAGGCTGGACAACCGCAAGTCATTGGCCTCCATGAAGTCGAGCAGCCCGAGCCACACCGTCGGTACCGCGGCAGTGAAGGTGACTCCCTCCGTCTCGAACAGCTCGTGGAGTGCGCTGCCGCTCAGATCGGCCCCCGGCATGACCAGCTTGGCTCCGACCATCGGTGCGGCGAAGGTGAGCGCCCAGGCGTTGGCATGGAACATCGGGACCACGGGCAAGACCACGGAGCGGCTACCCAACCCAAACGAGTCGGGCTGCACCACGGACATCGCATGCAGAACGTTGGAGCGGTGCGAATAGAGGACGCCCTTCGGATTCCCGGTCGTTCCGGACGTGTAGCACAGACCCGCGGCCTCGTTCTCGTCGAGCTCGCACCACTCCACGTCGTCGTCGACCTCGGAGAGCAGCTCCTCGTAGCAGAACGCATTCTCGAGCTCGGTCTCGGGCATGTGCGCGCGATCGGTCAGGAAGACGAAGCCCCGCACAGACGGGCACTTCGGCGCGAGCGCCTCGGCGATACCGACGAAGGCTCCATCGAGGAAGACGTAGCGATCCTCCGCGTGGTTGCAGATGTAGACGAGCTGCTCGGCGAACAGCCGCGGGTTCAGGGTATGGCACACGGCACCGATCCCCATCAGCCCGTACCAGACCTCCATGTGGCGGCTCGTGTTGGTCGCGCAGGTTCCCACGACCTCGCCGCGACGAACCCCGAGCTTCCGCAGGAGCTTCGCTACGCGGCGAGCCCGGGCGCCGAGGTCGGCGTAGGTGTAGCGTTCGATCCCCCCCTCCGGCACGCGGGTGACGACTTCGCGTTCGGCGTGGTAGCGGAGCGCATGCTCCAGGATCTTGGGGACCGTCAGGGGCCAATCTTGCATCAAGCCGAGCATGGGGACATCCTCTCGCGGAGTGGGCGATCCCTCGCTCATAACCGCCGCGCCCCACACCCGTCAACCCAGACCTGCAGCTCGAGTGCAGCGGGCCCGGGCACGCGCCACCAGGGCCAGCCTGGGCCCCCTCAGCCGGGCCCGCTAGCAGTGGCGAGGTGCGTGTCAAGCTTGACGGCGAGGAGCTGCTCGCGGTGCATCGGGAACACGCAGACACACCACTCACTGCTCGCTTCGAGCTGCTCACGTAGCTCCGCGCCCGAGCCTACGTCCCAGTGTCCCGGAAGGCCACCATCGACGAAGAGCATCCCGCTGGGCACGACCCGCCGACAGAGCGCTTCGAGCGCGGGCATCAGCGCCGGCAAGGGACAGTCGATCAGTACGAAGTCCACCTGCTCCGGCAACTCGCGAATCCATTGCGCACCGTCTGCCGTAGACAGAGTGGTCCGTTCCAGAAGCCCCGCTTCTTCGAGGTGTGCCCGCGCGCGTTCGGTCTTCGCGGCCACCGAATCTACGCTGTAGACGTGCCCCCCCGTCCAGTCCGCCGCCGCGGCCAGATGAATCGTCGAGTACCCGAGCGACGTCCCGAGCTCGACGATGTGTCGCGCCCGCTGCTGCAGGACGAGTGCGAAGAGCAGCTTCGCGACGGCGGGTGCGAGCGCCATCGCGCTCATCGGTGTTCGCTCGCCGCGGCTTCGTTCATCGGCATCGCGCGTCTCTAGACGCTCAAGGATCTGGCGCTGTGACGGCGTCAGGAACGCATCGAGCTTCATCCACCCTCCCTTGCTGGCATCTGGTGAGTTCCCGGCACCTGGTGAGCCGGCGAGCAGCGGTCGCAGACGTCGCGCAGAGTCACGCGAATGCGCGATCGTCGCACGTCGTCGCACGCCAAGACAGTCATTCGCGCCTCTACCGCCACTCCACTGCCACAACCAGACTCCTTCGCTACCTTTCCCGCTGCGATCACCTAGACGCTGCCCCCTCGCACGACGCCATCGGCTGTGTGTTCGCAACCATCTCCTGCGGAGGTGTGGGTGAACGAGACGCAGGTAGCCCTCGATATCTTGGTAGGCACATCGGTGGCGGTTTGCCTGGGCGCGCTCGTCGGCTTGGAGCGGCAGGTCTCCGAGGGAGAGAGCGGCGGTACGAAAGACTTCCCCGGAGTACGCACGTTCGCGTTTACGGGGCTCTTGGGTGCGCTCTCGGTCCTGATCTCGCGCACCCTCAGTCCGTGGATGGGGGTCGCCGTGTTCGTCGCGACCACCTGCTTCCTCGTCCTGCGGTACCGCTATGACGTGGTCGCACGCGACGACCCCGGCTTCACCACCGAGACCGCTGCGCTCTGTACCTTCGTCGTCGGAGCGCTCGCGCAGGCCGAGATGCTGCTCGTCGCAACGATCGTCACCATTGCGATGGCTGCGCTGTTGCGGTCCAAGCGCGCGCTACACCACGCAGGCTCGCTGCTCGCGCCCGCCGACATGGAGGCATTGATTCGCTTCCTGGTCATCACGGGCATCGTGCTGCCGCTGCTTCCCAATGAACCGATCGATGGTCTGTACGGCGTGCTGCGTCCACGGGACGTCTGGCGCATGGTGGTGCTGATCTCCGGCGTTTCGTTTGCGGCTTACGCCCTGCTGCGCTTCAAGGGAGGAAGCCGCGCCGTCGCAATCAGCGGCCTACTGGCGGGATTCGTCTCGAGCACGGCAGCCATCACGGCCTACGGTCGCGCAGCCCGCGATGCCGCGCATCCGGAGCCCTACGAGATGATGGCCGCGCTCGCCGCGACGACCAGCTTCCTGCGGACCTTGCTCATGGTGCTGATCGTCGCCCCGAAGCTCCTACCCGGATTGCTGTTTCCGTTGCTCACGATGTTCTGCGTGGGTCTGGCGATCGCGCTCCTGCGTGCGCGCAAGTCCGACGCAGCTCCAGAGCTGCTGCAGCTGCAAAACCCTCTCGCCCTCAATACTGCGTTCACGTTCGCGGCCATCTACGCCTGCGTACTGGTCGCACTCGCAGCCGCCCGCAACCTCTCCGGAGGCCTCGGGGTATACGGTGTGAGTGCGCTCGCCGCGATCCCCGGAGCAGACGCGCCGACCTTGTCGCTCGCACGGCTCTTTCTCGACGGGGAACTCGATCCAGCCACCGCCACCTGCGGTATTCTGCTCGTCGCCGTCGCCAGCACGCTCGCCAAGTGCATCATCATGGCGCTCTCCGCACGCATGAGCTTCACGCTCAAGCTCGCCCCGAATCTGGCTGCGATTGCGCTGACCGGCGGACTCTTCGTCGTGTATCTCTTCGGGACTCCACTGGGCTAGCGTCCAGCAGGCAGCCCCCCCTACCCGCTCGAGGATTCGGCCTTGGGGGCAGCAGCTTGGAGATCAGAGGTGGGCTGCCCCCACCGGTCCTCGAAGACCAGGTCCGTAAGGGGTGCGCGGCTCGCCCAGCCCGCCTTCTCGAGCGCAGGCCGATCATCGAACTCATCGACGAAGCCCAGGCACAGCGCGCCGAGCACCTCGCTCCCTTTCGGCATCGCGAGCAGATCGGCGACCGCGACCGGATCGAGGATCGACACCCAGCCGACTCCCACGCCCTCTGCGCGAGCCGCGAGCCACAGGTTCTCGACGGCACAACCAACAGAGGCAACATCCATCTGCGGAAGCGTACGGCGTCCAAAAACGTGCTCCTCGCGACGATCCATGAGCCCGATCACCACGAGCTCGGCGCACTCCCGAATGGCCTCGACCTTGAGGTCGAGGAACTGCTCGCGGCGCTCCCCCAATGCATCTGCCGTTCGCAACCGCTCCTCGGCCACGAGCGAGTAGATCGCACGGCGCGTGCTCTGCGAACGGATACGCACGAAGCGCCACGGCTGCATCAATCCCACGCTCGGCGCCGCATGCGCCGCCCGGAGCAGCCGCTCCAGCATCCCCTCGGGCAGCGGCTCGTTCCGAAAGCGCGAGCGCACGTCGCGGCGCGAATAGATTGCGCGATAGACCCCGCGCTGCTCCGCCTCGGAGAACGCGTCGCTCACGGCTGGACTCCTCTCACAGCTCAACTCCCTGCTGCGCGCGCACCCCCGACTTGAATGCGTGCTTGACGAGTCGCACTTCGCTCACGGTGTCGGCGCGCTCGATCAACGCCTCGGGCGCGCTGCGGCCCGTGATGATGACGTGTTGGTGAGCCGGTCGCTGGTCGAGCGCCTCGAGCACGGGCTCGAGGTCGATCATGCCGTGCTTGAGCGCAACGTTCAGCTCGTCGAGCACGACCAACCGTCGGGAGGAGTCGGCGAGAAAGGCGCGCGCCGCCTGCCACGCCTTGTCTGCCGCGGCTCTATCGCGCGCACGGTCCTGCGTGTTCCAGGTGAAACCCTCTCCCATCAGGTACAGATCCACCTCGGGCAGGCGCTTGAACAGCATCTGCTCACCCGTCGTGCGCGACTTGATGAAGTAGACGATGCCCACCTTGAATCCGTGGCCCACGGCGCGCGCAACCATGCCGAACGCCGAGCTGCTCTTCCCCTTTCCTGGACCCGTCAACACGACGACGACACCACGGTCGACGTCTGCTTTCGCGATCCGATCCTCCATCTTCGCCTGACGGCGCTTCATGTGCTCGCGATAGGCCTCTTCCGAGCGCTCTACCATAGAATCCTCCTCGCTGGGCAGCCCTACTCCGTTCGGCAATCCGGTTCTTGGCCCTTCAAGATCAGGGATAACCCTGCGACCCAGAGCTCGACACGCGAAGCGAGTGCTGCGATGCGCTGATTGAGTCTCCCCTGTTCGTCGCGGAAGCGACGCCCGAGGGGACTGGGAGGAACCACTCCGGAGCCCACCTCATTCGACACCAGCACACACTCGGCACACGTCGCTGCGAGCACGCGCTCGAGTTCGTCGATCTCGACCGCGAGTACTCGCTCCGCAAGCATACAGTTCGACAACCAGAGCGTGAGGCAATCCACGATCACCAGCTCTCCGGGGCGCGCGAGGAGCGGCTGGAGCGCCCGCGGGAGGTCGAGCGGTGCCTCGATCGTGCGCCAGTGCGCGGGTCGGCGCGCGCGGTGCTGGCGGATTCGCTCCTCCCATTCCGGATCGCTCGCCACGGGCCCGCTCGGCGGATCGCTCGCTACCGACTCGCTCGGCCCTGGGCCGCTCGCGGGGGGCGAGTCCGGGGCGCGGGCGTGCCCCGCATCCCTTCCGGGCGGCGTGCGCATGGCGGGCGGCGTGCGCATGGCCGTCGCCACGTAAGTGACCTGTTCCCCGAACTGGCGTCCGAGCTCTTCGGCACGCGCGCTCTTGCCGCAGCGCGCGCCGCCGAGTAGCAGGGTCAGCCCCTGAGACACAGAGCCCTTTCGAGTCGCACCCAGTCGCGCTCAGCGGCTGGGATTCCGAACCGCATCCACCCCTCGAGCGTGTTCCATTCGGGAAACTCGCGGACCAGAATCCGGTGCTGGGCGAACTCCGGTGGCTTCGAGCGACAGCGAGCCAGGACGAAGCTCGCCGAAGAGGGCCTCACCTCGAAGTCGGCTCTCTCGAGCAGCAGACTCAGACGACGCCGAGCTTCCAGCATGCGCAGGTCGCGCTCTTCCCAGGTCGGAAGGAGCCGCGGGAGCAGATGGAGAGCCAAGGTCGGTGCCGGCCACGGCGGGGAGTACTCCCGCAGACGCTCGATCCACGCTTCGCTCGCGATGGCGTAACCGAGGCGCAGACCCGGCATCGAGAAGCACTTGGTCAGGGAACCGATGCGAATCCATGCGTCGCTCAGGCGCACGCGCTGCCGCTCGGCCAACGATGCATAGGACTCGTCGAGCACCCCTCCCACGACGCCCTCGGACGTCGCGATCTCGGGCAGGGACACCCACTCCCCGGTCAAGCTGTGCGGGCTCGTCACCCAAGCGAGCGCACCCTGCGGCAGCTCGCTCGGAACATTCCAGGGCACGACCTCCACGCTGCTGCGCTCGGCACAACGCCGCGTTTCCACATAGCACGGCTCCCGTAGTGCCAGCCGCTTACACACTCCGGCGGCGAAGATGATCTCGATGAAGGCCTGAGCACCCGCGCCGAGCAGAATGCGCTCGACCGGAACCCCGAGACACTGAGCCAGTGCGGATCGAGCCGGCTCGCCGTCTGGATCGGGGTAGCGCCGGATGACGGGAGCCAACGCATTCAGGTGTTGGGCCAACAGGTCGGGGGAGAGTTCCGGATAGACTCCTGTGGACAGGTCCAGGAGATCGTCCGGGCGACACCCCAACCGCTCCGCCGCCTGATCGACTCGACCGCCGTGCGAGTTCAGCATGCGATGCTCCAGAGCAGTGCCACACCGGCAATCAGCCCGAGCGCTGCGCGCGTGCAGCGAATGCCTTCGGCGAGGGCCTGCGCATCCGGTTCTCGGGCATCCTCTCGACCGAGCCAGGGTCGCAGCTCCAGGCCTCCGCGCCGACGTACAGCCCCCCCGAGTCGGACGTCCAAGACCTCCGCCAGCGCGAGTTCCGGCCAGCCTGCATTCGGGGAGGGATGTCGCTTCACGGCAGCTACGAAGCCCGGGCTCGGATAGGTCCATCCCACCGCGAAGTAGCAAGCGGCCATCAGCCTTGCCGGAACCCAGTTCAGCACGTCGTCGATCCGAGCGGCGCACCATCCAAAGTCTGCATAGCGCTCGCTCCGGTGTCCCCACATGGCATCGAGGGTGTTCGCCATTCGATGAAGCAGAGCTCCTAGCGGCCCGGCCACACAGAGCCAGAAGAGCGATGCGACCACGGCGTCCGAGGCGTTCTCGGCCAGGGATTCGAGCGCAGCGCGGCGCACGTCGACGAGTGTCATCGCATCGGTGTCGCGGCCGACGATGCGGCCCACCCGTTTGCGCGCACACTCGAGGTCCGAGGCCTCGGCCACTGCACGCACGTGCTCGAGCAGCGAACGCCACCCCAGCGTGATCCACACGAGCGCGGCGGCCGCCACCGCGTGGAGCCACGGCGAGACCGACGCCAGCACGTAGAGTGCAGCACCGACCGCTCCCAACACCGGGCCGACCGCGCACACCCAGGCGAGTACGCCTGCAATGCGCTCGGATGCGTGGAGTCGGCGCTCCACCGCCGACGCAAAGCGGCCGAACCAGGCTACCGGATGCCGAGGGGTCTGCGGATCCCCGAAGACCCACTCGAGCGCGAGTGCGAGCAGCAAGGTCATCGGAGCTCGCGCCCGATCCGCTGCTCGATGGAGCGGAGGTCGAGCCCGTCTCTCAAGACATCCGCCAGCCGATCGAGATCTTCGAGCCAGCGCGATTCGAGATCGGGGGCGCGCGAAGTCACCGGCACATCCGGGAACCAGTGACCGAACACGGCGCTGCGATACTCGCCGAGATCGAACAGCCCGTGCACATAGGTTCCGAAGATCTGCTCGTCCGGCGACACCGCGTGGAAGGGATAGCGAGATCCCTCGCGCGTCGTACGCCCGTGATGAATCTCGTAGCCGGTGAAGCGGCACGCTCGCGGCCACTCGGCGAGCGAATCGAGAGCTTCCACCCGTTTCTGTGCGGCCAGCTCCGTTTCTACAGGGAGCCAGCCCAGACCCTCGGACTCTCCCCCACCCTCCACAGCGTGCGGATCGCGAATGCGGGTCCCGAGCATCTGCATGCCGCCGCAGATTCCGAGCAGCTTCCCACCGTAGCGCAGATGGCGCTCGAGCATTGGAACGAAGCCGTGACTCCGCAACCACTCGAGATCGCGCCGAACCGCCTTGGACCCTGGCAACACGAGCAGATCGAATCCGCTGGCGCACTCGGCTCGATCGACGAGCTGCACCTCGTAGCTCGCATCGAGTGCGAGGGGATCCAGATCCGTCACGTTGCTCGCGGTCGGATACGCAATACAGCCGACCCGGATGCTCGACCTGCCGCGGCTCTCCGAGGCTCGAGCGCGCTCCACCGGGTGGGTCGACGCCCCGGAGCCCTCAGCCCGCCGCCGCAGCTGGTAGGGAATATCCTCCTCGGGAAGACGCAGGTCTCGCAAGAACGGGACGCGCCCCAGCACGGGCACTCCCGTGCGATCCTCCAGCCATTCCGAAGTGCCCTCGAGCAGGCTGCCGTCCCCACGGAACCGGTTCACGATCAGCCCCGCCACGTGAGCGCGATCGTCGGGGTCCAGTGCCAGCAGGCTACCGAGCAACGCCGCGAAGACGCCACCGCGATCGATGTCCCCGACCAGCCAGCAAGGAACGCCCGCTGCGCGCGCAAATCCCAGATTGGCGAGATCCTGCTGTCGCAGGTTCGGCTCCGCGGGCGAGCCCGCGCCTTCGACCCAGACCCACTCGTAGCGATTCCGTAGACGCTCGAACGCCTGCATCACGGCCGGGCGATGCCGCTCGCGATCCTGCCGAAAGCGCGATGCGTGCAGGGTGCCGACCGCCTCGCCGAGCACGATCAGCTGGGCTCGGCGATCCCCTTCCGGCTTGATCAGCATCGGGTTCATGTCGACGTGCGGCTCGATCCCGCAGGCAAAGGCTTGAAGCGCTTGCGCTCGTCCGATCTCTCCACCCGCAGGACAGGCAGCCGCATTGTTGCTCATGTTCTGGGGCTTGAAGGGCGCCACCTTCACGCCCGAACGCGCCAGGAGCCGGCAGAGACCCGCTGTGAGCAACGACTTTCCGACCCCAGACGCCGTCCCGAGAATCATGTGGGCCCGAGCGGACCCGAGGGCCCCAGGCAGAGGCGCGGAAGCGATCCGATGAGCGGCCTGACTCATGCGGCCTTCTCTCCCGGACTGTCTCTGCGTGCGACTCATATGCTTGCGCCTCATTCTCGAACAGCCGTCGAAGGTCCGGCCCCACGCGCGCGGCGGCGATCATTGGCTCCTGACTACGAGCTGTCAAGCTGGGACCCGATCGCTGTCCGCGCCCGCGGACTCTGGCGCGCGCACCCCGCTGCACAGGGCGAGCACCGGGAATCTGCTGCGGTCAGACCTCGGAGAACATCCGGAGCAGATTGTGATAGCAGTTCGTGAGGCGGAGCGAAGCCGCCGAGACGCGCTGGGCGCCTTCGGGGGTCTCCGCTTCGGACGAGGCTTCGAGCGCGATCTGTGCACAGGGCTGCGCGCGGACGGAGCCGAGCCCCGGATGGTCCCTGCCCGAACGCGCCACCTGCTGCATTGCCAGATCCAGCTCGAGCAACAAGCGGCGCTTGTCGGCATCTCGAATCATGCTCTGAATCCAGAAGAAGGAAGCGAGACGCACACCGCGCTCAATCGGTGTCACCCGGTGAAGACTGCTGGCCGGGTACACCACCATGTCCCCGGCGGGAAGCTTCACGGAGTGCGCGCCGTACAGATCCTCGATGATCAGCTCACCGCCGACGTACTCTTCGGGATCACTCAGGAAGAGCGTGGCCGAGACGTCGGTTCGAATTCGTTCCGCTCTCCCCGGAAGCTCGCGAATCGCGTTGTCTACGTGCAGGCCGAAGCCCATCCCTACGCCGTACCGGTTGAACAGCGGAGGGAACACGCGCTGGGGCAACACCGCTGAGATGAAGAGCGGACTGCGTTCCAGGCCACGCACGATGCGATCGCCGAGGTCGAGTGCCAGCGGACTGGCCTCGCGCAGCTGCTGATTGCGCTTGACCCGCGAGGACTGGTGACCCGCCGTCTCGCGGCCGTCGATCCAGGGCGCTTGCGCGAGCTGCTCGCGGAAGTAACGGAGCTCGGGGCCATCGAGAATGCCCGGAATATGCACGATCATCGCTCTTGGTTCCTCCTGTCGGGATGCCGCCGCGCGCGAGTGCTCCGCAGGAGCAGCAGCCGCACTCCGCTCAGGGCTACGACGCCCAGGCTGGCACTCGCGAGCAACGCGACGCTGCGCCCGGCCCAGCCGAAGTAGCTTCCGCTGTGCAGCGCGAACATGCTGGAAACCCAACGTGCAGGCCGCGGCCGGTCCGCATAGCGGTCGTGCGCGAGCACCGTGCCGGTCCGACCGTCCACGTGGATCATACTCATGGCGCGCGAGTGCTCCGCTCCCGCGTCGAGATAGCGAAACTGAATCACGCTATCGGCAGCGCGCGGCAGCCAAATCGACATCTCGGTCCAGTCGATCCTCACTCGCGCAAACACCGCGTCGACCGAGTCCCACGCAGCAGCCAGATCAGGTTTGCTCGCAGACGGCTTCTCAATCGAGCGTCTCGGCTCTGAAGCGTCGCGTCGCCGCTGAGCTTCGACGCCTGACTTGTCCACCCCGAACGCGTCTACCCCGGAGATGGAATCGACGCGCTCGCGGTAAAGCTCGAACGACCAGTAGAGCCCCGTCGCGGCGAACCACAGGTAGAGCACAGCTGCCAGGCTTCCGAGCATGGCGTGCAGGTTCCACCACCGCGCGCGCAGGCCCCGTGCACGCCAGAAATCCATGCGCGCGCGCCAGCGCGCGCGATGATGCAGGACAAGGCCGGACACGACCATGCCGATCAGGAGAAGCGTCGACAGCCCAACGGCACGCTTTCCCAGCGCGCGCAGATCGAGCGCGTCCAGCGCCAACCAGCGGTGCATCGATCGGAGCCAGCGGAAGAGCTGCGTCACGGCACCGTCGAACGGCGGCGATAGGTCTCCTGTGTAGGGGTCGACGAAGCGGCGCTCGAGCTGTCGCCCCTGCCTTGGAGCCTCGTTGCGAGTTGGCGACACGGGCTCCACGCGCACGACCGCGGCCTCTCGAACGGGATTCCCGAGCTCCAACCGCACCACACGATGCTTCGGAAGCTGCTGGCGTATGCGTTCGAACAGCTCGGGAGGCGCGAGCGGTCTGTCGCCCACCCGGGGAAGCCTTCGTGCATCGCGTTCGAAGGCGGCCTCGAGCTCGGACTCGAATGCCAGCAGGCTTCCGGTGAGTGCGGAGCTCAGGAGGAGAGCGGCAACGCCGGCCCCGACGAAGCGATGGAGCATGGCAGTGGTTCGTCCGATCGAGAACGGCATGAGCTGGACCCGGGCCAGACCTCTCTAGAAAGCGAGCATACGACGAAGGGAGCGGGGGTCAGACCCGCGCCCTCCGCCGTATCCCAGCGGGCATGGAGGATGCTTGGGAAAGCGAAGCGGTCGGGCTCAGGACCCGGTGTACTGAACACTCAGGATCAACGTACGCCCAGCGGCCGGAACGGCGTGTCCGCCGCTCGTCTCTTCGAAGTACTCGCGATCCGCGAGATTGCGCGCGTTCAGTCGAAACGTCAGGGACTCGTCGAACTCATAGCTGAGCGCGGCATCCCAGCGGACGAACCCGTCGATCTCGTTGGTGTTGGCGGTGCTCGAGAAGCGATGACTCACGTAGGTCGGGCCGCCACCGAGTTGGAACCGTCCTCCGGGAAGAGTGAACGAGTTCCACAAGGTCGCCGTGTGACGTGGCGTGCGCGACAGCTCGTTCCCATCTCGATCGCTGTCCGTCGAGGTCGCGGCGGTGCGCAGCTCGGTATCGAGGAACGTATACCCCGCGAAGAGGCTCCACCCTTCGATCACGCGCCCTGCAACTCCGAGTTCGAAGCCACGTACGCGCTGCGATCCAGAGAGGAACTGCAACCCACTCGCTTCATCCGTCTCGCGTGCATCTGTCTTGTCGATCTGGAACACGGCCGCTTGCACACTCAGCGCCCCACCGCGCAGCTCGAGCTTGGTACCCAGCTCGAGCGTACGATTCTCTTCTGGATCGGTGCCCGCATCGCGCTCGCGCAGCTGAAGCGCCTGCGCGGATGGGTTGGCCGAGGTCCCGTACGAGACGTAGTAGGTCTGCTCGGGCGTAGGATGAAACAGGAGCCCGGCCCGCAGGCCCAGCAACCGGTCCTTGCGATCGAAGTCCGGCCCCGTGTCTCCCAGACCAGTCGGCGTGCGGTCATCGAAGCGCGTATCGAACGAATCCCAGCGCACGCCGGCAACCAGATCGAAGGCTTCGCTCAGACGCACCCGATCCGTCAGATAGATCCCGTAGGACGATGCCCGCGTCGAGGTCTTCGACGTACGCTCCCGCGGAGCGCGCATCACCGCAGGATCGATCACCGTCGGGTCGAGGCCGATCGAGAAGGGCCCCGGATTCGAGAACCGCTCCAGATCATTGGTCTCGCGCGAGACCTCGAAGCCGGTCGCGATGGAGTGCTCGAATCCGCCGAGCTCGAGCTCCGCGAGCAGATCCGTCTGATTGCTGAAGATGGACTCCTGTCCGTCCCGCTCAGGACGATTGCGCCGCACTCCATCCTGCGAAGAGCCTGCGCAGCGGTCGTCGCCCACCAGGCACAGCCGCGGAGCCGTTGGCGCTGCCTCGCGGTTCACGTGACTGAAGCGCGTCGTATTGCGCAGCTTCACGCGATCCGAGAATGCATGATCCAGCCGCAGGGTGGCGACGTTGACCCGCGTCTGCTCGAAGTCTTCGTCCTCGAGCCCGAAGAACGTATCCCGGGGCACATTCGCCGGACGCTCGTCGACATACGGCAGGCCGTAGTCCGGGATGTTGTCCTCTTCGAGGTAGAGGTAGCTCAAGGTCAGCTGTGTCGTCGTACCGATCCCGAAGGCGATCGAAGGCGCCAGCCCTCTACGATTGCTCTCGATCTCGTCACGGTCGACGACCTCTGCATCCTGCAGCATGAAGTTGACGCGGGCCGCAGCCGTTTCGGAGAACGGCACGTTCACGTCGCCGGTCAGTCTCAGGAATCGCCCGGTCCCGACGCTCGCGATCCCACTCATGATCGGTGAGAGCTGTGGTCGCTTCGAAACCTGGTTGATGGCCCCTCCCGTGGTGCCTCGACCGAAGTAGGTCGCCGAAGCGCCCTTGGTCACTTCGACCGACTCCAGATTGAAGGCATCTCGGAAGTACGAAGCCGAGTCGCGCACCCCGTCGATGTAGATGTCGCTCTTGGCGTCGTAGCCGCGCAGGGTGAAGTTGTCGCCCTGTGCCCCGCCCTCGCCTGCCGAGATCCCGATCCCGGTCACGTTTCGCAGTGCATCCTGGAGGGTGGCGGCACCCTGATCCTCGAGCAGGGCCTGAGGGACCACGGTGATCTGCTGGGCCACGTTCTGCAGCGAGTCCGCTCCATAGCGGAGCATCGAAGGTTCTCGAACGCGGTAGCCGCGCTCTCTCTCGCCGAGAACCTCCACCTCTTCGATCGACGCAGGGGCTTCTCGTTCGGCGTCCGGCCCGGCCCAAGAGGCGTTCGGCAATCCCGTGACGCAGAGCGCAAACAGGGCTCGACTGGTGCGGCGGAGCAGCCGCTGGGGAAGCAACCTTGCAGCTCGCCGGCGCCTGCGATTCGAGGCTGGAAACATCCTTCGCATGGAAACCCTCCAGATCTCCGAGCGTGCTCGGAGGGGTGATCGGGCATTGGTGGATGCGCCCCCGGAGCTACGGGCCGTTGGCGCGAGTCGGAGTATTACCGATATTAATAATGATTATCAAGATCAATATATTCTGGCGGCTCTCGAGCATCGGCACGCCCGCACGTGCCCCGAAGGTCCGGGCGAGCCACCCGCGGCAGGGACCGGGTCCGGTCAGCGAGCGGGTGTAGTCTCAGTCGCTCGCGTTGGGCCGGATCAGATACTTGAGGCCGGTCGTCTGGCGTCCGTACTCGGCGAGCGCATCCAGGCTGAGCGCCTGCGACAGGGAGACCTGGCGGGCGTAGTGGCTGGCAAAGGTCGTCTTGAGCTCGGAGGCGACGCGCATCCGCATTCGGCTCGCAATCTCGGGACCGACCCGCTGCAGAAACGGCGTGAGCAGCCAGCCTGCCACACCCCACTGGAGGCCGTAGCTACGCGTTAGCACAGTGGGCGTGCGATCGAGCGCACCGTAGATATACACTTGCTTATGTACATTCGATCCGTAGCGACTGTATTCCTTGGCTTCGCGAAGTGCAGCGGCTTCCATCGCAGTAAGAATCTGATTCGCCAAGTCGCCACCGCCGATCGCATCGAAAGCGAGCGTCGCACGGGTCGCCGCGAGCGCCTCGACGAGCTTCGGCATGAAGTCGGCGACACTCGAGTTTACCACGAACTCCGCGCCCTGCCCTTCGAGTAGATCGACCTGCTGCTGCTTGCGCACGATGTTGACGAGCGGAATGCCATCTGCCTTGCAGATTCGCACCAGCATCTGGCCGAGATTCGATGCTGCAGCGGTGTGCACGAGCGCGGAGTGACCTTCGAGCTTCATGCACTCCGTCATCGCCAGCGACGTCAGCGGGTTGACGAAGCAGGACGCGCCCTCCGCCGGCGTCGTCCCCTCGGGCAACGGGAGCGCGGTGATCGCCTTGACGCAACGGAACTGCGTGTACATGCCGCCACCGACCACTGCGACCGTGCGTCCTAGCAGAGCTTGCGCCTCGCTCGACTCCCCTGCGGCGACCACCACGCCCGCCCCTTCGTTCCCGACGGGCATGGACTTGCCGACGCGCCCCGCCATGGCGCGCATCGTCTCCGGTGGAATGTCCGCGCTGATCCGCGGCAGCTCGGGGCTGCCCGAGCTGTGGGCGGTCGTCATGTCGGCGCTGCCGAACAGGAGAGCGAGATCGGATGGGTTGAGCGGCGCTGCCTCGACCCGGAGGAGGATCTCGTCGGACTTGGGCGACGGAACGGGGACGTCGACCAGCGAGAGCTCGAGCTTTCCCTCCGGAGTGACGGTGGAGCGAAGCTCGAGTCCGGACGTTGGAATTGCAGCTTGGGCTCGGGACGATGACATGATCGGCTCTCCCTCGATAAGACCGCCGCACCCGCGGATCCCCTCTCGCGGACACCCGTCCTTACGGACAGCCCATACCGTACCGCATCCCCCCATGCCCCTGCGTGGTCTCGCCCCAAGCGAACTGCGAGCGAGCGCGATCGTCGAGGTCGCGAGCCGCCGCTCCGGTACACTACGATGCCACGCCATGATCGATTCGCGACGCCTCGCTCCCCCGCTCCTATTCGCCAGCGCGCTCCAAGCCCTCGGCTACGGCATGGTCCTGCTGCTGCTCCCCATCGACGGGCTCACCTCCGGGGGCATCTTCGGAGGCTTCGCGCTGCCCGGAATGGTCTCGGTAGGCTCTGCCTCGGTCCCGATCGTCGGCGCGATCCTGATCGAGCGCGCTGGTCACAAGCGGATGATGCTCACCGGGCTGGCGCTCGCATCGCTCGGCGGGCTCGCGATCGCAACCAGCGACACGAGCTTGCTGCGCGCACCCGGTGCACTTGCTTACGGCGTCGGACTAGGGCTCTTCCGTCTCTCGCGCGTCACCTATCTGAGCGACGCGGTAATGCCAGACCAACGCGGACGGATCGTCTCCGCCGTAGGAGGCATGGGACGGATCGGGCTCTTCGCAGGCCCAGCCCTCGCGGGCTTCATCTCCACGGTCCAGGGACGCGACAGTGCGCTCTTCTACGTCGCCGCGCTCTCGGCGAGTGCGGCGGTCGTGATCCTGGCCGTACCCGCCTGCGCGACCCTTCCAGCGAGCGTACCGCGAAGTCACCCCCTGGCGTTCATCCACCGAGTCTTTCGCGAGCATCGCTCGACGTTTGGCCGCGTCGGCCTGAGCATGCTCGCGCTCGCATTCGTTCGCAGCGGTCGCATGCTGCTCATCCCCATCTGCGGAACCATTCTCGGCCTGGACGAAAGCTCCGTCGGGCTCGCGAAGAGCGCCTCGATGGGCGCGGACATGTTGCTCTTCTATCCCGCGGGCCTCGTGATGGATCGCTTCGGTCGCAAATGGACCGGAGTGCCGTGCCTGTCGGTGCTGTCCTTGGGCGTGCTCGTCGTGGGCATGGCCTCGAGCCCCGCCTGGTTTCTCTTCGGAGCCGTCATCGCCGGGATCGGTAACGGGCTCGGTGCCGGGATCAACATGACCCTCGCAGGTGACTTCTCCCCGCGAGAGGGCCGCGCAGAGTTTCTCGGCGTCTGGACCCTGATGACGGAGGTGGGCTCGGTCACCTCGCCCTTCGCGACGGGCACCATCGCCGCCGTTCTCGCCCTCGGGCCAGCCGCCGCGGTGGTCACCAGCGTAGGCCTCGCCGCCGCAGGATACATGGCGCTGGGTGTTCGCGAGCCCCTGGAACACGCGCGCGAGCGCCAGTTGAGCTCCTAAGCGCACGCACCGAGTACGGCCCTCGCTCGGCCGCCGCAGGGTTGCACAGCGAGACTGTCGTCACGTCTCGAATTGCGTATCCTCCAACCAGCTGCACCATCGTCCTGGCCCATGCACCGGGGTCCAGGGGCCCTCGAGAGGAGTGCGTTTCTTGCAACCGATACCGACGTCGCGGACGTCGCCGCGAATGCACGCATGGCACGACGAAGCACTCCGCTCAGGACTAGCACGCCGGTCAGAACCCCAACACGGCAGGTGGCTGCGCGCTGCCCTGGGATCGACGCTCGCATTCGCGCTCCTTGGCGCCGGCTGTTTGGGCATCGGTACGTCTCGTCCACCGGGCCCGGCCGGCAGCGGCTGCATCGATCCGAAGGTCGAAGCGGGCACTCTCGCCAAGCGAATCCGCTTCGAGCACCAGGGCCGCACGCGGACCTACTACCTACACGTTCCCAAAGGGGTCGATCCCGCACGACCGTCGAGTCTCGTCCTGAACTTCCATGGCCGCAACTCCAGCGCCCTGGAACAGCTGGCTTATACACAATTCAATGTAACCGCCGATGCGCGAAACGTCGTCGTCGCCTATCCCGAGGCCGTCGATGCGGCGTGGAACGGAGGCGACTGCTGTGAGCCTGCCGTGGGCGACGGAATCGACGACGTCGGCTTCGCGCGCGCCGTCGTGCAGGACGTCTCCAGTCAGGTATGCGTCGACTCCAAACGCATCTATGCAGCAGGGTTCTCGAACGGCGCCGTCCTGACGCATCGCCTGGCTTGCGAAGCCCCCGACTTGTTCGCTGCCGCAGCATCCGTCGCGGGAGGCCTCCTGCTCCAGGGCTGCTCCCCGAAGAGAGCGATTCCCATGCTGTCGATCCACGGCACCGCAGATGAGGTCGTCCTCTTCAGCATCGCCCAAGGCTCCACGCGCTCGTGGCAGGCCTTCAACGGCTGCGGTCCGCGAGAACGCACCGAGGGACGCTGCGTGTTCAACGCCGAGTGTCGCGACGAGACAGAGGTGGGGCTGTGCACGCTTCCGGACGTCGACCACTGCTGGCCGGGCCAAGCGCTCTGCCCCTTCGGCCGCTCGACCTCGCCGCTCGACTTCAGCTCCAACGTCGAGATCATGCGCTTCTTCGAGCGTCACACGCGCGATTAGTTCAGGCCGACAGAACCTCATGTGTGTGCACGCAGGTCGAGCCGTGCCTCACCGGGTGTACGAGTAGACGGAGACTCCCCGAAGTCCCGTATGTCCGCCCCTGTCGCCCTCGCAGACGCTTCAGTCCACCAGAATCGACGCCGATAGTCGCGATACGACAGATGCATTGGCCCGATGGATACGCATTGCTGAAGGTCTTGCGTGCGACGGCACGCGGCGAGACCCAGCTCGCCACACGCGAGTCGGACGGCTGCGATGTCGTGCTCAAGCGCTACTCGGCAGACCGCGCCGGCGAGCGCGACAGTCGTGCACGACGTGAATTCGAGGCGCTGCAGACGGTAGCGGGAGCGGGAACCCCTGGCGCCTATGCTCTCGTGCCCGGCGCGCCTCCAGTCCTCGTCATCGAGTACATCGCCGGCAGCTCGCTCGACGAGTGGCGCGACCTCCACCCGGCTCCGACGCCTCTGCAGTTCCTCGAAATCGCGATCCAGCTGACAGAAATTCTGAAACGGGTGCACGCGGCGCATCTCCTGCACCTCGACGTGACACCGTCCAACGTCGTGGTCCGCGGTACCGACCTGGTCACCTACTTGATCGACTTCGGAATGGCTCGCACGCTCGGAGCCTCGTCCTCGCCGTCCTCGCCATCCGCGCCATCCTCGGACAAGGCGATAGGACCGCTTATTGGCGCGACAGCAATGCTGCAGTACGTGTCGCCCGAGCAGACCGGACGCATGAACCGTGGTGTCGATGCGCGGAGCGACCTGTACAGTCTGGGAGCGACATTCCATTTCCTGCTGACCGGCAAGCCTCCTTTCGACGCCACCGATCCGCTCGCACTGATCCACGCACACATGGCGCGCACGCCAACCTCCCCGCACCTGCTCGAGCCGTCAATTCCCGAAGCACTATCGCGCGTCGTGATGAAGCTGCTCCAGAAGGAGCCTGCGGAGCGCTACCAGACCGCGAGCGCGCTGTGCACCGATCTCCGAGAGCTGCATACGCGCTGGGCGCGCGGCGACCCGCTGGACGCTGACTTCGATCTCGGCGGAGCCGAGACTCCCCACGGGCCACGTTTCCCTGCCAAGCTGTACGGACGCGACCAAGAGATCGACAGGCTGCGCACTCGCTTCGAGGAGAGCGCAGCGGGATCGATACGAATCGCGGTGATTTCAGGGGAGCCTGGTACCGGCAAGTCGGCGATCGTCGACGAGCTACGCTCCAGCCTCGCCGCGCGTGGCGGCTACCTCGCGATCGGCAAGTTCGACCTCTACCAAGACCGCCCGTACGCGGGATGGGCCGCGGCACTTGGATCGATTGCCCAGCAGCTACTGCTCGAGCCCGATGCGAGGCTGGCGCACTGGCGCGACGTGCTTCGTGCAGCACTCGGCAACGTCGCACAAGCGCTCGTCGACGTCGTGCCAGACCTGCAATTCGTCCTAGGTGATGTCCCCACCATTCCAACGCTCGGCCCACGTGAGACGCAGGCCCGGCTGTCCCTCGCGCTCCAGCGCTTCCTGTCGGCCTTCGCGACCCCAGAGCATCCGATCGTGCTCTTCCTCGATGACCTGCAGTGGAGCGACGCGGGCAGTCGCGCACTCTTCGAGGGGCTCGTGACCACCGACGCAAGCCCCGCACTACTGCTGGTCGGTGCCTACCGCCATGAGGAAGTCGATGTCGACCATCCTCTGAGAGCCCTCTTCGCGCGCCTCGAGCGCCTCGGCGTGAATTTCGACCTCATGCAGCTCGCACCGCTCAGTGCGGCTGCGGTGGCCTGCATGCTCGCCGACGCTCTGGGTAGATCCATCGAAGACGCTCAGCCTCTCGCTGAGCTGGTCGAGCGCAAGACCGCCAACGTGCCGCTCCTCGTACAGCGTTTCGTCGAGCATCTGCACGCGAACGGCCTGCTGCAGTACCAGAGGGGTGCGGGCTGGCGCTGGGACTCCGCTGCGGTCGCCGGCTGCGACATCACCGACGGCGCCGTAGGCCTCATGAGTGCCAAGATCGAAAGGCTGGAGCCGGAGGCGCGAGCATTGCTCGAGTTTGCGAGCTGCATCGGCAGCGAGTTCGACGCACCGCTTCTCTGTCAGCTCGGACGTCGCGAGCGCGACCGAGTCGAAGCGAGTCTCTTCGCACTGTCCCATGCCGGCCTGATCGCGCCTTCTCCGGGGGGATTCCGCTTCGTCCACGACCGCATTCGCGAAGCCGCGTACCTGCTGCTCTCCGAGGAGGAGCGCGCACGCGTGCACCACGAGACCGCGCGCCGGCTGCTCGATGCCTGTTCGGAGGAGGAGCGCAAACAACGCGTGTTCGAAATCGTGGAGCACCAAAACCGTAGCCTCGGTTTGCTATCCGGAGAGCTGCGCGTGTCCGCCCTGGAGCTCAACCTGCTCGCAGCCAGCCGCGCTCTCGACTCGGGAGTCGCCGCGACCGCGGAGAGCTACCTATCCGTCGCCCGCGAGCTGTTGTGCGAGGAGGACTGGAACGAGCGCGCGGCTACGTCCTTCGGAGTGCTCCTGCTGAGCTCGGAGACCGCGTTCCAGGCCGCCCGCTTCGAGTTCGCGCTCAGCTTGCTGGACCAGCTCGAGCGCCGTCGTGCACTCACTCCGCTCGAGTTCGCGCAGGTCGCGATGAAGCGCCTGCAAGTGCTCGCCCTCACACAAGAGACCGAGCCCTGCGTTCGCTATGTGCTCGACGTGCTCGCACGATTCGGCGTGCGCTGGCCAATGCATCCCTCGAATCTGCGCGCCTGGTTCGAGATCCGCTGGGTCCGGTGGCTGCTGCGGGGTCGCATTGGGCCGCATCTGTTCCGGCCCGCCGAAGAGGTCGGGCCGGAGTGGCGCGCGCTGCTGATCGTGCTCAACGGGAGCGGTGGCATCATGTCCCGCGTCGACGCGAGACTTCGTCTGCTCGGAAGCTGTCTCCTGATGCGCCGCTATCTGAGTCAAGGCTACGCCACCTCCCCGGGTTTCGTGCTCGCAGCCTTCACCACCTATGCCTATTGGTTCATCGGAGCCGCTGCCGATCCGATGCGCAGCATCCAGTGTGCCCTCGACTGGAACGAGCGCGTTCCCGACCCGGTCTCCGGACCACGCACCGAGATGATCGCGCACACACTCGTGCAGCCCTGGCTACTCCGCAGACGCGACGCGCTCGCACCGCTCGACCTCGTCGCAGAGCGCTCGCGCGAGGTCGGCGACCGGGAGTACGAGTACTACACGCGCTTCCTCGCCTGCACCTACCGCATGCTGGCGGGAGAGCACGTCGCGCGGGCGGAGGAAGAGCTTCGAACCCTCGCGGATTCGGTGGAGCGTTCGGGCCACTGGTTCCCCGAGCCGGACGCGGTGCACCGAGCGTACCGCCAGCTGGTCGCCGAGGAGCTGACGGATCTCGACCTCGAACGGGAGCTCGCTGCCTCTGAGGCATGGCTCGCGACCGGCACGAGCAGCGCTGATGTCTACATGCGAACCTGCTGGATGCTCGTGCTGTGCGTACATAATCGCCACGATCTCGCCTTCGCGCAGTCCGAAGCGATCAGGGAACGGCTCTTCCGCGTAGTTCCCTACATCCACGTGGCGGACCACACGTTCTATCGCGGCCTCGCTGCGGGGACACTGGCGGTCCATGCGAGAGGGACAGATAGGCGACGCTACCGACGCGCGCTGCGAAGCACCACACGGCAACTTCGCCGCTGGTCCCGCTCGGGTCCCGATTTCCTGCACATGGTGTGGCTGCTCGAGGCGGAGGCTCTCCACATTCGCGGTCACTTCGCGCGGGCACGCGACCGTTACCAGCAGGCAGCGCAGCGCGCGAAACTCTCGGACTTCGTCCATCACGCCGCGCTCGCTCACGAGCGGCGCGCCCGCATGCTGTACGCACAACGCCGTGAGACCGACGCGGCAACGGCCCTCGCGGAAGCGGCGGCGAGCTATGCTCAGTGGGGCGCGCTGGCAAAGGCGTCGGCGCTCGAGCAGGAACACCAGCGCCTCCTCGGCGGGTAGCCTGCCAGAGTCTCGTCGAGCTTCTGCGAGTGCTGTGCAGCTGCACACGACGTACAGCTGCGGCGAAAGTCCAGTCATCCAGGTGGCGCGGCCCACAGCTGATCCGCGATTCGCTCGGCGGCCGTCAGCATGTCCAGGCCCGGGCTCGCCAGCACGCTGGCCTCGACCTCGATGATGCGTCCGCCACCCGTACAGGCACGCAGTTGATCCAATCCGGGATGCCGGCAGAGCTCGACCGCCATGCCGAGCTCGGTGACGATCACGTCGGGATCGAGCTCCAGAATCTGTTCGGAAGTGTAACGAGGCCATCCGGTGTAACTTCGCGCGGCCACGTCGACGAGCCGGGCTGACGTCAGCACGTCGTGGTAGCTCGTGCCCCGCGTCCCCCCGAAAAGCACGCCCCCGCGAACCGTCAGCAGCAGTCCGCGCGCCAGGTCTCGGCCCTCCGCAGCCAGCGAGATTCGTTCCAGGCGAGCGCGGAAGCTCCGCGCCAGCTGCTCGCCTCGCTCGGGATGTCCGAGCAGCACGCTCACCGCCTCGATGTCGCCGAGCAGACTGGAAACGCCCTCGAGCTCCCCCAGATCGAACACCGTGAGCCCCGCCGCACGCAAGCGCTGGGTGCGCGCGGGCCGCAAGCTCCCGTGCAGCAACACGAGGTCGGGCTGCAGCTGGATCAGGGCTTCTAGGTCGTCCAGCCCGGGCGCGCTGGGCTTGCCCGAGAAACGATGCGCACCCGCCCGCATACTGACACTGTATTGCGTATATACCAGCACGCGCTCTGGCTCGGAGAGCGCGAGCAGCAGGTCGTCCGCCACCTGGCTGCCCGAGACGATTCGCCGGAAGTCGCCGAGCGGGACGCTCTTCCCGGAGCTGTCCACCAGCGTGCCGGCGGCGGGCAAGCGCGTCCCTCGCATGCGCGCGGTGAGCCCAGTATCTTCGAAAGCGCGGCTCGCGAGCAGCGCCCCCAGAACGAGACTGGCCAGCGCGATGCCGGCATTCGCGAGCTTGAGCCTCGACATCACGCGTCCCCCACGTGCGTGGACTGCGCCATCCGGTGAAAGCGAACCCCGGCGCGCTCCTCGAGCTCCACGTGGTAGACATCGTTCAGTGTCGAACGCGCGAGCACATCGCTGCACGCACCCGAGACGACCGTGCGCCCGCGGTTCAACAGCAGGGCACGATCGGCAAAGCGCAGTGCGTCATCGAGAGCGTGCAGGACCACGACGAGTGCGTAGCCTTCCGCTGCGAGCTCGCCCAGAAGCGCGAACAGATCCAACGCGTGGCCTACATCGAGAGCCGCCGTAGGCTCGTCGAGACACAAGATGCGCGCACCCGACGCCAACGTGCGTGCGAGCATGACGCGGCGCTGCTCACCAAAGGAGAGCTCGAGATAGGAGCGACGGCGGAGTTCGACCAAGTCGGTCCGCTTTAGGGCCGCATCGATGGCCTGGGACGCGCGCTCCGCATGGACGGCACGGGTCCCGCCGTCACCTGCCACACGACCGAAGAGTCGCCGACGCTGCGCGAAGCGTCCTTGCGCTACGACTTCCTCCACGGAGAGCGCGGCGCGTAGTGCGCTGTTCTGGGCTACATATCCGAGCTCCAACGCCCGCTCGCTCAGCGAGAGCTCGGCGGCATCGCGCCCTGCGATGCGGAGCGAGCCCTCGCACGGAAGCACGCCCGCCAACGCGCGCAGTAAGGTGCTCTTACCCGCTCCGTTGGGCCCGAGAATCGCCAGAGTCTCTCCGTAGGCGCACTGCAGGTCGACCGCCTGGAGCACCACGCGCCGCGACCGCACGACCCGCAGACCGCGTGCCTCGAGGGCAATGCTCGACTCAGCAACCATGCTCAGAAGCCATGCGCCACCTCACGCCGAGTACGCAGTAGCATCGTCAGGAACACCGGCGCCCCGATCAGTCCCGTGACGACCCCGAGGGGCACCTCGGTCTGGGCGGGCAGGACGCGCGCGATCACGTCGCAGACGACGACGAAGGTGCCCCCAGCCAGCGCGCAGACAGGAATCAAGCGAGGATGCGCAGCGCCGACGAAGCGTCGCAATGCGTGCGGAACGATCAGCCCGACGAATCCGATGCTCCCAGCGAGCGCGACAGCCACTGCAGTGAGCACCGCCGTCCAGAGAATACAAGCGAAGCGCGCGGTGCCGAGATCCAACCCGAGGGACGCCGCCTCCTCCTCACCGGAGAGCAACAGATCGAGAGAACGCGCCCATCCCGCGACCGCCAGGAGACCGACCAACAGCATGGGCAGCACCAGCACGAGGCGCTGGCCGCCGACCCCCGTCACGTCACCCAGCGCGAACGTGAGCATCGCGCGCGCCAGCTCGAAGCGTTCCTGGGCCAGACTGATCACGAGCCCACCCAAGCTCGCGAACAGCGACGACAGCAGGAAGCCGGTCAGCAGCAGCACGATCGTGTCGTCCCCGGCTCGCTGCACCGCGAGCAGGATCGCGAGCGCAGCCACCGCTCCGAGCACGCAACCCACCGGAAGCAGCAGCTCGGGCGCGAGCCAGGCTGCCCAAGTCCCCGCACCGACGCTCTCGTACGCGAGCAGCACCACTCGCCCGCCCAGGTTTGCGCCCGCGGTCGTGCCCAGGATCGAAGGATCCGCGAGGGGATTTCGAAACAGCCCCTGTACCACGACGCCGCCCACGGCGAGTGCCGCTCCCGCCGCGAAGGCGGCGCCGAAGCGCAGTGCGCGCAGCTCCAGGAAGACGGGAGCCAAGCGCGAATCCGCGAGGTCTCCCGAGCCGATCAGCAGCGAGGCGGCTGCGGTCGAGACACCCAGCAGTCCGAGAACGCAGTAGACCCGAGCGAGCATCGTCACTCTGGCATGGTGCCTCAGCCGGGGTACTTCGCGCCGCTCGAATCGAGTGCGGCTAGGTCGCGAGGGCGAAGGGCGTTGAGCCGAGGGCCGCGCACTCGCGCTCCGGCGGCGCGCGTATTACGCTGCGCCGCATGTCCACACCGAACGAAGAGCAGATCGAGTACTGGGACGCGACGCGCGGTGCGCTCTGGGTAGCCGAACAGGAGACGCTCGACAGATTGATCGGCCCCGCAGGCCAGTTGGCGCTCGCACAGGCTTCCGTTCGCGCGGGGGAGCGAGTGCTCGACGTCGGCTGTGGCTGTGGAACGACGAGCTTGGAGCTGGGGCGACGCGTGGGTCCCGGCGGCCGCGTGCTGGGAATCGACGTCTCGCGCCCCATGCTCGCTCGGGCGAGCGAGCGAGCGCGCGAAGCCGGGCTCGCCCAGGTGGAGTTCCGGCGGGCGGACGCGCAGACGGCCGAACTGGAGCCGGACTTCGACGTCCTGTTCTCGCGCATGGGCGTCATGTTCTTCGCGGATCCGCCGGCCGCGTTCGCGAACCTGCACCGGGCGATGCGACCCGGCGCACGCCTCGCGTTCGTCTGCTGGAGAGCGCTCGCCGACAACCCGTGGATGTACCTGCCCTTGCAGGCGATCTCCTCGATCGTGCCTCCGCTCCCGCCGCCGGATCCGCACGCGCCGGGTCCATTGGCGCTCGCGGATGCGGCACGCACGCAGCAGATCCTCGAGAGCAGCGGCTGGCGAGACGTGCGCTGCGAAGCCGAGTCGGTCGAGCTCGAGATTCCTTCGGAGCGTGGAGTCGAGCAGGCGGTCGAGTTCATGATGAACCTCGGGCCGACGGGACGCGCGCTCGAGTCCGCCTCGGAGACGGAGCGTGCGCGTGCAGCCGAGGCCATGGCCGACGCGCTGCGCCCCTTTCAGAGCTCGTCCGGACTGCACATGCAGGGCGGAGTCTGGATCGTGTCTGCGCTCGCATGAGTCCGCGCGCGCCTGAGGGGGGACCGTACGGGCCCGGACATCGATCGATGCGGATCCCGAGCTGGCCCGAACGGCTGATCCTAAGAGTCGCCGGGATCGGCGAGGTCGATCTTCAGCGGATAGCGTTTGCGGACGGCCTCGCGAGCCACCTGAATCTCGATGCGCGCCGGACGGCCCTGAACGCGGAAGTCCAGATCGTGCTCCGGCTTCCGCGAGCGCTCCATCTGGAGAGGCTGGCAGGCGAGCTCCCGGCCGTCATCATCGAAGGCGCGCGCGCTGAAGAAGCTGCTCACGTCTCCCCGCATGTGGAGCGAGAACTGATCACGCGCGAGCCAGCTCAAGGTAAAGCGGAGTTCGTCTGACGCGACGGACGCACCCGGCTCTACGTCCTCGATGGCGAGCACCTCGACCTGCTCCGGAAGCCGCAGGGTAAGCTCACCGACCAGCGCGGCCACGGACTCCGGCGACCATCCAGCCACCGGACTCAGGTCTATTTCGGCGACCAGGTGCGGACGACCGAAACGATGCCGTGCCGGCACGAAGCTCTCCCAACGCACAGGCTGCAGAGCTCCCGCGCGCTCGCTCGCTTCTGCCGTGGGCTGCACACGCAGATCGAGCTCCATGCCCGTCGCGTAGTACGACAGATTGGGGATCTTCGGAGTCAGCACCTCGAGGCGCGGCGCGAGCGGCTTCGTGCTGCGGGTCCTCGCCTGCGACTCACGCTCCCGCTCTTCGTCGGCGAGTGCGTCGGTGAGCTCGCGCGACAACGTCCTCAACACCAGCCGAAACGGACCCGCACTGGCCGTCGCGAGGGGCGCTCCGTCGACCTCGAGGTCCGCCCCGTCGATCGTCCCGAACTCCGTCTCGAACTGCTCTTCCGAGTACGGAATGAACTGCGACGACTCCACGTAATCTGCACTGCCGAGAGACCCCGGCAAGGCCGAATCGAGCGCGAACTTGTAGCGTGCGGCGTGCGTCTCGAGTGCGAAGATCGCTTCGACGTAGGCCAGCGCGTCGTGGTAGTGGCGCACACCGAGCTCGGTGCCGAGGCGCGCGTCCGCCCACTGCCAGGCTTCGAGCGCCGCGAGCGGCTGGCGCTCGCTATTGAGCCCGCGCACCGCGATCAGGCGTGCCTGCTGCGGCGGCACGCGATACGTGAACGAACGCTCGCCGATCCACGCCAGCTCGAGGCTGGCGCCGGAGGACTCCAGCACCTCACCCGCTTCGAGCTCCGAACTCACGATGCGGACCGTGCGAACAGGCAGATCGAGAGCGACGTGCCCCGCGATTTTCGCGATCTGCGAGAGCTTCGCGGAACGCTCGAGCTCCAGCAGCGCACGCCCACGAATGCGAGCATCGAGCAGCTCGGTTACGAGCGGCACCGTGGCGGTGCGTCGCTTCGGCCCACAACGCGGATTGGTCCGCAGCTCTCTTCCACCGCGGTCCTCGACGCGATCGATGACCAAGCGTGGGGACGTATCGGGATCCGTCAGATTCGAGATGCTCGGCCCGATGGCATGCAGCTCCACCTCGAGCCGCTTGCTCTCCGCTTCGCGTCGCACTCCTTCGATCCGAATTCCGAACGGTCCTGCGGCTCGATCGACCGCCAGCGCCTGGCCGCGCGCTTCGCCGTATGCAGGCAGTCGCTCGAGCGACTGCTCCTTGAGAAAGCGTGCAGGCCACGGCTCCACGCGATCCACGCGCTCGACCTCGGCCAAACTGCCCGCCGCGGGAGCACGCGGTGCGCTCGCAGCCACGACCAACGCATCGAGCGCCAGGTCTCCGAGCGAGCGCAGCCACTCGACCTCTCGCTGGCCGCGCCAAGCGATCACTCCATCCGACAAGCTGACTTCGAGCGCCTCGTACCAGCCGGCGAGCACGGGCATGCGCGGCTTCCATCGCTCCACAACGTCTGCACGCGATGCCGAGAGCTCCGCCACCAGCGGCTCGGCGTCCGCCGGATTACTCGGTGTCGCTTCGACCGAAACCTCGAGCCCACCGAGCACGCCCGGACCTGCGATCCGCAACGATGCAGATCGAAGCGAACTCCGATTCCCCGCCTCGAGCAGGCGCCCGAGAGGATGCAGCCACTGCGTCCCAGTCTTCTGCGAGCGCCATTCGACCGAAAGCAGCGGAGGGGCGACCTGCGCGAGCTGCCAGCGCGCCCGTGGAGGCATGTGCATCGGGGGTCCCAGGCGGGTCAGCAGATCATCCAGAGACTGCTGGCTGGCGATCACCACACGCTGAGGACTGAGCGCGATCGCCCATGCCGCCTGGTCACAGGTCTCTGGATCGATCTCGATGAAATCCAGCAGGCGTTCGATACCGCGCTCCCGCTTGCGAAGCTCACCCTCGACGGCATCGCGCAGCGCCGCTTCGACCGCATCCGGCTCGAAGCGGCCGAACAACACCGCCTGCACCTTCGGGGCACCGCCCTCCGGGTGCACCGCAAACATCGCATCTGCTGTTCCCGCAGCCAGCGGCGAAACCTGCACGACGTCCGAAACGGCGCCGAGCGGATCCAGCAGCAAGCCAGCCACATCCCCCAACGAGACCGCAATCGGCGTATCCGAGCCCGCGCTCGCACCCGAGGCTTCCGCCGTCAGTGCGAGGAGCTGTCCCACGCCCACCTGAACCAGCGCGCTCGGAGAGCCTTCGGCGAGCACCCGATGCGCACGCAGAAGCGGATCGCGGGCTTCCGGGTCCCCTCCCCATTCGCGCAGGCCGAGCCACGACACCGCCGCCACCACGAACACGAGAACGAACGCCACCCCAACATGTCGCCGGCCAAGCTTCACACCCCGAGTTATCGGCAAACCGCACTGACTTCTGAGCACCGACAGCGTAGAGGCGCTTCTCCGTTACTGGACGCCATCTTCACCCATTCACAACGTGCAACGACCTGCAGACGCGAGCACCGACCGAGCCCAGCATCCGAGCACATGCGCGCCAAACCGCCAGCTCTCGTCTCCTTTCGGGCGGAGCGTCCCCGAGTTCCACTCAGAACTCATCGGGATCCACTCTCTGCGACGAGGGACTCCTGGCAGGCGCGTCCGTGGAAAAACCATTCGCCTCGTTTCCCATGTCGCAGGCCGTACCCGAGCCTCCAGTCGCGCGATGTCCGCTCCACTTCCCGACATGAACGACAGCTTTCTCATTCACGACGGCCCCGACAACCTAGCTTCAGAGGTCTATGCTTCAATTGGATGCATTGAGGTCTGCAACGACCCTCGTGGATTCAACCTCTCTAATGACTTCGTCATTTCATTATCTGGCTCAAAATCCAAGAGTCGTTCGGCCAAACTTGCGGAGATAGGCAGTGCAGGCAACATGAAGATCACGTACCTGCCAGCTATTCGCCCCGCCCTTCAAAGGTGCCCCTGAGAGCTTGTGGAGATTTGATGAAGCTTCGCTACACCGCCGCCATTGTATCCATCACCCTACTCGTCTCAACTCAGTCCTTCTCGAAAGATCGTATCCGATCCACCGGCATGCACCTCGCGCCTGAACAAAATCTCTGGGACTCGGCTCAGTGATCGAAAGGACTCGAGGAGGCGGCTCTGCAGCCAGCCTTCGGCAATCTCGAGATGGATGTCCGCGAGGTATCGGCCCGGGTCGAACTTACAAAACCGAACCTTCATGGACGCATGAGCCAATCAAGCGAGGGACATGCTGAGTTCGGCGCAGCCCGCCGAAGAGGTCGAGACGATGCCACGGCAGCCCCTCACTAACGAGTAGGCTCTTGCATCCAACGATCCCCGCCACACCCCAAACGGAGCTCGCCAACTGGAACGCCGAAGAGTGCGTAAAGCTGAACAATTGCAAGATAGTCGATGGACTCGGCTTCCTGCGACAAGAGCTCCTTCGAGGACGCGCTTAGAGCCGGGTTCCCGGTCATCTGGCCCTGACTTCCGTCTGTAGCCTCGGGTCCAATCCGGCAATGGCCAATCTTCTTCTCAACGGACATCACACGTGCTGCCGGCAGGAAAAGGCGCGAGATCGGGTCGTCGTGCACCGCCCAGACAGCTATGTACGCATTCTGCGCAACAGCGAATCGTTCGGGATCGCCAGCGAAGCTCGTCAGCCCATCCGAGACCATGCTTCTCGTTACGTAGAACCCGAGAGCTCCCAGGCCGGCCAACAGCGCTAGACCGGGGAATCCAATTCTCAGAATCGCGACTCGCGTCCTCATTCCTTCTAGTCCTCCATCTCGCCATTTCTGCAGCTAGCCAAGGATCATATGAGCTCGAGATCGCAGGCTCAGAGAGATCTGTCCAGGCGCTCAGGGTCCAGCCCCCGATCGCTGCAAAGAACTCCCAAGGCTGCACCAGAGGATACGAGCAAGCTATCATCCAGTAAGCATAGGCAAAGGGCGGACTCAGACCAATCGAGTGAGGACCAGGCTCGAAGCACCTGCTCGCACGAAGGAGCCGACTCGAGCGAACCCTGGTCGACGAGTCTCTCCCGAAAGCCAACCTTGACCGGAACGGCGCGCTGGAAACTCGCCTCGAGGCATCTCTATTGCCAGGTCCGGCGATCGCCTGCCGGGCTGATCCGCATGGTCTCTGCCATCCTCTTTGCACTTCACGTGCGTGGTCTTGCGCCACACCCCAACGGTCCGCCTTTGCCCCTGACCCCACGACACCCGTTTGACTCCTCCAACTATCGGTCCCAAGAGAGACGGTCTTCGCCCAGTTCGGAACTGGGCGGTCGAACTCCATCCGGGGGCCCGCGGCGGCAACAACGTTAGCACCGTGTCGAACATGACGACGTAGGGAGCGAGTCCGCGAAGTCACCTTACTGACCACCTTGCATAGTCAATCAGCTTGAGACCGGTTCCCCTTCCGAACATCAGGGCGCAGGCAATCGACAATGTCATTCGATTCAGTAGGCTGAGTACCGAGTTCTGATGCAGAGAGGCCTGGCTGCTGATTCGAAACCCCGGAGATAAGTAAAGTCTCATCCTGCCGATCGTCAGCTCAACGTTCGAACTTGCACTGGCAGACTCCCTGCCGGAGACCTCAATAGATCAGCCACTCCAACTCGTACATCCCATTCAATCACAACTTCCCGACACACGGCACCAAGATAGACTTCCCGATCAGGGTCACGAAATAGAACCTTGAATCTTCGTCATTCCCGACCACGCCAATCATCAAAACAGGATGCCACGCTGAAGATGGTAGATATGACCCGCAGAAGAATAGTAAGTACGATGCTATCAGTCCTCGGAGCCATCTCTATCTCATCACCGTCACTAAGCCACTCATCGCACGGAGACGATCCAACGGCGAGGATTGGATTTGGATGGATGGTATCCGACGAAGTCGTCATGGAGGTTCTGAAGCGGCACCCGGAGATCCAGCTCACCGGGCTTCTCTATTGGAGCTGGGGAATGTCCGGCACTTACAAGATCGACTCTGATCTGGATCCGGAAGACATCTTGAGTATCGGGCGCCAGCGTTTCGAGCAGATGTTCTCTATGGGACATGACGGAACGTTCGGAAGACTAGGGGAATGGGTTGAGAATCATGACCGATCCGCGCTTCTCAGCAACGATTCGCTTCAAGTCGAAGCGCGAACCCTAATGAACGCGTACGTATGCTTTCGGCGCCGCCTCGAGGATCTAGAGAAGGGGGCGGCCATTATCTACGGAGTAGAGGTGAGGGGCGATCCATCCGCCCTGTACACACTTCGACGAGACCCTGCGGTCGAACGGTTCAGCGTTGAAGGTTCTCGCTTCGTTCGGTCCGTCAAGCCGGAAGCCTTGAAGAGACAGTTCATGGATCCTGAGATCGAGGAAATGACGCTCGAACAGCTCTACGAATCAATGCAATCGATGACCCGCGGTCGATAGAAGAAAGGAGACAGCGCTGAATCAATACACAAAGGCAGTCCTATCGGTCAAGGCCTTGTTCATCTGCGCACTCATTCCACTACTTCCGGCTAGAGCGGAGAATTTTCCGGAGAAGGGAGATATCTGCTTCATTGCCAGCGTCGATCAGGCGTGGACGCTGTTTCAGTTTACGAGTCCAGGCCCATTTCAGGTGGACTCCAGCATGATGTTCAACCCAATGAACGTCCAGAATGATCCTGGATTTGAGCTTGATTTCGCGATTCAGCAAGGATTCTACAATGAATGCGCCACCGGGACTGATCTGCCTGACCCCTACGACGATTGTCCAACTGCTGGACTTTTCGAACCCTCGAGTCAGACCGGAGTCACACTCAATGCCTTCAGCTTTGGCAGCTATACCGCTCGAGATATCACACCAGGGAGAGTGTACGTAGGAGTCTGGGTGTTCGGTGGCCCCAAAACAATGTCACGTGCACGGTTCGAAATCCGTGGTCAGGAGGTTTCGCACACGTTGTGCCCAGTGGACAGCCCGTTCTGCCTTACCGTCAATCCCGGACGCAGCGAGCTCCTCTTCCGACCTACAGATCCCATCAATGACGGCTTGCTCGATAACCCGACGGGGAGACTGAGCTGCCGGAAGTACAACTACCCAAGACGCCCCGACCTAAGATAGCTGGACCACTCCGAGATAGGAGCCTGAGGGGGGGGTGCCTGCTCTGAAGGAACAGATCCATCGCACAGGTGAAGATCTATGGTGCGACCGAGCATCTTTCGAAGAGCAGAGAGGCTCTCTCTGGTGCTGTTCACAGCGCGCTCGTCGAGGTGTTCGAGCTGCCTAGTGAGAAGCGGTTTCAACGGTTCTTTCCGCTGGATCGAGAGGATTTCTTGTTTCCGGAGGACCGCTCTTCGCGATACACCATCATCGAGATCTCTGTGTTCGAAGGGCGATCGGTCGAAGCGAAGCGCCAGCTCATCCG
>QJZC01000055.1 GCA_003247575.1 Pseudomonadota bacterium
GCCTTGGAGCATGCCGGCCACGATCGAGGATGCTGCGGCACTCGAGGAGCTCACGGCTGCGCTCCGGACAGTGGGCTATGCTCGGGTCGAGAGCGGCCCCGTCGAGCGGGAATGAGTCGGCGGCAGACCTACCCGTAGTGCACTAGCTCGGATTTTCGTAGAAGATGTAAGAAGTCGAGTAGTCGCTGAACTCGAAATAGACTTTCGATTCGTCCGGATCGGCGACACCGTTCAGATTGGCATCGAGTACTCCGTAGCCGAAACGGTAGGGCCGCGCACCCTCTCCGGTGGTCGCGGTCGCGGTCGAGAGCTTGTCGATCTGGATGAATCTCTTGACGAGCTTGTTGCCCGCGTAGACTTCGAGCACCCCGTTCGTTCCGGTCCAGTTCTGCACTGCTCTGCCGAGTCGGTTCTGAGTCTCTTGCGTGCACCCAACGCTCATCAGTGCGAGCAAGGTGAGAAGCAGTCTGGCTTGCATGTCGAGCTCTCCCACGAGGGGCGAACGACCCCGACCGAGGAGCCCCTCGGCATCACTCGATCGGATGAACGGAGTGTATCCTGCGCCGCCTACTTGCGCCGGCGCGGAGTCTTCTTGGCGGCCTTCTTGGAGGTCTTTGCGGTCGTTCCCTTCGCTCCCGACTTCTTGCGCGTCGGTTGCTTGGCGGCAGCGCGCTTCGTTTCCTTCGCGGACGACGTCTTCCTGCGAGCAGACTTCGAAACGCTTGTGGTCTTCTTGGTGCGCTTGGAGCCGGCGGACCGAGCGGCAGCTTCGCTGGCGAACTCGATGCGCCGAACGGGCTTCGAGGCGAGGCGTGAGCCGCGCGTGCTCACCCCGACCGGGTCGAGTGTGCGCAGGTCGAACGAGACCTCCTTCACCTTCTGACGGGGCGCGGACGCAAAGTGGCAGACGATCTCCTGAGCCTGCTCGGGACGCAGCAGCATGTCTACCTGGCCCTCTCGCCCCTTGATCAGCTCGTACTCGCGGCTGCGGATGAAGCGCTTGATCTGTACCCGCTTGGCGAAGGGAATTCGCTTGGCATCGCGGTACACGACGATGAACTCCTCTCCGGCCTCTGGATCGAACCGCGCGCAGTGGAGCAGCGGCGACTCGAACAGGATCTTGTCGATCGCGGGGAGCACGCGATATACGCCGTCTTGCGTGAGCGCCAGGACGAGGTCGAACTCCGAGATTTGCAGCTTGAACGAGTCGCCCCGTACTGCACTTCCGAAGAAGCCCGTCTCGGGATCGTAGGCCAGCTTGATGCTCTGCTGCGCAACGGCCTTCTTGTCGATCGTCTCGTGGGTATCGATGCGGGTGCGGCGCGGGTACTGCGGGCCGTACCGCTTGAGCAGATCTTGGACGTAGCGAATCGTGGTGCGTTTGAGCTGTCGGAGCTCGCTCTCGATCTTCTCCAGCCGGGCGAGCACGGCCTCGATGTCGCGCCGGTTCCGTTCGAGATCATACCTGGAGATGCGACGGATCCGGAGGTCCAGCAGCCGCGTTACATCGGTGTCCTCGAGCGGGCGCACGAAGCGCCGAGCGAAGGGCTCCATGCCCGCCACGACCTCGTCCCGAACGCTGGTCTCGGTATCGGCGCCCTCCAGTCGTCGATACACGCGCTCCTCGATGAAGATCTGCTCCAGCACCAGCCAGTGGTGCCGGTCGAGCAGCTGTGCACGCTCGTACTCGAGCTCGGCCTTGATGCGTTGAGTGAGATCTTCGGTGAGACTCTTCAGCACCTCGGTCACGGTGAGCTGCACCGGCCGGCGGTTGTTGACCACGATCAGGTTCGAGTTCACGCTCACCGCGCAGTCGGTGTACGCGTACAGCTGGGGGATCACCTGGTCGGGGCGCGACCCCCGGGTGAGCGTGAGCTCGATCTCTACGTGCTCAGCGGTGTAGTCCTGGATCGAAGCCACCTTGATGCGGCCGCGCTGAGCTGCCGACTCGATGGAGGCGATGAGACTCTCGGTCGTCGTGCTGTAGGGAATCTCACGGATGACGACGCGATGGTCTCCGCGCGCTTCGATCTCGGCGCGCACCTCGACCTTCCCCCGGCCGTCAGCGTAGGCCGAGGCGTCCATGGATCCGCCCTGTGGGAAGTCGGGGAGCAGCTCGACCTTCTTACCGCGCAGCAGGTCGATCTGAGCCTGCCAGAGCTCGGTCAGGTTGTGAGGTAGGATGCGTGTGGCCATTCCCACCGCAATGCCTTCGGTTCCGAGCATCAGGGCGACGGGGAGCTTGGAGGGCAGGAACACCGGCTCCTTGGTGCGCCCGTCGTAGCTGGGTAGGAACTCGGTCAGCGCGTCGTTGAACAGGGTCTCTCGCGCCAGGGGGGTGAGGCGGCACTCGATGTAGCGAGCGGCGGCGGCGGGGTGTCCGGTGATGATGTTCCCGAAGTTCCCCTGGCGATCGATGAAGTAGTCCTTGTTCGCGAGTACCACCAACGCGTCGGCGATCGGCACGTCGCCGTGCGGGTGGAGCTTCATCGTTTCGCCGATGATGTTCGCGACCTTGTGGTAGCGCCCGTCGTCCATCTGCGAAAGGGTGTACAGCAGGCGCCGCTGCACAGGTTTCAGCCCGTCGCGAATGTCGGGGATCGCGCGGTCGAGAATGAAGTAACTGGCGTAGTCTACGAAGTGGCGCTGCATCAGCGCTTCGAGCTGTGCCATCGTCTACACCACGTCCGTCACGAGATGGTCTTGGATGAAGTTACGACGCTCGGGGGTGTTCTTGCCCATGAAGAATTCGAGGCAGCGTCCGACCTCGCCAATGTTGTGGACGCCCACCGGGACCAGCTTGATGTTGGCGCCGATGAACTGGCCGAACTCGGACGGGCTGATCTCGCCGAGTCCCTTGAAGCGCGTGACCTCGGGGCCGCGGAGCGCACCGAGCGCTTGGTCCCGCTCTGCCTCGCTGTAGCAGTAGCGCGTCTCCTGCTTGTTTCGCACACGGAACAAGGGCGTTTCGAGCAGGTACAGGTGACCCTTGACGATCAGCTCCTCGAAGTAGCGGCAGAAGTAGGTGATCAGGAGATTGCGGATGTGCATGCCGTCCACATCTGCGTCCGTAGCGATTACGACACGGCTGTAGCGCAGCCCATCGATCCCGTCCTCGATCCCGAGCGCGCGCATGATGTTGTAGAGCTCTTCATTCTTGTAGATGGCATCGCGCTTCAGGCCGTAGGTGTTGAGCGGCTTCCCCTTCAGTGTGAAGATCGCCTGGGTGTGTACGTCGCGCTCGCGGATCATCGCTCCGCCGGCGGAGACGCCCTCTGTGAGGAAGATCGTGCTCTCGTCGCGGCGCTGGTTGCGCATGTCGTCGTAATGGATGCGGCAGTCCGTGAGCTTCGGGATGCGGATCGCGACCTTCTTGGCGCGCTCGCGAGCCTCTTTCTTGACGGCTGCGAGCTCCTTACGGACTCGCTCGTTGGAGCGGATCTTCTCGAGGAGCGCCTCGGCGCCCTGCGGGTCCCGGTGGAGTGCCTTGATCACCTCGTCGCGCACGAGCGGAACCAGCCACGTCCGCACGTCGGTGGAGCCGAGCTTGTTCTTGGTCTGGCTCTCGAATACGGGATCCTGCAGCTTGATCGCGATCGCCCCGATGATGCCATCGCGGACATCCTCGCCAGAGAATGTCTTCTTGGCGAATTGATTGACGCCCTTCAGGATGCCTTCGCGGAAGGCGCTCTGATGGGTACCTCCGTCGTTCGTGAACTGTCCGTTGACGAAGCTGAAGTAGTTCTCGCCGTAGTTGTGTGTGTGCGTGAAGGCGAACTCGGCTTGCCCGAGCTTCGCGTGGATTACGCCGTAGATCGGTGATTCGTCGCCGATCTCTCGCGCCAGGAGATCGGCGAGCCCATTTTCGCTGCGGAAGCTGCGGCCGTTGTAGATGAGCTCGAGGCCGGCGTTCAGGTACGCGTAGTACCAGAGCCGGTGATCGATGAAGTCGTCCTCCCAGGCGTAGCGACCGAAGATCTGCGTGTCGGGAGTGAAGCGCACGAAGGTCCCGTCGCTCGCCTTCGCGTCCTGACCACGGCGCTGATTCTTGAGCTTGCCCCTGGCGAAGCTGGCGGTACAAAACTTGCCTTCGCGATAGCTGGTGACTTCGAACGCATCCGAGAGCGCATTGACGGCCTTCGTGCCGACGCCGTTCAGGCCCACGGAAAACTGAAAGACGTCGTCGTTGTACTTGCCGCCGGTATTGATCTGGCTGACGCAGTCGATCAGCTTTCCGAGCGGGATGCCTCGCCCATAGTCGCGCACGCTGACCGTCGCGTCGTCGCGCTCGATCTCGATTCGGCGCCCCGCCCCCATGATGAACTCGTCGATCGCGTTGTCGACGACCTCCTTGAGCATGACGTAGATCCCGTCGAGCGGGTGTGACCCGCTACCGAGCCGGCCGATGTACATTCCGGTGCGGAGACGGATGTGCTCCAGCGCGTCGAGCGTCTGGATCGACTTCTCGTCGTATACCCCGGAGCCCTTGCCCTTGGCTTTCTTACGCGTCGCCATGTATGGCGACCGAGATACGCAGAGAATTCGATCTCGTCAAGGATTGGGGCAACAAATCCTCGGATATGGCTATTCCGCGTCGGCCAGATCGTCCACCTTGTCGGCGCGCAGGGCGGACTGGTAGCGGACGATCGCAGTGACCGGCACGATGGCGAATCCGCGACGTTTGACGCCGGGTAGCCACTCACGGAGTGCCTCGATGGTCTCGGCGTGTGGGTGCCCGATGGCGATGGCGGCGCCGTTTCGACGCGCGATCACCTCGGTTCGCCGCAGCTGCTCCTTGATCTCCGAGATCTCCAGGCGCGCCTCCGGCGACCCCATGTGGTCGAGGAACACGTCGCGAATGGTGTAGGGGATTCCGTACTCGGCGGCCTTCTTGGCGCCCACTGTCTTTGCGATGGTGCGGGAATCCAGGAACATCATGCGGCGCTTGAGCAGCTCGTTCATGACGAGCATCATCCCGGGCTCGTTGCGAGTGAAGCGGCTGCCCATGTGGTTGTTGATTCCGACGATGCCGAAATCGAACAGATCGAGATGGCGCCGCAGCCGCTTCTGGATCTCGGTGGCCGACATGCTCTCGCCCAGGTAGTTCGGTCCGGGGTCGTAGCCGACGTCGAGCGGCTCCATCGGAATGTGGGCCATCAGCTCGTGCCCCGCCGCGCGAGCCTTCTCTGCCTGTCGGCGCAGGCGCTGTGCGTGCGGTAGAAAGGACACGGTCAGCGGGCCCGGCAGGTCGATCACTTCTTGGGAAGCGGGCTCGTCGATGCCCATGTCGTCGATCACGATCGAGATGCGAGGCATGCCGGGATCCGGCACGAGCACGGCGTAGCGGCGCCACGCGGGGAGATCTCCGCTAGAGATGACGCTTCGCTCATCGCGTTCGAGCAGGCCCGCCGCGGCGGTGGCGCCCAGCGCTTCGGGGCGCGCGCCCGAGCCCGTGCTCAGCGCTGCGGCGTTCATCGTCTTTTCGTTGTCTGGGCTGTCGAGCGCTGGCAACACGGGCGCAGCGTTGGCGAGGGGCGGTGGTGCGGGAGCGCCCGAAGCCTCGACCGAACGCACCTTGCGAGCGTCGGCGTCAGGGCGGTCGATGACCAGCAGGGCGGCGCCGATGCCCGCGAGGACGATGCTGAGTCCGATGACGATCCCCGTCTGAACAGAGGTGAGGTTGGAGGCCTTGTTGCGAATGCGCAGGGCCTCGGCCGCCATGCTCGAGGCTCGCGCCTGCTCCATCGAAGCCTCGGGCGTGTGTTCGCGCGCGCGCTCCTTGGCATTCGTGATCTTCTGCTGCACGCCGCGGGCCGCCTGGACCTCCCAGGCATAGTCCTGGCCTGCGTACAGCGGCTTGTAACCCTGTTGCTGCTCGTTCTCGGGTTCTTCCGCCTGCGCGGCGCTCTCGTAACGGTCGAGCTCCTCCTCGACCGCGCGCGCTGCGCGAATGCGCTGGAGGCGTTCTCCCCCCTCGCGCTCCGCTGCGCTGCGCTCGAGGCGCGCCAGCTCCGCTTCGGCTCGGCGCAGTTCGAGATCCTCGAGCTCGGCGAGCATCTCGGCGTCTCGGTCTTCGGCAGAGCGGGCCTCTGCCTGGGATCCCTCGGTCTCCCCCTCCTGCGGAGCGGCGGCTTCCACCACGCTGTCCGCGGCCTGGTCGTCATCGGTCTCGTCGTCCGAGAACCAGCTTTGACTGGCAGGCACCGTGACTGGGACCCGCGGACCATGGGGTGTGCGGGGCTCGTCGAGCTCGAAGGCCTCCTCGGTCTCGAGCCAGTCGAGCGGCAAGTCACTGGCGACTGCATCGTCGTCAGCGGGGAACCAGTGGTCGGTGGTCGTCGGCGCCGTCGCGATGTTGCGTTCGAGCACGGCAGGCATTTCCGCGCCCTCGGGCTCTGGCTGTCGGTCGGCCTCCATGAAGGGGGTCAGGAGCGTCTCTGCACTCGCAACTTCTGCGGTGTCGCGCTCGACCTCCTTGGTGCGCTCACGGCGCCTGCGGCGACGTGACGCTCGGGGCTGCTCATCCCCTGCACCCGTCGACTCGAGATCGACGAATCGCGGGGCGGGACGTTCCAGGGCTTGTTCGGTGGCCACACGCTGCGCCGCAGCTCGCTCGGCTGCGGCTCGGGCCGCCGTCGCCCGCTGCAGCGCGTCCTCTTCGAGGGCGGCCTGTTCGAGTGCGGTACGCGTAGCGATCGAGCGTTCGAGCCCGATCTGTTCCAGGTTGGATTCCTCGGTGGCTGCCCGCTCCAGCGCGCGCGCCTCCGCCTCGGCCTCCTGTTCGATACGGGATTCGGCGCGTTCCCGCTCGCGCCCAGATCGCGTGGCGGTTTCCTGTGCGCTGCGCGCGGCGCGCCGGGCGCGCTCCTCGGCCTTCTGAAACTCGATCACGGCTCGCGCAGACTCCGCGCAAGCGTGAGAGGCTTCCTCGAGCTCCGACTCTACCGCGGCGAGTCCCTGAAGCACCTCGGCCTCGCGCGCGATGCAGCGCTGGAGCTCGGCCTGCAGCTCGCGTCGCCGCCGTGTCAGCTCGGTCAGCTCGCGGGCAATCTGTTCTTCGGTCTGACGGTTCGAGGGCAGCTCGTCGTCGAGATCCTCCTGCATCGCGGAGGCGAGATCCTCCGCGATGTCGGAAGGCTCGATCTCGATGCCATGACGCGCCAGTCGCTGCTCTGCCTCGCCGCGCGCGATCCCGGCGAGGCGCGCCTGCTCGTCGGCGGCCGCCGCGCGCTCTCGCGCGGCATGTTCCTTTTCCTCTAATCGAGCCAGTACTTCCGTCGCTTGCAGCGGTTGGGATGCACTCATCTCGCGTTCGCCTCCCCAGCGGTCTCAGGAGCCGTCGACAGCAGCAGAGCGGGTCGCCTCGATCGGCCGGCACGGACCCGGTCGATGCGGCCCACATGGATACGGCCCTTATCGGAGTCACGTGGCCGCACGCAGGGTTCACTCCAGCGATTGACCACTATACCGCGAGTCGAGTCCAGGAATCCTAGATTCATGAGAATGTCTCTCAGAGGTGAACTGCCTACGTTTTCCGGCCGAGTGAAATTGTAGACTGATCGGCGCACGCTCGGTGCCTTCGTAGGCCCCAATTTGCCATCATGCGTGGCATTTGTCTGGTGAGGGTATTTCGATTCACTTGGGTTTCCATGCACTTTCGGTGGGGTTTCCCTTCAGATGCGCGCGAAGACGGGGTAGCGCGGGGGTTTACTCGATCCCGGGCTCTCGGTAATTCTGCATGGATGGGCAGATGGGGCTCTGGAATCTGGAGCAGATGGCGCTCGCGGGTCCGGCGACATCCAGGCGGCCGGATGTTGCGCGGAAAGCGCCGGGTCTCTGCCCGTTCGCGCGTGTCCCGGACCGGTCAGCCACGCAGCCGGGCGCGCGGACGGCAGGCGCGTTCTCGATCGCGAGCGCGTGCTACAGGGGCAGGGAGTCGCAGCCGCGCATCGGTGTACTCCGGGCGCAGGTGGCTTTGGCTGACTCCGAATCGCGCTCGAGGCCGACGGCGTACACGAAAGCCGCGGCTCTGGCGGCTGCTTCCGTGGAGATCCCAGCGCAAGCGCTCGAGACGGGGGCGTGCCGCGACTCTGCGCAGGTCTGAGCGTAGGGGTACCTCTCCGACTCGAAGACCGGGGCGCAGGGGTCGGGTGCACTCGCGCCACTCCGCTTGGCTGCCGATCAGCGGGATTGCCACCCTGTTGGGCGTCGTCGTCGTAGGCTGGGCGTGCGTGACCGCGCCTCCGCGCAATCCCGAGAATGCTTGTGACATCTTCAATGAGCACGTGTCCTGGTATCGTGCCGCGCGTCAGACTCAGGATCGCTGGGGAGTCGCCCCTGCGTTGCAGCTCGCGGTCGTCTACCAGGAGTCCAGCTTCAACGCGCGCGCGCGCCCTCCACGGCGTCGCATCCTGTGGATCATTCCAGGCTGGCGACTCTCGTCTGCCTATGGGTACGGCCAGGTCGTCGACGCGACGTGGGAACGCTATCGAGCCAGCACCGGCCGGCTGGGTGCGGACCGCGACGAGTTCCGGGACGTCTCCGACTTCCTTGGCTGGTACGGCGCCGAACTTCAGCGTGTGGCGCTGATCGATCTCGATGATCCAGCGAGCTTCTACCTCGCCTATCACGAGGGGCCTGCGGGCTATCGACGTCGCTCGTTCGAGGCAAAGCCGTGGCTGGCGCGCGTGGCCTCGCGCGTGGCCATGCGCACACGCCGCTACGAATCACAGCTGTCGCGATGTCGCGAACAGCTCGACGCGCGCATCCGCACGCCGTGGTGGTGGCCTTTCTGAATTCCGCGCACGCGTAGCGTTGCAGGAGCTCGATCGTGGCGGGATGACGCAGAGCGCCCAGGGGTTCGCACTCCGAGTGTCGGAGCGGGCTCTCGATGTCGCTCGAATCGTCTCAAGCAGATCGCGTAGTCAACCGATGCCAAGCCTAGAGGGGATTTACGTTCGGGAAGAGTGAACCGGAGAGATTGAACCCATGCTCGTGCGGGCAGTTGGTCTGGCCTTAGTCGCGGTTTCGTTCCTGTCGTGTGCCAACCAGCACGGCCTGGCGCCGGTTGCGCTCGATTTCTTCGTGCAAGCACCGATCGACAATCCCTGGAATCACAAGATCCAGAACTGGCAGGAACGCCACCATCTGGACCCTGCCGTCGAGGACGCCGACCTCGAGGCTGACTCGGATCTCGGCCGCGCCTATCACGACTTCACGCTGCGCCTGCGCCGCGACGTCGTCGCCGAGACCGTGGAGTGGGTCCAGGCCCGCAGCCGTGAATCCTATCGGCCGGATGGGGATCGCGATCACTGGGCGACCCTCGGTGAGGTGGTGGAGCAGGGCGGAGACGACTGCGATGGTCTCGATCTCTTGACCTTCGTGCTGCTCCGGCGGCTCGGGTTTCGCGAGGACGAGATCTTCCGATCCATCGTTGTCGAGCGCTCCACTGGGCAACATCACATGGTGACGCTCTGGTTCGACCGCGATGCTAAGGATCCGCTGGTCCTCGACCCGACTGGCGTCGTTACGACCGGCCTCGCACGCCTCTCGGATGTGAGTGACTGGGAGCCGATCGAGCTCTTCGACGAGAGCGAGCACTACGCGGTCGGTCCGTTCGTACCGGGTCGCCCGAACAAGATGAGCTCCACGGGGCGCGGACGCGCGCAGTAACCCACAGCTCCACGCTCTGACGACCGCGAGCTGGCCGTCGTGCTGGGAGCTCACCCCCGGACATTCTGGCGTCTGACTCGCTTCTGTGGACGGGCTGCTAGACTCTCGGCTCATGGCGGCCACGGGTGCGGTGAGTACGTGGGGGGGCGCGGAGGATCCCGCGTATCCGGGAGAGACTCCGGTCGATGCTGTCTTGCCGGGACAGACTGTCGTACCGCTGTGTCCGCTGTTCGATGGCGTTGCGCTACCGGCGATCTGGTCGCGTCTGCGCTCGCCGCTTGGGCGAGCCCTGGGTGATCTCTGGCGTGCTCTGCGGCTCGGCGAGCGCGCGCGTCCGCGGGTTTGGGTCGGCATGCGAGCGGGGTGCTTCGTCATCAACGCACACGGCTGGGAGCGACTCGAGGCGGTCATCCAGGGGCGCGAGCCGGATCCGACACTGGTCCTTCCGGCGAAGCCGGGCTGGTCGCTGTTCACTCGGCCGCTCGAGCGTATGCGGATCCGTCGCGCGCTACGCGCGCTGGCCCTCCGTGTCGATCGTGCAGAGACGCGAGCCGTGGCGGGCCTGGATCGCGCCGAGGAGATCGATATCGCCAGTCTCGACACGCCCCCGCTCGCACGCGGTCCACTCGACGAGTGGATCTGGGCCGAGGTCTTGATCCCGTGGTTCGTGGCCCGCGCGGCCGACCAGCCTATCGAGGTTGCTGCGAAACGCGTTCAGCGGGCGCTGCGGGTCGAGCAGCGATTTGCTGCCGAGCTGGGGCGGCGGATGGTGAACGCGGGTGTGCTACATAAGCGCGGTGATGTCGCCTACCTGACCGTCGAGGAGCGGATTCAGGCGGTGGTCGATGGGTCGAGGCTCTGGATGCGTGTGGTCGAGGCGCGGGCGCAGCGCGTTCAGGTCTATGTCGATCGAGAGGTGCCCCAGGATCGCGGGCTCGAGCCGCGGAGCAGTGCTGCGCACGAACGCGGTACTGCCCGACCGGAGCTTCCGCCCGCAACGAGGCGCCCGCTCGGCGAGGAGAGCGAACATGTCCCAGGCTGATGGAAACAACGGAGCGGTCGAGCTCGAACTGCCGCTGCTCGATCTACCGTCCGCGCATCCCTGTCATCGCTGTGGCGAGTGCTGCAACTATGTCGCGGTCGAGATCGACAACCCGTCGGCCTTCAAAGACTACGACAACATCTTCTGGTACCTCACCCATCGTAACATCAGCGTGTACGTCGACTGGGAAGGCGACTGGTTCATCGAGTTCGAGAGCCCCTGCGAGCACATGACCGAGGGCAAGACGTGTGGGATCTACGAAGAGCGCCCGCACATGTGCTCGAGCTTCTCCTGGAACGAGTGCGAGAAGACGACCGAGGAGCGTGCCTGGAAGCACCGTTTCGAGGAACCTGCGTCGTTCTTTGCCTGGGTCGAGGAGAAGCGGCCGAAGCAATTCGAACGCTACGCCAAGCGCCGCGCGAAGATGCTCCATGAGCGCCGCAAGGTGCGCTCCAAGGGCGACAAGAAGCGGCGCGTCGGCAGCGCGCCGCAGGTCGACGCAGGCGCGGCGAGCGAGGCCGGCACGGGCGCATAGGTAGCGGTGGGCGCCCGCCCGCCCGCGGAGCTCTGGATCGCGCGGAGCTCTGGATCGGGCCTAGAGCTTTGGATCGGGTAGGACTGCCGCGATCCAGTTCGGCTCGCTGGCCCTGGGCCTAGTCCTCGTTCTCTCGGTCGGATTCGCCCTGGGTCTCGATCTCGACTCGGCGCAGCATTTCTTCGCGCTTCTTCTCGATGTCGGCCAGGATGGTGTCGCGTACCTGCTCGTCGCGAGACGTCTCGATCTCGACTGCGCGCCGCTTCAGATCCGTCAGACGTGCTTCCATGAGCCGGTTTCGCGCGGCGAGAAGAGCCGGAGTGAGCGGCTGCACGTCGCCGTTTGCAAGGAAGCGCAGGGGGACCTTGCGCCGTGCCTCGGTGCCGTCGCTCGAGCGCGCGTATACCTCGACCACGTTGTCGCCCTCGTTCATCGGGATCAGCGCCGAGTAGCTGCCGTCGGCTGCGCGATTGACGTAGCTGGCGGGCTTGTCGTTGGTGAGGTTGCGAATCTCGAGCGCCTCGATGTCGGAGAAGTTCACTGACTCGAACACCGCCTGCAGATCCCGGGGATTGAGTACTGGGGTGAAGATCCCGTCGGTGACTCGGGCCATCTCGACCGTGACCACCGGGTCGGCCAGTGCCTCTTCGCCGATGGCGAAGGTGTCGATGCGGATCTGGAAGTCGGCCGCCTTGGCAGCGCGCCCGATCGCCAGGCGCCGGTTGTTGTGGGTGGAGTTCTCGAACGGCAGGGTAGGCTTGCCGTCCGTGAGGAACAGCATGATGCGTCGCGCACCCTCGCGCCTCTCGCTGAAGGCGCTCTGAGACCCGATCAGCTCGACGGTCGCCACCTGGATGCCCGCCATCATGTTGGTGCGACCGCCGGGGCCGTCGCTCCGAATGTCCTCCAGGCCGCGGCGTACGCGGCTGTAGTCCGAGCTCAGCGGGACCACCACGTTTGCATCCGGTGTCAGCGGATCCATGTCTCCCGCGAATCCGACGATGCCCACCCGGGTCGTACGCGGATCCAGCTGCTCGAGCATCGTCTCGACCGCGGCGATCTCCGCCGACAGGATGTTGTCTGCGGAGTCGCTGCTGCGGAAGAACTGCCCGAAGAGCGACAGCACCGGCGTCCCCTCGGCGGGGCGGCGCCCGATCTCGCCGTCGCCGTCGATGTCCGCGCCCGACGGGTTCGAGGTGCTGTCCGACTGATCGATCACGAAGATGATGTCGAAGGTTTCGAACTCACCGTAGTGAGCGAGGGCTCGCCCCGCGACGAAGGCCATGCCGCCGGGGTCCCCGACGACGGCGCTCGGCTCGGGAGTCTCGATGCTGAGGTCGAGGCGTGGGCGCTCTTCTCCCGGTCTGGTGTCTGCGGCGAACGCGGGTACGGCCAAGCTGAGCAGGGCTGCGGCTACGGCTGACTGCAGGGCACGTTTCATCGAGAACTCTCCCATGGCGACGCGGAGCTGTCCGCGGGGGAACCTTGTCGGCGCGCGACCGCCTCGACGGCGGCGGCGACCGCTTGATGAACATCGGAATGAAGCAGGCTGGGAATCAGCTCTCCCGGCTCGGCAAACTGTGCGATCGTCTGGGCGGCGACGATCTTCATCTCGTCGTCGATGCGCCGTGCACGGCCATCGAGCGCGCCGCGGAAGATGCCCGGGAATCCGAGCGCGTTGTTGACCGAGCGACCATCGGCGGCGAACGCCGCACCCGCGGCGAGCGCTCGTGCGGGAGTGATCTCGGGGTTCGGATTCGAGAGGGCGAGGAAGATCTGGCCTGCGCGAACCATCGATGGACTGATGAGGCCCGGGCGACCCGTGGTGGCGATCACGACCGACGCCTGGCTCATCACGTCGTCGAGCTCGCCGGTTCGTCCCCCGAGCGCCTCGAGCCGTGCGCGTGCCTCCAGCTTGATGTCTGTGCCGATCACATCCTTCACCCCGTAGCTCCGGAGGAGGCGAGCGATCCCCAGGCCGGCCGCGCCCAGCCCGACGAGTCCGACGGGAAGTGCCTCGAGCTCCTTCCCGGTGAGCTGAGTGGCGTTCAGCAGCACGGCCAGCACGACGACCGCGGTGCCGTGCTGATCGTCGTGCATGACGGGGATCGGGAGCTCAGCGCTCAGCCGGTCCTCGATCTCGAAGCACTCCGGAGCGGCGACGTCCTCGAGCTGAATGGCGCCGAAGGACGGGGCGATCTGGATCACCGTATCGACGAAGGTCTGGATGTCCCGGGTCGGGATCAGGATGGGCACGCCGGAAAGGCCCACGAGTCGGTCCAGCAGCACCGCCTTGCCTTCCATGACCGGGAGGCCCGCGTGCACTCCGATGTTTCCGAGGCCCAGGATCGCCGTTCCGTTGGTCACGATGGCGACGGTATGAGGCAGCGAGGTGTACTCGTACGCCTTGCTCGGAGTGTCGTGGATCGCCAGGCACACTTCGGCGACGCCGGGTGTATAGATCTGCCGCACGTCACTCAGGCGGTCCATGCGGACAGTGCTGCGCATGCGGATCTTGCCGCCCCGGTGGATTTCCATGACCGGATCGAGCACGGCTTCGACCTCGAAGCCGTCGAGGCGGGTCAGCTCCTGCTCGATGCGCTCCAGCTGGTCGAGCCCCGTCAGGTAGAGCTCGAAGTCGCGCACGTTGAAGCCGCTGCCGGTGCGAACGCGCACGATGTCGCCGATGTTGGCGCCCGCGTTCCCGATCAGCTGGGCCAGCTTGCCGAGATAGCCGGGTTCGTCCCGGCTCATCACGCGCAGGATTCGAACCGTTCGATTGCTCTCTTCCACGACTCTTTCGGAACCTCTGTTTCAATCGCTGCAGCGGCAACCGGCGGGAACGGGTTGCCCTGCGCTCGTTCGTCCTGCGCCTTGCTGACTGCCGTGTGCCCTCCAGGCCACATCGTTGCTTCTCTTCGGTCGTTGCACCTGCCCGCCACTTGCTGCGCTCGCGCCGGTTTTGCGGCCGTGGCGATGCGCCCTCTCGCGCACTCTCTGCCGTCGGCCTGCCCGGGAACCCCTCAGGGTACCGCTCACCACCCGCCTGTGCGCGGCTCCCCGGGCGCGCGGGCGCACAAGGATGCCTCGAGGATCTACGGGAAGGGCATTTCTGGAGAACTGCACCGCCTCAGCCGATCTAGAATGATACACGAGGATCGCGTCATGGGCTCCGGCGCGCCGCCTTCTTCGTCCGGAGGGGAGTCGCGCTAGGCGACAATCCTCTCCAACTTCACTGGTTGGAGCTGGATTGTCTCCTTCATGGCTTCAAATTGTTGAGAATTGAGTGATTTTTGCAGCGATCGGCTGGATCGACACTCGTGGCGCGATCCGATAGGCTCGCGTGAGATTGAAATCTGGTCAGGATGGGTACCCTTGGGGTGAGCGGCGCGGTCGTTCGCGGGCCGGCCATGCGCGAGCCGGAATCGGGCGAGCCGGAATCGGGCGACCCACCCGGTGTCGCGGAGGATCACCGAGAACAGTATGCAGCGAATGACCCGCAATGCCGTGCGCCCTTCGACGCAGCGACTGCACGAACAGCCGCCGGGAAGGCAGTGGCCCGGACGCTCCTGCTCCTGGCTGGGCAGCTTGCTGGCCCTCGTGTTCGGCGTGGGGATGCTCTGCACGGTCGCGCTGCCGCTGGCTGCGCATGCGCGAGATCGCGTGCGCGTGGTGGTGATCGACGCTGGTCACGGCGGGGACGACTTCGGCGCTATCGGAGTGCGTGGCACGCTCGAGAAGGACGTGGCGCTGACGTTCGCCAAGGCGCTCGGGAAGCGGCTCGAGCAGGCGGGGCTCCGGGTCGTGTATACCCGCAACAAGGACGTATTCGTCTCGCTCGCTTCGCGGACTGCCATCGCGAACATCGCGCGCGCGGACCTGTTCCTGTCGGTTCATGCCAACTCCTCCCCGGACTCCGACGTGAAGGGACCCGAGACGTACTTCATCTCGCTCGAGGCGAGCGAGGGAGACGCCGCCGACGTCGTGCTGACCGAGAATCAGGTCTTCAAGCGCGAGGGGATCACGCCCGACAGCACCGATGTGGTGGGGGCGATTCTGGGCGACCTGATCCGCATGGACCTGCTGCGGGTGTCGAGTGACGTGGCTGCGGCGATCCAGCAGGAGCTGGCTGCGCTTCCCGGGCCCAGCCGCGGCGTACGTCAGGGAAAGTTCATCGTCCTTTCCGGGGTCAACATGCCCTCCGTGTTGATCGAACTCGGGTTCTTGACCAATCAGACCGACGAGGAAAAGTTGAACGACAGACGCTACCGCGACCAGCTCGCCGAGGCTATCGTGCGCGCCGTCCGGGGGCTTCGCATCGTCGATCGCGCCGAGCAGCGAGACGCCGAGGCCCGAGTCCAGGAGGGTGGGGAATGAGTCGTGCGGATGGCCGCGCGTGCGATGAGCTGCGCAAGGTCGAGATTCAGCCGGGGTTCGTGGAGAATCCGGCGGGCTCGGCACTGATTCGGATGGGGAGCACGGTGGTCCTGTGTACGGCCAGCGTGTCGGAGTCGGTTCCCGGCTTCCTGCGCGGAAGCGGTCGCGGCTGGGTCACGGCGGAGTACTCGATGCTCCCGGGCTCGACGTCCCAGCGCAGTGAGCGTGAGGCGGAGCGCGGCAAGATCAAGGGGCGGACCCAGGAGATCCAGCGTCTGATCGGCCGCAGCCTGCGCGCGGTCACCGACCTGGACGCGTTGGGGGAGCGTAGCGTGTATCTCGACTGTGACGTCCTGCAGGCCGACGGCGGCACGCGCACGGCCGCCATCACAGGGGCCTACGTCGCGCTCGCGCAAGCCTGCGATCGCCTGCTCGCGGCGAGGTACATCCACGCTTCGCCGCTGATCGACGGCGTTGCGGCCATCTCCGTGGGGATCATCGATGGCGAGGTCCGGCTCGACCTGCCTTACGAGGAGGATTCGCGCGCCGAAGTCGACATGAACGTGGTGCAGACCCGCTCCGGCGGTCTGGTCGAGGTTCAGGGCACCGCGGAGCAGGGGACGTTCGACCGCGATCAGCTCAGCGCCATGCTCGAGGTCGCCGAGAAGGGCATCGCCGAGCTGTGTCAGATTCAAGAGCGAGCCCTGGGGCGGTGACCCGACTGCTCCTGGCGACGCGCAACGCGGGCAAGCTCCGCGAGCTCCGCAGTTTGCTCGAGGGCGAGCGCCTCGAGCTGGTGGGGCTCGGCGAATTCCCGCACTTCGGCGAGGTCGAGGAGACGGGCAAGTCCTTCGAAGAGAATGCCGCGCTCAAGGCGACCCAGGCGGCCCGTGACCTCGACCTGTGGGCATTGGGCGAGGATTCTGGGCTCGAGGTCGACGCGCTCGGGGGGCGTCCGGGGATTCACTCGGCGCGCTATGCCGGCGAGCACGGAGACGACGCCGCCAACAACGCGAAGCTGATCGAGGAGCTACGCGGAGTCGAGAACCGTTCCGCCCGCTATGTGTGCAGCATGGTCTTGGCGAGTCCCGGGGGCCGCGTGATTGCGACGACGCGCGGAGTGTGCGAGGGGCGCATCTCCAACACGCCGAGTGGGGTCCAGGGCTTCGGCTACGACCCGTACTTCTGGCCCGAGCCCGCGCAGTGCTCGATGGCCTCCCTCGAGCCGCAGTCCAAGGACCTGATCAGCCACCGCGGCCAGGCGCTGCGCGCGATGATCTCGCTGATCCGCATGCACCTCGGCTCCGAATCCGCCGTGGGCTCTCCCGAAGAGCCCACGGTGCGCTAATCTCCGATCGCGCGCCGGGTCACCCGAGCGCGCACGGCGGGGCGTAGCGCAGTTGGTAGCGCGTCGGCTTTGGGAGCCGAAAGTCCCCGGTTCGAATCCGGGCGCCCCGACCAGGAAGTGGCTGTGTTCAGGCTCGATTCTTCAGGTTCGGCCAGCTATCGCGGCAGCTGTCATACCAGCTCCGGATGAAGCCGTACCGATGGAGCGGGCTCCTGTGCCGGAACGCATTCGCGAAGGCGCTCCGCGGGTCCAGCTCCACCAAAGGGATAGAGGTCTCGCCGGAGGGCCCCCTTGCAGCCGCTGACCGGGGGCTCCCGACCCGACGTTCTGCAGGATCGAGGAATAGCTCGGCCGGAACTCGCAAAGGTGCTACGACGTGTTGGCAACGGTTGGGCAGGGTTCATGGAAGCCTCGGAACAGTACGAAGCCCTGGATCCGCTTGACTCTGGCCGATCACTTCATTCGGGCGAAAACCGTCTCGCAGCGTCAGGTCGAATATTCTGCTGTCTATGAGGGGCTCGAGAACTTGGCGAATGCGCGGGGAATCGCCGAGCGCTCCGTCCCATCGCTGTTCGATGCTGCATTCGGGTTTCGCCTGCGCAACCAGAGACAGAGAGAGCGCGCCGATGTCTCGCAGCTCGTAGCCAACCGAGACCTGAAGTCGCTCGTCGATCGAGGCATGTTGGTTCCGAAAGTCGAAAGTCGAAAGGCGAAAGGCGAGGGCGGCACTACGTCGCTTTGGACGAGCCGCTGGCCATTCGAGCGAAGCATCGGATCAAGGCGCAGATCACCGACCCATTCGATCGACAGGGCAAAGTCACCGGGTTGCCCCTTCCAGCTCGCGATCGTCTGATACGACGAGGTGCCGACAAGGAGGCTGCTGGTGAGCTTGGACGATGCGACTTCCGCGAACCCCCTCGCTAGCCTGCCGTCTCGAGGTAGGCGGCAACCCGTATCCTGAGCTGATCTACCAAGGCTGGGGACATGAATTCGTACTCGTCCGGGATGTCGAGCACGTAGACCGGGGTACCCTTCAGTCCCTCTCGATGTTCCTCGCGAAGCCGCGTCGAGTGCGTGCGCTCCATTACGAAGATCACGTCGGCCCAAGCAATATCCGCTGCAGCAACTTTTCTCTTCGCCTTCGCACTCAGTCCACGTGCTCTACACGAGTAGCGTGGGTCACGCGAGAACAGGCGCTCGGCCGTCGGGCTGCGCCACCTCGCTCGCCCGCAAACGAAGAGCAAATTTATCCGCGAATCCGTCAGAATGTGACTCCACGGGCCCGCCGGCCAACGCCTCTCCGCGCAACCCCAGATGCACGCCCTTCGTCAAACAGCATGACACCGAGACGCGCTTCGAGACATTTGGGATGAAGCTTTAGTGGGAGATCGTTCGGCGCCTCAACCGCCGGACATTGTCCTGTGCCTGGCGCGGGTTCAGATGAGGGTGTAGAGCGAGTAAGGCGACTGCTGCGAGACGCGACCCACCGCTGGCGAGAAGCTCTTCCATTCTGGTGGCAAGCCTGCTGAGCGGGGGCCGAGAACCGCGATCTGTGCTGTGGTCTGCGGAGGCTCTCAGTGTTGGTGCTTGTAGGCCCAGTTCATGAGGGCTTGTTCGAGGACGTCGCGGCTGACGGGTTTGGTGATGTAGTCGTCCATGCCGGCTTCGAGGCACTTTTCGCGGTCGCCGTGCATCGCGTGGGCGGTCATGGCGATGATGGGAAGTCTTGCGGTGCCCGCCTCGAGCTCGCGGATGCGGGCGGTTGCGCCATAACCGTCGAGCTCTGGCATCTGGCAGTCCATGAAGATGAGTGCGTATTCCTTCTCGGAGAACATCTGAACGGCTTCCAGGCCGTTGTTGGCGATGTCGACGTTGCATCCGAGCTTGACCAGGAAGTTTCGCGCGACCTTCTGGTTCACGCGGCCGTCCTCGGCGACCAGAACCTCGATCTTTTCCTCCGAGTCTCGAGTCCCCCTCCAGCGATGGTCGCGGGACTTCTGATCGTTGGATTGAGCCTCCGCGACGGTATTCGGTGTGATCATGCGACGCTTGGGTTCCGAGCGCTCGATCCGCTCCCGAAGCATCGTCAGCGCGTCGAAGAGCTGCGTCGAGCGCACCGGTTTCGGCAGATAGGCGGCGAAGCCGAGCTGCTCGAAGCGCTCCATGTCGCCCGTGCGGACTGCCGAGGTGAGGAGCACGAGCTCGATTTCCCCGAATTCGGGCGATGCCTTGATCATCTCGCCGAGTGCCTGGCCATCGATCCGGGGCATGCAGAGGTCGAGGATCGCGATCGGAAAGTGCTTACCCTTGGCGTGAGCCCGCTGCAGGGCCTGCATCGCGTCGTCCGCGGAGGCGGTGGATACCGTACTCGCCCCCCAGGAGTTGAGCATCTCCTCGAGCACCCTACGGTTGACTGGATTGTCGTCCACCGTGAGGATGTCCAACCCCTCGAGCGTCGCGTTCTTGGGAAGGAATGGCGCAGCTTCTTCGTCGTAGGTGAGCGGGAGCGTGAACCAGAACGTGGAGCCCTTGCCGAGCTCGCTCTCGACCCCGATCGTTCCTCCCATCAGCTCGACCAGCTGAGAGACGATCGCGAGCCCCAGCCCGGTACCTCCGTACTCGCGCGTCGTGCTCGCGTCGGCTTGCGTGAACTTCTCGAAGATCGTGTCGAGCTTGGACTCTGGGATCCCGACGCCGGTGTCCTCGACGGAGATGCGAACGCGCGCAGCGGAGTCGTTGCGCTCTTCGGCTTCGATGCTGAACACGATGTGACCCGATTCGGTGAACTTCGACGCGTTGCTACCGAGATTCGTCAGTACCTGGCGGATGCGCCCCGGATCCCCAATGAATCGCATCGGAAGGTCGGGTGCGTAGCGAACGATCAGCTCTAGCGATCGCTCCTCGATCCGCGGATTCAGGACCTGAGCCACTTCACTTGCGACCATGGCCAGGTCGAACGGGATGTGCTCGATCTTGAGCTGTCCCGACTCCGCCTTGGAGAAGTCCAGGATGTCGTTGATGACGCTCAGGAGATGGCTGGCCGACTGATGTGCCGTCCGTGCGAGCTCATCCTGCTCGGGAGCGAGCTGCGTGTCGAGCAGCAGTTCGGTCATCCCGAGGACTCCGTTCATGGGCGTGCGAATCTCGTGGCTCATGTTGGCCAGGAACTCGGACTTGGCGCGCGCTGCGGACTCCGCGCGCTCCTTCTCGATCAACAGCTGCTCGTTAGCGGCCTCGAGCTTTCGTCGTTGAGTCTCGAGATTGGTGTCCCGTTCCAAGCGAACGAGCATCTCGTTGACAGACTCCGCGAGCTGCCAGACCTCCAAGGCACCGCCGCCGGTCGCGCGAAGTGAGTAGTCCTGCGTATCGGATGCCGTTCGTACCGTCGTGGCGAGCCTCTGAAGTGGCTCGGTGACGCTGCGAACGAGCTGAGAGCAGAGCAGTACCGCTACGAGGCCGCAGCCGAGCAGGACCAGGGCGCCGACGAGCAGATGTGCTTGAATGCTCTGGGTCAGCTTGCTCAGGTCGGCTCGAATCTGCAGGGTGCCGATCCTCGCTCCATCGAGAGTGATGCCGCGAGTGACGATCAGCTCGTCCTCGGTGAAGCGCTGGCCATCTGGCTCGATGTGTGCGGGCCACGACTGCTTGTCGCGAGTGTAGGCCGCCAGGAGCTCATGGGTTTGATCGAAGGCAAAGGCCGCGGTGACTTCTCGCTGCGCCTTCAGTGCCGAGAGAACCTCGCGCGCAGCCCGCTCATCACCGAACTCGATGCTGGCTGCCGTATTGTAGGCGAAGATCTCGGCCTGAGTCGTCAGACCGTCGACCATCTGGGTTCTCTGAAGATCGAGGTCCCGCAGGAGGAAGACGGCCGACGCAATCGTCAGAGCCATCAAGCAGGATGCGAGCGAGATCACCGTGAGTTTGCGGCGAAGCGTCGTCTCTCTATCCATGCTCATATTTGGATCTCCAACAGCCTTCTGCACCCTGCGACGAGCCGGCGGTTCCTAGCGCGATCGGACCACGGTCGTACGCATGGATCACCCATTTTGGGGGATTCTTCGGCTGGCACGGGGACGCGCTGAAGTTTGCTGGCTGGTCTTCAGCAGTTTGTCGAGAATCCTTCTGAATCGAGCCCGCAAGATAGATGCAGAACGAATGCCCTTCGTGTGTTGTATGCGGTTGGCTGGTCGAAGCGGGCATCGAGCTCAAACGAAGGCAGTCTCCGTCAAGAATGACCGCGCGACGCCGATATAAGGCGTAGAAGCCGATCTTCTTGGGAAGCCTGGACTCGTGAAGATCCGCCAGTATCCTCGGTTAGCCGGGTATCGGGCGTCCACGCAGAGCGGGCGGGAAATCTACGGTACGGAGATTGGGGTAGACTTATGGCAGGGTTGTTCGGCGTGCGCAGTCGGTGCTCAGTGCGAAGCGATGTCCGTGGCGGTGAGCGGGAGGCTCCAGCCTCCGACAGCGCTCGGCGGCGTGTCTTGGGCTTGGAGCCCCGGACGTGCGCATCGCTCGTGGGCCTCGCCGTGGCGGCAATGACTCTGAGCATTGGAGGGCAGCTTTCAGCTGCTCCGCAGGCCGCCCGCGATCGTGAGCAACTGGTTCGCGGCGCACTCCTCTACAAGTTTGCCAAGTTCGTCGAGTGGCCGAAGGGTCTTCACGAGGCGAGTGACTCGATTCAGATCTGCGTGTTGGGCGACTCCGAGCTGGTAGATCTGTTGGGCAAGAACATCTCCAAGCTCGTGGTCAAGGGCCATTCCGTCGAGGCGCGGAGTCTAGAGCGCGCCGATCAGGCTCGGAGTTGTCACGTCGTCTACTACGCGGCGACCGACGATCTCTCGAGCGCGCTCCGAGCCATCGATGGCGCGGCCGTTCTGACCGTGGCCAGTCAAAGCGGATTCCTGGAGATCGGCGGGATGATCAATCTGGTGCGTCGCGAGGAGGCGATTGGCTTCGAGATCAATCTGGCCGCCTCTCGCAAGGCTGGTCTGTCCCTGAGCTCGCGTCTGCGCGAGGTAGCCGTTCGCGTCGCTTCCTTCTGAGCGGCGACTGCTGCGCGACCGCGTCCGCACGGACGTAAGATTTCCAGGCGACGGGCTTCCGCGCGACGGCCCTTTGAGACCTGGCCCTCTCAGGCATGGCTCTCTGAGCGCCCGGGCAGTAGGACGAATTCAGTCTGGACTCCCGCGTCCTCGCGCGTGCCCGATGGCGTGCCATGCTGCCGCTCCGGGCGATGCGCGCCTCCCGTGCTGACTGTCTGGTTCCGCGGGGGCTTGGAGGGAGGCGGCGTAAGACGGGGAGGGGAATAGGAAGAGCTTTTCCCCCTCAGGAGGACTCCGCGGGCCGAACGAGCCGCGCGGAGCGCGATCCTGAGGTGAGAGAGAAGATCTTCCCTGAATCAACGACGCCAGGTGATCGTTGCGAACACCGTACGTGGGATTTCTGAGCCGAAGAAGAAAGGCTGGCCGGTGAGCTCTTCATGCTCCTCGATCAGGTTCTGGCCGACGAGGGCGAGCTCGACACTGTCGTTCATGCGCCATGCAAGGCGCATGTCGAGGCGAGTGTAGCTATCGACGTTGAGCGCGCCCAGCGGACCGACGTGTGAGACGAACGTGTCGAGGGTGAGATTGTTCGGCAGGTTCATCCTCGAGCGGAGGTGGAACTGATTCTCCGGGGTATGGTTCTCGTCGAAGAGTGAGAAGGCGGAGGTCGAGTCAGCGTCGAGATCGAACCCCACGTCGAAGTAGCTGTACACGAAGTCGAGCTGCCAATCCTTGGTCGCCTGGTAGCGGATCGAGGCTTCCAGGCCCTTGCTCTGTGCCTCGCGGCGATTGTTGGTGAAGAGAGGTTGGCGAAGGCGGTTTCCGCCCGCTGCACAAGCGACGATCGAGGGCCCTCCGGTGATCGGTGTGCCGTCGGTGCAGATCGGCGCGCCTTGCTCGAACGTCTGGATGTTGTCGTACTGGTTGTAGAACCCCGCCAGGCTCACCACGACGTCCTCGAGCGGTCGGAAGCGGACGCCGAGCTCGTAGGCTACCAGGTCCTCACCCCCGAGCGTGTCAATCCCTACGACGCTGACCTCCGTGGGCAAGGGCGCGGTCGGCGGGAGAACGCTCGACAAGGTCGCGATCGAGTCCGCGACCCCGCGCGCCGGAGTGCGGACGGCTCGGGAAACTGCTCCCCATAGAGTCACCGATGGAGTAGGCAGGTACGCGATTCGCAGATTGGGCTGGTGCTCGAGCCCGCTGAAATCGTTCTTCTCGACCTTCGTACCCACGGTGATCCGGAGCTGTTCATCGAGCAGACGCAGCTCCGACTGCATGAATCCACTCATCAGCTTGTAGCTGCGACTTCCGGGGAAGGTGGAGACATGGAACCGCTTCTTGACCTTGTCTCGATGGACTCGGTACGAAGCGCCCCAGGTGAGCTGCAAGTTCTCCGAGAGGGGAAAGCGGTGCTGGAACTCGGCATCGTTCGTGAGTCGCCGATAGTCGAACAACAGCTCGTTCCGGTCCACGTAATCGAGGTAGAGTTGCAGCGAGGCTTCCGACTCCTCGCTGAACTTGTGAGTGAGGCGCGCGAGGGTGTTCGCCCCGTAGTTGTCTCCATCGCTACGAAACTGCGTCGTGGCCAGGGTCGCCGGATCGGGTGCCATCGAGATCCCGTACGTCTTGCCGGCGTAGGCGTCTCCCTGAAAGGTGAGGCTGTTGCGCTCGCTCAGCTCGAGATCCGTACGGAAGCCACCGCGCATCTGTTCGGTTCCGTCATTCGCGGGCGCGAGCTTGCCGTCGTCGAGTTCGTCGCGTTGCAGGTACTTCGCGTAGGCTCGCCAGTGGCCCGCCGAACCGAGCTGACCGCCGTGCCGCGCTCCGACGTGGACCTGCTCGGTGATTCCTCCTCCGCTCTGGAAGAAGGTTCCCTGAGTCTGGTCCGCGCTCTTGGTCACGATGTTGATCACACCGTTCACTGCGTTGGATCCCCAAAGGGTTCCACCCGGACCCCGGATGACCTCGATGCGATCGATGTCATCGAGGAGTGTATCCTGAACATCCCAGAATACGCCTGCAAACAGGGGGGTGTAGGTGCTGCGACCATCGATCAGCACGAGCAGCTTGTCGGAGAAGACGTTCACGAAGCCCCGTGATGCCACGCCCCAGCGGTTCCCGGAAAGCTGAGCGACCTGCAGGCCGGGTACGCCGCGCAGGGCTTCGGGGATGCTCTGAGCACCCGAGCGGCGCAGCTCGTCCCCGGTAATCACGTGAATCGCGGCGGGGGCTTCTCCTGCAAGCTCTTCCCGCTTCGACACGGACGTGACCTTGAGCTCGACGAGGTCTTCCAGGTCGAGCTCGAACAGCTCGGACTGGGCACTCGCCGACAGCGGGAGGCTGAGCAAGGTACTGCCCATTCCTGCGATGAGAATGCGTCGAACTCTACGAGAGCAACCATGATGCCAACCCATGCTCAGCCCCTCCTTGAGAGCGGTATCGGGGGAAAACCGTGATCTGGTTCAGCTGTGCATCGGTCTTGCGGGTGCGGTGCTTGACTAGTTGCACGGAATGTCGCTCGAGGCGCAATCGTCCGTGGGTGTCCAGGTTCTGAGCACCTGGATGGGGTTCCGCGCGGAAGGCGGCGAGGGTGCTCGTCGTCGAGATGAGCGGGTCGTGTGGCGTTCCGCTCAGGGACCGAGCGGGCGAGTCCGTGGCAGACGCAGTACGAAGCGAGCCCCCGAAGGGGACTCCGCATGGAGGGATCCGCCATGTGCCTCGACGGTGGCCTTCGCGATCGCCAACCCGAGCCCCGTTCCGGGCGGTCCGTCCCGTTCGGAGTAGAAACGCTCGAAGACGCGCTCCAGCTGCTCCGGACCTAGCCCTGGTCCAGAGTCCTCGATGGCGAGCTCGACTTCATCCTCCGCCGTGGTGGAGAGTGAGATACGGATCCAGCCACCGGCAGGGGTGTGCCGGAGTGCATTGTCCAGGATGTTCATCACGGCTTCGCGGAGCGGCTGGCGCTCGCCCAGGATCAGTAGCGGTACGAGGTCGAGTTGGAGCTCGATGTTCCGCTCATCGGCCAGGACTCCGATGGCCTCTACGAGATCGCGCACGAGCTCGTCGAATGGAATCGGTTTGGCGTCGGGACCGAAGTCGAAGGGGGTCGATTCGATTCGCTCGAGCAAGAGCAGGCGGTTGACGAGTATCGTCAGCTCATCTACGACGTCGAGTGCGAGCTCTAGTCGCGGGGAGTGCGCGGCAGGAGCGTCCTTGAGCATGAGCTCCAGGTGGCCGCGAAGTGCGGTCAATGGGGTACGTAGGCCGTGTGCGGCATCGGAGCTGAAGCGCCTCACGCGCATCATCTCGGAACGAATCCGATAGAGCATCTGGTTCAGGACGGCGGCCAAGCGGTCGAGCTCGTCCCCAGATCCGCTTCGAGGCATTTCGCCGTCGAGTGAGTGGCCCAGCAGGGCCGCCCGTCGCGCCATCGCGTCGATGGGTGTGAGCGAGCGTCGTGCAACCCAAGCGGCTCCGCCTGCAGAGAACATGGAGACGATGAGCATCGCCCATGCGAGTTGCTCGCGCAGGCGCCAGTAGGTCTTTTGGTAGGGCTTCAACGTCCGCGCAACTCGAACGATGAACTGGTGATCGGGACCGAGCTGGGCCTCGGCGACGCGAATCCGGACGTGGCCCTTGCGGCTGCGTGGATGTACACGATCCCAAACGGTGTAGTGCATTCCAGACCGAGTCGTGATGTGCTCGGAGAAGGTCTCCGGCCCGAGACCGTCGGGGGGCACGTTGGGGGAGCGAGCGACGATCTGTCCATCGGGACCGATCACGTCGATGAAGGTCTCGTTCCACTTGGAATGGTGCTGCGCCTGGGAATGGAGCATGCGGCCCGCTTCCGTGTGTGCGATCAGCATCTCAGCGTCGACCAGCAACTCCGAGAGCAGCCGATCGACCTCCTTGGTCTGCACGGCGCTCAGTCGCGCAAGAACGAAGCCTGCGACCGCGACCTGCAGGACTCCGACCGCCAGGAACACGAAGAGCCCGATCCTCCAGCGTATGTTGGGCATCAGGGATCCTCGGACAGGACGTACCCGACCCCTCTGCGCGTGTGGATCAGCTTGTTCTCGTAGTCCTGGTCGACCTTGCGACGGAGGTAGCGGATGTAGACGTCGATCACGTTGGTGAAGCTATCGAAGTTCATGTCCCAGACGTGCTCGGCGATCATGGTGCGCGTGACCACCTGCCCACGGTGGCGGGCCAGGAACTCGAGCAGTGCGTATTCCTTCGGGGTCAGGTCGATGCGGTTGCCAGCCCGCGACACTCGTCGAGTGAGCAGGTCGATGTGCAGATCTGCGATCTGGATGGCGCTGGCGATCGCGGTGCCCCGACGTAGCAGGCAGCGGAGACGTGCGAGAAGCTCCGCGAAGGCAAACGGTTTGACCAGGTAGTCGTCCGCGCCACTGTCGAGGCCCCGCACCCGATCCTCGAGCTGATCCCGGGCGGTCAGGATCAGAATCGGGGTCGAGCGGCCGGCGTCGCGAAACTCGCGCACCACCTCTAGCCCCGTCTTGCCGGGCAGCATCAGGTCGAGCACGATCGCGTCATAGGGGTGAACCAGCGCGAGCTCGAGTGCCTCGTCGCCGCGGCAAGCAGAGTCTACCGCGAAGGCCGCCTCGGACAGCCCACGGTCGAGAAAGCTCAGGACGCGGGGCTCGTCCTCTACGACCAGTACTCGCATGAGTCAGAGTCTAGCGCGAGATGGAGGAGGCTGCGTCGCCTCGCCGGCAGCCTGTCCAGTGAATGAAGGAATCTTCATTTTTCGGCCCCCGGCCGGGCCCCGGAGCGATCGCTGGGGCTTCGACGGCACCAGCCCTCTACGCGGGCTAACCAGCTCCAAACTGTTTCGGAGGTCAATGTGTCCGTCGCACCTCGGGGTCGGAGAGGGGTGGCGGGTGCCGCCTCCAGGTCCGTCGCGGATTCCTGCGACGGGCCTGTCGCATCCAGCGCATTCTCCATCTCCTCTCGCAGCTCCGTGACGGACGCAGCGCGTGGAGCTCGGACGAACCGGCTGTAGCCAGCCAGTGCGGGGACGACGGCCTGCAGCAGCCGCCGGGTCTGCGCGCCATCTGCTTCGTCCACCAATACATAGGCAAGCCACAGACTGCGCTTGATCGGTGGAAGATACACGCCCGATGCGCCGGGACTTCCAGGGCAGTCGATCTTCAGCGGGGTGGCCTCCGTAGCTCGGAGCCGTTCGCTTCCCGCCGCGAGCACACGCTGCGCGAGCTCGTAGTCGCCTTCCGCGAGCAGCTCGATCGCGATGGTGACCAGAGACTCGGTTTGCCAGAGGCGGAGCTCTGCCGAGCCCTCGAGGTCGCCTTCGCTTGCCAGAGCCGTCGCAGGCTGAGCGGTCGCGACAAGGAGGCATAGACCTGCGAGAAGTAGGCGGCTTGCCCGCTGGTGGAGGCTGCCCTTGCCTGTGCCTCGGTCAGTCTCCTGCTCGATGCGCGTCCGCTCCCAGAATCGGCCGATCGATCCCTGGACGGTCACGGGCGAAGTGCCCTCTCGGACTCCAGGGGACTTGCGGGGCGGCTTGCGATCGCAAGGTCGGTCAATCGATCCTGTAGTCTCTGCTCGGCCTGTTGAAGCACGGCCAAGCCATCCTTGGCGTCCTCCTGGTAGGCGTATCGAATCTGGTCGTGCAATGGAAAGCCAGCCGGAGTCAGTCGGTACGCACTGCCGACTCCGCCCTCCTTTGCAAGCACGGTCAGGCGGTTGGCGCGTCTAACTGCGTAACGTTCCTTGCGGTAGAGCAAGACCGCCATCGGGTCTCTCTCCGAGGCTGCAAGGACGTCGCGGCCGAAGAAGTCGGGCTCTGGGTCCCAACCCACTAGAGACAGGATCGTCGGCGCCAGGTCGACCTGGCTGGTCACCGCGTCGATGCGGCCCGGTGGCACCGTTCCGGGAGCCAGAAGGAGTGCCGGAACGCGATACTCTTCCGCAGGTACCAGGGCACGCGAGCGTAGGTGCACCCCGTGGTCGCCAACGAAGACGAACAAGGTATCGTCGAAGTACGCGTAGCTTCTTGCTTGACGGATGAACTTGCCGACTGCGAAGTCTGCGTACAAGAAGTTCTCGAGCTCGCGCCGCTCGAATCCCTCTGGAACGTTCATGTCTTCTGGCAAGCTCTGCACGCGCCCCGGGGGAAATTCCCATGGGGCATGTAGAGAGACGGTCAACAAGACCGCGAGAAAGGGTTGCCCCTGCGCCGCGCGGGCTTCGAACTCTCGATTCGCGCGCGCGAAAAGATCTTCATCGGAGACGCCCCAACTGCCCCGGAACACCGGATCCTCGAAATCCCTCTCTTCGATGAAGCGTTCGAACCCGTTTCCGACGAAGAAACTGCGCATGTGATCGAAGATCCCCTGGCCTCCGTAGAGAAACAGGGTGTCGTAGCCGTGTCGTTGCGCGGCAGAGGCGAGCGTCGCGACCCCGCGCTGTGCCTCCGGACGCCTTACGATGCTCACGCCTGGGAGCGGGGGGAAGGAAGCGACGACCGCCTCCAGTCCTTGCACGGTTCGCTCCCCCGTCGCATAGCAATGCGTCAGCAGAAGTCCCTCGTCCGCGAGGCGATCGAATTCGGGCGAGAGGGCGGGCTCGCCGCCCATCGCACCCACGAGCCTACCGGTGAAGCTCTCCATGACGACGACTACGACGTTTCGGGGACGTCGCTCGGGGCCGTCCCGCTTCCTGTGTGAGGTCAGCTGGGCGGCGCGGGCTCGCGCCTCCTCCGGCGGGAGCTTGCCGGCGACCTCCTCCACGCGAATCTGTTCGCCGCGAGTGCGGCGGAAGCCCTCGTAGGCGACCGCAAAGAGCCCTGAGCTCGCAATCTCGTTCAGTGCGCGATGCGGACCGATCGAGGCGGCCGCTGGATTGATCGGGCGATGGTCGAGGGTGCCGCGTGCGAACGCGACCATGAGCACGAGGGTCGCTAGAGCAGTACCGCGTCCCCAGCCCACCGAACGCTCTCGGAGACGCAGCAGGCTCTGCCTGCGCCAGCAGATCGCCGCCAACGAGACGAGCAAGGCGAATGCCGCGAGGGATACCGACTGCCACACATAGGGCATCTCTACGAGACTGAGCAATACCTCGCGATCACCGGCGTGATCGAGTACCAGGTAGTTCATGCGGTATCCGAAGAAGCGCAGGAATGCCCAGTCCGCGCCGCTCGACAGCACGAGGATCGTCCAAGCGAGCAGAGCCCAAGTAGCGGTGAGGCGCGTCGCGATCCGTCGGGGTCGCTGGCTGCTCGAACGAGAGAAGGGGATGAGCAGGAGCAGAGGTGCAGCCATATACGCGCTGATCGATGCGTCCAAGCGACACCCCACCCAGAGTGCGCGCAGAATCTCCGAGCCGGTCAAATCGAGCTGAGGATCGACACCGGAAAGCAATGCAGCGCGAGTGAGGCTCCCGAGCGCAACCCCGCAGATCCACAACACCCAGAGCACTCGGCACGGGTCTAGCTCGGGGCGTCGATGCGTTGGCGCCGGCATGCCGAGATAGAGCCATACCGCCCCTAGAACTCGGTGAACTCCGAATGAGAAGCATCTCATCGAGCCGAGCGGCTCTCGATGCCTGGCCTAGCTAGCGGCGCATGAAACGCCCAGTCTCGCGTAGCGCGGCCGCAAGAGGCTCCGGATTCGTCAGGGGCGCCTCGAGCACCTCGTAGTCGGCGCCGCGCACCTCGAAGTAGCTTCCGTAGCTCACCGTTACGCGCTCGGGCTCGACGACGGCGTGGGAGGTGTAGCTCGCGGCGACGATCCAGTCCCACTCGTCGTTCGAGAGCATGCTCTTGCCACTGCTGTAGTCGCTCGGGGGATTGCTGCAGTGAAGCACTTCACTGAGGAGGGTAGGTGCGACGTCGTTGTGTGATGTGCGACGAGTCACTCTGTCGGGAGTGTGCCCCGGCCATCGAATGAGCATGGGAGTGTGCAGCTGGTAGCGGCTGTAGCTGGATCCGTGTCCGCGGAAGCCTAGGCCGTTCTCGTTGAATTCTTCACCATGGTCGCTGGTGACCATGATCAGGGTGCGGTCAGCCAGGCCTTTGGACTCCAGATGCTCCAGAACTCGCCCGAGCTGTCCGTCTGCGAAATGGAGCGCGGTCTCGTAGCAGGCACGTCGACCGTCGTCGCCCGGCGTGTCGACCGAAACTTCCGATACGCGTTCATACTCAGGAGGACAGGCGCCCGGAGCCGATTCGTAGAAGACGAAGCCGAAAAAGGGCCGCGATGGATCGCGCTTCTCGAGCCAGTCCAGCCAGCCCTCGGTGGCGGCCGCGTCTCCCGCGGTCCTTGGCAGGTCTCCGACCGTGCGGAAGGCCGTTCGTTCCAGACCCACCAAGCGGTCTGCCGGATTGCTCGGGAACACCCCGACCTGGTATCCGTGAGACTGAAAGGTCTCGATGAGAACAGGCGCTTGTTGGGCAGCATAGAATGCTGTCCAGTAGGTCGCAGGGATTCCGTAGAACAGGCTGAACAGTCCAGGCCTCGTTCCATTGCCTCCGCTCCAGTGCGACTCGAAGCGGAGAGCGCCCTGTGCGAAGCGCGTGATGTTCGGAGTCACCCGCTCGACGACGTAGTCGGCCCGCATCGCGTCCAAGCCGATGATCAATACATTGAGTGGATCGCTGCCAGGCGAGCAGTGAAGCGCCTCCTTGGGGTAGTCGAGCACGCCTTCCTGAACCTCACCGAGATCTTCCATTGCGGACGCGGCCCGCTCGCGCGAGAGATCGACGACACCCAGCCATCGGCCCATCAGGTGCTTGCTGGTCAGGGGGCGATACCACGGTAGATACGGGGTGAAGCTCGTCACCGGGACGTGGTAGCGGACGTCCGCCCAGGCGTGGATCAGCTGCGAAGACGCGAGCGTGGCCAGCAGTGCTGCCCCAAGGGCGAGCGCGGTGCCGCCCCTTACCCAGCTCGCGCGTGGTCCTGAGACGACCTGCATCCAGAAGAAGCACAGCGCGCCCCCGATGACGACCGAGATCGTGGCAAAGAGGAAGGTGGGTAGGCCGAGCACCCTGAGAGCCAGCACACTCAAGTGAAAGCGGTCGTCGAAGAAGACCAGGCTGTCCACTTGAATGCCCCCGATCAGGATCGCACCGAGAACGATGCTGAACGTCCAGACCACACGCGGGCTGACGCGGATCAGCACGAGGGGAAGGACCAGCGTGGTCCAGACCCCCATTCCGAGCAGTCCCAGGTAGCCTGCGTATGCGCTCAGCACGTAGAACTGTGCGAGCGCGTCTCTAGGCCAGGGAAACGCCGCCAGGTACCGAACGCCGGTCAGATAGAGCAAAAGGGTCACACCGAAGAAGAAGTGTGCCGTTCGAGTCAGCAGCGTATTTCTGTCCATGCAGCGGTTCCACCCCTCTGCCGATTCTACGGAAGTCGCACGTGACCTGCAGCGCCGACTCGGCCATTCAGCGCGCCATTCAGCGCCGATCGCCTTCGAGCGTCGATCCGGCCTTCATGATGATTCGGCCTTCATGAGGGTGGGCGCACGAACCACTCCTAGCGCACACGATACATGAGCGTCGTCTTGGGCTATATAGCCGATGGTCATGCCAGAGAGTGGGGGCGGCGGCTTGGATTAGATCCGTTTAATGTTCCTTTCCCAAAGCTCTCATTCGGGCGTTTGCATCCTCTGCTGGCTGATGAATGCTACGAGGCGCGTGCGCACTGCCCGGCGACGAGTTGTGACTGTGATTGTTGCGAGCGTCGCTGTATCGATGTGGGCTTGGAACTCCAGCCCGATCAACCTGAAGGATCGGATCTTTCCGAAACACCTCACCGAGGTCTACACTGGGTCGTTGTACCGGAGTGGCCAGATCGACTCGCGGCTCTTGCGCACCACACTCGAAGATCTGCAGATCGACGTCATCGTAGATCTGACGGGCGATCAGCAGCGTCCGGACCAGCTGTTCGAGCGTGAGCTCGCAGAGGAGCTCGGGATCGAGCATCGTATCTTCTCCCTCGGGGGCAGTGGCATCGGAGCGATCGATCAGTACGTCGGAGCTGTCGAAGTCATCGCGCGGGCGGTAGACATGAAGAGGCCGGTGCTGGTGCACTGCCGAGCAGGTGACCGCCGGACCGGTGGAGTCGTCGCCGCGTATCAGCTCCTGATTCGTGGCGAGCCTGTCGAGCGCGCCTTCGCGGAGGTCGCGCGCTATTCCCGCACGCCAGTGAGCGAGAGCCGGGTCTGGTCCTTCCTTCAGGCCAACTTGTCACGGATCAGCGAGGGATTGGTCGCACGCGGCCTGGACCTTTCGGCTCGAGTCACGCGAGATCGATGGACGGAGCTCGAGTCCGGCTTCGGCAGTACGAGTTCGGGGGCAGTAGACCTCGTCCCCCTGCAGAGTAGGCCGAGCGATGGGTGAGCCGCTGAAGCGTGCGATTCTGCTCGCTGGGGGTCTGGGCCGGCGACTCGGAGGAGAGGTCGGTGCGCTACCGAAGTGCTTACTTCGCTTTGGTGGTGAAACCCTGCTCGAGCGTCACCTGAAGGCGCTCGTGGCGCACGATGTCGAGTGCGTAGATCTCGTACTCGGCTATCGTCATCGCGATATCGAGGCGGAGCTTTGCCGTCTCTCTCCGCCATTGTCGGTCCACCCGATTCTCAACCCGTGCTTCGAGCTGGGCAGCGCGCTGAGTGTGCTCGCCGCGCGTGCGAGCCTACAGGCGAGCGGAGAGCTCCTGTTGATGGATGCCGACGTGCTGTATCCGCCGGAGCTGCTGGGGCCCCTTTTTCGAAGCTCGGGCAGCGGCCTCTTGATGGATCGATCGTGCGAGCTCGGGGACGCGGAAGCCGTCAAGGTCTGCAGCCACGGGGGGCGGATCGTCGAGTTCGGAAAGCAGGTCGATCCCGGACTCGAGTTCGACGAGCTCGCCGAGTCGGTCGGTTTCTTCCGGCTGAGCGAGGGCAATGCGCGCAGGTTGTTTCGCGAACTGATCCGCCTATCCAACCGCGGAGCGGTGAACGCTCCGTACGAGACCGCGCTGCGTGCTGTTCTTCTCTCGGGCGAGGATCCATTCGAGGGCCACGAGATCTCCGGGCTTCCGTGGATCGAGATCGATTTCCCCGAAGATCTGGAACGAGCGCGCACCGAGATCTGGCCGCGGATCGAGTCGCGGTCGCCGCCGACGCACTGGGCGGTGCCCTGCACATGACCGTGTCGTCGGCTACGCATCGCCTGAGAGAGCTGCTTGCGTCCAGCGAGACAGAGTTCCTGATGGAGGCCCACAGCGGGTTGAGCGCGCGCATCGTCGCCGAGGCTGGTTTCAAGGGGATCTGGGCCAGCGGGCTCGCGATTTCCGCTCAATGTGGTGTGCGCGACCACAACGAGCTCTCCTGGACTCAGGTGCTCGACGTCGTCGAGCTGATGGTCGATGCGGCCACGATCCCGGTGCTTCTAGATGGGGACACGGGCTATGGGAACTTCAACAACCTGCGCCGACTGGTTCGCAAGCTGGAGCAAATTGGAGGAGCAGGAGTCTGTATCGAGGACAAGTGCTTTCCCAAGACCAACAGTTATATCCGTGGTGAGACCCAGCCCCTCGCCGACATCGATGAGTTCTGTGGGAAGATCAAGGCTGGAAAAGACACACAGCTGGACGACGCCTTCTGCTTGGTGGCTCGCGTCGAGGCCTTGATCGCGGGCTGGGGGATGGAAGAAGCGCTGCGGCGCGCCGAGGCGTATCACGCGGCGGGTGCGGATGCCATCCTGATCCACAGCAAGCGCTCCGATCCCGCAGAGATCTTGAGATTCTCTGAGGAATGGGCAAACCGTTGTCCGCTGGTCATCGTTCCAACCTCGTACTCGAGCACGCCCACGGACGTGTTTCGACGAGCGGGGGTTCGGCTCGTCGTGTGGGCAAACGCGTTGATCCGGGGAGCGGTGGCGGAGATGCAGCTCGTGGCGCGCACCTTGTACGAGAAGCAGACCTTGGTCGAGGTCGAGTCCGAGATCGCTCCATTGGCCGAGATCTTTCGCCTGCAGCAAGCAGAGGAGCTCGAGCAAGCGGAGCGACGCTATATTCCCTGCGTGCGCGAGAAGCCTCGCGCCCTCATCCTCGGAGCCACTCGTGGGAGAGGGCTCGAGCCCGTCACCTCGGATCGGCCCAAGATCATGCTTCCCATTGCAGGCCGCTCTCTTCTCGAGCACCTGGTGGCTTCGTTCAAGCGCCAAGGAGTCCACGAGCTCCACGTCGTTGCGGGCTATCGCGCCGATGCGGTGCAGGCGGCTGGGGTTTCGGTGCGAACCAATGCTGCCCACGAGAACACAGGTGAGCTGCAGTCCCTGTGGTGTGCGCTCGATGTACTGAGCGGAGACAGCATCGTACTCTACGGGGATCTGTTGTTCCGCGACTACATCCTCGGAGACTTGCTCAACGCAGCCGATGCGCCGATCTCGGTCGTAGTAGACTCTTCTCCGCTTCCAGAACGAGGAAACGTGAGCGATCTCGCCTACTGCAGTGCGAGCGATGATCGAGGTCTGTATCGAACGGACGTCGTGCTCGAGCGGATCACGGAGGCCCAGTCGTGGTCGGGTCGGCGCCCGGATGGGCGCTGGATCGGCATGCTGCGGGCGCGGGCCGGCGGCATCTCGGAGATTCGATCTGCACTCTGCGAGCTGCGCAAGAGCGCAGACTTCGAACAGCTGGGATTGCCGGATCTGCTCAACGCGCTCGTCTCCAGGCACGTTCACGTGAGGGTGCTCTATGTGCACGGTCACTGGCTCGACGTGAACGATCTCTCCGATTTGGAGCGCGCAAATGCCTTTGCGCGCGGACCGCGCGCAGCATCCGAGGTCCGCGCTTGATCCCCGCAGCTGAGTTCGTGCAAGAGATGCTCGGGCGAGGCTATCGGTTTTGGTCTGGGGTGCCGTGCTCGTATCTCAAGGGGCCGCTGCGCGAGCTCGAGAGGCGTCGAAGCAGTGTGCATCTGGTGCACGCTGCGAACGAAGGGGACGCTGTGGCTGCGTGTGCCGGAGCGACGCTCGCCGGCTGCCGCGCCGTGGCCTTCATGCAGAACTCTGGCCTCGGCAACGCCGTGAGCCCGCTGAGCTCGCTCACCTGGCTGCTTCGGCTGCCCGTGCTGCTGATCGTGACCTGTCGCGGGTACCCTCCGGAAGAGGATGAGCCTCAGCATCGCCTGATGGGGCCGGCGACGCCCAAGATCCTCGAAGCCCTGGAGCTGCCGTTCGAGCCCGTTCCTCGAAGTCTGGACGCACTGAGCAGCCTGCTCGATCGCGCGGAGCATTGGATGACGGAACAGGGCCGGCCATTCGCTCTCATGGTCGAGGCGGGCACGTTCGAGCCGCTACCGGCTGCGACACCGAGCGAGCCCGTGAAGCGAGACGAGAGACGTGTGCGCGCGACAGTCGAGCACTGGAAGAGTGAGCCAGATGTTCTGCTGCCTTCGCGTCGCGAGGCACTCGAGCGGGTGCTGACGAGGACCCCGCCGGAGCGCTCGTTGGTGATCAGCTCCACCGGCTATACCTCTCGGGAGCTCTACGCCCTCGCGGATCGCCCGAATCATCTCTACATGGTGGGCTCGATGGGCTGTACGGCTGCGCTCGCGGTCGGAGTCTCGATCGTGTGCCCCGAAGTCGAGCTGGTGATTCTCGAAGGGGATGGCTCCGCGCTGATGCGGCTAGAGAATCTGGCCATGGTGGGTGCGTATGCGGGCGTCCGATTTGCTCATCTGGTTTTGGACAACGGCACGCATGAGTCGACGGGAGGCCAACCCACCCTGTCGGAGGTGCTCGACTTCGCTGAGGTCGCTGCTGCTTGTGGCTATGCGACCACGACCAGCGGCTGTGAGCTCGACCTCATCGACCATCTGCTCTCCTCGTGGGCAACGTGTGGCCCGCGCTTGGCCGCACTTCGGACACGTCCGGGGACGACCTCACCGCTCCCTCGTCCGGCGATTCAGCCTTGGGAGGTCGCAGAGCGCTTCTCGAAGCAGATCGAGAAGATCCTCCAGTTCCGCTCGTCGGGCGAAGCCTATGGCCTGCGCCCAGAGCCAGTCTCATGATCCTCCTCAATCCCGGTCCAGTGTCGCTGTCGCCTCGCGTTCGCGCGGCGCTCTCGGGGCCCGACCTGTGCCACCGAGAGCCGGAGTACGGGGCTCTACAGGAGCGGGTACGCCAGGGGCTGTTGCAGGTCTACTCGCTCACGAATCCGCAGTGGTGTCCGGTTCTGCTCACGAGCTCAGGCACTGGGGCGCTCGAAGCGATGATCACGAGCCTCGTCCCGCGTGAAGGACAGCTCCTCGTACTGGAGAACGGAGTCTACGGTGAGCGCATCACGGAGCTTGCACGACTGCATGGGATCTTCTGTGTGCCGCTGTCGCTTGCTTGGGGAGAGGCCATCGAGACCGAGCGAGTCGCGGACCTACTGGCAGCACATCCCGAGGTGCGACACGTTGCGGTGGTTCACCACGAGACGACCACGGGACGACTGAACGACCTCGAAGGCCTACTTCGTCTCTGCGAAGAGAGGGGGGCACGCCTGCTCTTGGACGCGGTGAGCAGCTTTGGGGGTGAGCCGATCCCGTTCGACTCACCCGCCCTTGCGGCCTGCGCGGCAACGGCAAACAAGTGCCTGCACGGTGCACCGGGCTTGGCCTTCGTACTCGTGAGAACGGAGGTTCTGCGTACCGGCGTGCGCCCCGCGCGCAGCCTGTACCTCGACTTGTTGAATGCTGCCGAGCACCAGAGTCGAGGAGAGACGGCATTCACGCCGGGGATTCCCGCGTTGTACGCGCTGTCCGAGGCACTTTGCGAGCTATCGGAGCAAGGCGGTTGGCACGCCCGCCATGCGCGTTACGCCCAGTTGGCGGATCAGGTGTCGCGCGGGCTCGAGAACCTGGGCTTCGTGCCGTTCCTCCAAGCGAGAAGCCGCGACGAAGGCCATGCAGCGGACGCTCGCGGAGCGAGACACAGCTCTGTAGTTCTGCGGAGCTACCGCCTGGGCGATCTCGTGTCGTACGATGATTTGCACGCTGGGCTCAGGAAGCGCGGCTTCATCATCTACGCAGGTCAAGGACTCCTTCGGAGCCAGATCTTTCGGATCTCCACCATGGGGTGCATCTCGGAATCCGATATCCATGATCTACTTGCCGGGTTCCATCGAGTGATGAGCTCACGGAGAGGAGACGCAGCATGAAAATCGATCGACTCCTGCGCATTTGTCTCGTCATGTGTGTGCTCGCGGCGTTTCCGCGCCCTGCCTATGCGTATCTGGACCCCGGGACCGGGGGGATGCTCCTCTCTGCGCTCGTTTCCCTGGTGCTCACCACGGGTCTCGCCGTCCAGGCGTATTGGTACAAGCTGGTCGCTTTCTTCCGAGGGAGCCGCCCAGGTGAAGGCGAGCGTTCGGAGGGGGCGGATCCGGGTGACTCGCAGGCCGAAGCAAGCCGCGACTCCACCTCGGGGGCTTGAGATGTTGTCCAAGCTGACTCGCGGCTTCGCGGCCTACCAACGCTTCCACGCGCGCGACGCGCGGTGGAAGGAGATCGTGTTCTACGCGGAGACGCGAAATGATTGGCACCATCTGAGGCCACTCGTTCTCGAGCTCATCGGGTCTGCGGAACGAGATGTTGCCTATCTGACGTCGGATGGCGATGACTACGCGTTCGGGCTGAACCACCCGCGCTTTCGGTGCTTCCTGGTCCCGGCGGGCTGGCCGCTGATCGTAACGTTTCAGACCTTACAGGCGCGTTTGTGTGTGCTTACGATGATGGACTTGCACAACTTCCAGCTTCGACGCTCGATTCGTGGCGTGCACTATGCGTATGTGTTTCATAGCCTCGGAAGCACGCACATGGTCGATCATGCGAACTCCTACGATCACTACGACACGATCCTCTGCGCGGCTCCCCATCAGATGCGTGAGATCCGCCGCCGGGAGGAGCTCGAGAATCTGGCGCCGAAGCGGCTGGTGCCTCACGGATATGCCCGGCTCGAGTCATTGATTGCGCTGGCCGAGGAAAGTCCGAAACCAGCAAATCCAGCGGAGCCATTGACGGTCCTGATGGCTCCGACGTGGGGTGCGCACTCGCTACTTCCCTCCTGTGGCGAGTCGCTGATCCGCATTTTGATCGAGGCAAGGATTCGTGTGATCCTGCGCCCGCACTACGAGACCGTGCGCCAGGACCCCGCACTCGTCCGCCGGATACGAGAACAGTTCGAGCCGATGTCCGCCTACTTCGAATACGTCGACGCCATGGGAGAGTCGGACACATTGCTGCGGTCCCAGCTCCTGATCTCGGACTGGTCCGCGACCGCGATCGAGTATGCCCTCGGACTCGGAAGGCCAGTGTTGTTTCTCGACGTGCCTCCGCGCGTGCGGAATCTGGGCTATGAGCGGTGGCAGCTCGAGCCTCTAGAGGTCGGAATCCGCACGCTGGTCGGCGAGATTCTGGGGCTGTCGGAGCTTGCCCGCGCGCCTCAAGTCATCCGCCGACTGGTCGCCTCTCCGGACGTCTTCGCGCACAACATCGAGAAGCTGCGAGAGGACCTCGTCTACAATCTGGGCAGCAGCGCGCATGCTGGGGCGAGTGCCTTACTGGAGATTCTCGAATCCCGTGCAGCGTGAATTCCGTGCAAGGTGACACGAAGCCGCTATCTGCGAGTGAGAGCAAGCTCGGGCCTCGGGTTGTCGCACTCTATCTATCGCTGATTGCGCTCGCCATGGTCGTAGCTGTCTGGGTGGCGCCCAACGCGAGCTTCCCCGCCACCGACGTGCCGCTACCGCTCCGGTGGCCGGTTCAGCTGCTCGAGCTACTTCTTCGGGGCCTGGCGCGCGTGGTCGGCGATCGAATCGGCGTCGCGATCGTGTTGCTCTCACTGACGGTCAGGCTTCTCTTCTTGCCGCTGACCTTGCTCGCCGAGCGCTGGCAGCAAACCGTCGATGCGCAGCGAACTCGGCTCGAACCCGCTCTGACCGAAATCCGCCAGCGCTTCCGCGGCGAGGAGCGCAGCCGTGAGATCTTTGAGTTGTACCGGGCGGAAGGGATCTCGCTCTTCTATGGATTGAGGAGTCTGCTCGGCATCGCGATTCAGCTGCCCTTGTTTCTGGCCGCCTGCTACTTGCTGGAGCTCAGTCCTTTGCTCAGTGCGGAGCGGTTTCTGTGGGTCTCCGACCTATCGCGCCCGGATGTGCTCCCGGGTGCCTTCGGGTCTCTCTGGCGTGGGGGGCCAGCAGTCCACGGTCTCCCGCTGCTGATGACCGCAGCGGCGTGCCTGGCGGCGCGGTTGCATGCTCCAGCCGGACTCGGCCCGGACGGGGTGCGCAAGCAGCGCCGCGGTCTCTACGCGCTCGCACTACTGTTTCTCTTCCTTCTGTACGTGTTTCCAGCTGGTCTGGTTCTCTACTGGAGCGTGAACAATTTTGTTTCACTTGGCCGCGTCGTCATGCAGAGGTGGCGCGACAACGCGGGCCCCGTCGGCGAGGATGATTCTAGTCATGGACCCAACCGATTCGCCTTCATGCGACTTCGCCGCTCACGGCTTCACGCTGCAGCGCGGGCTTTATTGCGGTAGCTCGCTTCGCGCGCTGCAAGATGCCGTCGATCAGGTTCAGAGCTGGCCCGAGTCTCCGGGGCGCTATATGAAATATTTCGACGTTTCTGAGGTCGAATCGAGCGGCCGACTGTTGAATCGAGTCGAGAACTTCGTGCCGTACCATGCGGTGTTGGCACACGAGATCGTGCAGGGCCGACTCTTTTCCGCTACTGCGAACGTGTTGGGTGAGGAACCCCGCCTGTTCAAGGACAAGATCAACTTCAAGCTGCCAGGCGGAGGGGGGTTCGAGGCGCACCAGGACGCGCAGGCGGGCTGGAACGACTACGCCCCCTTCTTCGTGACGGCCGCCGTGGCGATCGACCCCACTACGATCGCGAACGGATGTCTCGAGCTGGGAGTCTGGGAGCATCGACATCGCCTGATCGGCGCTCTGTGGGAGCCACTCACGGATCAGGAACTGTCCGGCATTGGCTTCGAGCCCGTCCCGATGGAGCCCGGAGACGCGGTGTTCTTCGATGCATACCTGCCGCACCGCTCCGCGCCCAACACGACGCGAGAGCCGCGGCGTGTGCTCTACGTTACCTATAACCGCGCCTCGGATGGTGACCATCGGTCTCGCTATTACGCAGACAAGCGCAAGAGCTATCCGCCTGACTGCGAGCGCTCGCTGCCCGGAAACTATCGCTATCGAGTCTAGGAGTGAACTGCGACCGCATAAGAGAGGCTACCGCCGACTCGGTACGCTAGGGCAGGCCACCCGGGTCGTCGCCTGCAATGCTGGTGAGCGGCGCCGGCGGTGCCGCGTCGGGAGCCGAGAGGTCGGGGTAGTCGGGTAGACTCCATGCCACCTGATCTGCTGGGACGTAGGTCTGAGCGCAGGCACGCGTGATGCTTCGTCGTACCTGGAGACGAAGGAGCTCCGCATCACCGAGCTCTGCTGCCTCCGAGTCCTGGTCTCGGATGAAGTAGTCCGTGAAGCGCTTCGGATCCTCGGCGAGGCGCTCGAAGACGACGAAGGTGCTGTCGCGGTCCACCAGATCTAGGCCGACTCTGCCGAGCCACGTATTCAGCGACAAAGGGATCCAGGTTCGGCGCCGCAGGGCGACGGTATGAACCACGTCGCCCGCGCGGAACACGATCACGTCACGCACCGAGAGCTCCGGGAAGCGGCTGAGTACATCGGCTCCGCAGGAGACTCCCGCACGTAGGGGACGCCCATCCGTGGGCGGTGTCTCGGGCCATGTCGTCGTCTGCGGCGGAATGCGCGGAGTTCTCCCGGGATCTATGGGCGGGGTAGACGACGCCGGCACGCACGCGGCCAGCAGGAAGGGAACCGCGAACAGTCCCCTGAGTGACAGGTTCCAGCACATCGATCCTCCCTTCGCCATGCGAGGCGGCCTCTCATGGGGAGAGCTGAGGCCGCAGGCTGTCGTCCGAGGCTACGAGATGTCGCCGCGAGAGTCCAGGAGTCGGCATGTAGCCGGCGCGTGCTAGCATCCTCGGAGGTAGGAGGAGTACGGATGGACGCGCTCGATGAGGTCGCACCCGCGTTCGTGGACATGGCGCATCGGATTGTCTGGGCGACGGTCGCCAGTGTCGATCGACACGAGCGGCCGCGATCGCGCATTCTCCACCCGATCTGGCGCTGGGACGGAGGCGAGCTGCGGGGCTTCATCGGCACTACGCCGACACGCACCAAGCGTGCGCACCTCTCCCATACCCCCTTCGTCTCGATCAACTACTGGGCGCCCTCGCACGATACGTGCGTCGCAGAATGCCGCGCCCGCTGGGCCTTCGACGACCTTACGCGCGTCCGCATCTGGGAGCTGTTCAAGGCGACTCCCGAGCCGCTCGGATTCGATCCCGCTCGGATCCCGACCTGGGAAGGCCCCACGACGGAGAGCTTCGCGGTGATCGAGCTCGAGCCCTGGAAGCTTCGAGTCTTCCCTGGGACGGTCCTCCTGAGGCGAGGTGGCTCGATTCTCGCCTGGCAGGCGTAGGCGCGCTCGGCGGCCTTCACCGCTCTGGCGGGCCTCGCCACCGTACCCAGGCGAACGGCGCTATGCGGCTTCTCGCACACGCTCTGGTGAACGTTTGCGTGAATTTCGAGTCACTTTGCTGAGTGACTCCAAAAAATCTGATCCGATTTGCGCTCTCCCGCGACTAAATCAGCAACGAACCGATTCAACGCAACGAAAGTCGAGGAGGCGGGATATGAGGGCTTACGAGGGAGCTGATGCTACGTGGGGATCGCGCGCAATCGCGCTTCAGCAGGAGCTCCTGATCGATCTGCGCGAGTGGGCCGAGGAGAACGAGATGAGGTATCCGTTCTCCTGCTCGGCGGCGATCACGCGCGAGTGCTGGGAGTCGATCGGAGCGGTGCCGTACCATCTGGTGGGCAAGGTCACCGAGCAGCAGCGAGTAGCGCGCGTGGTCCATCGGGCGGTCTGCGCCCTCGACCGCTACCTGAAGGATGAGCGACACCCAGTTCAGGGATCCTCGTTTCGGGTCGAGTTCGGAGTGCCACTGCCCACCTCGGGCACGGCGGGCGGAGACTGGACGACCATGCAGCTCGAGTCCGGCCGCGGAGACCATGGTGAGGCCGTGCTCACGATCGGGCTGGTCCATCGGCGGAGGCGCGAACCCAATCTGGTTTGCTAGCGTACTCTAGCCATGAGTACAGACGAGCTCAGCTTCGATTGGGGGATCCTCAGGCGAGTCGGCTACGTCGACGTCTCGATCCCCGCCGAGGCTGCTGGACTGTCCCCAGCGGCGCTCGATGCAATCTCCTGGCGCTCTCCCGTCTGGACCGATGGGGACAAGCTACGGGCGGGGGCGGCCGCCTGGTTCGCGGATCTTTCGAGCACGCGCCTGGTGTTCGATCCCGTGATGGCTGCCGACGGTGTGCTCCGGGGGAGTCCCGAGGTCGAGAGCGAGCAGCAGGCTCGCATCGCGGAGCGCTTCGAGACGGCTGGCTACCCCCGTGAGTCGGTAGACCTCGTCGTGCTCTCGCACATCGAAGGCATCGGCATGGTGGCCTGGCGTGATCCGGACGGAGGTTGGTCTCCCTTCTTTCCGAACGCGCGGGTGCTGGTGAGCTCGCAAGCCCTGCGCTGCTTCCACGCTGCGCCGGCGGCGGTGCCTGGGGATCCAACCCAGGAGGCCTGGAACGCACTCATTGCGCTCGGACGGGTCGAGGAGTTCGAGGATGGTCTGTCCATCGCCCCGGGGCTGTGGACGGAGGTTGCCGACGGCCACTGTGCTGGCCATGCCCTCCTGCACTTCGGGTCGAGCCACAGCGCTCCGCAGGTCTCGATGCTCGGGCATCTGGCGATCTCTCCGCTGCACATGGTCACGGGGGAGTGCGCAGAGATGCACAAAGATCCTGAAACGGCGTGGTCGGTGTTGCGACGGCTCAGGACCCCCGATCGAGTGCTGATCGGTCCGCTCTGGCCAACGCCTGGCTTCGGTCGCTGGACGGGCGAGACTTTTTCCCCAGGCCGAGTCGTGTGACTCAGACAGAGGGGTGGCGACTCGCGCCACGGGCCCTAGTGTACTGCGCCCGAGCTTCCCGGCGTCTCTCGCGTTCCCGCACCAGGCAGCTCTGCCTCCACTGACGCAGTACACTAGAGCGTCGAGCCAGGTTCAGAAGCGTCGCCGAAGCTCGAGACCGTAGCGCCGCGGCTGGCCTTGGAAGATGACTGCCTGACCGAAAACATCGCTGGCATCGATGCCGTTGCTCAAGTAGTCGCGGTCGAGCAGATTCGAGCCGAAGATCGCCAGCTCCGTCTTTCCGTCATTCAGCTCGACTGAGAGCGACGCATTCATCAGTCCGTACTTCGAAGAGCGGATGCTCCGGGAGTCGCGTGGGTCGTTGGCCTGCTGGCCGCGATGCGTCCATTGCACACGGGACGAGACCTCGCCGAGCCAAGAGACCGCGCGCTCGTAGTCCACCGCGAACGTCATCAGGTAATTCGGCTGGCCAGGCTGTCGAGCATCCTCGATGTCCGACAGGTTCGGTTGGTCGAAGTCCGTGTAGCGTCCGCGGAAGGTGCCGATCGACGACTCGAGCCGCAGGCCTGGGAGCAGAATGGCCGAGAGCTCGATCTCGGCGCCTTCGAGGCGAGCCTCGGCAGCGTTCTGGAGTGAGACGGACAAGGGGTCTGCGACTCCCGTGCTGAGGATCGAGCGCTGAATGTCCTCGTAGATGCTATAGAAGCCGGCCACGTTCAGGGTCAGGCGAGAATCGAGCAACGAGGACTTGACCCCCACCTCGTAGGTGGTCAGCTCCTCGGGGGCGACCTCACCGAAGGATGGATTCAGATAGCTGACCCGCCCGTTGAAGCCTCCGGTTCTGAAACCGGTGGAGTAGCTTGCGTAGCCCAGGATCGTGGGAGTCAGCTGATAGGTCAGCGAGGCGTTCGGGGAGAAGTCACTGAAGCGGGCCGAGCGGTCGCGTTCGAAGAGAAGGTCTCCCGCCTCTATGCGCGCGGGGGGATTCGTGAAGAACGGAGGCTGGAGCGTCCTCAAGTTCACCCCTGGCGTGCGCGCGATGTCGCGCTTCTCCAGGCGGCGGCGCTCCAGGGTTCGCCGCAAGCCGACGGTCGCGCTCAGCCGGGACGTCAGTGCGTAGGTGAGAGAGACGTAGCCAGCGAAACTCCGGTTCTCGAGGTCGCGAATCTCTTCGACCACGGGGAGCGGAAATCCGATGCGCGAGCGCGGGTCGGACTCGGGCAACGAGAAGCGGCGCTGGAGCTCGGGCGCGAGCAGCGAGGCTCCGCCCGAGGTGTCATCATCGATTCGCTCGCCGAAGGCGAACAGTCCCAACACGAAGAAGAGTCGATCGTCGGCGGCATGTCCGCTGAGCTGAAGCTCTTGGCTGAACGAGCTCGAGCGGATTGCACCCTGATCGCGCGGTGACTGAGACGTCGCGAGCACCGTACCATCCAGATCCTGCTTGAGATCGTAGCGCTGGTCGCGGAACGCGGTGATCGAACGGAGTTTCAGATCGTCGCTGATCTCCCAGGTGAGGGTGCCGTTCAGCTGCAGCACTCGGAAGTCGTCGTCCGCGGATCCATCGGAGGCGATGCGACGCTCGCCGAGCTGCTGTGAGCTCGAGCAGGCAGTCTGGATGTCCTCGGCCAGCTGAGTGCCGAGAGCGAGCGTTGCAAGCGGCGATGGAGAGGCGATCGGAATGCAGCGCGCACCTTGTGGCTTGCGGTCCTGGCGGGTGTACTCCGCGCTCAGGGAGATCTCCATGTCGCTGGTCGGCAGCATGAGGAGCTGCGCGCGCACTCCGAGCAGGCGATCCGTGGCGAGGCGCTCACTCAGGGCTCCGTTGCGCTCGGTGCCGGTGTCGTAGTTGCTTGCGAGCGACAGTCGCAGGGCTGCCGTCTCCCGAGTCAGTGGAGCATTCAGAGTCAAGCGGGTGTCTACGCGCCCGAAGTTTCCGACGCGAACACTTCCATCGGCGCCGTAGTCGAACTCGGGCTTCCGCGTCGTCACGTTGATGGCGCCGCCGATCGTGTTCTTGCCGAAGAGGGCGCCCTGCGGTCCGCGCAAGATCTCGATGCTCTCGACGTCGAACAGCGAGAGGAGCTGTCCCTGAGACCGGGGAACGTAGGCCCCATCGATATAGACTCCTACCCCAGGGTCGAACGACGTCGTCGTCTCGATCAGTCCGACTCCGCGGATCGTGAGCCGGCCCGTGGCTGAAGCGCCGAGTGCCGTGTCGATTGCGACGTTGGGGGCCAGTCCATCCAGATCCTCCAGGCTGCGCACGTCGCGTGAGCGGATCGCCTCGGCCTCGAAGGCTGTCACCGCAACCGGAGAGCTCTGTAGGCCCTCGTTGCGTCGGCGTGCCGTGGTGATCAGGTCGTCGAACTGCTCGCTCGAGATGTCCGGGACGGACGCGGCTGCATTCCGGCCGCGAGCTGGAGGGCCCTTCGAGTCGCCAGGTTCCGCACGAACCGGATGAGCTGCTCCGAGCAGGGCCACACTCGCGACAGCTGCGATCAGAGGACCAGCTGGATGAGACATTTCGTACCTCCAGTATCGAGGAGTGGGAGAAGGTCTTCCCCAGTAAGCGGCTGGAGGCGGAAAAACGGATCACGAAGTTTTGAGCGAGATCACTCGCGGAACCTCTGCGGCGAGGGAAGCGCCGGTGGGTGCTTTCGCAGGGGTCGTAGAGGTGCGGCCCGATGGCTGCACTCGGGGCTTCGCGTATGGATCGAGGTTTTACCCGCGCAACACGCTGTGGGCTGCTTCAACGGGCTGCCGAGCGTCACCCTTGACGTCCTGAACCAGTCGGCTGATGTGATCGACCTTCGCTTGGGCGCCCCAGCGTGCGTAGAGGTCGCTGGCTTTGCGGAGCTCGGGAATCGCCTGCCCCGTACGCCGGAGCTGGATCAGGAAGCGCCCCACGCGCTCGTGAATCCAGGCTTCGTGATGGAGCAGGCCGGCTTGGCCTGCCAGTCGAGCTGCGTGCGCGTAGCTTCGCAGCGTTGGCGCCGCCGAGCGGGAGTGGCATGCGAGTTCCGCCTCCATGAAGGCGGAGAGGGGTACGCAGTCAGGTGCGTGGTTTGCGCGCGCGCGGAGCCATGCGGCAGCCCGCCGTGCGCGACGCCGCGCGCGGCGGGCCTCACGTCCCCGGGTGCGACTCGCGGTCCACGCCGCGTGCAGTCCCCGAAGCAGATAGAACTCGGGCAATCCGATGGACCCGCGAATCTGTACTCCCATCGACGGCAGCTCCAGCAGGGGGCCCGCAAGGTCGAAGCGCTCGAACATGCACAGCGCCAGCAACCACGGAATTCGACCGTGTAGATAGATCTCTCTGACGTCGCTCTCTAGCTCGCCCGTGAGCCGGTCCAGGTCGATCTCAACAGCATCGTCCCCGGCCAACACTCGGAAGGCCGTTCCATAGCAGCGCACGTAGGCGCGAATGCCTGGCCAGGCTTCCCAGCGATGCTTCCCGTCGATCTGAGACAGCAACTCAGGTATGGGGCGTCCGGCCATCGCGGCCATTCCCAGGCTACCCGTCAGCGCGATGATCGAATAGGGGATGTCGCCGCTCTCTCCCAAGCGCCGAACTACGGCTTGGAGCAGTTCTACGCACTCCCCGCGCGGTCGCAGCCACACCCAGCAGAAACTATAGAGGCTTGCTTGGGCGACGACATTGATGGGATCGTCACTCTTCTGAGCCCAGGCCAGCGCAGCTTCCGCATAGCGTCGTACGCCGTCCCAATGGCCCAGGATTTCGATGCGCATCGCAGCGTAGCCCGCCAGCAGCAGCGCCGGCGAGCGAATCGCCCCATGGATATGGAAGTTTCGGACCGCGGCCAGAATCGATAGAGCGAGCAGGCGCGAGTTCAGTGCAAGCAGTGCGGGCGCCGCCTCCTGAAGAATGATCGACGGGAACACCCACGACAGGTCGGCGCCTTTCGGGTTGCCGAAACAAGTCTCGTCGAGTGGACCCCGTAGAGTCCAATCCAGCCAGTAGATCTGGAGGCGGATCCAGAGTGGCGAGGGATCTTGGACCCAACGCACGCCGTAGGACTCCAAGATCGAGAGCAACTCATGCACGAAGTGTTCATCGGGTGCGGCCGCGAGTACGCGAACTCGCTTTGCGAGCGCCCGACAGCGATCGAACCCCTCGAGCGGACGCCGCACCAAGCCGTTCGCGAGTTCGCGCGCGCATTCGAGCTCACCGCTCAGGAACTCGGCCTCGATCGAGTCGTGTAGCAATGAGAACGTGCGCGTGGCGTCCGAGTCCCAGTCGGATTCGTTCAACAAGGAGCGCCCTGCTGCCAGGTGCCTGCTTGCCGCCTGGAAGCCGCCGCTTGCCAACGCGCGCTGGCCGGCGGCGAGGTGAACCGCCTGAGCTGCACCTCTTTCTTCCGCACCGATGCAGTCCGTGCCCAGCTGAAAGTGGATCGAGATCTCTGCACAGCGTTCGGGCAGCTGCTCGAACGAGGTTTGCGCCAGCAGACGTCGACCGAGGGAATAGTGGGTACGAGCCCGCTTCTCGCTCGAAAGTGGTTCGAGGCAGGCTTCTCGGATGCGATCGTGGGCGAAACGGAAGCCCTCGGAGGAGGGAACGATCAATCCTTCGTCGACGAGCTCGAACAAGTGCTGCTCGAGATCCTCTCGCGCAAGGTCCACCACCAGCTCGAGCTGGCTCGTGCAAAATGGGTCTCCGACGCAGCTGAGAGTCGCTACGAGCTCGCGCGCTTCAGGCTGTAGTCGATCGAGATTTGCACACAGCAAGGACACCGCCCCTTCCTGGATTTCAGCGGAGGCGATGTCGTCGTCACTCCAGGTCCAACCCGTTCCGGGGATGGCGGCGATGCGTCCTGTGTCGTGGAGGTGAATCAGGAACTCCTGTACGAGCAATGGAGAGCAATCCGTCTTGCGCGCCGCTGCATTCACCAAGGCTCCGACCGAGGCCGGACCCATGCCTAGCGCATCGGAAATGACGGCCTGCACGCCTTCGCGAGAGAGTGGGCCGACCTCGATCTCAATGAACTGGGCCCCGGGGTTTCGCTCCCGGATCCCGCGGCGCAAGCGCTGCACTGACTCCGAGTCATCGGATCGGTGCACGAGAATCCACGCAATCCGGAGATCCCGTGTCGAGCAGATCAGGGCTTCGAGCAACGTGATGCTATCTCGGTTCGCCCATTGCAGGTCATCGAGGCTCAGCATGAGCGGGTGTCCCGCGTCTGGAAACGTTCGCAGGAATCGCTCGATCGCGAGCTCGAGCCTCTGCGCGGACTCGCGAGGCCCGAGCGGAGATGGGGGCTCGAGTTCTCCGAGGATGTCGGAGAGTCCGGGGACGAAGCTGGTCACCACTGGGGACAGAGCACCCAACGACGCCAGCAGCCGACTCTGCCAACGCTTTACGTATTTTTCGCCTGCACACAGGAGCTGGTCAGCCAGGCCAGCCAGAGCGGCTTTGAGAGCGACGTGAGCCACATCGCTGAGCAGGCTCTCGCACTTCCCATGTGCCACGAAGCCACCTGCTTCGCCGACGAGTGGCCGCAGCGCGTTGATCAGTGCCGACTTGCCGATCCCGGCGGGCCCGTGGATCAGCAACGTCTTCGGCGCTTCCGCGCGTAGGATGGCCTCCAAGTTTTCGCGCAGCCGTTTCAGCTCGGAATCGCGACCGTGCACGGATCGCCCGAAGGTCGGCCGCAGCGGAGTGTCGGCGCTGCCGAGCTCGAGAGCTTCGGGAATCGATCCGTTCGAGTCGAGAAAGTCCAAACAGGAGCGAAGATCCTCGGCCAGAGCGTGCGCGCTCTGATAGCGGTCGTTGGGCTCCTTCTCGAGAAGCTTCGCGATGATGCGGGATACAGCAACCGGCACGCGCTCCTCGACCGAATGTATCGGATCGGGAATCCGCGCCATGTGTGCGTGCAGCAGAGCCAGAGGATCCCGGTGCTCGAATGGCGGGCGACCCGACAAGGCAAAGTAGAGGCAGGCGCCGAGAGAGTACAGATCGCTGCGGGAATCTACGCCGCGCCCCATTCTCCCGGTCTGTTCAGGAGACGCATACGCGAGCCCACCCCCGAGGTGGTACGGTTCTGAGACACTCCGGGACGGAGCCTCGCTCTGCGCACTCCCCAACATGCGAGCCGAACCGAAGTCGAATAAATGCGCGGTCGATGTCGCTGGGTCGACCTGGATGTTCGATGGCGATAGGTCACGATGAATCCAGCGCTTTCGATGCACTTCGCCCAGTGCAGATGCGAGCTGTGTCCCGAACTGGAGCACTTCACGAACGGAGAGAGGGTCGCGCGCCACACAGCCTGCAAGTGTCACTCCAGGAAGGAGTTCGAGGACCAGACTCGTCGCTTCGCCATCCTCGAGCAGGTCGAACGCGCGCACCACGCCGGGCGCCTGCACTCGCCGGAGCGCCTCGAACTCGCGCTTGCAGTGAGAGGTGCCGTCTTGGAGCCGGTCCTTGACATAGCGCTTGATCACGACGTCGACGCCATCGGAGTCGCGCGTAGCCAGCCAGAGGCGGCTGCGCGAACCCTTGGACAGGTACTTGCGGGTCGTGTATCCGAAGCGCTCCACCACTGCGGATTCCTCCGTCGATGACGTCATCGGTGGGGCGACACCGCTCGCTGAATCGACCGTGACTCAGCGACTACCGGCCTCGTCAAACGTATCCAACTGTGACATCGCGAGTACGAGTGAGTCCGCAGCTCCAGCTCTCCACGGCCGACCGAGGCTCTGGAATCGCGGACGCCGGGCCGTTGGGAGTCCGCGACCAGGCCCGGCGGCCGCGATTCCAGAGCCACTGCCCCGGGCTGGTGAAACATCCGGGCTAGTTCGACTCCATCTGTTCGAGCTCGCGTCGAGCGCGCATCTCGAGCATGCGCATGCCGAGGCGGGCGGCCGTGGCCGCGGCGGCTTCGGTGAGCTCGCGTGCGGGGAGGGCGTCGAGCGCACGGCCGCGGGCGATCAGAGCTCGAGCCAGATCCAGCTGGGAGTACGCGAGATAGGGGAGGGCCTGATGCCGATCGTGTGCGTAGAGGGCTCTCTCGAGATGCGTGATCGCCCGGTCCCAGGACTTCTGAAGCATGGCCAGCTGTCCCAGCGGGCGGTGTACGGATCCGAGGTAGATCGCCATCCAGCCACCCATGGCGCAGCGCTCCGCGTAGGGAAGGAGCCGCTCGTAGACCCACTCGGTGCGCGTGTTCGTCTGCGTCAGGTCCATGACGTCGACCGCGCTGGTCAGCTTCGAGATCATGCCGGGGTCGGAGCTCAGGTCGCCCGCGTAGCGCGACAACGCCGCTTCGAGCGCGCGTCGCGCATCGTCGAGGCGTCCCAGATCGGCGTAGCACCGCGCGAGAAGGAGTCGGGGGTTAGCCGTGCCGAGCGCGCTTGCGAAGGCCTCGATGGATGGGAGGGAGCTCCCGGTGGCCCCTTGGAGACTGTCCAGCCAGAAGCTCTGAGACTGGAGCTCGATCTTCGCAAAGTACTGCTCGACTTGGTCACTCCGCTGGAGAATCTGTCGCGCCGCGTCGAAGCGGCCGGCCATGACGCGTCGCATGACCTGCCAGGGCCAGATCTCTTCTGGATCGTACCCAACGGTATCGGTCTCCGAGCCTGCGGGCCCCGGGGGAGTCACGAGTGCGTCGGCCTCCTGGAAGCGACCGCGCTCCGCGTGGACCGAAGCGAGCCATCGCACTCGCTGTCGGCCGCGTCGATAGACTCGGCGCTCGGTCGCTTGTAGCTGCTCCGCGATGGATGCGCGCTCGTCGAGCGCGTCCGGACTCTGTGCGAGCAACCAACGTGCGAGGAGCACCTCGCGATCGAGCTCGGAGTTCTCCAATGACTCGGCCAGTGCGGCAGCTTCGCCGACGCACTGGCGCGCAGTGTCCGTATTCTGTGCAACGCTTTGGAGGTACCCGCGTGTCAGCAGCATGCGGACGCGAGCGTCGCGGGCGTCTGGCGGGAACGCGCCCAGATCGAGCTCCAGCTCGGACTCGAGCTGCCGCAGCCAGGCGGTCGGGGGTACGAGCTCGGAGTAGAAGAACGGCTCGAGCTGAAGCTGCAGAGACTCCTGGGTCGCGCGCGCGATCAGATCGGGATCGCCCACGCTGCGCGCACAGCGAACCGCCTCTGCGAATGCTGCCGGTGCACTTGCGAGACTACCGGGGCGGTCGCTTCGATCGTGCTGGTATCGGCCGTGCACGCCGAGGCGCTCGCCGCGCTCGTAGAGGTGTCGTCCATAGAGGATGTGGAGCTCGGTCTGGAGTCTCGGGTCCGCACGCGGGACGAACTGGAGTGCTTCCAAGGCTGCGGCGCAGTGCTCCGCAGCCTCGCCGAGTGCATGCCGCTCCGCGCACTCGGCCGCGGCTCGCTGTGCGTACTGCACGGCTTTCTCCGCGCCACCCGCGGGCGCGGCGGCGCCGTAGTGCCGGACGAGTGCCGCCAGCTGTGGAGTCAGGTCCGAAGCGTGTGCGGTCTCGATGGCTTGGGCAACGCGAAGGTGTGTACGGCGGGCGTCCGCGCGCGTCAGGCCGTCGTAGAGATACTCGCGCCACAGCGAGTGACGGAACCGATAGAACCCCGGTGCACGTGGAGCCTCGTGCAAGAGATCGACGCCTTCGGCCTCGCTCAGCGCATCGAGCACCAGTCCCCAGTCGCAAGCCAGCGCTCTACGCAGCACCTCGGACGAGAAGCTGTCCCCGATGACGGCGGCGCAGCGGAGAGCCATCTGGCACTCAGCACTGCGCTTTGCGAACTGCAACTCCATGACATCGCGAACCGCAGGTGGGATCGGGATCGGATCCTGCACCTGCAGGCGTGCCAGGCTCTCTGGTGCGTACAGGCGCGCGAGCTCGGTGACGAAGAGCGCGTTGCCATCGGTGACGGTGTAGATGCGGTCGAGCAGTGCCTCGGGAATGCGCCCAGCTCCGTCGAGCAGCTGCCGTACGCTCTCGAGATCGAGACCGCGCAAGGAGACGCGCGCGCAGCCGCGCGCTCGCTGGAGGCTCGCCAGCGCGCGTCGCAGCTCGTAGCAAAGCTCTGCTTCAGTCTCGCGAACGATCGCGATGAGCAGCACCGATACGCGGTGGAGGAATGCTGCGACGGATTCGATGACGTCGAGCGACTCCGTATCCGCCCAGTGCAGATCCTCGAGCAGCAACAGACGTGGAGCTACCGCGCCGGCTGCCTCGAGAAGCCGCTTCAGCGCCTGGGATACTTCGAAGCGCATGCGGGGTGGATCGAGCTCGCCGAGCGCTGCGCGGTGCGGATGCGCTTCGAGCTCGGGCAAGAGCACGGAAAGGCCGCTGCCCGCGGACTGGATCCAGCTCGCCCGTTCGGCCGCGTCGCGCGCCGACTCGAGACAGCTGCGCGCGATCTGGCTCCACGGCCAGAGAGGTGGAGCACCTGGGGTGGAGTACGACTCCCCGGAGTGCACCTCGAAGTGCTGCTCGCCAGCTTCTCGCGCGAGCTCGTCCGCTAGGCGGGTCTTCCCGATTCCGGCCGGGCCCAGGAGGATCGCGCCGCATCCGCGCGAGGAGGCAGCCGACTCCAAGGCACGACGCAAGGTCGTCAGCTCGCGTTCGCGACCGATGAGTTCTCCGCTGGAGGCGGTGCCGACCGACTCGCGCGCGGGGATCCGCGGGGGGGCGACATCCGGATCTCCAACGCGCTCTTCGAGAGTCACCTCTGCGGCGAACCGGTAGCCATGTCCGCGTAGGGTCTGAATCGTTCTGTGGTCCGCATCCTGGATGGCGCGGCGCACGTCGCGCAGCGTACCTGCGAGCGTGTGGTCAGCGATGTGGATGTCGGGCCAGACCTCTGCGAACAACTCGTCTGCGGGTACGACGCGATCCCGCTGATGGATCAGGTACCAGAGCAGCGCCATCGGCTTTGGCTGGAGGGGAACCTTGACTCCATCGCGGCGGAGCTCTCGCAGCTTCTCGTCGAGCACGAAGCGTCCGAAGCGAGCGAGCGTCGGTGGGGCGTCTGGCTTCATCTGTGTCCCGGGGAAACTCGCCGGTCCAATCGCGTTGCGCCGGGAGGCACCGCGGATGGATGGGGGTTGGTCGCACTATGGGCCAACCGTCTCCCAACGTAAACCCAGGAAGAACCCAGCTAGCCTGGATGATTGACCGGGCGGTGCATGGGGCTCTGGAATCGCGGCTGCAGGGCCTGGTCG
>QJZC01000067.1 GCA_003247575.1 Pseudomonadota bacterium
ACCCGGATGCCCGGGCCCGCGAGCGAGACCTCGAGGGGGAAGCAGCGGTGATCGGATTCTACGAAGCCTGGGGGCAGATCGCTGCGCGGCTCTGCGAGCTCCACCGGGGCCCCAAACTCATCGTCGAGGACGCACAGCGAGATTGGCCCGAAGCCCTGCAGCAGATCTTCGCCGCAGTTCGCGCCGAAGGGAACCTCTCCCTCACTCCCCGCTATCCGTGAGCGCCTGATAGGTCAGTGCATAGGAGCGGGTCCGGAGGGGTGGCGTCCCTTGGTCAGGACGCGAGCCGCCGCGGTTCTGGATCAACCCGACGAAGATGAGATCGTTCTAGGGATCGATCCAGAACCAGGTCCGGTAGGGTCCGCCCCAGTAATAGGATCCGCGGCCGACCGGCGTGCCGGCTGCCTTCGGATCGAGCACGATCGCAAAGTCGAGACCGAATCCGACCCCTGCGAGACTCGGTCCGTACAGGTCGACCCCAACCTCGGGAGCGAGCACATTCGTGTGCATCAACTCCACGGTCGCAGGCTCGAGGATGCGCTTGCCATCGAGAATTCCACCGTCCGCGAGTGCCTGCGCGAATCTCCAGTAGTCGCGGGCCGTGGACATGAGGCCCCCGCTGCCCGAGAGGAACTCGGGCTTCGAGGTTCGCACCTCATTGGGCTGCTCGGCTTGGATACGACCATCGGCATCATAGCTGTGAATCGCCACCACGCGGCTGGCCTTGGCCTCGGGAACGAAGAACCCGGTATCGACCATGCCGAGCGGCTCGAAGATGTGCTTCGCGAAGTAGACGTCGAGAGATTCTCCGGACAGCTTCTCGACGAGATAGCCCTGAATGTCGACGCTGGGGCCATAGTCCCATGCAGTCCCCGGCTGCGTCTCGAGCGGTTGCTGCGAGAGCTTCTCGATCATGTCGGCCAGGTTCCCGTCGCGCAGGCCGAGCTCTCCGTACAGCGCGCTCACACCGAAACCTGCCGAATGACTCATGAGCTGCTTCATCGTCATCGGAGATCGCTGCGGCTCCGTGGATCCGTCGGCGCCCTTGACCTGGAGACCAGCGAACTCGGGAATGTGCTTCGCGACCGGGTCGTCGAGACTCCACTTGCCCTGCTCGAGCAGCTGCATCATGGCGACACCCGTCACCGGCTTCGTCATCGAGGCGATCCGGAAGATGCTGTCGGGGCGGAGCGGTGTGCCTGCCGCGACGTCCGCCTTGCCGTAGACATCGAAGTGAACGAGTTCGCCGCGACGGGCGACGAGTGTCGTCACTCCGGCGAGCTTCCCATCATCCACCATACGGTGGAACTCGTTCGACACGGCCGCCAGCCCGGCACTCGACATGCCCTGAGACTCGGGAGTCACCGTGGTTGGCGCCGCGATCCCCGCGCCGACCGGAGGCGACTCCGCCCGAGCGAGCATCGCTGCAAGGGCCAAGGCCACGACCGAACCGAAAGCTACCCTGCGAGACCCCATCGATCTTCCTCCATCAGCGATTTTCTGCGAGCTGGCCCGGCCAGCCTATACCAATCTGCTCCGCGTGGGCAGTGGGCTGTGTCCCCTAGCCAGAATCTCCCCGGGAGGGAGACGAAGGGCTTGACGCCGGCTCTGGCGCCCGGAAAAAATGACCGCGCTCGGCGTGCGTGAACTCGGCGGATCGATCGTCCCACTCTTTCAGGAGGGATCATGCGGAGGCATCTATTCGGAGTCATCGCGTTCTGGATCTTCGTGGCGGGCACAGCGTGTGACATGCCGATGCCACCGAACGCGTGCGGTGGCCCGCTCGCAGCGGGCACGGACGCCGACTGCCGGATCGTCTTCGACGGGCGAGCGCGAGAGTTCTTCATTCACGTGCCAGACAGCTACACGGGCTCGCCCTTGCCGTTGATCCTCGACCTGCATGGAACCGGGAGCAGTCGCGAAGGGCAGCGCGATCTCTCCGGCTGGATCGAGCTCTCCGAGCGCGAGGGGCTCATCATCGTTCATCCGGAAGCGCTCCCCGGCATCACAGGCCGCACCCAGTGGAACGCCGGGGACTGCTGCGAAGAGGGCCAGCAAGCCGACGACGAAGGCTTCCTCCGCGAAGCCGTTCGCATCACGCGGGCAGCCGTCGAGGTTGACTCGGCGCAGATCTTCGCCACAGGATTGTCTACGGGTGGGGTCATGTCGCACTTCCTGGGCTGTCGAGCGGCAGACGTGTTCTCGGCCATCGCACCCATCTCGTTTCAGCTCTCGTCCACTCTCACCTGCGAGCCCGCACGCCCGCTCAGCATGATCGAGTTTCACGCTCCGACCGACCGCCAGCGGCCCGCCAACGGCCACGTCGTCACGCTCCCGAGCGGAGCCCGCACGCGATTCCCATCCGCCTTCGACAGTGCGGCGCGCTGGGGAGAGATCAACGGATGTGCAGCGCAGCCTCGAACCTCGTTCGCGAGCGGAGGCAGCCGCTGCGTCGAGTTCCCTGACTGCCGCCGAGCTCGCGTCATGTTCTGCGCGATCGATGGAGCGGGCCAGGTCCTCGGCGGTCACGTCCTCTACGACAACAACGACAGCCTGGATCTCGCAGAAATTTCCTGGTCGTTCTTCGAGTCGATTCCGTAGGAGAAGCAGGCCCGGCCGCTTCGACATCCGAGCTTCGCACCTTCGACTCCACCCACTGGTCTACTCACTCTGTCGAGCTCGCGGCAACCTTTGCTACCAAGGGAAGTCGGATCACGAACTCCGTGCCGACTCCCAGCTCACTCTCGCAGTGAATCGTGCCCCCGTGCTTCTTGACGATCACCGAGTGGGCGAGAGCCAAACCTTGGCCTGTTCCCTTTCCCACGGTCTTGGTCGTGAAGAACGGATCGAAGATCCGCGCGATGTTCTCTGGCTTGACTCCTGCACCCGTGTCGCGAATCCGGATCTCCGCCTGATCCGCCAGAGATGCTGTCGAAATCGTAATTCGGCCGGGTGCGGCTTCTCCCTCCGACTCGTTCCTTGCCTTTTCAGCGATCGCGTGAGCTGCGTTGACGATCAAGTTTAGAATTACCTGGCTCAGATCCTGAGCATGACACTGGACCACGGGAAGCTCAGGGTCGTAGTCGGTGATCACCTCGGCGACGTACTTCCACTCGTTTCGCGCAACGACGAGCGTACTAGAAATCAGATCCTCGAGTCGCACCGGGCGCACCTCTGAGTCTCCGGGGTGAGAGAATTCCTTCAACGCCCGGACGATCGAGGCGACGCGATCGATTCCAGACAGAGACTGTTCGATCGCCTGGGGAAGCTCGTTGAGCAGATACTCGAGATCTACCGAGGCCGCTTGGTCGCGACACTGTGCCGCGGTCTGCCTCCACTCCTTCTCGGACATCCCAGGATCGAGACTCTTGCATTGCTGCAGGACCGGCGCGATCTCCGAGATAGAGTCCCCAAGGAAGCGCAGGTTATCCCCAATGAACTGGATCGGAGTGTTCAACTCATGGGCGACACCGGCCGCGAGCGCGCCAATCGACTGAAGCTTTTGGGAGTGCACCTCTTGGGCGTGGCGCTGGCGCTCCTCTGCCAGATCGCGAAAAGTAATCACGGCACCCTGAATCTCATGCTCCGCCCCCCAAAGCGGGTGGCAAACGTAGTCCACCGGAAAGCATGTCCCGTCTTGGCGCCAGAATACGTCCCCGTCAGCATGGTGCACGGATCCGTCCTCGATGGCGGCATGAATCGGGCAGAATTCCCAGGGGTACTCCACCCCATCAGCGAGCGAGTGATGAAGAGTCGCGTGACAAGGCTTGCCGATGAGGTTTTCCGATTCCCTTCCGAGGGAGGACAGAGCATAAACGTTCAAGCTGCGAATGATGCCATCTCGATCTACCTCGATCAGAGCATGGCGAGACCACGACTGGATGAGTTCTGCTTGGTAGCTGAGCTGCGCGACGTGGATCTCCAGATCGCGTATCTGTCGCACGACCCCCTCTGACGGACCGTCTTCACTCACCGAGCGATCCGATGGGAGGTCCGCCGTTGGATTTCCAGATCTTTCGGAGATGCGCTTCACCCGATTGGGCTCCTCGCTCAGAGACTCGGAATCGGTCGAACCGAATCGCTCCTGCAGTTGACCTCCTCTAGCGATCGGAATCTCGCTGGAACTTCTCCACGATCTCTGCGCGCGCGAACTCATCGCCACCGGATGACACGTCCGCCGGCCTGACGAAGAAGGAGAGAGGAAAGAGTGGAAATACCCACGCGGCCGAACGCTACCTGATCTGGCCTACCAACGACTATCGTCGCAACCCCGAATCGCCGTCACAGCTGGCATCGCGCTTCACACGCACGTCCCGGCCAACGCCCGTGGTAGGCTCCGAATGTGGCCGTGCCCGTGCGGGAAATGGAAACTGCGTTCGTCAATCGGCGCGAGGAACTGGCGGAGTGCGCCCGACTGCTCAACGTGGCGCGCTCAGGGAGTCCGGCCGTGCTGGAGCTGGTGGCAGCGGCGGGCATGGGAAAGTCGGCACTGGTGCAGCGCACGCTCGAACAAGCTCCGCGCACGGCGACCGTCCTGCAGCTCGCCTCACACGAGAAGGACCATCGAGCGACGCGAGGGCTATGGTCTCTCGCCCACACCTTACGCAACGAACAACCGTACATCGACGCCAACATATCGAGGCTATTGCTCGATACAGAGGGTGAGTCGAGTCTGCGTTCGAACCTTGGTCCTGCACTGGGCGGAGTCCTTGCCACGGCGATGGGAGAATTGTCGCGCTCGAAGCTGGTGCTCTTGGTCGCGGAAGATGTGCACTGGGCGAACCGCGCCACGCTCGACCTGCTGGGTGACCTCCACGTGGACATGCTCGAACGCGAACGTGCGCGTGAATCCTGTCACCTCTTGCTGATGTTGACTCGGCGCCCGCTCGAGGGCGACGCACAGCTCACCAACCTGCTCGACCGCTACAGCCGCTCCGAGATGACCTTGCGCATGGAGCTTCCGCCACTGGACGAAGCCGATCTGGTGAGGCTGGTCATGACGTTGGGCTACGGACGGCCCGACGCGCACCTGATGCGACTGCTGGCGCGCGAGATCGGCGGCAATCCGCTGGAGGTACGAGAAGCGCTCTCCGAACTCGAGCACGCCGAACTTCTGCGGCGCGAGGGCGACCGCGTCTTGCTGCGGGCTCCGAATGCGACCTTGCCGCGGGCTACGCTTTCAGAAAGGGTAGAACGCCGTATCGAAGCTCTGCCCGATGCGACCCGCGCGGCGTTGGTGGTGCTGGCCCTGCTGGTCGGCGGGAGTGAGGTCTCCATTTTGGCGCGAGTGCTCGATCGCGGTGAGAGCGAGGTGCTCGATGCACTCGAAGACGGCTTTCATGCCGGCGTGTTGCTGGGCGACCCCGACACGCTGCGATTCGCGCATCCGCTGTATCGCCGTGCGGTGTTGGCTCACACCTCGTCCCTGGCGCGCACGCGAATCCACAGACGGATCGCCGAGGTGAGGCTGGAAAGCCTGCGCGGAGATGCGTCCGAGGCGATCCTCTCGATCGGGTTGCACTGGGTGCAGTCGGGCGGGGTCACCCAGCCCGAGCGAGAAGCGGAGATCTGTACGCACGGCGCCGAGATCGCAATGCGCGCAGGAAACTATGCCGATTCCGCCTGCCTGGCCGAACGGGCGCTGGCCGCGCTGGATGCCGGGGCCGGGGTCGACGCAGCGGAGCGCGCCCGCCTCCAGTATCTGGCGGGAAGCGCACACTTTCGGAACCACGAACCGGCCGCGGCGATGCCCTGGCTGGATCGCGCGCTCGAAGCCGCCCGCAGCGCGAGCCTCACCGATCTCTGGTGCGCCGTGGTACTCGTGCGAAACCGCGTGCACATCGCCTTCGAGGGCGACACCGGTGGCCGTGCCGAGAACCTGGAGTTGCTCGAACACCTGGGTGAATCCAAGCCCGAAGTCCAGGCGCGACTACGCTCGGATCTATCCCAGTTGGCCTTCAACGTGCGCGACCTGAAGCTCGGGGTCCAAGAAGGAACCGAGGCCCTCCATCTGGCTGCGAGCACGAATGACGCTCTCGCCTCGGCGGTGGCGGAGTTCTCGATCGGGCTCTGCCGGATGGGACGCCTGGAGCTCGACCTCGCGCGCAGCCACTTCGAAGCCAGCCACCGTCTGGCCGAGCTACGCGACGACAAGTGGTTCGTGCAGTGGGGACTCGGACGGCTTCCGCTTCTCAATCTGATGGCCGGTCGCTTGGATGCAGCACTGGATGGCGCGGAACGAGCCGAGCGACACGGCGCTCGAATCAAGGATTGGTCCGAACGTTCGCTGGCAGCCTGCAGTCGCGTGACCACTCACGCTCTGCGTGGCGACAGCGAAGCGATGGAAGCCGCTGCCGATCAGGCCGAGGCCCTGCTCTGCCGCTCTCAATACCTTTGGACGCCGAGCCAGCTGTACTTCCCGCTAGGCACAGCGCGCGCGACTCACGGCGATCGTGAGGGTGCAGAACAGGCCCTACAAAAGCTTCGAGCCTCGGGACGACCGGGAACACGCTGGTTGCGAATCGCCATCGCTGTGGAGTTCTTCGATGTCGAGCGGCTCGCGCGACTGGTAGACACGGAAAACCCCTGGCACTATGAGGTCACCCTCTTCAATCTCACGCAGCTGTGCATCCTGGCGCACGCCGCCAAACTGCTCGGGGCTCGCGCGTTCGGCGAGTCGCTCTTCGATCCGCTGTGCCATCAGGTCGATCTGGGATTGGTGGCGCCCTCCAACTATCCGAGCACGGTATTGCGTGCCACGGCCGCAGCCGCCACCGCCGCCGGACGCCCGGAACAAGCGCGCAGCATCCTCGAACGAGCCTGCGCAGAAAGCGCGCGCATCGGAGCGGAGAGCGACCTCGCCCGCGCCGAGATCGAGCTCGCGGAGCTCTACGCCCCCCAAGATCCCGAACGCGCGCAGGAGGTGCTCGCGGCGGCGATCACACGCGCGCGCAGAATGCTGCTCCTGCCCAGCCTCCAGCGTGCCGGCACGCTCGCGCGTTCACTCGGGCGCACCGATCTCCTGCTCAAGGACGAGCCGGCGGCAGAGGGCCCGGACATCCCCCTCGAACGCACCTTGATGGTCACCGACCTGGTCGAGTCGACGCCACTGGTGCTCGAGCTCGGCGATCGGCGCTGGGTGGAGGTGCGGCGGGATCACGACCGACTCCTGCGCGCCTGCGTCGCGCGCCACGCAGGAGTCGAGTTCGCACACACCGGGGATGGGATCGCGATTTCGTTCGGATCGGCGCAGACGGCACTGCGCTGTGCCTTCGACATTCAGCGCGCCGCCGCCGACTATCGCGCACAGTCCGGAGTCCGCCTACAGATTCGGATCGGCCTGGCGTATGGTCGGCCCATTCCCGTCGAAGGTGGGGACCTGACCGGGATCGCGGTGAATCAGGTCATGCGGGTGACGTCCAAGGCCGCCGCGGGCGAGATCGTAGTCACACATCCAGTGCGCGAGCGCGCAGAGGCGGCGGGCATGCGTGCAGAGAGCTTGGGCGCGCACGCGCTCAAGGGTTTCTCCAAGCCAGTCGGTCTCTATCGGATCCGCCCCTAGCAGCCCGGGTGCACGCGGCCGTCGTTCAACACACCTCCGTCACTCTCGGACGGCCGAATCACGCGAACGACATCGTCCAGGCTACTGACGTGGCCCGCTGAGGCATCCAGCACGTCACCGTTGTACCGCCGCTCCGACACAGTACCACGTTGTTGACCTTCAGCCCTCGGAAGGATCTCGACGTTCTGTCCGATGATCCAGAGGCCACGCCGGTGATCCGTAGACAGTGGATCATCAGCGCGATGCGCCTGGTAGTCGTCCCCCTCGGTGTCGATCAGCGATCCGCGGTCGAGAAAGCGCGACAGAGGGCTGTTCCCGTTGGCCGGTGGCGTCGACACCACGAGGATCACGTGTCCACCGCCATCGAAGATGCGCGGAACGACGCGACACAACGGTCGCAGCGGCTGCCACCACGGCTGGTGATCGAACCAGGTCACACAGCACTCATACTTGGGCGCTGGACAGGTCCAGAAGATCTCGATCGGCCAATAGCGCTGCACTTCGGCCTCGTCGTACTGCGCGGGTCGATCGCGATGCTCCAACCCGAGCGAAGCCTCGAGAGCTGCGACATAGGCCACGCGGTGAATCTCATGGGCGTCCCCAGTCCAGCCGCGCCACCAACCGGTGGCATCGAGTCGGGTTCCCGGCTTACGCTGCCACATGCCGTCCTCGAGCTGCTCCAAGCCAAACCAGTCTTCGTTGAGGTGCTGCACGTGCGTCTTGGGTAGTGGCCGATCATCGGGCAGCTCCACCCTGAAGGAGCCGAGATCCGTGAGCAGGGCTCCGGTCTGGTCCTTGTCGAGGATCAGGTTTCCCGACTCTGCCTGAAGTTGATTGAGCCAAGCGATGCGCTGACTCACCGATGCGCGTGTATAGCGTGAATCCGCCAATGTGCACAGACGACCCTTCTCGAAGATGTGCGGCATTCCGCCCATGACTTCTGCCCCCTATCGATGTTTGGGTTCGTGACGTTTGGGTTCGTGCGAATGCGCCGAGCTACACGGCGCCAAGTGTGCTCACCAACAGTCTATGTTGTATGACGTTCGAGTCTTGTGAAACCCCTCACACGGATGCATACGAATCCGAGCGCAGGTCGAGCGGAGCGCGGCCGGCCGGCAACCTCCGCGGGAGCGACAGCATTCAGATGCGTGGGCTCGATCACCTCAGCCCGAGCCGGGTCCCGGCCACAGGGGTACACACCTCACCACTGTCTGAAGTCGAGTTGCCGAGGACGACTTCGAACATCATCTGTCCCAGAGACGATCATCCTCACCGACCAAGTCCGCGCGCGCTCGCCGTACGGCCTGCCCGAACTCTGAGTTGTGAGTCTTTTCACAAGTGGCGAAGCCTAGATGCCAACCGCCGGCACCCACGTCGTAGAGACGGATGGCGACCGCGCGGAGGGGATGGATGTACGTGCGTTGTAGCCCGGTGGTCGCTTTCACACGCAGGTTGCAGCGTTCCGCGGAGGCCGACTGCTCGCGATCAGCGGGCTCGTACCGTTCGAGCACACTCCGGTTGTCAAGCGACATCTACCTTTACGAGTTATGGCGACACCCAGTGTTACGAGTTGTCCCTCGCAGATGTGTGGCTTCACCGGGCCGGAGGTCGCCCTTGCGGCCAACCATCTGCTGCGCATCGCGCCGAAGCGCGCACCGAGGCAAGGCCCGTCGGCAGAGCTCGGGCCCGCAGAGATCGCGGGCGGACCGGCGATGCTCGAAGCTCCCGCTGCACCCCTTCCCCTACGGACGATGGCTCTTTGGGCCCTGCTCGCGGCCATCGTGGCGATTATCCTCGGACTGAGCCTCCGCGCCCTCACCACAGAGCGTGACGAGCGCGCTCCCTAGAAGTCGATGCAGGTGTTCGAGCTGAAGGACCAGCTGCAATCCTCCGGGCGCCGTTCCGATGGCTCGTCGTTCTTCCAGTCGAGCTCTCGGCAGCTCCGGTAGTCAGTTGCCGACCGCATGCAGAACTGTGCTCTAGAGCATCCTGCGGAATCCACCACGGCTCCGGACGCTGTGTCGGGACAAGCATCGGTGGGATCGTACTCACCGTCGCTATCGGTGTCCCCGGGCAGCGCGGCCGTGCAGGCGGCGAGTTCATTCTGGAGGAGCTGGAGCTGTGCCGCCGACTCCCCAAGGTCGAGCTGGCATTGGGCTAGGTCATGATTGCTCTCCGTCGGGAATGGATCACAGGCGTTTCCGAGTCCATCCTGGTCCGTGTCGAGCTGGTCGGGGTTCGGGGCGTCGACGCAGTTGTCGATGTCGTCGCCGATCCCATCCCCGTCGCTGTCTTCAAAGAGCGTCCCGTGCGATTCGTAGGACCGCAGAACGCCGCCGAACGCACCGAAGAGAACAGTGCCTGACCGGTTCGTGATCAGGTCCGAAGCGGAAATGAACGTGAGGTACTGTGCGGCCAGCTCCTGCGCATCCGTTCTCCAGACGCCGACGTAGCCATTGGCTTGGCCGATGTAGACGAATCGGTCGTTGGCGCTACCGCTGACCTGAGACGGTGACGCATCGGTCTGAATGAAGCTCTGCACGGTCATATCGGAAGTTCGAATCCGCGCAACTGCGCGGCCGGTTCCAATGATCGGGGCGGCATCGACCGCATAGTAGAGCCAGTCACCGCCTGGAGAGAGAGCCAGGTCCTGGGCTTCGTATCCCAGGATGGTAGGGCCAACCTCTTGCACGACACTCGGGGCGCCCGTCGATACATCGAACTTCACCACGGTTGCTGCGTCGGGACCATCGGTACCGAGATAGAGTGTGTTGCCATCTGGGCTGACCTGGAGGTGGCTATAGGCGCCTACGGAGATTCCCCCACTGAACTCGAGCTCAAACGCCCCCGTGGTGGCATCGATCTGCATGATCCCGTGAACCGACCCAGTGTTCCCGGGCGCGACGTACAGCCTACCTTGGCCTCCGACCGCAATCTCGGAGCCCAGGTAGGGAAGTGGGAACATGCCGATCACCTGCAGGCTGGCGACGTCGATGACGCTGAGCGAAGCCATCGAGCCGTGGACTACGTAGAGCCGGGTCCCATCGGGAGAGGTGGCGAGGTTCAGCGAGAAATGGGGGAGTGGGATGCGGGCCACCTCGGTGAGCGAGACCGTGTCGATCACGATTACCTCTTGACCTGCACAGGCGTAGAGCTCGTTGTTCACTGGATTGAGCGTGAAGTCAGTGGCCGTCACGGGGAAGGACGCGAGGAGATCCCCTGGGTCTGCCACGACCGGACCCGGCGAAGCCATGCAAAGGCTCAACATCAGCAGAAGCGCACCCAATGGCCCTCGTAAGTCAGGGTATCCAGCGAGAACGGAATCAGAACATGGGCGTACTCGCGGGGTCTCTGATCGAACCCGAAGAACAGGACTCGACATAGCGCCTTCCTTTCGGCGAAGGGGTACTCGATCGGGCAGTCAGCCGACACGGCTTTGTCATGAGTTGGAGCCAATCAAGCTCCTATCGAACCACCGCTCCGAGAGATTGACCTTTCATCTCTGTGCAGTTCCTGGCCACGCGAGATTCCTTTCGACGCATGTCCAAGCATGGTTCTCGATCCGACTCCCCGGGGGAGACCCAGCTTGCTGCGGGGGTTGCTGGAGAGCTCACGGCCCCCTCCCTCAGGGCGCACAGCGATGAACGTTCGAAGTGACGCACCTCAGCCTGGCATTCCGCATCGGTTCGCCGAGTTCGCCGAGTCGTAGGCGCCGGGGATGGGCGACGCCGAGCCGGCAGAGCTCCGTACCTCCCCGGTCGTGCGGGCCCAAGGCTGCTGCTTGGCTTTCGTCAAGGATTGTATGGGCTCGCTCCGCATCGAGCGGTGTGTCGGTGCGGATCGGGAGCTGCAAGCATCGAGACCCTATTTATCTCCGGCCACCTTTTGCCGCGGAATCTCTGGCAATGGAGGGCAGTGCTCGCTCTAGAATAGGGCATGCCCCTCGATACCAAGCTCCATCTGAGCCGCTATACGCTGGACTTGAGCACGCGACGCATCTGCGATGATGAGGGTGAGGTGCGGCTCCGCCCCAAGAGCTTCGATCTGCTCGCGCAGTTGGCGCGAGCTGGTGGCCGTTTTCACTCGTACGCTGAGCTCCAAGGTCTGATCTGGCCGGATGTCAGCGTCTCGCGGAACTCGATTGCACAGTGCGTCTCTGAGATTCAGCGAACTCTCGGAGCCGGGATTGTAGAGACCGTACGCGGTCGCGGCGTACGGTTGCAAAGCCCCGTGAAAGTGGCTGCAGCTGCATCGGCTTCTGACGTGGAATGGGAGCCCCCTACGGTGCTCGTTCTTCCGCCGCAGGCGTGCGGTACACACTCGCTCTCAGACGCGGTAGCGGACGCACTACTCGAGGATCTGGTAGACGAACTCGCTTTGCATTGGCGGGTCTACGATCCCGCGTTCGTGCGCACCCTCTCGTCGGCGACCCTCGATGCGCGCGAACTTCACGAGAGCCTGGGAGTCGACTACGTGGTGAGTGGGCGTCCTGCACGCGAATCCGGCGCACTCTCGATCCGGGCGCGCGTCGTCGACGCGAGGTCGAGGCACGTCATTGGAACCGCTCATGTGAGCATGGAAGAAACCGCGCTGCCTCTGCCAGGAATCGGTATTCGTCCGGGAGTGCTGCTCGGGCTGCGTGTGGCCAAAGCCATCGGGCGCCGACTCAGACAGGCCGCGAAAGGCATCGGACCGGTGGACCGGATCGGCGAGCTCTTGTGCGCGGCATCTATACCCCGAGCGAACACGTTGCGCCAGATACGGGCGAGGCTCGAGAATCCCTCCGCGGTCTACGATGCGGCCACAGTCGGCTGTACGAGTGCAAACCTGTCCTACCACGACTACTGGTCGTCGCCCGCCGACATCACAGAGAACGCCTGGCAGGACATCGACCGAGTTGCTCAGAGACTCTCCGACACGCATCCGAGGCATGACGTCATCCTTGCCACGCATGCCTTCTCTGCGGCGCGCTCTGGTCGTGCTCGATGGGCTTCCGTGCCGCCGCGAGTTGCCTCCGACTGCCACTTTCCCGAGGAACTCTGGGTAGAGGGCCTTGCCTGCTGGCACTTGAAGAGGCCCGAGCGAGCCGTATACCAGCTCTCCGATGCGCACCGGCGAATGCCGGGCCACTCATTCCTGGGAAGTTTGCTGGTCGATCTAGCACACGCACAGTTCGTCGTGGGTGCGGTCGAGGATGCGTACAGGAGTGCCTGCCGAGCTGCCGTGACGCACCCACTCTATCCTCGAGTGTTCCCCTGTGTGGCGGCGCTCGCGACAGAGCTGGGGCGGTTCGAAGATGCTCGGCTCGCCCTGTCGCGCTGCAGGCCAGATGCGAGCTTCGAATCCGTTGCGGCGCGACACGCGCCACTGCATTCCCCCATTCATGCTCTCTACGCGAGAGCGAGCGAAGACGGGGTCGGAGTGCGGCGATCACGCGCGGGGCTCGAGACGAAAGCAGGTGAGCGTGACCCTCTCAAGTCCCGAGCAAGTTCTCCCTTGGTCGACGGGGCACCACGGAGTCTCGAACTGCGGGAGCGACCGCGGCCGCATGATCGATAGCGCAAACGGCTACGCCCCTGGCCAAGCCAGGGGCGTGCCCATCACACGTAGCGCTCGGCTACCTACAAACCTGGACCTCCTGGACTCCTCTGAAGGTCGTATTCCCGAAGCAGAAGTCGACGACCGGAGAGAACGGACTGAAGAACGGCACAATGAACACCGGGCTCAGCGTCAGCGGAATGATGACTCGGCATCGGGTGCCCGCGCGCAGAAACCGCCCGTCCTCGATGCCACCTCCGAAGACCGCTCGGAGCTCGGTCTCGCAGACTGGGGGGCGCCTCTTCGTTGAGAACAGCGGCTTGTCGTCCGAGGAGAAGACGACGAGGTTGCCATCATTCTGAACGACGATCCGCGCTCCGGGGTTCCCCTGCGTACCGGTATTGAACAGCGGCTTGTTATCCAGGTAGACGACGAAGTTCCCATCACCCTGCATGACCGCAAAGGCCCCCGGGTTGCCAGCGGTCCGGGAGTTCCAGATCGGCTTCGCGTCATCGACCCTATACAGAACGAGATTTCCGTCTCCCTGCATGATGAACAAGAACTTTCCCGATAGTGACGTGAGAGACTCGTTCGGGAGCAACGTCTCGTTCGCCTGCAGGGTGTCCTTGGCCGGCATGGTTGGCGGAGGCAGACGCTGAACCGTCCTCGAGGCAAACAGCGGCTGGTCAGTTGGCGAATAGATGACCAGGTTGCCGTCGCCCTGCATCGTGAGACGAGAGCCCGGATTCCCCTGCGTCTGGGTATTGAACAACGGCTTCCCGTCGCGATATACGACCAGGTTCCCGTCCCCTTGCATCACCGCGAAGGCACCAGGGTTTCCGGCTGTTCGAGAGTTCCAGAGTGCCTTCATATCAGCCAATCGATAGAGGACGAGGTTGCCGTCGCCCTGCATGATGAGCTGGAATCCGCCGTTCGACGACATGAGCCATTCGTTCGGCATGAGGGATTCGTTTGAAAAGAGCGTGTCGACGTTCTGGGCACTTGCCTCGCTCGCCGGGGCGACGAGCGCCGTCACGGCGGCGAGCGCCAGAACCAGATCCCGGATGCAGCGCAGTGCGCCTCGGTTCATGACTCCTTGGTCTGTCACGAATTCTCCTTTGATTGGTCGAGCACCACGCGGTGCCTGCTTATCGATTGGTGAACCAGTACGTCTCCGGACCATCCTCGAAGCGATCATTCGCTCGCACGACATCGACCTGAAGTAGATCCATTCAGACCACGCTTGTCGGACAGTGGATGGCTCCAATACGGGCGCACGCACCCGCCGGTTCAAACCACGCTTCTACACGCGAGGCCGATCGATCGGCATGCCCGTTCAAGCTGGTACCAGCCTCTGAGTTAGACTCCGGGTGGAGTCGAAGGAGGCGGGGGAGGCGGAGATCGCGGTTCTCGGAGGAGCAGATCATCAATATTCTGAAGTCCGCAGAGGGCTCGGGGAACATCCGGGACGTATTCCGGGAGCACAACATCACGGAGCAGGCGTTCGACATCCGGATGCTGAAAGAGATCCATGAGAAGAAATCCGCGTGCGCGGACACCTCGTCGAACTCCGCGGAGTTCCTGTCGCAATGAAGTCGGACGACGGCGCCGAATTCGTCTCGCATCGCGTTCAGGAATGGCTCGAGAAGCGGAAGATCGGTGCCCGCTTCATCGCTCCCGGGAGCCCTCGGCAGAACGACCACAACGAAGGCTTCAACGCAGTCTTTCGGGATGGGTGCTTGGATCGACGGATCTTCGAGTCGGTGCGCGAAGCACGCGAGACCAGCGAGGCCTGGCTCGCCGAGCACAACCATGAACGGCCCCACGGTGCCTAGGAGGGCTGACGCCCTCCTAGGGTAGGGCCCGCTGGGAAGCCGAGGGACGGCGGCGGCCCGGACAGGCACTGCCCCAAACTGGCTGGTACCGAAATCTTGGGCTTGTCACACGGCGGCAGACTGAGCATCGAAGTCGACGTCACACCACCTAAGGTGAAAGACCTCTGCGATCCGTAGTTCGGTAGATGCGAGCAATGCTACGAGGGCTCTGCCCCTCGCTCCAGCTAGACGAATCACGCGCTGCACAGAGCGATCGACATCGGCTGTGCCCAGGTCCCTCGCCTGCACGCCCTCCCCAAGGAACGCGACGAAGTTGCGGAGATGCCGCCGCTAGGACTTGAGCGCGCTGGTCTCAATTGGCAAATGACGCTGCGGTCCAAATCGCGCTCCACGAGCGCTCCAAGGTGCAGGGGCGAGCCATGAGATTCTCTTCGGTCCCGCCGGGGAAGTTCAAGCCACGCGGACTTTGGGAACTACGGCCTCGCTGCGAGACCTAAAATGCCATAAATAGCTGGATTTATTGCATTTTCTGGTGAGCGCGCCCGGGCTCGAACCGGGGACCGGAGGATTAAGAGTCCTCTGCTCTGCCAACTGAGCTACGCGCCCGCGCGGATTGTAACGATTCGGCCGCAGGGCGCGAGCGATATTTCGCGGACAGCGGGGTGCACGCGGCACGGAGCTCGCCAGCGGCCCGCGAGACCAGGAGACCCGCAGCTCGCTCGCGTGCGGTGCGCAGTAGGGCGCGCATCCCCGGCGGAAACGGGGTTTAGGTTTCCGCGGGCGGATCGCGTTAGAATTGAGCCATGCGCAGCCCAGCCTGTTCGATCGATCCAATCCAGACGTGCCTCTCCCCGCAGAAGACCTACTTGTCGCTGGCTCCCACCGCCGAGGCAGCCTCCGGACGAGGGCGCAGGCGCCTCTCGAGTCGCCTAGCGGGCGCCGTTCGCGCCGGCTTGGCAGCAAGCCTGCTACTGGCCGGATCCGCGTGTAGCGTCCGAGCTCTCCAGGGCGGAGCGCTCGAGCTGCCAGAGGCCGCGGAAACGTCGCTGACGGCGAGTGCGCTCTACCGAGCACAGAGCTTCTACCTGTACCCAGAGAAGCTCGACCGACGCATGATCGTCGGCGCGCTGAACGCGCTCGAGGAACGCTTCGACCCGATCCGATTCCAGGAGGATGATCCAGAGCGTGGGCTTCCCGCAACGGCAGGCACCTTGTGGGTGGGCCAGGAGCGGGTGCGGGTGCCGCTGCGCGGCGAGCTGGTGCCCGACGAGTTCGCGGAGCTCTTGGGGCGCGTGGTGCGCTTCGTGGAGGAGCATCTGCCGAAGGAGCCCGGCGAGCTGGAGCAGGAACGCGAAGAGGAAGAGGATGACATCGAGCTGATCGCGCTGCAGGGTGCGCTGCAGGAGCTCGATCGATACTCGACCGTCTTCGCGGGCCGCAACACGGAAGACTTCGAGATCCGCTTCTCGGGCAAGCTCTATGGCATCGGCACCCGGATCAGCCGCGAGGAGGGAGTCCTCAAGGCCACCGAGGTCTTCGAGGACGGGCCCGCGGCCCGTGCGGGGCTGATCGATGGCGACGCCATCGACTCGATCGACGGGGATCCCACGCGTGCGTTGTCGGTCCGCGATGCGGTGGACCGCATCCGCGGCGAGGCCGGCACGCAGGTTCTGCTCGCAATCACGCGCGTCGACCCCAAGCTCGAGACCGAGCAGCAGCTGACCATCCCGATCACGCGCGGAGAGGTGCAGGTCCCGAGCGTGCGCACGCGCGACCTCGAGGACCGCATCGGCTATGCGCGCATCGACTCGGTTGCACGCACCACGCACGAGGAGTTTCGCGAGAAGGTCTACGCGCTCGGCCAGCTGGATGGATTGGTGCTCGACCTGCGCGGGAACACGGGCGGAAGCATGCTGGCGGCCGCTGCGCTGGCCGACTACTTCGTCGATAGCGACACGATCCTGCGCGTGGTGGATCGCTCCGGAAGCAAGAGCTCGAGCCCGGCACGCGCCGCGATCGCTACGTCTCGTGTGCTGTTCCGGTTTCCGGTGGTCGTACTGGTCGACGGCTCGACCGCTTCCGCGGCCGAGATCTTCTCGGGCGCCATCGCCCCGCTCGAACGGGTCACCTTGATGGGACAGCGCACGTTCGGCAAGGGCTTGATCCAGCGCGTGCTGCCGCTGCCCCGCGAGCACATGCTCAAGCTGACCGTCGGCGAGTATCTGCTCTCCGGTGATCGCGCGATTCACGAGAAGGGTCTGGATCCCGACGTCGAGCTCTACCCGGTCTCCCCCGAGAACCTCGGCGCCCTCGCAGATCGGCCGGAGCGAGCGCTCGCCTATCTGCGCGACCCGAAGGCGAAGGACGATCGGCCGATCGAAATCGCCAAGTCGGTCCTGCTGAAGGGACAGTCGGCAGCGCTCGAAGAGCTCCGGCTGGCGTCCGACCAGGAGATCGCGAAGAAGCTCGAGGCGCTGGGCATTCGCTGGGCTGCTCCGGAGGCGATCACGAGCGAGCAGCTCGGTCTGCCTCTCCGGATCGAGGGCGGGCCGGTGCGCGTGCTCGATGGCACGCCGACCCGAGTCGCCGTGAAGGTTTCGAATCCAAACGAGATCGCCATTCCGCACGCATGGGCCGCACTCAACGGTCCGGTCGACTTCTTGCGCAACAAGCTGATTCCGCTCGGCACGATTCCACCGGGCGGATCGGCGTGGGGAGAGGTCGAGATCGAGCCAGCGGACGGATTGGCCTCTTCGCCCCTACCCCTCACCGTGTATGTCACGAGTGGCCGTCATCAGCTGCAGAGCGAGCGCGTCGAGGTTCCCATCGAGAATCACTCTCCTGACCTCGAGATCGACGTGGTACGCATCGGCGAAGACCAACTGGAGGTGGGCCTGCGAAATCGCGGCTGCTGCAGCGCGGGCACGATCCTGGTCTCGGTCCCGGGCACCGTGCGACCGATCGAAGACCTGGCGGCCGGCGACACGCGCAAGGTCGAGCTTCCCCTGAGTGGAGACGTCGAGACGGTGGCCATCTCGCTGGCAGGTGCCGGGGTGAGCCGGCGGATCGACATTCCGGTTCCGGTGGATCGAGTCCGCGTGATCCCGCCGCAACTGCGGCTCGCAAAGACGACTTTCCTCGGCAAGAGCCAGGTTCGGGTGGACGCGATCTCGAATGAAGGCTTGCGCGAAGGTTGGCTGGCCCTGGATGGCGAGAAGGAGATCTACGTGGCCTGGGACGGAGCGTCGGACGGAACCCTGCGTGCCGACCTGGCTCGACTCGAGCGCATCTCGACGCCCCCGCGCCGCGACTTCAGCGTGCGAACGAAGGTCGAGACCCTATCGGGGATCTCCCTGATCGACGTGCGGACCCTGACCAAAGACTGACCTCCCGCGCGATCCCCGCGAGCGGCGGTCAGCTCCCTGCACACCCGCCCGGGCGCGCGGGCCCCAGTCGCCTCACTCCCCGGAGTAGGGGTCTCCATAGCCCCCACCCCCCGGCGTCTCGAGCCGTAGCACGTCCATTTCCTCGACGTCGAAGCTCGCGCAGCCTCCGACCTCGCGCCCGTTCAGAGTGCAGGCCCCGGTCTGCCCCGGGGCTCCACCGGCGAGCCCGAACGGCGCGCGCTCGCGGCGCTGCGACAGGAGCGAGACCTTCATGGGCGCCAGGAAACGCAGCTCGCGCACCAGGCCATCGCCGCCAGGGTAGCGCCCCGCCCCACCCGAGCCCCGCCGCAGCGAGAACTGGAGCAGCTCGACGGGATAGCGAGCCTCGAGAACCTCGGGATCGGTGATGCGCGTGTTGGTCATGTGGGTGTGCACGCCGGACGCTCCCGCGAAGCCCGGGCCCGCACCAGCTCCACCCCCGACGGTCTCGTAGTAGCCGAAGCGCGCATCCCCGAAGGTGAGATTGTTCATCGTGCCCTGGCACGCGGCCAGCCTGCCGAGCGCCCCGAGCAGCACGTCTACGACGCGCTGCGAGGTCTCGACGTTGCCGGCGGCCACGGCCCGGCCGGCGTCGGGCCAGAGCACGGACCCACGCGGGATCTCGACCTGCACGGGCCGCAGACAGCCCTGATTCAGCGGAATCGGCTCACCCACCAGCGAACGCAGTACGTACAGCACCGCTGCCAAGGTCACGGCGCGCGGCGCGTTCAGATTGCCGTCCACCTGATCCCCCGAGCCCGAGAAGTCGATCCGCATGTTTGCACCCGACACCTCGAGCTCTACACAGATCGGAGTGCCGTCGTCCAGGGCATCCTCGAAGTGCACCCGCCGGTCACCGAGCTTCCGTATCTCCTCAGCAACCCGCTCGGCGGCGTTGTCCTGCACGTGTCGCATGTACGCGTGCACGCACTCGAGTCCGTAGTGCTCCACCATCTCGCCGAGTAGCTGGACGCCCTTGCTGTTGGCGGCGATCTGCGCCTCGAGGTCGGCGAGATTGTCGCGAGGGCTGCGCGCGGGATACGCGGCCGAAGCGAGCGTGCGCAGCACCAACTCTTCGTCGAGCACACCACCGGAGACGATCCGGAGCGCGCGCAGCACCACGCCCTCCTCGTCGAGCGCGTGCGAGAACGGAGGCATCGATCCCGGCGTCGTACCCCCGATATCGGCGTGGTGGCCCCGACTCGCGACAAAGAACACGAGCGCCCCCTTCGGATCGTGCACGGGGGTAACCACCGTCACGTCGGGAAGATGCGATCCGCCCGCGGCGGGGTCGTTCGAAACGAACACATCGCCAGGCCGCGGATCCGGATGCATGCGGTGCACTGCAGCTACGGTCTCTCCCATTGCACCCAGGTGAACCGGAATATGCGGGGCATTCGCGACGAGACCGGCGTCGGGATCGAAGACGGCACAGGAGAAGTCCAGGCGCTCGCGGATGTTGGTCGAGAGCGCAGTGTGGCGCAGCACGGTCCCCATCTGCTCGGCGATCGACATGAAGAGGTGGTTGAAAATCTCGAGCTGCACGGGGTCTCGGGCAGTCACACTCTGTTCCACGGACGTGGTCCGGTCGCCGGAGTGAGCATCGCAGCGTTCCAGCACGATGCAGCCCGAAGGGTCCAGGCGCAGCTCGAAGCCAGGATCCACGGCGATCGTGCCGGTGTCCTCGAGCACCAGGAGGGGGCCCTGCAGCCGATCGTCGATCGCGAGCGACTCGCGCCGATAGACAGGGACATCCTCCCGAAACTCGTCTCCGACGAACATGCGGCAACGTCGCTCGAGCTCACTGCGCTCGGGAGCCGAGACATCGGGCTCGCGTGGGGCCGCCCCCGGAACGCGCAGTTCGAATCGCGCAACGGTCGCCTCGATCGGATGCCCGCTGCGCACGTAGCCGAAGCGGCGGCGATGAGCGGCTTCGAAGTCTGCGCGCAGCTGCTCGAGCGAGTCGTCGCCGGGAGCATAGGCAACACAGAGCGGAGACTCGGTCCCGCGATAGCGCAGGTCTACTCGCGACACGCGAGCGAGCTCGTCTGGGCTGATCCCAAGGGAAGCAAGGGTATCCTGCAGCGCCTCCGTCCCGCGTAGCAGGAGTTGGCCGAACGACTCGCGCGCACGCTCGATCAGCTCGCGCGAGAGCGGGCAGCGCGCCAGGTCGATCTCACCATCCCAGGTCACTTCGGCCAGACCGATTCCGTACGCAGAGAGCACGCCCGCAAAGGGATGCAGCAGGATGCGGCGGATGCCGAGCCGGCGCGCGAGTGCACAGGCGTGCTGCCCCCCCGCCCCGCCGAAGACGACCAGCGCGTAGTCGCGTACGTCGTAGCCGCGCGCGACCGAGACCTGGCGGATCGCCTCCGCCATGCTGAGATTTGCGATCTCGAAGAAGCCCGCGGCGATCTGCTCGGGCGTGCGCTCGTAGCCGGCCTGGATCAGCTCGAGCCGGACCTGCTCGAGCGCGCCGTGGACGCGCTCGCTCCGAAGCGGGAACGGGAAGCGATCCGGCGCAAGTCGCCCGAGTACCAGGTTCACATCGGTGAGGGTGAGCTCGCGGGCACTGGGATCCCCGTACGCGAGCGGTCCCGGACGCGCGCCTGCGCTCTCGGGACCCACCTGCATGCGCCCGCCCGCATAGCGGCAGATCGATCCACCCCCCGCCGCCACCGTGTGGATCGCGAGCATGGGCGTGCGCACACGCACGCCCGCGGTCTCCGTCTCGTATACGCGCTCGAAACCACCGTCGTAGCGCGAGACGTCGGTAGAGGTCCCGCCCATGTCGAATCCGATCGCGCGCGGCGTGTGCATCTGCTCGGCGACCCGCGCACAGCCGACGACCCCTCCAGCGGGACCCGACAGAATCGCGCAGTAGCCGCGAAAACGATCGGCAGCCTGAAGGCCGCCACTCGACTGCATGAACTCTAGCCGGCTCCCGGGTAGCTCGCGCTTGAGCGCGCGCACGTAGTCGCGCAAGAGAGGTGTCAGATAGGCATCCGCACACGCCGTGTCACCACGCCCCAGAATTCCCATCTCGGCGGCCACGTCGTGCGACAGCGCGATGTGCTCGAAGCCCACGTCTTCGGCAACGCGACCGAGCTCTCGCTCGAGCTCCGCGCCCGCGGGGAGGTACCCGTGCATCACCACGATCGCCAGGCTGCGCAGTCCGCGCGAGAACATCGCCTCGAGCTCGACTCGTAGCTTCCCCAGGTCCGGACGCGCCGCGACCTTACCCGCAGCGCTCGCTCTCGCATCGAGCTCGAGGACCTCGCGGTACAGCACGCTGGGCTTCTCGATTCGGAGCGCAAAGATGCTCGGCCGCGCTTGGTTCCCGATCTCGAGCAGATCGCCGAAGCCACGCGAGATCAGCAGCCCGAACGCGGCGCCCTTGCGCTCGAGCAATGCGTTGGTCGCGAGCGTCGTCCCCATGCGCACGTCGCAGGGCGGAATCGGCGCATCGGCCGCAATCCCCAGCAGGCGCCGAATCCCCTCGAGGGGCGCCTGGTCAGAGGACAGCACCTTCGTCGCCCGGACACGCCCCGTGCTCGGATCCCTGCCGAGGCAGTCGGTGAACGTACCCCCTCGATCGATCCAGAAGGCCCAACGGGCGTATCCCGAGTGCGTGCCATCGTTCGAGTCCGCGCCATCGCCGAGGGCACCGCGCGAGCCTGCTCCAGGGGGATTCGCGGAGATCATGCCGCGAAGAATAGCGCCCTCCTGCGCGTCCCGCGGACCGATGGGCACGCGGCTCGATCGGGCGAGCCGATTGACGCCCGCGCGCACCTGCGCCAAAGTGCTCGACGTGCTTTCGGGGCCTTGCGCAAACCGAGCTGGGCGAGATTGGAGGTGCACGTGAGCTACGAGTTTCTTTCCGACGCCTGGTTCGACGAAATCGCGCGCATCCGTGACGAGATCGGGGAGATCGAGCTCCCCTCCTCGATCCGAGACGTGCGAGTCAACCTCGAGGTAGCGGAGGGCCCCGAAGGGAAGACCGTGCAGGGCCACCTCGGCAACGGCACGTTGGTGCGCGGGCACTTCGAAGCGCACACCACGATCCGCCTTCCCTACAGCATCGCGCGCAAGATCTTCGTGGACCGCGATTCGAGTGCCGCGATGCAGGCCTTCATGACCGGGCTGATCAAGATCGAAGGCGACATGACGCGCCTCATCTCTCTGCAACAGCCGAGCGAGCCACCCGACGAACGCGCCGTCGAGCTCCTGACGCGAATCGCCGCCATCACGCGCTGACGTAGGCCAGCTCGCTCTCCGCTGGCTGAGGGTTCAGGGTTCAGGGTCAGGGAGCTCGCGTCACCTCGATCCCGCTCTTGCGCAAGAGCTCTACGATCCCACGTTCACCGGGGTAGTGCAGGACGCCGATCGCGAAGAAGTGCGTTGCCTGCGGCCGCTCGTCGAGCTTCTTGCGGATCGTCTCGCTCATGGTGCGGTTGCGGGTGTAGATGAGGGCATCCTGTAGCTTCGGGGTCATCACATTGGACTGGTCGAGCTGAGCCTGGGCGACCTGCATGAGACGCTCCGAATCGCCGCTGAGATAGGTTTGCACCATGTCCTCGATCAGGTCCTCGCCACTCGTCGCTGCCTCTTCCAGCTGGTCCAGGGTCTGGCGCAGCATCGATACCTGGCCGTCCTCTCCCATCGATTCCATGACCGCCACCTGACTCTCGATCGTCTCGAGTGCGTCGGTCTGCTTACCCTCCGAGCTCGCACGTTCCGATAGGTACATGTCCAGGACCTGACGCCCGTTCGCCTTCTGCATCTGATCGAGAAGCGGCAGCGACGAGGCGACGGCCCACACCTTGAATCGTGTGAAGAGCAGCATGGGAACGCCGCGAGACGCGAGGTACGTCTCGAGTCGCGAGTAGAGCTCATCGGGCAGTACAGTCCGTAGAGTCGTCGCCCCCGAGAACATCGACAGCCTCTGCGCCTCGACCTGCGAACGCAGGTCCATTGCCACCTCGGTATAAACGATGCTAGCTAGACCAAAGGCTCGCTCGACCGAGGGGGGAAGAGCGAGCACGCGCTCGTCCGGCACGTGGATGGTGCCGAATAAATACGACGGGGGCTGACGCTCGATCTTCCACAGGAACGGCCGACCTTCGGCCGGCGCGCCCGCTGGCTCGGCCTCGACCTGAATCGCAATCCCGAACCACAGCAGATGCACCCATAGCGCCAGATACGTCACACGTTGGATCATCTCGATGCGCTCCGTGAGCTTCGACTCGCTCTCGCGGCGAGCACTTGAGTTTGTCCCAGCCGGTACGATAGAGCTTTCATGGGAGCACAGCGAGCCAAGGAGCTTAGGGCTGAGCTCACGCGTCTCCGTCATAAGGGGAAACCCACGGCCCTGCTCGCGTGCCTCGATGAGCTGGAGAAGCTCGAACCGCGAGACGGAAGCTGGCCCCACCGAGCCGCTGAGATCCATCGAAGACAAGGCGATTCCGGGAAGGAGATTGATGCACTCCTGCGCGCAGCCGCGCGCTTTCGCGACGCAGGCTTTCTGCTGAAGGCGATCGCGGTCTGCAAACGGGTCCTCGAGATCGACGTCGCACACCGCGTGGCGCACGAAGTCCTCGATCAGCTCTCCGTACAGCGCAGCGTACCCCCGCTGTCGCGCAACGCTGCCGAGGGGAGCGCGCCGCGAGGGACTCCACCGACGGCGGCGAACGAGCAGGATCCATCCACGGTGACGCTCGAAGAGATCATCCTGACCGAGGTGATCGCCAGTGGGCCACCGACCGGGCTGGTCTCCGATCCCGATGACGTGGGCGGACTCGCGGAGATCGACCTGTCGAGTCGCTCCGACGCTGCGGGCGCGCAGCCCAGCGAGGATGCCGATGCGAAGCCGGATGCCGCATCGGAGCTCCTGCCACACACCCCCTTGTTCGCCTCGCTGGAGCCCGAGGACCTGGGCGAGCTGATTCGCGGCGCCGCTGTGATCCATCTGCGCGAGGGAGAGGAGGCGTTCCACCAAGGCGAACCCGGTGAGGCGCTGTTCGTGATCGTCGAGGGTGCGGTCGCGCTCATCTGCGAGGAACCGCGCAAGCGCATGCTCGCGGCCCTCGCCGAGGGCCAGTTCTTCGGCGAGAGTGCACTCCTGCGCAGCGAGCAGCGCAATGCCACTGCGCGGGCGATCGTCGACTCGACCCTCCTACGAGTGGACGAGAGATTGATCCGCCAGCTGATCGCTCGCTCGCCTCAGGTACTCGTCGTTCTGCTCGACTTCCTGCGTGATCGCATGACCCAGCGACTGATCCGCACGAGCCCGATCTTCGAGAGCCTGAGCAGGACCGAGCAGATCAAGCTCGGAAAGGAATTCCGCTTCCTCGAGGCAAGCCCGGGAAAGCGCCTGATCGCGCAGGGAAATCCCTCCCCCGCGCTCTTCTTCGTGCTCTCTGGATACCTCGAGGTCATTCGCGCCGAGGGCGAGTCCAGCAGCTGCGTGGTCGCGACCCTAGAGCCTGGTGACATCTTCGGCGAGATGTCGTTGATCACCGGGGAACCTGCCGTGGCGAGCGTTCGCACGCGCTCGAAATGCTGGATTCTCTACATGCAGGCCGATCGGGTTGCGCAGTTGCTCGACGATTCACGCATACGCAGCCGTATCCAGGCCCTGATCCGCGAACGTCGCCGTGCGAACCTCGACGCGAGCGAGACCGCCGAGCGCCGCGTCTCGCTCGACTGAGTCACTCGACCGAGCCGCTCAAGAACGTGCAGCTCCGCGCCGACCGATGGTGCGTACCTGGTGGCAGCTTCGGGAGGGAGTGTGCAAGCCAAACTCGTCCGGCGCCGTTCCCTCATACGTGCGATGTCGATCAGCTGCACCTTCTTCGTGTCACTCGGCGGCACTGCCGTCGCGCAGTCTGGCCCCTCCGCACTCGAGGAGTCCGCACTCGACCAGAGCGAGCGCCAACGTCACTCGATCCTACATGAGTTTCGGCGTATCGATGCGGCCACCGAGGCGTCCATGTTTCGCCCGTTCGATTCCAGCCGACGCGTCGCGTTCAGCGAAGTCCTCGAGAGCCCCGACGACCCCGAGCTCAACTTTCGCTGGGCTCAGACACAGGTGGCGGATGGGAACCTGACCGGTGCTTGTGCCACCCTGCAGCGGCTGATCCTCAATCAACCGGACCTGCAGCGCGTGCGTCTGTTCTACGCGATCGTTCTCTTCCGACTCGGGAATCTGCCGGAGGCGGACATCCAGCTCTCCCTGGTCGAGAAGTCCGAGGCGGCAGACCTGACCCCGTCTCTGCGCGATCAGGCCGCGAGCTATCGATCGCAGATCCGAACGCGGAGTCGCCGCACGCGTCACTCGCTCCTGGTCTCGGGCGGCAGCACCTACGACAGCAACAAGAACTCCGGACCGATCTCGGATCAGATCAGCCTGCTCGACACCCGCATCAGCCTCGGGTCCGCCAACCGCAAGCAGTCGGACTCCGGCTGGTTCTCCGTTGCGCAGTGGACCACGGAGCACGACCTCGGCCACCAGGAAGAGCGACAGTTGGTGGGCACCGCCGCCTACTTCCATGCGCAACAGGACGACTTCAGACTCTTCGACGTGCAGGCCCTTCGCTTCGAAGCAGGCTTGCGGACGCGTCGCAGCGGGAGCTCACTGCATCCGCGCGTGGTCGCGGACCTGATCGATCTCTCGCGTGAAAACTACCTGCGTAGTGTGGGCCTCGAGCTCGAAGCTCAGCGCCCGCTCAGCGCGCGCATGCTGCTCACGAGTACGGCCAGGGTCACGCACGAGGACTTCGATGGCACGCCGGACGCTGCGACGGCCAGTGAACGCAGCGGCTACCGCAGCGTGCTCGACTCGGAGATGTCCTTCGTGCTGAGCCCCTATCAGAGGGTCGCTCTCGGAGCGCAGCTCACGCACAAGTCCGCCGATCAGACCTACCACGCGTACTCCGGCTGGAAGCTCCAGGCCTCCCACCAGTGGACCTTCCCGAGCGGCCTGTTCGTGGCCTCGTCTGCGAGCCTGGGCTTCGACCGCTACAAGAAGAACCAGGACTCAATCAGCACCTCGAAACGCCGAGACCTGCGCACGCGGGCCCGTGTGTCGCTCGGGATCCCGTTCGCGACGCTCGTCGGGAGCCGGATTCCAAGCTTGCGCGACCTGGTGTTCTCCATCGGCGGCGAAGCCCAGATCAACCGCTCCAACCTGCCCAACTATGCGTTCAGGAATCGCAAGCTGACTCTGATGCTTACGAAGCCGCTCAGCTTCTAGGTAGGTGCAGCACGGGCTCATTCGAGCCGTCGCAAGCGAGGAATCATGCCGGACTCATCCATCTCGAACCCAAACCATCGGACGTCGTACACACTCCGTGGGCTCGTCCTGGGGTTCTCCCTGGTGCTCGCGCTGCCCAGCGCCGGTCGCGCCGCGCCGCGCGCCGGCGTGGCCGCGGCAGTGCGCGGCGAGGTACAGCTGTCGCGCGCGGGGGCCGTCGGCACCGACCTCGAGACGGGGGCTCCGATCCATATCGACGACGAGATCGTGACGGGCGCCGATTCGGGACTGCAGATCCTGCTGCTGGACGAGACGGTGTTCACCGTCGGCCCGAACAGCAAGATGAAGATCGATCGCTTCGTGTTCGACCCGAGCTCGAACGAGGGAGAGCTCGACGCTGAGCTGGTGCGCGGAGCCTTTCGCTTCATCAGCGGGAGAATCGCAAAGCAGAATCCGGACAAGATGAACGTGAAGCTCCCGTCCGGAACGATCGGCATCCGCGGAACCATGGTCGATACTCGCGTGGACCCGACTCGAGGCCGCGCTCTGGTCGTGCTGGCTGGCCCGGGAGAGGCGAATCCGGCCGGCGTTCGAGCGGGACAGATCCGCGTCGCGAATGCGGGCGTCGAACGTGACGTCGTACGAAGCGGGTGGGGTGTAGAGATTCCGAACGCACAGGCGCCCCCGTCTCCGCCCTTCCCTGTCCCACAGGAGCTGTACGACAGCTTTCGCTTCGAAACCGATGCACCACCCAAGTCCGAGGCGAAGTCTCGAACCGAAGCAAAGACTCGAACCGAGTCCAAGCCCAAGACGGGTTCCGAGCCCAGGGCCGAATCGAAGCCGGGCGCCGCGTCAGAGCCCAGCACCGAGCCAGAGCGCGGCGGCGGAGACCTGGAGGGAACGGACACACCCGAGCTCGGCGCGCCAGAGCCCACGAGCTCGATCGACACCGCCGCAGGGGGCACGCTGACCCTGGCGAGCGATGGCGCGGAGTTCGATCAACGATTCACGCAGACGCTTGGCGACATCGACGGGCTGAACGAGGATCCCGCTCAGCTGGCCTCTATCGAAATGAACTCGACGCAGACCATGGTCGAGCTGGGCGCAACCCAGACGACGATCGCGGATCTGATCGCCGTGGACGCCATGTTCAATGGCCACTTCATCTACAACTTTCCTTTCCTGGGGTTCACACAGGGTCTTCCTGGCTCTGGGCTCGATCTGACCGTCGATCTCGACTTCAGCGTCGGCGTGGTCGGCATCCAGGTTCAGAACATCCAGTCGAGCCTGCTCGGCCTCTCGATGGTCAACGCAACCGGCTCGCCGAGCTTCGGGGGCCTAACCGGTGATGCCAAGTTCCTGGAGACCCTGAGCTGCGACACGGCTCCCTGCCAAGCGACGGTCCTGCTGGACTTCATCAATGAGGGAGCACAGATTGCTGCGCGCCTGAAGGCCTCGGTTCGCGTGGATCAGACCTCCCCTTCGGGCTCGCTCGAAACGGCGGTGACGGATTCTCTGGTCAGCATCACCCCGTGAGCATCACCCGGTAAGCCCACCCAGGACCCAGATCAGAGGGCGTCGCGCGCCTCGCGGATCCAGACGGCCGTACGCTCGGGCGACTGCATCGGGATGAAGTGGGACAGCTCGGGTACGTGCGTGTCGCGACCGCGTGGAAAGTGCGCTGCGAGCTCCGGCCACGTCGGTGAGCTCGAGAAATCGGTGGTCGTCGAGAGCTTCGGGGAACACCGCGCACGTACCACATGAACCGGATGCGTCACCTTCGGTAGCAGGTGATAGATGCTGTAGAACGGGCTGCGAGAGTAGATCTCGGCTTCGACCTCCGGCGGACACGCGAGTGTGTACGCAGCGGGCGCCCCCTCGGGAGAGGCCTCGAGCCCGTACTCGCAGTACGCTCGGAGGACCTCGGGACGCCACTCTGAATACGGCATGCGGGCCTCGAAGCGCTGGAACATCGCCTTGGGGGACTCGAAGTAGCGCCGGCGACGCGCCGTGAAGTGCGCCTGATCCGGAGTGAACTCGGGCGGGAGATCACTGTACACCTCTGGAGGCAGGATCACCGGGTCGATCAAGAGCAGCGATGTGAAGCTCTCGGGCCGAGCCGCGGCCACCTGGGTGACGACGTGTCCCCCGAGCGAGTGGCCAACGCCGAGCCAGCCGCGCAGCCCACACGACCGGGCCAGCTCCGTGATGTCGTCGCCGAAGCGGCTCCAGCCGTAGGGCCCGCACTTGCTGCTGCGTCCATGTCCGCGCAGATCCACAGCCAGGCAATGCACACCTGGAAGCTGCTCGATCACCGCGTCCCAGCAGCGGGCATGGAACCCGGTCGCATGCACGAGCAGCACGCTCGGAGACGCTCCTTCCCACTCCCACACACAGAGATCGACGGCATCGGCGTCCTCGGCTGCGATGCGGACTCTACGTTCGGTCGGGCTCCGACTCATGCGCCCGTTATACCACCGCCGGAGCACTCGCGTGTAGGCTCATGCGATCGGGACGCCTAAGACCCCTGTGCGAGACTCGAGTTGAGCTCGACCACACGCGTCGCAAGGATGCGCGCCAAATTGATCGCAGCCTTCGGACGGCTCTGAATCATGCGAGAGAACTCTTCCTTGGGGATCGCCTGGACCAGGCACACGTCCGCCGCGGTCACGGTCGCGCCGCAGTTGGAGTCCGTCAGGAAGCTGATCTCGCCCAGAAACTCGCCCGCACGAGCCACACCCACCTGCTGTCCCCCCACGGTGACGATCGCGGACCCCTCGATGAGCTCGAAGATGGAATCACACGGCTCTCCCTCGCGCAGAATCACGTCTCGATCCTCGAATCGTTCGAAGCGAAGGTTCGGCTGCACATCTACGGTGGAGTAGAGCGCCGCCAGTACGAGCAGGATGTGGCTCTCGATCGCCACGAGCTCGAGCCATGGGTGCAACAGGTCGGGCGAGCTCTGTAGCGATGCGATCAGCTCGGTTCGCGGGATGAGCAACACATCGCACGCGAAGCTGGCTTCGGCGACCGCACCACACAGCCCCGTGTGCGCATCGGCGACCAGCAGATCTCCGTCGGAGAAGAAGCGAATCGCGCGCCCTGCGTGCATGAAGCGGAGCACACCGCTCTCGATGAACGCGTAACACGCCTCGTCGCGAGCCAGCAGATCCGTGCCTGCCTTTACCCTCACCCGAGTCGCCCGGCTTCCCAGACGATCCACGATGCCACGCGCCAGGCGCTGACTGCGTTGATGCATCTGACTCAGGAAATCAGGGACATCGATCTGAGCCAACATGCGAAATCCTCCGGCTACTCGCGCTTCCGCTCCCCTTCCTTGGACTCCCTCGAGTACGAGCGGACGCTCCTCTCTCGTTCTTCGCCGGACGGCACGACGCGCATTCAACTTGAGACGCGAGTGCTTGTGCCGGTGGGTGCGGCAGTCCATACGTCGCCCTCCTGCAGGCAGGCCGCACCGCGTCCGCGAGCGCACACGCAGGAGCGAGGGACTTCAGATCCCAGGAGCCCTCGCCGATGAACAGGTCGAGAAAAGTCCGCCGGCGGAGCTCGGATCGATCGACTTCAGCTGCTGGCGGCAAACGCCACTCAACCCAGAACTACGGGAGTCCCAAGAGTCATGGAGCAGCGCGCGTGCTACCGCGTGGCGACGCATCTCGCCCTGGAACTGTTTCAGCTCACTCTAGAGTTGTCGGACGGCCGTCGATACCCAGCTCGCATGGACGACGTGAGCGCTCGCGGGCTCATGGCGCGCACTACGAGTGGGATCCGTCCCCCGATCCGATCGGGCGACCGCGTCGCGCTCTTGCTCTCGTGTCCCGCGCGAGGGATCTCGCTGCGTCTCAACGCGACCGTTCGTGGACTCAAGAGCGGTTCGGCCGAAGACTGCTACGGCCTTGCATTCGCGCAGCCCGAGGGCCTCGAAGCCGCGCTCCCCTCGGATCTCTTCGGACTGTTCAACCGGCGCCGAGCGCCTCGCACCCCGCTGGATCGCGCGACTCAGGCTCTCACCATGGCCGCTGCCCAGCTCGGGCGGCGCGCAGTCGGAACTTGGCGCGACATCTCGCTCTCGGGAGCGAGCATCTCAGTCAAACAGGACGAGGATCCTGGCTTCCAGATCGGCGAGCAAATTACCCTGAACGGCCGCTTTGGCGATGCTCGCTTCGACACGCCCCTCGTGGCCTACGTACGCCGGATCCGCTCCGCACCGGGAGCCGTGCTCTATGGGATCGAATTCGACTGGGAGCATGCGGATGCGGCACATCAACAGCTCACGCTGCGCTCGCTGGTCGTAGACGCCACGACCCAGCGAAGTGCCGTGTCCCAGCGCCGAATCGCCGAGCGACGCGTGAACCAACGGGCCCGTCTGGCCTCCGACAAATCCATCGAGGTCGTGCTGGTCGGCGAAGGCAACCGCCGCGCGAACGCGACCTTGTGTGATCTCTCTCTCAGCGGAGCGGGCGTGACCGTCTTCGCACTCGACGATCCGGAGTTCATCGACGACGAGCCCATGCAGCTTCAGTTCGAACTACCCGGCGGCGCCCTCGATGTGATCGCGCGCGTTCGCCGCGGTCTCTTGATCGACGACCAGGTCTGCTATGGGCTCGAGTTCGACCCGATCGCCAGCGAGGACTTCGAGGACAATCAGGAGCTGATCCTGGCCTTTCTGCGGCAGGAGATCGGCGACGCGCAAGATCCGCCCCTCGTAGCCTTCTCCTGATCGAGCCGCCCTATTCCTGAGCGTGCGCTCGACGGGAGCTGCCCTACCTCCCCGGCGCCTGCCTGAGCTCACGCGGAACCGGCTCCCCTGTCAAGCTCTTCAGGAACGCGACGAGATCGGCGCGCTCCTGCTCCGTGAGATCGAGCTCGAAGACGAGCTTGTCCTTTTCCCCCACGAATCCCGAAGCGTGCCCCCCCTGATCGTAGAATCGCACCACGTCGTCGAGCGTCGCCAGATACCCGTTGTGCATGTAGGGCGCGGTCTGCGCAACATTGCGTAACGACGGGGTTCGGAACGCGCCCAGCTGTGCGTCTGGATCTACGGCGGCCGCTCGCTCGAGCTTTGCCCGTCCATAGGCGGGATCGTCGCTGAAGCGGCTGACTCCACTGAAGACGTTCAACGGGTTTGGGCTGTCCGCGAGCAACGCGCGCAGCAGCGGACCGCGACCGATGTCGCGATCGGCGATCGTCGGAACCGCATCTGGATCCTGCGCTAGACCCAGGTTGTGGAATCCCTTTCCCGGCTCCCAGGCGCGGCCGTTCCAAGCGGCATCGGACAGCATGGGCCCACTGTGACACTCGTGACAGGCCGCCTTGCCCACGAAGAGGCGCAATCCGCGAGCGGCCGACGCCGAAAGCGCATCGCGCTCGCCGGCAATGTAGCGATCGAATGGGGACGGCCCGCTCACCAGGCGGCGCAGATAGGCCTCGAGCAGCTTCCCGTAGTTGGCGTACACCTCGTCGAAGCCTTGCTGTTGCTCGGGCGTCAAGGCATTCCACGCGGGAATCTGGGACTTGTCGCCCGAGACGGCGAACCAGACCGACGTCGGTGGCGAAGCATCCTCCGGCACCCGGGTAAGGTCGAGCGCGGGCCAGGCTCCGAAGAGTCGCTCGTACGGAGCGGCATACTTCCTCGCCAGAACCCGCGCAATGCGCACTCGGCTACCATGCATGATCGAAGGGTGTTCCGGTGTCGTGGTCGAGTGGTTCCACAGCGAATCGAACACCCCGTCCCACTGCTGCCACTCGTAGTACGCGGCATTGACCAAGGTCGGCGAGTTGCGATGGCTGAGTACGTCCGCGCCGAGCGAGCCGTGGCCTCGACCCGGAGCACGCCGATCGACGAACCACCCCTCGGGCGCGTGACAAGCATCGCATGCGACGCGTCCGGTCTCCCCGGCAGTACCGAGGTCGCTGGTGCGCACCAGCGCACCCGACAGCTCTGGGTCGAAGAACAAACGCTGCCCGAGCAGGGCGGCTCGCGGATCGTCGGCGAGGGCATTCGTGGGACTCGGAGGCAAGGGCGGCTGCGGGGACAGCGCACTCGCGCGGCGCCACTCCGCGGCGAGGAAGCCCTCTGGTGGGCCCGGCGCGCGCAGCGCTGGACCTGAAGGAGCGCACGCAAGACTGAAGAGAAGCAGAAGGTAGACCTGCTGTACGCGAACCTTGTTCATCGCTCGATTCCTCGCAGCGGCATGCCGGGTGCGCGCCGCTTTGCTCGCGAGATAGCAGGTTGCGCTCTCCTCCACACACGGAACGGAGTCAGCCGACGCCAGACGGGACCTCGAATCGAAGCTCGCGCAGCAGACCGTCTACATAGCTCTCGTAGAGCTGCAGCAGATCCACCCGCTCGGGGTCGAGCAGGTACTGGATCTGCGCTCCGTCCATGAAGGCGATGATCTCGTCGGCCTTCTCTTCGACCCGCACGTCTCGACGGAGCTCGCCGCGCTGCTGGCCCGAGGCGAGCATCTCGCAGAGCGTCTGGTGCACATGCCGGCGGCGTTCCAGAAAGTACCCGTGCGCCGGCGCGTCGGCATCGAGATTCTCCGTCAACAGCACGGTGTAGAGCTGGGCGAGTCCGGGACTCTCCAGGTTCACGCGCGCGACCTCGGGAAGCCGCCGGAGCGCGTTCAGACCGCCCTCTTGAAAGATCCTGGAGAAGTGCGTCGCGTAGCGCCGGTCGCGCTCCTCCAGCACCGCGTGCAAGAGGTTCTGCGCGGAGCCGAAGTGGTAGAGCACACCCGCATGCGACACGCCCACGCGCTCTCCGATCGCGGCCAGTCCCGTTCCGCGAAATCCGCGGACCGCATACAGCTCGATCGCTGCATCGAGGATGGCCCGCCGCCGCGCCTCTCCGCGTGGGCGAACCGCTCGTTTCTTCACGGCTTTCTCCAAGTCGTGCCCACTCGGCCCCCCGCTCGCGCGAACGCCCTCGCGACGACGCGACCTCGCCTGCCACTCTGACGGGCGTGGCCGTGACCGGCGTGGCCGCATCTCGCTTGACCCCGCCCCCGCGCCCCCGATATCGTGCTTCCTTACAGACCTGTAAGCTTCCAGCATGCGCCCGGGTCCCGCAATGGCGGCTCTGGGCTGCGATGGGAGCAGGAGCGGGTCAGACGAGTGAAGGGTACGGAGGTCGAGCCTTGACCCACGCGAACCGATGCATCGGGCCCGAGCACAGGGCCCTCTTCGAGCAGCAGGGCTTCTTCATCCTAGGCGGATTCGCAGACCTTGCGATCACGAAGTCGATGCTCGAAGAAGCGATCCTGCTCGCGCGAGCCGCAGGAGGAAATCCGCTTCACGAGGGTGCACTCATCCTCGCTGAAGCCAACCTGCGCGACCGGGAGGTCGCACAGCTCGAGGAGCAGGTCTCGAAGATCTTCCGACTGCATCGGCGGGGCATCTTCCACGAGTTCATCCGCTCGCGCCGCGTTCTCGAAGTCGTCGAGTCGTTGCTCGGCTCCCCCATCGACTGCTTCCTCTCGCAGTTCATCTTCAAGCATCCGGGAGCCTGGGGGCAGCCGTGGCACCAGGACGGGCTCTACTTCCCCTTCGATCGCCCCGACCAGGTCGGGCTCTGGCTTGCGATCACCGAGACGACCCTCGAGAACGGTACCCTCCACGTGCTCCCAGGCTCGCACCTCGAGCCGGTGCACGACCACATCCCCGATCGGCGTCCGGGCGCCAACTACGGCTACTACGAGATCGTCGACCACGACATGAGCGCGTCGATCCCGGTGCTGATGCGGCCTGGGGACCTGCTGGTCTTCCACAGCCGATTGATGCACTGCTCGACCGACAACGTGACCGATGGCTTCCGCGCTGCGATGGTGTACCACTGCGGCGCGCACGGGACGCGGGACATCGGAACGAAGCAGAGCGCCGTCATCGATTGGATGGCCCTGCCTGCATCCGAATCCCTGGTCCTATCCGACTCGACTTCGAGCGCACCGGGGGCCTCCGTATGAGCCCCCGCACACCGGTCTCAGACGCACTCGTGAAAGAGTTCGCGGAGCGAGGCTTCGTGATCGTGCCAGAGCTCCTGACCGCAGCCGAAATCACCCTGTTCGGCAACTCGGTCGACCGCGCCGTACACTCACGCATGTCATCAGACACCCGATCCCTCGACCAGAAGACCCGCTACGAGCAGTCGTTTCAGCAGTGCCTGAACCTCTGGGAAGACTTCCCCGAAGTGCGGCCGCTGAGCTTTCATCCGCGCCTCGCCGCCACCGCGGCCAGGTTGCTCGGCGTGGAACGAGTCCGAATCTGGCACGATCAAGCGCTCTACAAGGAGGCTGGTGGACAGAGCACGGCAGCCCACCAGGACCAGCCATACTGGCCGATCCAGGAGACCGACACCGTGACCGCCTGGATTCCGTTCGAGGACGTGACCCCCGCCAACGGTGGCATGGGCTACGTCCCCGGGAGCCATCGCTTCGGCGTCCGCAAGTTCGCGAACATCTTCACGGGCGACGGGTTCGATCTCGCCCACGGAGCCGAAGCGCGCGGAGTGGCAGTGTACTTTCCGGAACGGGTGCCCGCGGGTTGCGTGGCCTTCCACCACGGGCTCACCTTGCACACGGCAAGGCCGAATCCGAGCGAACGGACGCGACGCGTCCACACCGTGATCTACTTCGCCGACGGCAGCCATCGTGCACGCAACGAATTTCCGCATCCGTGCGTCGACCGCCCCGGCATTCGCCCCGGGGAACGGATCGCGAGCGACCATACTCCCATCGCCTGGCCACGGCCCGCCACAGATCTCCCCGTGCCGCCCCCGCTTCCAAATCCGCTGCGGCGTGGATGGCCAGGCTGGCCGCCGCGCACGGAGGCCTCCTCATGAGCAGTCCCGCGAACTCCACCGGAGCCGAGCTGGGGCTGCGACTCCACCCACTGAATCGCGGCTTCCATTGGGAGCCGGTACGCGGACCGTTCCGGCGGGTCAGCGCGGCGCAGGCGGACAGCTACAACCGCGCGGGGTACTTCCTCGTGCCGGGCGCTCTCGATGCTGCGACCGTGGACGCCGTACTCACCGAGATCGACCCGATCGAGGCGCGCGTCGAGGCGGTGCTCCGCTCGCGTCCGGGAGGCAAGCAGTTCATCGCGCGTGCGAACGAGATCACCTTCAGCACCCATCTGGTCAAGCACTCGGCACGACTGCGCGAGTTCGTTGCGAGCGCCGTGTTCCGCGACCTCGGACATGATCTGCTCGGGCCGAACGTCCGCCTGTACTGGGATCAGGCGGTGTACAAGAAGCCCGGCACGCAGCAGCCGTTCCCATGGCACCAGGACAACGGTTACGCATATCTCGAGCCGCAGCAGTACCTGACCTGCTGGGTGGCGCTATCGGACACGGACGAGAAATCGGGCTGCCCCTGGGTCGCTCCTGGGCTCCACCACCGCGGAACCCTGGAACACCGGCTGGGCGACTTGGGCTTCGTCTGCCTCGACGAAGCTCCCGCGGACGCCGTGCCCGTCCCCGCTCACGCGGGAGACATCGTGGTCTTCTCCTCGTTGACGCCGCACACGACCGGCCCCCACTCGGGCCTCCATGTGCGCAAGGCCTACATCGTTCAGCTCGCCCCGGACGGAGCCCACGTACATCCGGTGGACGGAGCGGCACCGATCCCCGCCGACGACCCGGAGCGCCAGTTCCCGATCCTGGTCGACGGGCGGCCGCCCGCTCTCGGCTGAGCGCGCAGGTTCCGCTGGGGGCGCAGATCCGCGCTGGGTTTTCCGACCAGGCGTCGCTTCCTATATATTTCTGTGCGAACCCTCGCGAGAGCCCTCTAGGCGAGAGCCCGCGGCACGCCCGTTCGGAGGACGAAGTCACACCGATGCGAGAATCGGATCCTGAGCCCACGAGAATCCGGCCTGGGCCGGTCTACGTCCGCACCCCTGGTCACAGCCCCGCTCGGATCCAGGCGCGGAGCCGCTGCGTCCCCTCCTCTGGGACGATGTCTGGGAAGACGCGGCGCCGGGAGAAGGTCCGATGGTCCTGATCGGACGCGCCCTCGAGACATTTCGGGTGATCTGCCGGCAGCTCGTGCGCAACCCGCGTCGCACCATCATCACATTCTTCGGTCTCGTGGTGTCCTTCTTCCTCTACACGCTCTTGAAGAGCTCGCTCGATACGATGGAGCGCGACCTCAAGCTGCGGGCGAGCGGAGCCATTCTGTCGGTGGCGCCGCGCGCGGCCTCCGGCTTCTCCGGTCTGGCCGTCGCGCAGCTCCCACGCAGCTATGCCAGCGAGCTCCGGGACACGCCGGGGGTCCTTGCCGTATCCCCGATCCGCGTCTTCATCGGCAAGGGACGCTCCGAGGAGTCTGGGGTACTGGCGCTCGGAGTCGAGTGGGACTCCATCTTCGACATCCGCCCGATGTCCGGCATCTCGCCGGAGGAAGCCGAACTCCTGGCGAGCACGCGCTCCGCCGCCTTGGTCGGACGCCCCGTCCTGGACCAGAACCAGTGGAAGATCGGCGACCGGGTCACGGTTCGAACGAGCGCGAAGGGGCCATCCTTACCGCTCACCATCGTTGGGGACATCGATGGGGACGACATCTACGGCGCCGCTGCACTGGTCGATATCGACTACCTCGGGAACGTGGTCGGCGACGGCGGCCGAGCCACCTATATCCAGGTCAAGGCAGAGAGTGCCGACTATGCAGCAAGCCTCGGGCGCCTGATCGATGCGCGCTTCAACAACTACAGCGTACCGACCGAGACCAAGTCGGAGAAGGCGCACATGGCCAACGTGCTGTCCGGATTCACCGAGATCTTCGGCGCATTCGAGGGGATCTGCTACCTCACCTTGCTGGTGACCGTACTCGTCGTCGCCAACAGCGTGTCGATGAGCATCCGCGAGCGCACGGTCGAGATCGGCACGTTGAGAGCGCTCGGATTCAGCAAGCCATGGATCATCAGCATGATCCTCGGCGAGTCTACCCTGGTCTCCATCATCGGGGGTGTCGCCGGCGGCCTGCTTGCGTTCGGCGTGGCCTCGCTGGCGAACGCTGGCTACTTCGCCACGGACGGCCAACCTCCTCCCAACTTCCTGCTCGATGCTTCGTCGCTGATGAGAACTGCATTCTTCGCACTCGTCGTCGGCGCTCTGGCTGCGTTGCAGCCGGTCGTTCGAGCAGTGCGAATGCCGATCGCGACGGCATTGCGCTTTGCGATGTAATGCCGGTTACGCTGATCTACGCATTCCGCAACGTTCTCGCCCGCAAGGGGAGCACTGCCGTCACCATGATCGGCGTTGCAGTCTCTGTGCTCGTCTTCGTGGTGATGTCGGCCACCGCGAAGGGCATCTCGCGTATCGCGCTGTCTACCGGCTCTCCGCGCAATGTACTGGTTACATCCGAGGGAGCAGCCAGCGCCGAGATCTCGTATCTGGAGGCTCGCTCGATCCAGCAGCTCGGACTCGCGAGCGACATCGCGCAGGATGCGAGCGGCGACCCGATCGCCAGCGTCGAATTCCTGATGACGCGCGCAATCCGCCGCACCCAGCGCGAAGGTCCCGATGCCGAGGGACGATTCATCACCTATCGAGGGGTCACACCGCGGGCGTTCGAGGTGCACGATGGTGTGCGGCTCGCGAGTGGTACCTACCCGCGCGAGCCGGGTCAGGTCCTGGTCGGTACGCTGCTGGCGCGCAAGCTCGGAATCGGTATCGGCACCGAGCTGTGGATGGACTCCGAACGGGCCGTCGTCGCAGGCACGATCGAAGCGCCTGGTCAGGTCTTCGCCGGTGAGATCTGGGCCGATCTCGCCGACCTGCGCAGTCAGCTGGGCCGCACGGGCGCATCCGCGGTCGTGGTGCGAGTAGCAGATCGCGCCTCTGCCCAAGACGTGGCCGAGGCACTCGAGACGTCGCCCAACTTGGGAGTCTCCGCGCGTCCCGAGCGCGAGTACTATCGCGAGATCCAGCGCCTCTCTGCTCCGTTCGCATCGATCGCAGCCTTCGTCGGTTTCATCATGGGGCTGGGTGCCGTGCTGGCTGGAACGAACACACTCTACGCGGCGATGAGTCGGCGCACGCGCGAACTGGGCACCCTGCGTGCACTTGGATTCGGACGCTGGTTCGTGGCAGGCACCCTGCTGCTCGAGAGCGTGCTCGTATCGCTACTCGGTGGCTTGATCGGCCTCGGCGCAGCGTCGGGAACCGACGGCTTCACCTTGAATCTGGTCGGGCTGTCCTTCGAGCTGGTGATCGACCAGACCGCCATCTGGCAGGGCATCGGGCTCTCCATGCTGATCGGAGTGGCAGGCGGCGTGCTGCCCGCTCGCAGCGCTCTGCGCCTGCGAATTATCGAGGCTCTCCGGCACGCTTGAGCACCTTTTGCGCCCGCAGATTCGCAACCCCCTGTGTTAGGGAAACTTTATCCGCTTCTCATGTTTGCCGGATGAGTCAGGGCGTTAGGCTGATCGAGCTGGAATGAGCATGTCTGGGCTTTCGTAGCCCGGCTCGCATCCCAGCAGAGCCGTTTCGAGCTTCGGTGGTCTTTTCTGTGATCTGCACACGACTTCTTTCATGCGGCCTTCATTCACTAGGTGGAGTTTTCGTGGCACCCAGGGGTGTCGCGAAGTTCGAGGATGTCGAGGCAGGCAGCCGGGCCCACTTCTCGTTCGTTCGGCTCGTCGGTGTCTTTGCTGACGCGCACGAGGGCGTGTGCGATCTGGAACGAGCGAGCGTGCGCGGACGACATGAGCTCCATGCCCACGCACGCATGCTGCGTGTGTCTGAGTAGCCTCTGCGGTGATGTGCTCGACAGCTGCGAGTGGAGGTCGGATGAGCGTGATGGAATGCGTCAAGGTGGTCGGCGTTACCCCCTTCGAGCAGCCGAACGCCGACTTGGTGATCGCACTCCTTCGAGCGGGTGCCTTCGGATTCCTCGATCTCGGGCGGGACCCGGTACGCTTCGAGCAAAGTCTGGCTCGCGTCGCGTGTCGCTCCGACAAGCCGTTTGGGGTGCGCGTGCCGCTCGCGCCCTATCGCGAAAATGTTTCTGCACTCGAAACACTGGGTCTCCCGGAGCAGGTGACCACGGTGCTGCTCGCATCGCCTGTACAGCTGACCGACGCCCCTCTGTGCCGCGCCCTCGGGCTCGAGTCCGGGCAACGCTCGGCGTGGGTCGAAGTCACGTCGCTCGCTGAAGCGGAGATCGCCCTCGCAGCGGGTGCACAGGCGCTGGTGGCCAAGGGCGCCGAAAGCGGTGGACGCGTTGGTGATTCCACGTGCTTCGTGCTGCTGCAGCAGCTGGTCGCTTCAACCGTCCGACCCGTCTACGCTCAGGGAGGCATCGGACTTCACACCGCCGCAGCGGCGATCGCGGGCGGCGCCGCTGGCGTGGTGCTCGATGCTCAGCTGGCTTGCGTGCAAGAGGCGGCCGCAGGGCTTCCCTCCGAGATCCGCACTGCAGTCGGCGCGATGGACGGAAGCGAGACCGTGCTGCTCGGCGGTCATCGCGTGTACACACGACCCGATCTTCCGGTTTCTCGCGAGACGGAGGTGTCGAGCGAGCGCGCTGCGCGACGGCTCGGCGGCATGGACCTGCGCCACGACTGGCTGCCGGTTGGACAGGAGGGAGCCTTCGCACGGCCTCTCGCAGATCGCTTCGTCACGGCGGGCGGCGTCGTCGTGGCTCTCCGCTCGCAGGTCGAAGCAAGTCTCGCGAGTGCCCGTCGCCTCGATCCGCTCCGCCCCGGTTCCCCGTTCGCCATGGCGCACGGCCTTGCCTATCCGATCGCCCAGGGTCCGATGACCCGCGTCAGCGATCGAGCCGACTTCGCCGAGGCCGTTGGCGAGGCCGGCGGCCTCCCCTTTCTCGCACTCGCGCTGATGAAGGGACCCGAGGTCCGGCAACTCCTCGATGAAACGGTCGCGCGCCTTGGAGACCGTGCGTGGGGAGTAGGGATTCTGGGCTTCGTCCCTGCAGAGGTCCGCGACGCGCAGCTCGAAGAGGTCCGGCGGGTGCGCCCACCCTTCGCACTCATTGCCGGAGGTCGCCCGTCCCAGGCGCGCACCCTGGAGCAGGACGGCATTCCCACGTACCTCCACGTGCCCTCGTCGGGACTGTTGCGGAGTTTCCTCAAGGACGGAGCGCGCCGCTTCGTCTTCGAAGGACGCGAGTGCGGCGGTCACGTCGGTCCGCGTTCGAGCTTCGCATTATGGGAAGCACAGATTCAGGAGCTACTGCGTCACGGTGACCTCTCCGACGTATTCGTGCTATTCGCGGGCGGCATCCACGATGCACGTTCTGCTGCGATGGTCGCGGCACTGTCTGGCGCGATCGTCGAGCGCGGTGCTCGCGTAGGCGTGCTCATGGGCTCTGCCTACATCCTCACGCACGAAGCAGTCGCCTGCGGCGCCGTGCAGCCCCTGTTCCAGCAAGAGGTTTGTGCAGCAGATCACACCGTCTTGCTCGAAACCTCGCCGGGACACGCGATCCGGGTGCTCGACAGCCCGTATATCGAGCAGTTCTACGCGTGCAAGCGCGAGATGGCCGCCGCCGGCTCCGGAGTGCACGAGATCTGGGCCGCGCTCGAAGACCTGAATCTCGGCCGCTTGAGAATTGCGAGCAAGGGTGTACGCCGCGACGGAGATCGGCTGTGCGAAGTCGATCGCGATGTTCAGCTGCGCGACGGCATGTTCATGATCGGGCAGGTCGCCACCATGCGCTCGTCATCGCTCAGCATCGCCGCGCTACACGAGTGCGTAAGCGCCGAGGGCAGCGCGTTTCTGCGCGACGATACGCCGCAGACCGAACCCGAGACGCATGCTCAGCCGCTCGACATTGCCATCGTGGGCATCGCGGGCTGCTTTCCCGACGCCGAGGACGTCGATGCGTTCTGGGCCAACGTGGTGTACGGACGCGATGCGATCCGCGAGGTCCCCGAGGAACGCTGGAACATCCAGGACTACTACGATCCCGACGCAACGGGGAAGCGGGCAGGATCCAAGTCACTCTCGAAGTGGGGCGGCTTCCTGCCCGAGATTCCCTTTGATGCCTTGGCGTATGGGATTCCACCGCGGTCGCTGGCCTCGATCGATCCCGTGCAGCTCCTGAGCTTGGAGATGGCGCGGCGCGCACTCAGCGACGCGGGCTACGCCGAGCGCGAGTTCGACCGCTCGCGAACCGCCGTCATCTTCGGCGCCGAATCGGGCACCGATCTGATGGGAGCCTACGGTCTTCGCGCACTTTTCCCCCAGTTCTTGGGTGAGCTGCCCGAGGAGCTCGATGCCCACATCCCGAGCCTGACGGAGGATTCCTTCCCCGGCGTACTCACCAACGTGATTGCCGGCCGTATCGCGAATCGGCTCGATCTGGGCGGCGCGAACTTCACCGTGGATGCCGCCTGTGCCACCTCGATGGCCGCGCTCGATCAATCCTGCAAGGAGCTTCGCAGCGGTTCCTGCGACATGGTGCTGTGCGGCGCAGCCGATCTCCACAACGGGATCAACGACTACCTCCTGTTCTCTAGCGTGCACGCGCTGTCCCCGCGCGGCCGCTGCCACACCTTCGATCGCGATGCAGACGGAATCTCTCTCGGAGAGGGAATCGCCTGCGTGGTGCTCAAGCGCTTGGAGGACGCCGAGCGAGATGGCGACCGCATCTACGCCGTCCTGCGTGGATCGGGAGCGTCGAGCGATGGGCGCTGCATGGGACTGACGGCGCCACGACCGGAAGGGCAGCGCCTCGCGCTCGCTCGCGCCTATGCACAGTCCGGTGTATCTCCTGCCGACGTGGGACTGGTCGAGGCGCACGGAACCGGCACGGTGGTGGGGGATCGTACCGAGCTCGTAGCCCTGACGGAGCTCTATCGTGATTCCGGAGCAACTCCGTCGAGCTGCACCCTGGGATCAGTCAAGTCGCAGATTGGGCACACGAAGTGCGCCGCAGGACTCGCCGGTTTGATCAAGGCGACCTTTTCGCTCTACACCGGCGTCCGCACCCCGACCGCGAACCTGAAGCAGCCGAATCCCTATTACGACGCACAGACGAGCCCGTTTCACTTCTCGGATGTGACCCGCCCGTGGCTCTCGGAACAGCGGCATGCAGCGGTCAGTGCGTTCGGTTTCGGCGGTAGCAACTTCCACGCCGTACTGTCCGCGTATACCGGTGCAGACAGTCCAAAGCGGGGCCTCCGCGTCTGGCCGGTCGAGCTGGTCCTCCTGCGCGCCAACGAGACCGAGGGCTTGAATCGCGAGCTCGCGCACGTCACGTCACTGCTCGATGCGAACGATCGAGCCGGTCGTCCCTGGCAGCTCCGCGACGTCGCCTACACCATGGCAAGCCGGTCGGAGGAGACGGTGCGAGCCGCAATCGTCGCCTCGAGTCTCGACGAGCTGCGCGCGCGCATCAGCGAGCTCCACGCCGGCGAGCCGACGCGGGGCGTCTATGTACACTCGGAAGAACGGGGCCTCGGTCCAGGCCAAGTGGCATTCGTCTACCCGGGGCAGGGAAGCCAGCGGGTCGGCATGCTCTCCGACCTCTATGCAGCCTTCCCCCACCTGCGGGAGCTCCTCGCGCTGGGGGCCGAGTACGTCGACCGCATCTTCCCACCGACAGCGTTCTCTCAGGAGGAGCGCGGCCAGCAGCAGCGAGCCGTAACGGATACTCGAGTCGCCCAGCCCGCCTTGGGAATCGCCGACCTGAGCGTGCATCGACTGCTGTCGGAGTTCGGCGTCGTGCCCGATGTGGTCGCCGGTCACAGCTACGGAGAGCTCGTCGCGCTGTGCGCCGCAGGCAGTTTCGACGAACGCGACCTGCTGATGCTCAGTGAGGCGCGCGCACACGCGATCCTGGAGGCCGCCGGGGACGACCCAGGCTCGATGGCAGCGGTGCAGGCTCCCGCCGGCGAAGTCGAGCGGGCGCTCGAAGGGCTCGCGGACATCGTGCTGGCCAACGACAACGCACCGCGCCAGATCGTGATCTCGGGCAGTCAGAGCGCGATCGAGCAAGCTCTCGTGCGCCTCTCCGAAGCGGGTATTGCAGCGCGACGCATTCCGGTCGCGTGCGCGTTCCATAGCCCGATCGTCGCGGGTGCTGCAGAGACCTTGGCGAAACGGCTCGCCGAAATCTCGCTGCAGTCACCGACGATTCCGGTTTGGTCGAACTCCACGGGCCGGACGTACCCCTCGGATCCCGATGCTCTGTCCGAGCTCTTGGCCCAGCAGGTCGCGCGTCCCGTTCGCTTCCGCGAGCAGATCGAGAACATGTACCAGTCCGGCGCCCGCGTCTTCATCGAAGCCGGCCCCGGCCGCGTGCTCTCGGGCCTGGTCGGGAAGATCCTGCATGATCGTCCGCACGTATCCATACCCTGCGACGTGCCGGGCGAGTCCTCGCTCGAGTCGTTCCTGAACGCGCTCGGCGAGCTCGCCACTCTGGGTCTGCGGATCTCCGTATCCGCACTCTTCAGAGAACGCGGAGCTCGCAGAATCGACGAGGCGACGATCGCCAAGACGCGGCCGCACTATCGGATCAACGGGTACACCGTACGCGAAGCGACCGGTTCGGTCGTCGAGGGAGCTTTGATGCCGGTAACTACCATCCCACCTGTAAACCTCGCTGCCCGGACGGCGAGCTCGGACGAACGAGACACCGCGGTCCAGACCTATCTCCGCGGAATGCGAGAGCTGGTGGCGGCGCAGCGCGACGTGATGCTCGGCTATCTGGGTGCGTCCGCATCGCCCGCGACGATGATCGACCTGGCACCGATCGCTCCGGCTCGACCGGCCGAGCTCTCGAGCGAGGCCCGAACGAGGTCCGTCGAAACACCCCCCAGTGACTCCGGACAGAGCCTCGCTGCGAGCACTCCGGAACCGGCCGCACCGCTGCGCGGAGAAGCCTTGATGCAGGCCGTGCTCGAGATCGTGAGCGAGCGAACCGGGTATCCGACCGAGATGCTCGAGCCCGATCTCGATCTCGAAGCCGACCTGAGCATCGACTCGATCAAGCGCATGGAGATCCTGGCCGAACTCGCCGAGCGGATCGACCTGCCCGGTGGGGACGGCGGTGAACTCGACGAGTCGGTCGTGGAAGAGCTCGCGCGACTCAAGACGCTGCGCGAGGTCGTCGATTGGATCGACTCGAGCTCCGATGCGAGGACCGACGCCGACGAGGCGAGCGCCGAAGCGCAGCAACCCGCAGAGCGGGGGCCCGATGCCAAGGAGCACGCCGTGCACGACGCGGTGGCCGCGGCACTCTCCTCGGAGGCTTCATCCGACGTTCCCGAGCGTACACGTCGATATCGTTACGAGTGCGTGCCGCTCGATCACGACTCGATCGAGGCCGCAGCACCGATCCCTCCCGACGCCCTAGAGGGGCGCACGGTGCGGATCCTTGGCGGTCCGACAGACCTGCACAAGCAGCTCGAGCGACAGATCGAAGCGAGCGGCGGCCGCATCGCGTCGAAGCGACCTGGCACTCCCCCGGTGCAGGGCGAAATCTGGCTGCACCTGGGCCCTCTGAGCCAAGACCCGAATACCGGCATCGCGAGACTCTTCGCCGAGCTTCAGCAACGCGCGGTTCCCTGCATTTCCCAGTTGCTCGTCGCTACCGGCCTGGGAGGTCGTCTCGGCATCGAGAGCCCGCTTCCCGTGCGAGAGGACAACGTGCACGCAGCGGCGGGCGTGCGTGGCCTGCTTCGCACCTTCGCGCGCGAGTTTCCCGAGATTCATACGCGGGCAGTCGATGTCGATCCGAGTCAGGCGCCCGACAGCATCGCCGAGATCCTCGTACGCGAGCTCGTGGCGACGGACGGCTTCGTCGATGTCGGCTACGTCGACGGCGTTCGACACACATTGCAGCTGGCTGCCGAGGAGCTCGATCCGGCGCAGCGGCATCAGCTGGAGCTCGATCGAGAGTCCGTGCTACTGGTGACCGGTGGCGCCCGAGGAATCGGAGCTCGCTCCGCGCTCGCGCTGGCCCGAGCATCGGGCTGTCACATCGAGCTCGTTGGACGCACACCCCTTCCGACGGCTCCAGAGCCCGGCGTCTACGCAGACGCACCGGACGCGCAGAGCCTGCGCCGCGCCATCATCGATCACACTGGGCTGCGCAAGCCCGCCGAGGTCGAAGCCCTCACCACGCGAATCCTGGCGGAGCGCGAGATCCGAGCGAACCTCGCCGCGCTGGAACAGGTCGCCTCGAGTGTGACCTATCACGCGACCGACGTGAGCGATGCGAGCGCATTCGTCAAGACACTGCGCGAGATCTATCGGCGCCGTGAGCGGATCGATGGAGTCGTGCATGCCGCGGGCATCCTCGAAGACAAGCTCATCCGCGACAAGACGCCCGACTCGTTCCGCCGCGTATTCGACACGAAGGCCTCCTCGTTCAAGCACCTGATGCAGGAGCTCGCTCCGGGCGTCCGCTTCGTCGTGAGCTTCGGGAGCGTTGCCGGCGCATTCGGCAACCGGGGCCAGGTGGACTACGCGGCCGCCAACGAAGCCCTCGCTCTCTACTCGCGCTTGCTCGCAGCGAAGCTCGGTGCGCGCGTGGTCACGCTCGCGTGGGGTCCCTGGGGTGGTGGCGGCATGGTGACACCCGAGCTCGAGCGCGAATACGCGCGTCGGGGCATCGGCCTGATCGATCCCGAGGATGGCGTTCGCTGTCTGGTAGACGAGCTGCGCTTCGGCTCGACGGACGCAATCGAGGTCATTCTGATGCGCTCGGAGCCAGCTGAATGGACAGTGCCGACGACCCGAGACGATCTCGCAGCAGCTGCGCCCACCAATGCGAAGGGAGCAGCACGCGGGGACGCGCGCTGATGCGACGGAGCTGCGCTCTGCCATGAGGCTCGCAAGGCTCCGAATCTGCTTTACGCCCAACCACCTCTGGTCGAGGGGTTCAGAGCACAAACGAAACAGTTCATGCCCCGGCAGCTCGGCCGGGCAAGCAAGCTCAACGAGGAAGGAAGGAGACTCCATTGTCAGTCGGGGTATCGATACCAGAAGCCGAGACAAGCGCAGACCGAATCCAGAGCGTCCTCGAGACCGTGCGTACGGTCTTGATGGACGTGATCGGTGAGGACTACCTCACAGATGTCGAGATCACGCTGGATACGACGTTCGAGTCGGACGTGGAGATCGAGAGCGTGGAGTTCGTCGCACTGGCCGAAGGGCTCCAGGAGCGGTATCCCGAGGTCGACTTCGTGACCTGGGTCGCCGACATGGAAGTGCACGAGCTCATGAACCTGCGCGTAGGCCAGCTGGTCGAGTTCATCGCACGATGTCTTGGGTAAACGCCAACGGTCTGCGCTTTCACGTGCAGCAGCTGGGTAGTACAGGCGACAAGACCGTCATCTTTCTGCACGGGCTCGTGATGGACAACATGTCCAGCTGGTACTACACGGTGGCGAATGCCGTCGCGCGCAATGAGCGGGTCGTGCTCTACGATCTGCGGGGACACGGCCTCTCCGAACGCCCTCGATCCGGCTACACGGTCGAAGACAGCGTCGAAGATCTTCGTTGTCTCCTCGACGCGCTAGAGATCGATCAGCCGGTCTATCTCGCAGGCAATAGCTACGGTGGCCTGGTGTCGCTGGCCTTCACTCGCAAGTTCCCCGAACGGGTCGCGGGGCTGATCCTCGTCGAAGCGCACTTTCCCGTCGAAGGCTGGGGCGAAAAGGTCGCTGGCACCCTCGAGGTCGGAGGCGTCTGGATCGACAAGCCGACGATCATTGCGTGGCGGGAGGAGAACGACCAGCGCCACCATCGGCGTCGCTTCGCCGCCGCCGAGGACTTCATCATGAAGACATCGCTGATCTCGGACCTGCGAAACGTTCCGCCTTACGACGAGTCCGATCTGTGTACGATCACGTGCCCGGCGCTCGCGATCTACGGCGAACACTCGGACGTCATAGAGCGTGGCCAAGAGCTCGCGAGCTGGCTTCCCAATTGCCGGCTCGAGATTCTCCCGGATGCCGCTCACTCGATCCTGATGGATCGAAGCAAGGAAGTTCGCGCATACCTTCTCGAGTGGTTGGCCAAACAGCCACAGCCCGAGACCGGAGGCTGAGTCATGGGCCGTTTTCTCTTCGTCGTTCCTCCGCTGCATGGCCACATCAACCCGACGATCTCGTTGGGGCAGGCTCTGCGGGATCGCGGACACTGCGTAGCGTGGGCGGGCTATCCCGATCCAGCCCTGTCGTTGCTCCCGAACGAAGCAGACCTGCTCCCCGTTTTCGAGGCGCTTCCATCCGACATCACGCAGGACCTCGAGGGGAAGTCTCGTGGTCTGCGCGGCGCCGCCGCCCTGCACTTCCTCTGGGAGAATTTCCAGCTCCCGCTCGCACGTGCGATGGTGCCCGGTGTGGAGCGTGCGGTAGACCTGTTCAAGCCTGATGTGCTGGTGGTAGACCAGCAGGCCTTGGCGGGCGCGGTCGTCGGTCGGCGCCTTGGGCTGCGCTGGGCCACCTCAGCGACAACGACTGCAGAGATGACAAAACCGTTCTCTCGTCTGCCGAAGATTCGCGAATGGATCGAGACTTCGCTCAAGCAACTCCAGCACGAGTTCGACGTTCCTGCCGAGTCCATGGAGAAGGGAGATCTGCGCTTCTCGGAACAGCTGGTGCTGGTCTTCAGCACTCCCGAACTGGTCGGCTGGACTCGGTTCCCTGCGGAGTACGCCTTCGTGGGACCCTCGATGCGGAGCCGGGCGCAGCGCGAGCCCTTCCCGTGGGATTGGTTGGACGATCGACCGCGGATCCTGATCTCGCTCGGCACCCTAAACGCGGAAATCGGGAGTCGCTTCTTCTCAGCGGTCCTCGAGGCATTCAAGGAGCCGGACCGGCAGGTGATTCTGGTCGCTCCGCCAGAGCTCGTCGGGCCGACTCCCGAGCACATCCTCGTGCGTCCCCGGGTACCGCAGCTGGCACTGCTCCAGCGAGTCGACGCGGTCGTCTGCCACGGCGGCCACAACACGGTCTGTGAGACCCTCGCGCGCGGCCTTCCGCTGGTCGTGTGCCCGATCCGAGACGACCAGCCCGTCATCGCGGGCCAGGTGGCGAATGCGGGAGCGGGCGTGCGCGTACGCTTCGGCCGAGTTCGCTCGCAGGCACTCAAGACGGCGGTCGACGAAGTGCTGATTAACCCTGCGTTCCGTATGGCGGCGGAGCACATCGGAGCTTCCTTCCGCAAGGCGGGCGGCGAACTGCAAGCAGCACGGCGGCTGGAAGCCTTGCTTTGACTTGGATCTGGATCCTGACGGTCGCCGGAGTCCTGCTGAACGGCTTCCGCACGCGGGCGCGTGCACAGGCTCTCCAACGGATTCCAGAGATCGTCCGAGATCCAGCCATCCTCGCGTTGGGAACGGCTTCGACTCGTCCGCGCTCCGAAGACAGCACCCCCTACGAGGTCCTGGTCGCTCGCGGAGTCGCAATTTCCCCCGAGCTTCGCGCGCGAGCGATCGAATACGCCAGCGCCCGCAGTCTCGGGGTCATCGACCTCGTCCCCGAGGATCTACCCGTCGAGCGCGCCCTACTCCTCGTCCGCTCCTGCGACATCGCGGATTACTCTCGCTCCCGTCTGGCCCCTGGTCGCGGCGCCGGCCACGCGATGCTGGTCCGGCGTGATGTCCTCGAACGGTCCCGCCTCGCGCTGGATCCATCGAGTGAACTCGAGCCCGACGTCGTGGCGCGCGCAACGATTCAGCTCAAGTACTACGCGGGCACCGGAGCGGAGCTGGCTGTTCTTCCCGGCTTGCGCGCACTTCCCTCGGAAGCGCGCGACTCGATGCGCTTCTGGAGCGCTCTGGTAGGGGAGTCGACGAGCTTGGTCATCGGCCTACAGACGGCCGAGCTGCTGCTCTTCCTGGCCGGGCTCTGGCTCGCGCCCGCTTGGGCTTTTGCGGCAATCGTGCTCTTCCAGCTGCAGCCCCAGCTGGTCTTCACCGGAGCGAACCTGCGACCGCGCGATCTCGGTACGCAGTTCGCCGCGAGAACCGCTCTGTGGGCCCAACATCTCCTCCGCTTTGCGCGCGCAGCGCGTCCGGATCCGAGTTCCCGGGATCGCGCGGCGCGGGAGCGGCTGCAAAGGGAAGCGGAGAGCCGCAAGGAGTACTCCGCATGGATTGCGGACGGGCTCTCGGCCTTTTTCGAGCCCGCCCGATCGGACTGCCCCTGGTGTGGATCGAAGAGCCTGAACGAGCGACTGGTCACCAAGGACTTCTTTCATCACAAGCCAGGACACTTCCGCCTCGACCGCTGCTCGGACTGCGGCCACGTCTTCCAGAATCCTCGACTCTCGCTGGAGGGTCTCGAGTTCTACTACAAGGACTTCTATGGCGGCGCCTGGGAAGGCCCGCTCGAACTTGCCGCCCAATCCGGTGCGGAGCTATTCAAGCGGCGCGCCGAAACCCTCGAGGGGATCCACGAACCGGAGCGCTGGCTGGACGTCGGAACGGGCCAGGCACACTTCTGCGTAATGGCCTCCGAAGTATGGCCCCACTGCCGCTTCGACGGTCTCGACATGACACAAGGCGTAGAAGAGGCGGAACGTCGCGGCTGGATCAGCGAGGCGTATCGGCAGATGTTTCCAGATGTCGCTCACAAGCTTCGCGCCCGCTACGACGTCGTGAGCATGCACCACTATCTGGAGCACACACTCGATCCGAAGGCCGAGCTGGATGCGGCTGCACTGGTGCTCGAGCCCGGCGGAATCCTACAGATCGAAGTGCCCGATCCGGACTACCCGCTCGCGCGGCTGTTCGGCAGGCGCTGGGCATCGTGGTTCCAGCCACAGCATCTGCACTTCGTGCCTCTCGACAACCTGCGCACAGCCCTCGAGGAGCGAAGCTTCGAGATCGTATGTGAGTTCCGCGCCAGCGCGAATCTGTCCTCGGATATCGCGTTCTGGCTCTACACGGTGCTCGAGAGTCTGGCACCGCCAGCGGGAATGCCCTGGCAGCCCCCTCGCACCACTCTGCGCACCCTGTGGCGAGCCACCGTGCTGACCACGCTCGGACCCCTGTTCGTATTCGCGTTCGCCGCCGATGCGCTGCTCGATGCGGGCGTGAGGCGCTGGTCTTCGCGCTCGAATACCTACAGGGTCGTCGCTCGCAAGCGGGCGGACGCGCGCCCCGGCATGGCATAGGGGGTCATCCGATTCGGGAACTCGATCGAAAGGTTGCGGTGGTCACTGGCGCTGCGAGTGGGATCGGCCGAGCGTTGGCGATTCAGCTCGCTGAACGTGGCTGCTCCTTGGCCCTGGTAGACATCCAGGCGGACGCGCTACGCGAGGTCGCCAAGGTCGTGGAGTCCCATGGACGTGCCGTGTCCGTACATACGGTAGACGTCTCGAATCGCGCCGAGATGCACGCGCTCCCCGAGGCAGTCCTCGCGGCGCACGGCCAGGCAGACCTGCTGGTGAACAACGCTGGCATCATCTCGGGCTACACGTTCGAGGATCATCCCGTCGAACACCTCGAGCGCGTGATCCAGGTGAATCTGATGGGCGTCGTGTACGGCTGCAAGTTCTTCCTCCCCTACCTGAAGCAACGCCCCGAGGCACACATCGTCAACCTCTCGAGCATGTTCGGTCTGATCGGAATTCCCACGCAGGCGGCGTATGCGGCCTCGAAGTTCGGCATCCGGGGACTCAGTGAGGTCCTCTGGGTCGAGCTCGCCGCCTCCAATGTGCACGTCACCTGTGTCTATCCGGGAGGCGTTCATACGAATCTGGTCGCATCCGCTCCCGGCTGGGCCGAAGGCGTGGACGTAGCCACGCAGCAGTTCGCTCAGGTCGTCAAGCGCACACCCGAGCAGGCTGCGCATCGCATCGTTCGCGCCATAGAACGCAACACTCCTCAGCTGCGCTTGGGGGTCGAGAGCGTCATCGTCGACTGGGTCAAGCGCTGGTTTCCTCGCGCTCCCCACCGTTGGATGGCCTCGCAGCAGCGCGCTGCGCGCAGCAAGGAGCTCGCCGGATCGAACGCTCCGCGCGAGCCGGTGGCGGAATGAGCGCAATCTCGGAGTCCAGATTCGGCAGCTCGGAGCCGCCCGTCACGCGCTACCCGCTGGACTACATGGACCGCGGATGCCTGGCTGCCACCAGCGCCGAGCACGGCAGCTCGAACGCGCCGACTTGGGAGCTGCTGCTCTCTGGAGCCGTGACGCCGGACGAGTGCGCGGAAGCATTGCGGCTGCTCCTGGCCCGCCATCCGAGCTGCGCCGCGTGGGTGCGCCCCAATCCGGCCGCCGAACCGAAGAGCCATAGCCTCTACTACGAAGTCCAGTCGCCCGTCGCGCTCGAGCGGCTGTTCCACTACGTGGACCTGCGCGAAGCCGCCGACGATGCGCTCACCAAGCTGCGCACGGAGATCCGAGATCGCTTCATCGACGTGTACCGCGAGTTTCCACTTCACGTCACGTTCGCCCAGATCGAAGATGACTCGGCGCGGCTCTTCTTCAAACAGCACCATGCTCTCGCCGATGGCCGCGCCTTCATCGAGATGCTGCAGGACTTTGCGGAGTTCCTCGAAAACGCACGCACAGGCCAGCCCATCTCGGACGCGCGCCGTGACGTGTACCCACGTCAGGACGAGTTCAGGGCACTGGAGATCGGTCGCCTGAAGGGCATTCTGTGGGGCCTCGCTGGATTGGGTATCTGGCTGCGGATCGGATGGCGCCTGATGCGCACACCGCTGACTCCGTTGCTCGAGAATCGCTCCTTCGATTACCGGGGCAGTGACGGCATGCTGCATCTCGTGCTGGATCGCGAACGCCTCGCACACTGGCGCCCACTTCGCCAGCGTGCCGGCATAAGCCTCTCGTCGCTGATTTCTGGAGCCCTGTGCCTGGCGAGCTGGCGCTGGAACCGGGAGGCCGGCATCGATCCGGGTCGGGTCAAGATCTCACTCGTCGCGGAGACGCGTCCACGGCATGGCAGGTTTCGCTCGTTCGCGAACCACCTGGCGGGACTCATGGCGGAAGTCGAACTCGACCAGAACCCGAGTCCGATCGAGATCATGCGTTCTATTCAGGCACAGGTACGACACCAGGTCACTCACAACGCTCACAAGAAGCGCCTGGTCTTCGAGCGCGCCATCACAGCGAACGTGCCGCTCGACCACCTACGCAAGGCGGTGTTCGAAGCCGAGAAGCCCACTGCAAACCTCAACTTGAGCAACCTGATCTCGCTACACTTTCCACAGCTGCGCGGAGAAGACTGGTCGGTCGACGCGATCGAGATCACAACACCCGTGATCCCACCCTTCGGGGTCATGCTGACCGTCATCGACTACAACGGGAAGCTGCGCTTCAACTTCAACTACAAGGCGTCGGTGGTCACCCGAGACCAGGTCGAGAAGCTTCGGACCTACTTCCAAGAGGCTCTCGACGAGATCGCTCACGCACTCGCCCAGCTTCCCGAAGCATCCGAGGAGTCAGGCTAGCTCCACGGATTCAGTTCGCGAGTCCAGAGCTCGATCGTCCGGGGTAAGCGGAGGCCTGCGAGGCCTGAGCTCACTGAATTGATGCTCTTG
>QJZC01000014.1 GCA_003247575.1 Pseudomonadota bacterium
GTGCTGCGGTCGTAGGCACGCGACCGTGACGGAATCGAGCCCTTCGGAGCTTCGCCGCGCACACACGACCCTGCTCGCATCGGTGTTCTTCGTATCCGTTTGCGGGCTCGTCTACGAGCTGCTCGCGGGCGCCCTATCGAGCTACCTGGTTGGCGATTCGGTCCTGCAGTTCTCGGTACAGGCCAACCGACTCTCATCGTTCCTCGAAGACCGACTCTACACCGACGACATCATCCTCTCGACGAACTCTGCCTACCAGCGCATGGTCGTCACGCGAAACGGATCCAACGTGCGCATGTACATCAACGGGAGTATCCAGTTCGATTCGCGCGACGAGTACCGCTATCACGAGTCCCTGGTTCACCCGGCGATCACGCGACTGTTCCGTGAACACCACGTACTCCGGGGGCTGAACCGAGACGCACTCCGCGACCCGCGCGTAGAGATCGTGAACGCCGACGCGTGGAAGTTTCTCGAGAAGACGTCCGAGCTCTACGACGTCGCAATTCTCGACTTCCCAGATCCGCACGATCTCTCGCTGTCGCGTCTGTACTCTCGTTCGTTCTACCGCTTGCTGCTATGAAGGCCCTCAGGTGCTGGCGCGATCGCGACACAGGCGACTTCCCCGCTTTACGCGCGCGCCGCCTTCTGGTGTATCCACACGAGCTTGGACGGCCTGGATCTCGGCTCGGAACTCAGCCACCCACTGCAGGCTCACGCCTACCACACCTACGTTCCAGCCTTTGGTGAGTGGGGATTCGTGCTGGCGAGTCGCAAGAGTCTCCTCCGTCGCAATAAGGCTCAGCGAACCAGCAGCACGGGACAATGCGCAAGCAACGCAACCCGATGACTCACGCTGCCGAACGCCTGCTTTCCCGCAGAGGGGTCCAGTGCGTGCGAGGGCAGCAGCAGCAGGTCACACGCTTGCTCCTCTGCATGCCGCAGGATGGCGGGAACGCGGCTCCCCACCAGGACCGTGATGCGAACGTGGTAGCCATCGTCGCCCAGCGGTCCGGACCACTCTTCGAGCTTTGCCTGTGCCTGCACTCGCAGCTGCTCGTAGAAGTCCGCGAGTTCACTCGGGTCGATCCCCTCGATCTGCTCGATCACGTGCAGCAACTCGACCGAGGCCCCGTGCGCGGCCACCTTCCGAAGTGCCTGAATTCCGAGCTTGGCGCGAGAGGACAGATCCAGCGGGACGAGTACTTGGTAATACATGCCCCATAGAGCTAGCAAGGAATGGTCCAGCCGCCAGGCGGTAAACACCCACTGAGGCGCGTTCGAGCTGCGCGTCTGCTACACAGCGGGGCCGCCGAGCCGAGACGCGAAGTCCCAATCGCCCGTGCTGGCAGCCGGCGGGCGAAGCCGGGCTAGAAAACGGCCAAGATCGGCGCGTTGGAAGCCGATTCTATGCAGGAGCCTCCAGAAGCGCAGTCTGGGGACCCCACGATTCATAGGCGGAGTCTGGATGGATCGGACCGACAGGAGCGCTGCGACATCGGTTGATCGCGTGCATCTAGAACCACCTCGTGCAAACCGGCTGGTCGAATGGTTCATGCCCGACGGGGTCGCCGACCCGACCCTCGCCCAGCGCTATCGCGACACCATCCGCATCGGCCTCGGCGTCTCGGTAATCTGCGCGTTGTACGCGCTGCTGCAGCCCCTGCCGGGTGAATTCGGCACCCAGCTCCGCCTGCTCTTCGCCGGGGCAGTGGGACTGAACCTGCTGTCCCTGTGGGCGGGCAAGCTGCTCGGACAGCTGACGATTCCCACCCAGTTCACCTTGCTCTTCTATACGGGTGTGTTCTCGTTCTCGGCCTACTCCATGGGTGGACCCACCGCCTCGTCTCTGTTCTGGGTCACGGGTCTGCCTCTCATGGCACTACTGACTGGAGGGCGCAAGCTGGCCCTGGTCTGGGCGGGAGTCGCCCTGCTGGTGTGCGCCGCGTTCCTGACGGCCGCGCACCTGGGCCACGAGTTCCCCAACCACGGCACCGCGCGACATCACGCACGCGTGTGGTGGATCTCGACGACCACGCTGATCGCTCTCGCCTTCGGACAAGCCGCCACATACGACCGCGCTCGAGTCCTTGCTCTCGCCATGCTTCGCCACGCGAACGAACAGCTCCTTCGAGCTCGCCGACGGGTCGAAGCCAGCCTCTCGCAGCGCACGAGCTTTCTGACCAACATGAGCCATGAGCTGCGCACCCCGATGGCGGCGATCCTCGGATTCACCGAGGTCGCCCTGGACCAGCTGGAGCAGGGTACGACTGGGGACACGACGGATCACGGCACCCTGAAGACCATCCAGCGCCACGCACAACGCCTGCTGGGCACGCTCGATGGTGTGCTGGACATCGCCAAGATCGAGGAAGGCCAAATCCCCGTCAAGCGGACCTCGATCGAGATTCGAGAGCTGCTCGCCGAGCTGATCGTGCAGCTGCAGGACGTGGCAAAGGCGGAAGGCACCTGGCTAACCCTCGAGGAGACTCCCGCGCTGGCGGAGCACGTGGTGACGGACGCCCGCCGCCTCCGACAGATCCTGCTCAACCTGATCGAGAACGCCATTCCGCACTGCTTCGAGCACGAGCTTCGTCTGCGTGCGAATCGCGTGGTCGACCGCGAGGGCGGGCGGCTCGACTTCGAGGTGATCGCTTCCGGGGCGGAGCTGACAGAGCAGCAGATCGCACAGCTGCTCAGCTCTCCGAAGCCCACGTGCACGCCCTCGGCGAGCGAGCGTCTCGGCGGAAGCTCCTCCAGCCTCGGTCTGATCGTGTCCCAGATGCTTGCAGACCTGCTCGGCGGAAGCGTGTCGATCGAGTGCCGAGCCGGTTATGGGAGTACGTTCCGGCTCGAGCTGCCGCAACCCCCGGACCGTGCACGCGGGACCCGCACAGAAGAAGATGAGGCGACTCCAGCCGAGCATCTCAGACCCGGCGAAACCGCGAGCACTTCACCGGCCTCCGCAGGCTCGACGCAAAGCGGGTCGTTGGAACGCTCCTCCGCTACGAACCCGCGGCTTGGCCGAGACTCCACCGATCCGGACTCCACGGATACTCCCCCCGCCAACATCATCGGCCGCCGCGTGCTGCTGATCGACGACAATCCAGACAATCTCCGCTTGGTGCGTCACTTCCTGAGTCGAGCAGGCGCGCGAATCACGTGCTGCGAGTCCGGCCCGAAGGGGATCGACGCAGTCGGCAAGGCGGAGGCCAGTGGCCAACCGTTCGAGGTCGTCCTCCTCGACATCCAGATGCCGGAGATGGACGGACATCAGGTCGCCAAGATCTTACGCGAGCGCGGGGTCACGATTCCGATCATCGCGTTCACAGCCCATGCGCTCGCAATGGAGCGAGAGCGCTGCCTACGCTCGGGTTTCGACGACTACGTCACGAAGCCGATCGACCGTGCCGCCCTGGTGGACATCGTGGCGCATCATGCGGAACGACAGCCTGACCCCGCCCTGTGCGATCTACACACCGAGGTCTCTGCACCGAAGAGCTTCCGCTGGTCTGCTCTCTGGGAACGTCTCGTTCACTTGTGCACCCCTCCCAGCAAGCTCGGGGACCCGAGTGAGTATCGCCGCTTGAATCTTTTGATGACCGTGAGCGCCACGTGCATCCCGATGATCCTGCTGCAGGCTGCGCTCATCGCCTACGTCTTTCCCAGGGAGGTCGCGTTCCCCCTGTCGAGCATGCTACTGGCGGTGATCCCCACGCAGATCAGCATCATGCTGCTCTACCGCTGGCTCGGATCCGCACAGCTCCCATCGAATCTCCTGATCCTGTTCCTCGTGTGCCAGATCAGCTCGATCATGTGGGTATCGGGCGGAATGCTGTCGGCCGCAAGCTTCTGGCTCGCGCTGCTCCCCACTGTTGCAGTGACGCTTCTACACCGCCGTGCGACACTCGCGTGGACGGGGATCTGCATCGCGATCGAGACCGCCTTTCTCGCGCTCGCCGAGTCGGGGGTCGAGCTGACGAGTCATCTCCACCCGGATGCAGTCTCGCTGAGCCACGGCCTGTCCGCCGCGACCTTGTGCGTCCAACTCACCGCGGTGATGCTCTTGCACGAGTGGGGAGCCACGAGCGCAAGCGATACCCTGTTCGCAGCCAACACATGGCTCGAGCAAGCCCGCGATCACTCCCAGCGGGCAGAGCAAGCGCAAGGAGCATTCCTGGCGAATCTGAGCCGCGACCTGCAGGCTCCGCTCGCCTCGATCATCGGCTTTGCGGACACCCTCGAGAAGAATTGGCGACGCTGCAATGCGCCTCCGGCGCAGATCGCCCCCCTAGAGGCAGTGCAGCGCAACGGCCATCGGCTCCGCGGCATCATCCAGGATCTGCTCGACTATGCGGAGCTGGAGGCAGGACGCTTCCAAGCACGCGTGCTGCCCTTTGCTCCTATCCGAGTGATCGAGGAGACCGTGCAGTCCCTGAAGGCACAGGCCGCTTCCAAGGGCCTATGGCTGCACGCGGAACTAACGGAGGCGATTCCGAGCCAGCTCTACGGGGACGAACGCCGGACTGCGCAGATTCTTCGGTGTCTAGCCGAGAACGCAGTCAAGTTCACGAGCAGGGGTGGCGTGCGAATCTCGGCAGGCACGCGCGTCTACGCGGGCACCTCATGGTTCCACATGCAAGTGACGGATACTGGCCCAGGAATCCCCGACGATCAACGAGCCTCTCTCTTCGAGCCGTTTCGTCAGGCCGACGCCTCGAAGAGTCGCTGCCATGGCGGCAACGGGCTCGGTCTCGCCCTCACGCGACAACTCGTTACCGCGTTGCGGGGACGGCTCCAGTTCGAGACGGAAATCGAGCAAGGGACGAGCTTCGAAGTCTGGCTGCCGCTCAATCCTGTATCGGGAGCGCCGTGGGTAAGCTCGATCGAAGTCTGAACGACGCTGGGATCCGCCTTGCGATACCTCGCGCGCCTCGCGCCACGCGCGCTCACACGGCTGCAGCCGCCAGCTCGTGCTCTTCACGCAGCTCCCCATAGGGAATACTGATACAGAAGATCGTCCCACCCTCGCGCCGCCGCTCCACGTCGATGCGCCCCCGGTGCCCGCGGACGACCCCGTTGGCAATCGGCAGTCCCAACCCGGTCCCCGACGACTTGGTCGTGAAGAACGCATCGAAGATGCGCGCGCGAGCCTGATCCGAGATCCCGGACCCCTGATCGGCGATGCGGAACTGCACGATCGCCGACGCGCGTATGTGGCGCGCCTCGATGTCGAGCACGCCGCCACTCGGCATCGCCTCGAGCCCGTTCTCCGCAACGCTGACCAACGCGGCTGCGAGCAGGGTTCGATCGACGAGCAAGGGCGGGATCGCTGCGTCGTGCCGAATCTCCAAGCGGACGTTGCTTCGATGCGCGCGATCCCCGAGCTCTCCCCTGAGATCATCGAAGAGATCCGCGACGCGCGTGTCCGCCAAGCGCAGGCGCCCCTCACGATACAAGGCCAGCGTATTCGCTACGACCGAATGGATGCGTTCCCCGAGCCTCTGGATCGGGATCAGCGCGCTTCGCGAAGGTACCGGCGCCTCGAGCTCCATCTGCAGACGTCCGGTCAGCGCCCCCAAGGGATTGTTGATCGCATGCGCCAAACTTCCCGTAAGCTCGTCGGCGGCACCCAGCTTCTCGGCATCGGCGAGACGCGAGCGCAGCTCCTGCAGCTGGCGGTACGTCTCCTCGAGCACTTCCGTGCGCGCCTGCACCTCGCGTTCGAGCCGCTCGGCATCCAGGAGGTCTGCCGCTTCGCGCTCGACTCGCTCGGTCACTTCGCGCCCGACGAGCAACGTGTGGACGCCGTTCGGCGTCCGGAACGAGTTCCCCGCCATTTCGACCCAGCGCCAGCTACCGTCGCGGTGCAGGTACCGCGATCGAACCTTGTCCTTGCGACCCACCGATTCGAGCGCATCGTCGAAACGCTGTCTCGCTGCGAGAATGTCCTCGCGGTGGATCGTGTCCTCGCCGCGGGTCCCTGGACCGAACTGGAAGCCGAGCGCCCGCTCGGGATCCCATCCGAGCATCGGGCCCACTGCTCGATTGATGAACACGATGCGTCGATCGTCGTCGAGTTCGACGATCATGTCCGACATGTGATCCGTCATCATCCGGAAGCGCTCTTCGCTCTGCGCCAGTACCTCCTCCGCCTGCTTGCGCTCGGTCACATCGAGCGCCGAGCCATCGATTCGGATCCCGCCCTCGACGCGCGCAGCGTGCGCGGCGTGGTACACCCAGAGCCGCTCACCGCGATGATCCAGCGCTCGATGCTCGAGAGGCTGCTGGGGCTCGTCGAGCACGGCAGCCATCCAGCACAGCACCCTCTTGCGCTCGTCGGGAGGCAGCAAGCGTGCGAACGTGCGCGCGCGAATGCGGTCGCCGACGTGCAGGTGGAAGGTCTGCTCGAAATTCTGCGTGATCCAGTCCACACGGATCTCGCCCGAATCGAGGCGAGTCACCGTGTAGGAGTAGCCCTGCGCAAGCTCCGATAGGATCCGCAAGCGCTCGTCGGAGCTGGCCAAGGGCGCACCTTCCGAGAGCCCGGCCTTCGTGTCGTCTTCTCCTCGCCCCATAGTGGCCTACCCTACTAGCTATCCGAGACCGAGAACTAGCAAACCGATGGGTGGGGCCAGTCAGACTCTCCATCCCCACACCGCTCGAATGGAACCATGCGGGCGTCGCAGTGCCAAGCCGAATCTCGGCTCATACCTGTACCGTCAGGCGCTGACCGAATCAGGCAGGACCACCAGGCTCGAGCCATCCCAGGCGACGAGCCGATCGCGATCTTCTACTCGCGCCCAGTCGAACTCGCGAACCAGATCCCGCGGTCGGCAGACAGCCGCGCTCGACACCAACCCGATCAGCGAAGCCAAAAAGCCACACACCTGCGCGGAAGAAACCACACTGCGAAGCGTCGGAACCGACACTGCACCGTGCAGCTTGGCCAGCTTGCCCCGCGAGCCCTCCAGTAGCAGGAGGTGGTGTCGATAGCTCGGCCGGGGATACTCGAGTAGTTGCTGCAGCGCGATCTGCACGAGCGTCGAGGGAGCAAGATCCCTACCGCGCACGACTCGAGAAACCCCGGCGACCGCATCATCGACGACCGAGGCGAGCTGATAGGCCACGGAGCCGTCGCGACGCCGGACGACCGGGTCGCCGTAGAGTGTACTGGGATCCCCGGGCGTGGCATGCCCGCTTTCGTCGCGGGGGTCGAGCTCTCCGGGCGAGAGCCGCAGCCGAACCGCACCACCAAAACGGCGCCACTCGCCGCCGGAGAGGACCCGCGTGCGACACGTTCCGGGGTATCGAACCGATCCGTCCGGTGCGCGCTCGGCGTGCATGCGGAGCTCGCGGCGCGTGCACGTACACGCGTAGAGCAGGCCCGCTCCCTCCAATCGATCCAGGGCGTCGGCGTGTGCTTCGCTACAGTCCGACTGTCGTACCGTCTCGTCCCAATCCAGCCCGAACCACTCGAGATCCTGCCGGAGTCCGGAAACCCACTCGTCGCGTGCGCGCTCGGGGTCGAGATCCTCGATCCGGAGCACGACGCTCGCCCCCCTCGCACGAGCGTCGAGCCAGCAGAGCAAGGCCGAGAGCAACGTGCCAGGATGCGCACGCCCGGTCGCAGAAGGGGCGAAGCGCAGCCTTCCTGCCGAGGCTTCGGGCGCGGCCGCGGCCGCCGCGCCATCACTCATCCCAGTGCGCACGCTCGAACGGCTCGCCCGCCTCGGCATGCAGGGATCGCACGACTTCCGAGAGCTCGTCGAGCACGGGATGTTCCCAGCCCGTGGACAGGGAGAAGACGGCACAGCGGTAGTACCAGAGGGTCTGCTCTCGAGTGGCCGAGAAGCGCTCCCAGATGGCTTCACGCACGCGCCCATAGTCTCTGCGCACGCTCTGGGCGTTGTGAAGCTTGTCCGCGGCGCTGATCAGCTTCAGATCCGAGCTTTCACCGGAGAGGGTGCGCAGATAGCGCCGCTTGCGCTGCTCCCAGGGCGCCTTGCGTTCGGGTTCGAACGAGTCCGACAGGCGCATCACCAAATCGGCCACGCGCTCCCCGAAGGTCGCGGCCAGCTCGGCAACGGACGCCCCGCGCACGTCCTCCAGATAGTCGTGAAGCACGGCGGCGATCAGCTGATCCTCGTCGCCGCCGTGTTCGGCCACCGTAACCATCACTTGCAGCAGGTGGGCCAGGTACGGAACCTCGGATCCCTTGCGTCGCTTGGTGCGAAAGGCTCGAGCGGCCAGCGCGAGGGCCTCCTCTACGCGTTCGGTATAGACGGGCTCGGGGTCGTGTGGCCTGGACATCGGCTCGAGCAGTATAAGGAGCGCACTCCCCCGGCGCCCGAGCTGCAGCTCCCGCCCCGTACCGCCGGTCGACCAACGCGCAGACTCGGGCGGGGACGTTCCCGCGGCCGAATCGGACCGCGGCCGGACTGGGCAGCACCGACACACACGGGTATGCTGCCGCGCATGAAGCGGAAGGGAGCGGATGGGATGCCGCAGCGACTCGAGGGAAAGAGCGCCATCGTCGTCGGAGGAGGGCAGACGCCTGGCGACACGATCGGCAACGGACGAGCAACAGCGGTCCTCTTCGCACGCCACGGCGCACGCGTGCTCGTCGTGGACCACCATCCCGAGGCTGCCGAAGAGACCGTGGCCCAGATCACCGAGGAAGGCGGCATCGCCCAAGCCTGGGCTTGCGACGCTACCCGCGAGGAAGACTGCCAGGGCATGGTGCGCGCGTGCGAGGAAGCCTTCGGTCGCATCGACATCCTTCAGAACAACGTCGGCATCGGAGACGGAGACGCGGGCCCCGCGCACGTCGACGCAAAGGCATGGGATCACATCCTCGGTGTCAACCTGAAGAGCGTCATATTTCCGTGCAAAGCCGTGCTGCCGAGCATGCGCCGCCAAGGCGCCGGCGCCATCACGAACATCTCGTCGGTCGCCGCGGTCTGCTCCACCGGCATCGTCGCGTACAAGACGTCGAAGGCGGGCATCAATGCGTATACGCAGTCGCTCGCCATCGGGAACGCGAAGCACGGGATCCGCGCCAACGTCATCATGCCCGGGCTGATGAACACACCGATGGCCATCGAGAGCATCGCGAAAGCGCGCGGAATCTCGAAGGACGAGCTGATCGCCGCGCGCAATGCCCAAGTTCCTCTGCGCAAGCGCATGGGAACCGCCTGGGACGTCGCCCACGCATCGCTCTTCCTGGCTTCGGACGAGGCGGGATTCATCACGGGTGCGGTATTGCCCGTCGACGGCGGGCAGAGCGCCCGCGTCGGATGAAGCGAAGTCGGTCGCGGCACCTCGGGCGCAGAGCCAAACGCGGCGACAGATCCTTCCGCAAGCCGAAATCGGTACGCTACGACCGAGGTACCCAGTGCGGTTGGCTCTCGCTCCATCCGCGCGGATTCGGATTCGCCAGCATGGAGGACGGGGGTACGGACGTCTTCGTTCCGGCGTCCAAGCTCGCTACGGCCCTGCACGGCGATCGCGTGCGCTTGCGAACGCGCGAGTCCGCTCGCGGCCGCGAAGGAGAAGTCCGCGAGATTCTGGAACGCGGCACGCGACGCGTCGTCGGCACCTTGATGCAACGACGCAAGCGCAGCTGGATCGACCCCGAGGATCCTCGCCTACCGCGCCCGATCCACGTCGTCGGCAGGCTCCCACTCGGAGTCCACCCGGGCCAGCAGGTCATCGCCGCCATCGATCGCTACCCGATCGACCCGCGCGAGGGACTGCAGGTGCACGTGCTCTCCGGCATCGCACCGAGGGGCAGCGCCGCGAGCGAGATCGAGCGCATCGAGATTCGTGAGGGCATCGAGGAGGAGTTCAGCCGCGCAGCGCTACGCGAGGCCCAGAGTTTCGGAAGCCGCGTCTCCGAACACGAGATCGCCGGGCGCACGGATCTACGCGCGCTCGAGTTCGTGACGATCGATCCGGCGACGGCGCGGGATCACGACGACGCGGTGTACGCGGAGCGGCTCTCGTCAGGCGCCTTTCGCGTCTGGGTCGCGATCGCCGACGTCTCGTACTATGTGCGGCCGGGCACCGAACTCGACCGAGCGGCGCTCTCGCGCGGAACCTCGATCTATCTCCCGGATCGCGTCATCCCGATGCTCCCGTTCGAGCTCAGCAGCCACCTCGCCTCGCTGATTCCCGACGAGTCGAGGCTCGCGCTCGTACTCGAGGTCGAGCTCGGCCCGCGTGGGGCCGTGCGCAGGTGGCATCACCATGAGGCCGTCGTCTGCTCGCGCGCGCGCCTCTCCTACTCCGCCGTCGCCAGTGCGCTCGGCTTCGCGTCCCCCGAGGGCAGCGAGCACGATCCCGAGGCGGAGGCCCGCCGCCCACTGCTCGAGACCCTGTTCGACGCGTCGCAAGTCATCCGCAAGAAGCGTCAGCGACGCGGCGCGCTCGAGTTCGAGTTGCCCGAGCCCGCGGTGGGCCTCGACGCCCGAGGCGAGCCGATCGACATCGTCCCCGCGCGATCGGATCCGGGCCTGCGCAAGGCCTACGGAATGATCGAAGATCTCATGCTGCTCGCGAACGAGGTCGTCGCGAGCGACTTGGCGGAGCGTGGCCTGCCAGCAATCTATCGCGTACACGCCCCTCCCGACCCCGAGCGGATCGAGCGCTTTGCAGAGCTCGCATACTCGCTCGGGTTCTCGCTCTCGTCCGATGCCGACACGGAACCGGCCGAGATCGCTCGGCTGCTGCGTCAGTTCGAGGGGCTGGACGCCGCGCCGGCGCTCAACTACCTGCTGCTGCGCGCGATGCAGCAGGCCACCTACAGTACCGAGAACATCGGCCACTTCGCCCTCGCCGCTCCCCACTACCTGCACTTCACATCGCCGATTCGGCGCTACCCCGACCTCGCCGTACACAGAATCGTGCGCGACCTGATCGCTCGAACGCGCGTCGACCGCGCCGAGCTCGCACGCTCGCTTGCGCGCCAGGCTGCACGCTCGAGCCGTCTGGAGCGCCGCGCGCAGAGCATCGACCGCGAGGTCGCACGCATCTACGCGGCGGTGCTGCTCGCGAGCCGCATCGGTGAGGAGTTCGACGCGCGAATCACGTCGATCGATACGGGCGGGCTCTGGGTGACGCTCGAGCACCCCTTCGTCGAGGCGTACTGCGCGATCGAGCACCTCGGGCCCCACGGATATCGCGTCGATCCCTTGGGCCTGCACATGGTCGCGCGCCGCTCGGGACATCGCCTGAGCGTCGGACAGCAGGTCAAGGCGGAGCTGCTCTACGTCTCGGTCGAGGAGCGTACGATCAATGTCCGCGTCGAAGGCGCGCTCGCCTCCTCCGAGACGGACGCTCGCGTCACGCACCCCCGCGAGCGCGAGCGGAGCTCAGGCTCGCGCACCCGGACTCGCGGCAGGAAGCCCAAACAACGTCGCAAGCCGCGGCGGTGAGCCCCACCCGCGAGCGCCGATTGGCGGTGACGCGCGCAGCCTCGATCCGCATAATGGCGCACGTTTTCCATGAAGCGAGCGCGCCCCTCGTCGGGTGGACGCGCCCGACCACGAGAAGTGGAGCGACGAAATGTGGGGCGGCGGCTTCCTCAACCCCGAGACATTCACGCGCTTGCTCTACGCAGACCTGGCCCGGTCACAGTGAGCACGGGCCTGTCCGCTCCGGCGGCACTGCGCAACCGCCAGCCCATCCTCGAGGTGCTCGAACGGCACGGCCCCACGCGCGGGACCCTGCTCGAGATCGCCAGCGGCACGGGCCAGCACGCAGTGTGGTTCGGGCTTCATCTCCCAAACCTCTCGGTCCAGCCGAGCGACCCGGATCCGCGCCACAGATCGAGCATCGATGCCTGGCGGCAGGAGTCGGGCTGCGAGAACGTGCGGGCGCCCCTCGCGATCGACGTGCTCTCGGCCGACTGGGAGCGCAATCCAGCGCTACCGCGCCCGATCGCGGCAGTCGTGTGCATCAACATGATCCACATCGCCCCATGGGAGGCCGCCCTGGGCCTCCTGCGCGGGGCGGGAGCCCTACTACCGCCAACAGCTCCGCTCATTCTGTACGGCCCCTACCGACGCGATGGTCAGCACACGGCAGCGAGCAATGCGCAGTTCGATCGACAGCTGCGTGCGCACGATCCGCGCTTCGGGGTACGCAATCTGGAACGGGTGGCAGAAGCCGCCGCGTCAGAGGGCTTCTCGCTCGAAGAGGTGGTGTCGATGCCGGCAAACAACCTGAGCTTGATTCTGCGCAAGAGTCACTCGTTGACTACTGCTGACCCCCACTCCCGAGCGTGACACCGTGAGCACAGCAACACGCTCTGCCGCCGCCGAGGATCCTCGAGATAGAGGGGCCCGCAGCAGGCTTGCTTCGTGCTCTCTCAGGGCTTATCTTTCGGCCACCATGATGCTTGGATCGTTGCAGAGTCACTACCGGGTGCGCCACCGTCGGATCGAGACGGGTCGGATCGAGACGGGTCGAGTCGAGATCGGCCCACTCCAGACACGGCAGCTGCAGCACAATCCATGGTGGTGTAGTCGTCAGCATGAACCGTCGAGTCCCGAACCGTCGTCTCCGAAACCGTCGACTCCGAGAGGGGCCTCGTAAGGTAGCCATACGACGAACGTCGTCCTGCGCGACCCCGAGGCAGTCAGCTCTCGGGGTTTTCTTTTTGGTCGAGAATCGAATGCGCGCGGCCCGGACTTCCTGCTCCAGCCGGGCCGCGTATGTGGAGGTCGAGCCATGAAGTGCACGGATCGCGAACTTCTCGAGAAACTGCTCCGCCTGAAGGAGCGCGCCGACCAGCGGCGAGTCGTAGCGCAAGGCCGCCGCGATCGTCTCAGTGCAGCCAGCACTGCGCCGCGAGCGCTGGGGCTGCGAGCAGCCAGAAGCAGCATCGTCACGAGTCAGGCCATAGGGGACACGCAGACCGGAGGTCGACAGGACCGGGCGGTGACCGGCTCGTCACCGGAGGCAGCCAGCGAAGGCTCGATAGTTGGCTTACGACCTAGGGGGCTGGGTCGGAAGTCCGCTCCCACTTTCATGACCGATTCGCTCGGAATCGCGAGCAGCGCGGTCCTCTGCGCCTGAGCGGCGCTCCGCCCTCGAGCACGGGCAAGAAACAGAAGACCGCGCGCACCCTTGGATCGCTCCAGGACGCGCGCGGTCCCTTCGTCTACCGCTCGCGCGCAAACGCGGCTACTTGATGAACAGCATCTCCTGATAGGTCGGGAGCGGCCACAGGTCGTCGGCAACCACGGCTTCGAGCACGTCCGCCGCCTCGCGCACCGCCTGCATGGCAGGAACGATCGAGCGGCAACAGTGCGTGGCGTGGTCCAGGGTGGAGTCACCCGCGCTCTCGGCCATTGCCGTTTCGAGGACCGAGAGGCTCGAGGTCAGCGTCCCGATCAGGCCGATCAGGTGCTGGAGCTCGCGCGTGTCGGGCGCGCAGCCCGCCGCCTTCACGTTGGCGCAGCCCTCGGCGATCTCACTCTGGTAGCGCAGGGCGGCGGGCAGGATCATCGTACGACCGATCTCCGCCGTGCTCCTCGCCTCGACGTTGATGGTCTTCGCGTACTGCTCGAGATACACCTCGAGTCGGCTGTGAAGCTCGCGCTTCGTGAGCACGTCGTACTTCTCGAAGACCGCAGCGACCTCGTCCGTTCCGAGCACGGGGAGCGCGTCCACCGAGTTGCGCAGGTGCGGTAGGCCACGCTCCTCGGCCTCCTTGTGCCACTCCGACGAGTAGTTGTCTCCGTTGAAGATCACGCTGCCATGCTGCGTGATGATCTCCTGCAGCAGCTTCTGGATCGCGCTGTTGAACGCAGCCTCGTCGCCTGCCGACGACTCCAGGCGCGTGGCGATGAAGTCGAGCGACTCCGCCAGAATCGTGTTGAGCGCCACGATCGGCCCGGCGATCGACATGCTCCCACCCACCGCACGGAACTCGAAGCGATTGCCTGTGAAGGCGAACGGGCTCGTGCGATTGCGGTCGCCCGTATCCATCGGAAGCGGTGGCAGGGTGTCCACCCCCACCGTCAGCGAGCCCTTGGTCTTCGAGCTGGTGGCCGAGCCCTGCTTGAGCTGCTCGAACACGTCGTTGAGCTGCTCACCGAGGAAGATCGAGAGGATCGCAGGAGGCGCCTCGTTGGCCCCCAGTCGGTGATCGTTCGCCGCGGACGCGATCACCGCCCGCAGCAGGTCACCGTGCAGATGGACGGAGCGGATCACTGCCGCACAGAAGACCAGGAACTGCGCGTTCGCGTGCGGGGTGTCCCCTGGATCGAGCAGGTTCCCCTGGGTCGAGTTACCGATCGAGAAGTTCAGATGCTTCCCGGAGCCGTTCAGCCCGGCGAAGGGCTTCTCGTGCAGCAGGCAGGTCATCCCGCAGCGCTCCGCGACGGAGCGCAGGGTCAGCATCATCAGCTGCTGATGGTCGGTCGCGAGGTTCGCGTTCTCGTAGAGCGGAGCCACCTCGTACTGGCTGGGCGCGACCTCGTTGTGCCGCGTCCGCACCGGAATTCCCAGCTTGTAGAGCTCGCGCTCCACTTCGAGCATGAACGAGATCACACGCTCGGGGATCGCCCCGAAGTAATGATCGTCGAATTCCTGGCCCTTCGGGGGGGCAGCTCCAAAGAGCGTCCGACCGGAAGCGAGCAGGTCGGGGCGCGAGAAGTAGAAGTTGCGGTCGATCAGGAAGTACTCCTGCTCGGGGCCCGCGAACGAGGTGACGTTGGCAATCTCGGTATGCCCGAAGAGTCGCAGGACGCGCTGCGCCTGTTTGTTCATCGCCTGCTGCGAGCGCAGCAGCGGAGTCTTCTTGTCGAGCGCCTCACCGGTCCACGAGATGAACACCGTCGGAATGCAGAGCGTGACCCCGTTGCGGCTCTCGAGGACGTAGGCGGGACTCGTCACGTCCCAGGCGGTGTAACCGCGAGCTTCGAATGTCGCTCGAATTCCGCCACTCGGGAAGCTCGAAGCGTCCGGCTCACCCTGGATGAGCATCTTGCCCGAGAACTCAGTGACGGCACCGCCCTGACCGTCGGGGACCAGGAAGCCGTCGTGCTTCTCCGCGGTCGCTCCCGTCAGAGGATAGAAGATGTGCGCGTAGTGGGTCGCGCCCTTGCTGATCGCCCATTCCTTCATCGCGGATGCGACCGTGTCCGCGACGGTGGAATCCAGGGATGCGCCCGTATCGATGGTGCGCATCAGGGACTTGAAGACAGCCGAGGGAAGGCACTGACGCATTACATCCTTGCTGAATACGTTCGAGCCAAAGATCTCACTCGCTGGGACGTCCGAAAAAGAGAGAGGAGAGGCGGTCGCTCGGTAGTGGGTGACCGCTTCAATCGCCCGGAGGCGCGCTGAACTGCCGCTCATTTGCATCTTTCCTACCCGACCAAGACGTCGGCATGTTGGGGTCTCGAAGCCGAACCCATATCGACCGAGGGCCGCAGTATAAGGCCCCGCCCCGGCAACGCGAAGGGGGGTCTCGAGGTTCCTTTGCGGCGAATGAGGCGCACAGCGACGTCAAGCGCCCCTTCTACCGTGGCCTGCGAGCGTGGGCGCGCCAGGATCCCGGAGGCGACGCGTGCCGAAGCCCCCACCGCAGATCGAGCCCAGGCCGCGGGTTCGGAGCCGGCGCCGCGGGCCGGGACACCGGCCGCGAACTCCCGTCGATAAGGAGCGGCCGGGCCAACGCCGATCAGGAACTCATGCACGCTGCGCACGACGCCCCAGACCTCTCGAATCTGATGAGCTCACTGGAGCACCGCCTCGCGCACATCTCGGAGCCGCCGATGCTCGTTGCGAGCCTGGCCGAGTGGGCACGCGAACGCCCCGCGGGGGAGCTCTACCTGTGTCTGCAGCACCTGCTAGAAGGTCGTCCTGGTGCAGACTCGACCTTCGATCCCCTGCTCGAAGCGATGCACCGCGTACTGCGCCTGCCCCCGGAGGCCGGCGGACTTCCCTCGAGGCTCCGCTTCGAAGTGTATATGCTAGCGACCGACGCCCGCGACGAGAGCGTGCTCGCTCTCCTGCGCCCCTCGGAGCCTGCCCGCTCGGCAGAGGACGACCTGCGTCCACCGCACGAGATTGCCGAGATTCCCCTGGGCCGGAGACGCAGCCTGGCCAAGTGCTTCGATCGGCGGCTGCTCGAGCAGCTCGCCCGGGATCCGGACCCGGAGGTGATCCGCAATCTGGTGCGCAATCCCCGGATCCGCGAAGAGGACGTGCTCAAGCTGGCGGCCGCCCGTCCGGTCGCCGTGACGACCCTCGAGGTCCTCGAGGAAGAGCCACGCTGGTCCCGAGCGCGGGGCGTTCGGGCGGCGCTCGCGCGCAACCCCTACGCCCCGATTCCGCTGGCGCTACAAATGCAGAATGGGCTCTCCGCGGTCGAGCTACGCGAGATCCAGAGCGATCGCACCTTGCACACCGTGGTGCGCCGACACGCACAGCGGTTACTCGCGGTGCGCGACGCACCCGCAAGCAGCGCGGCAGCAAAGATCTCTGACGCCGCGCGGCCGATCGAGTAGGCTAAGGCCTACCAGACCAGGGACTGGCCCGAACATCTCGACCCCTGCGAGGCGAGCAGGCCGTATCGGGCACTGCTGATTCCATTTGAAGGCTTCCCGCCTGCAGTGAAGTGCAGTCCAGAGAACCGCATTGGAGAGGTGATATGACCCATCGAAGTGTCGCGCCCCAGACCTCGCGCAAGCATCGTCACGCCTGGGCACCCCTAGCCCTTCTCGTTCTAGGACTCGTTTGGAGTCTCCCCGCGCCCAGCTTCGCGGCTGGCGGCGGCGGCGGCGGCGGCATGAGCGGAGGCAGCTTCGGCGGCGGAACCAGCTCGAAGCCCGCCAAGCCCAAGACGCCGGAAGAGCTCGCCCAACAGAGCTACGAGCGTGGCCTGAAGCACCGAGACAGCGCGCTCGGATACGAGGAGAAGGCAGCCACGTCCGACAAGAGCTGGTTCGGCAAGCCTCCGTCGGAGAAGGCCGTCGATCAGTGGAAGGAAGCGGTCGAGGACTACGAGATGGCGATCGAGCGCAAGAGCAGCTTCTACGAGGCCCAAAGCGACCTGGGCTTTGCGCTACGCAAGCTCGGCGACTACGACAAGTCACTCGCCGCCTACGACCGGGCGCTCGAGCTCAAGCCCGACTACACGCCCGCGATCGAGTATCGCGGAGAGGCGTACCTGAAGCTGCTCCGGCTCGAGGATGCGAAGGAAGCCTATATGCGCCTCTTCGTGTTGGATCGGCCGCTGGCTGCCCAGCTCATGGAGAACATGCAGAGCTGGCTCGGCGAACTCGGAGACGGGCCGGTCGAGGGGCTGTCGTCCGAGGATCTGGACGCCTTCCGTGCCTGGATCTCCGAGCGCAGCGAGCTGGCTGCTCAGAGTGGGCAGGACGTGTCCGACGCGCGCGCCTGGTAGCGCGCGCTCGCTCGGCGAAGCCCGCTTCGCAAAGCGATCGAGCGATGACGAAGCCCCGGTCCTGGGAGCGCGCAGCTCGCGTGTTCTGGGCCGGGGCTTTCCTGTCTCTGGCGTCGCTGATCACGACCGCCTTACCCCTCTCGTGCCGGCCGGGCGCCCGCGATCGACCGATCGCGGAGCCGCGCGAGGGGCGGTCCGGCAGCTCTGCGGTACTCGCGGCGGAGCCCTTCCCGCTGCCCCTCCCACTCGGATTCCCCGAGCCTGAGATCCCAGCCGAGAATCCACTCACGCCCGCGAAAATCGAGCTCGGGCGCAGGTTGTTCTACGACCCGCGTCTCTCCGGGCCCGGCAACGTGTCCTGTAGCTCGTGTCACCGTCAGGAGCTCGCCTTCACCGATGGACTCCCGCGCGCCGTCGGCGCAACCGGCTCCCTGCACCCGCGTAGCGCTCAGAGCCTCGTGAACGTCGTCTACCGGCCGCGTCTGGGTTGGGCAGAGCCTGAGCTAGAATCCCTCGAGGAACAGCTCCTGACGCCGCTCTTCAATCGACAGCCCATCGAGATGGGCCTCGGAGGGCGCAAGGAGGAGGTGCTTGCCCGCCTCGCTGCAGACCCCACCTATCGCACCCTGCTCGGGCGCGCATTTCCGGACGACCCGCGCCCGCTTCGCCTCGAGCAGATTCGGCGGGCGCTCGCCAGCTTCGAACGCAGCCTGATCTCCGGCAACTCCCCGTACGACCGACTGCTGTTCCGCGACGAGCGCAGCGCACTGTCAGCGCAGGCGAAGCGCGGCATGCAGCTCTTCTTCTCGGATGCCTTGGCCTGCTCGGAGTGTCACTCCGGGCTCGACTTCGCCGGGCCGATGCGCCAGACCGCGCGTTCTAGCCTGGCCGAGCAGGTGGTCGGATTCCGGCCTCCGCCACGGCCGGAGTCGGCAGCCGGCGACGAGCAGAGCCCACGGGAGCGGCTATTGAAAGCGCTGTTCTTCAACACGGCGCTCTACGATGTAGACGGGCTGGGCACCTACCCGATCCCGAATCAGGGCCTCTTCGCGACCACCCGCACCAAGTCGGACATGGGGCGCTTCCGCGTGCCGACCCTGCGCAACGTCGCGGTCAGCGCGCCCTATATGCACGATGGCAGTCTCGCGACGCTCGCGGACGTGATCGATCACTACGCTTTGGGCGGGCGCGCAGCCGACAACCCGCTGAAGAGCACGCTGATGGGAGGCTTCGAGCTCGCTCCCGGGGATCGCGAGGCCTTGGTCGCATTCCTGGAGAGCCTGACGGATCGCGGATTCCTGAGCGATCCGCGCTTCGCGGATCCGTTCGCTGCAGAAGCCGCGGAGGCTACAGCCCAAGCTGACGCAAGGGATCCGTGAAGTAGCGCTGACGATCGGGAGGAGTCAGGATCAGGATGCGCCGAATCGTGGCCCGCCCGAAGCGCGGCCAACGCTTGCGCAGACGCTCCGCCACCGCTTGCGCTTCGGCCTGATGTCCGAGCAACAGTGAGAGAGCCGCGATCATGGCCTGCACCATCACATCTGGAGGGCCGAGCTGCTCGGCGCTCCTCGCGCAGTCGAGTGCATTCTGGTAGCGCCCGGCCACGAAGTGCACGTGCGCACGTCCCGCGTCGAAGGTCCACGCCATCGGATCCCGAGGACTGAGACGCGACGCCGCATCGAGGAGCTGCAGCGCAGCGTCGCTGTTTCCCGCGAAGGCGAGCAGGTTCGCGAGCAGCGAGCGTGCGCGCACGGCACTCGGATTGAGCTCGAGGGAACGCTCCAGCTGTCCGACGGCGGCCTCGCGATCCCCGGCAACCAACGCCGAGTACGCACAGGCGAGCAGGCCCGAAGGATCATCGGGATCCAAGTTTCGCGCCTGAAAGGAAGAGGACCGGAGCGCGGCCACCGAGCGCTCCGGCGCCGAGCTCCAGCCGTTGAATATATCGGTGTAGTGACTGATGGCGTCGCCGTACCACGGCAGCACGAAGCCGGGATCGAGCTTGCGCGCGCGATCGAAATGCTCGCGGGCCTGAACACTGTCGAGCGATGTTCGTCGGTCCAGGTGCCACAGGCCGAGCAGCGCGTAGTCCCAGGCGTTCAGCTCGCTCGGAGCACGTCGGGAGACCCGGAGCTTCTCGATGCGGAGCACGGCCGGAGCGAGCGCCGAAGCTACTCGTAGACTGATGTCCTCCTGCACGTCCCACAGATCCAGCGCATCTGCATCATACGTCTCTACCCAGATCTGCTGTGCGGTCTCGCCATTTACCAGGCTGACTCGAGTGCGCGTGCGCGGCCCGTGTCGCTGGATGCTGCCCTCTACCACGTAGCGCGCGCCCAGGACCCGACAGATTTCGCGAGGTGCCATCGCACTGTTCGCGAGCTGCAAGGTCGAGTTGCGTGAGATCACCGGGAATAGACGCATCATCGAGAGCCGAGTCACCAGATCGTCGAGCAGCCCCGACGAGAAGTATCCGACGCTCGCCGCGTCCTCCTTGGCGGCCCGCTCCACGAACGGCAGCACCGCCAACACAGGGCCGGTCGGTACCGGGTGCGGCTCCAAACCGGCGGGCGCCTCCGTCGCCTCCGCGTTTGGCTCGACCATCAGATCCGCGACGTCGACGCCCAACGTCGTCGCGAAGATCCGCATCGTTTCCGGGTGGGGCTGAGTCTGGCCAAGCTCGGCCCGTCGGATCGTACGCTCATCGACCCCGGCACGACGCGCCATCTCGTCCTGCGAAAAGCCCCTTCTCTTGCGTAGCCGGCGAAGCTTCGCCGCATCGAGCTCAGACATCAAACATCCTTGCCAACGGTTTCTAGCCAATGTGGAAGGAAGTCCCAACACTCAGAGCTCGACTCGAGCCCTACCGCGATCGGGGCACGACTTGTCCGGAAAGAGTCCTCGGAAATGTACATGCAATGATCCGCTGTCCTCAATACGCTGAAGTCATCGTCGATGTCACGCACGTAAATGTGTGCACTCCTGTGGCCACATGGTCCCAGCAGCGACAGCCAGCCTGGAGGGAACGCGATGAGCTGCGAAGAGCCACGCCAGTGTTTGCGCGCACGCATGCTTCACGATGAGCAGCTCATCGACCTGGATGAGTGGGCTGGTCTACACGGTTATCCCAATCCGTTCCCAATCCCTAGTGGAATCACCGCGGCACTATGGAGACGCATCAACAAGCTGCCTTTCAAGCTGGCAGGAAAGGTGACGGCAGATCAGCGCATCTGTCTGGTGGTCAAACGTGCGCAGCAGTGTCTCGTGCAGCGGTTTCCCAATTATGCGGAGCTGGTCCGCCCGGAAGGTGTACGTCTCGCCTTTGCCGTGCCTCTCCAGTCGCGGTCCGCTGGGCAGGCCCACACGCCTCTGTCGATCTACTGCGGCCCCTGCGGCTGCCAACCGCTCGTGCTCACGATCGGACTTCCTTCCGAGGTCGGTGGCGCGCGATCAGATTCTCCCATGAGTCTACAGATTTCCCACGCGGCCCTGGACTCGAACACTCCACGGGCACGTGTCCAGCGTGTTCGTCGCACATATCTGCGGCTCTACACAGAGCTCTAGCAGCTCGTTCTCATCCTGCTCCTGCTCCTGTGCCGTAACCAGCAAGCCAGCGCAGTAGTCTTCGCGCGAGACAGCCAGCAGCGAATCCGCAGGGAGTTCGAGCGTATTCGGGCCGCCTGCGTCGGCGAACGGATCGACGATCGCCCCGCTGCGGAGCGCCAGCTGCACGGTCGCCAGCGCTCGCAGCGCGTCCTCGACGGGAACCGCGTCGAAGACGAGCGTACCCTCCGCGTCCGTCACGAGGCGCACCAGTGTAACCTCGAGAGGCGGCCCACAGGTCCAGCTGCGCCAATCGTCTCGGCGGCAGCTGAGCTCCCGGTGAAGCTCCCAGCGCGGCCGCACGAGGTGTGGAGCGAGCTCGACCTCGGCGTAGACCCTACCCGCCGCATCCTCACAGGCGAGCGGAGAGCCAGACGCCACGGGCTCGGTGAGCCATGGATATCGCTTTCGCAGCGAGGCCTCGAGCGTTCGCCGCGCCCAGCGCCCCAGTTCCACGAGACTGCAATCGTCGGGCAGCTCGATCGCAGCGGCGGCCTCCACCAGGGGCGAATCCGCAACACGTACCTCCTCGGGCCCGTTCTGCTCCGCCCACGCGCCCAGGGCCAAGGCCCAAGTCAGCGCGGCGGCGACCCAGACACTCCTGGCCCGCATCATGTCCCGTCGCACCTCGCCCTCCTCCACGTTCGCCCGCGAGCCCCTCGCCTGCGCGCAACCTTGACTGGTCCTCGGATGGCCGTCGAGGGAAAATGAGGCCTTGGCAACCACGACCCCTCACGAACGCGCGCAGCTCGAGCGTGCCCAAGGACGCTGGGAGCTCGTCGTCTCGGAGGACCCCTGCGCCTCCGAGCGGCTCGAAAAGGTGCGACGCGCGCTCCGGCTGAAGCGCTTCGAACGCAGCGAGCTGGCGAGCAAGCTTCCCGGAACCGTTCGACGTGGCGCATACATCGATCTCCTGCCCCTGCTCGAGCGGCTACGCGCCGCGGGTCTGGCGGCGGACCTGGTCGAACGACGCGGAGGTTCCGAGTGAAGCACGCCCTCGTCACCGGCACGAGCTCTGGCATCGGGCTCGCAACCAGCCTGCACTTCGCGCGGCACGGCTATCACGTGTACGCAACGATGCGTGCCCCTGCGAAGGCGGCCGAGCTGCTGGCAGCGCGCGATCGCGAGAAGCTGCCGATCGACGTTCTGCCGCTGGATGTCACCGAGCTTGCCTCAGTACGCGATTGCCTGGAGTCGATCCACGCAGGGTGTGATGCGCTCGATGTGCTGGTGAACAACTCTGGACTCGGGGCAGCCGGTCCGCTGGAGGAGCTCTCCGAAGAGGAGCATCGCGCGATCTTCGAGGTCAACTACTTCGGTGCGATCCGACTCGTGCAGGGTGTCCTCCCCCGGATGCGTGCGCGCCGCCAGGGCGCGATCATCAACGTTTCGTCGGTGATCGGTCGTGTCCCACTCGTGGGCCAAGCGGCCTATGCAGCATCGAAGCATGCCCTGGAAGCGGCCACAGAGGTACTGGCCCAAGAGCTGGTCGCCCACGGTGTCCGCGTCGCCCTCGTCGAGCCCGGCGTGTTCCAGACCAAGATCTGGGAGAACAGCGAAGCCACCACGCACTATGACAAGGCGTCGCCTTACCGGGCCGCCATGCGCCGCAACGGTCGGTTCTACGGCCGCTTGCGCAAGACCGCAGGTGACCCCAACGAGGTCGCCGAGACGATCTTCAGAGCAGCGAACGAGGGAACGGCCAAGCTGCGCCACCCCGTCGGCTGGGATGCGAAGCAGCTGATCTCTGGGCGCTACAAGATCAGCGACGAAGAGTGGGTGGATCTCTGCAACGACCTGAGCGACGCTGAATACGGGGAACGCTTCCAGCGCTACTTTGGCATCGACATCTGAGCCCGAGAGCCGAGCCCAGGCTACTCCTCGTCGTCCGACCTACTCGTCGTCCGAGTCGGATTCTTCTTCAGACTTGGACTCCGGATCCCCCACCTCGCCCGTCAGCAGCCGGATCCTCGCCTGAACCGTCTTGAACAGCTCGCGGGGCATGACGGGCTCCGGCTTCACGGCCGGCATGGACACCTGCGTGATTCGAGTCTTCGCGTTCTCGATGCGCTCGTCAGGGACCGGATGCGTGCGCAGAAAGGCAGGAATCCCCCCACCTCCACCTTCCGCCTTGATCCGCTCGAAGAACGTCGCGAGCGCGTTCGGGTCGTAGCCGGCCTTGACCATCGTGTCGATCGCCATCGCATCCGACTCGCGCTCCGCATCCCGAGTGAAGCTCGTCACGTACGCAGACGCGCCGATGTTGCTCAGGATCGCAGTGGTATTGCGCGCGGCGCGCCGGCCACTCACGATGGCTACGGCAAGCCCGAGCAAGCGGGTCACGAAGTTGACCCGCTCGTTGACGGGATTCTGCTTCGCCAAGTGACGTCCGTTGACGTGACCGATCTCGTGCGCCAGCACACCCGCGAGCTCGTCGACCGAGCCGGCCGCGAGGATGGTGCCGGTATTCACGAAGATCGCCCCACCGAATGTGGCGAAGGCGTTCAGGGACTCGTCCTCGATCACGTCGAAGCTGATGTCGAAGGGCGACGGCCCGGCCGCGTCGACCAGCAAGCCACCGAGCTTGCGGACGTAGAGGACGATGTCGCGATTGCGCACGGGCTTCAGGCTACGCTTGACCTCGGAGCGCGCCTGCCGGCCGATCTGGATCTCTTCTTGGACACTCAACACGCGCGCGGACGTGCAACCCGTCGCCGAAGAGAGCGCCAGGATCAGACAGCTCGCCACGACGCGCCGAAGGCTCAGAATCGGACGCATGGTTTCGGTCTCCTCAGTTGTTGCCCGCCAGCGCCAGCGACCGCTCTCCTTGCAGTCCCCGGCGCTCAGTGTACTGGCTGTCGGCGCGCAGGGCTACCGCTACCTGAAGCTCGATACACGCGGAACATCGCGTTCCAGAACGGTTTTTCTCTCGGCCTCCTGGGCCTTCTCGATGGCGCGATCGCAGATCTCACGCACGTGATCGGACAGGATGCCGGCGACCGCGTCGGCGGTCTTCATGCCCGCGACCTCTCGGATGTAGTCCTTGACCTTGGAGACCACGATCAGAATCTCCTTCTCACCCGCCGCGGGCTGCGCACGGGGAGTGGCTGCAGCATCGCTCGCACCCCGACCGGGAATGATACGCCGTGGCGTACGTGCGACCTCGGGAGTCGCGCCCGGGCCTTGGGCGGGGGCAGTCTGCCCTGCTCGCTCCTCCTTGCGCGCCGCCTCGGCAGCCGCAGCCGCCGAAGGCGCAACCTCTTCGATGGCCCAAGCATCGCGATGGCGCATGACGGGCACATGGGCATCCCAACAGGAGGTCGAACAGAAGGCGAGACCGGTGCGCTTGCGATTGCAGGTGCTCACGCTGCAAACCCAATACACCTGCCGAAAGCCAATGTCCTTCTTGCACACACTACAGCGACGCCAGCGGGATTCATCCATGGTCGCGTATGGTACATGGAGGCCCCACGGTCTGCGAGCGAGCAGCCGTCCGGGGCCTCCGGCCAGGGGCGCATCGCACCCAAGTCTGGAATCGGGCACACTCGGGGGTCCCATCACGGAGCGTACGGAATGCCCCCAACACGCCGATCGGACTCCCCGCCGGAAGCAGGCCGAACCAAGGCTGAAGGATCGGAAGCCACAGGCTCGGCGTCCAGCAACATCCGACAGCTGCCCGTCCGACGCCCAGCGCGCGGACGCCTCGGGCGCATCCGGCAGAGCGTACTCGGCGAGCTGCGATCACGCCCCTTCGGCTACGTGGTCTTCGCCTGCTTCGCGCTGGCCGGCCCGTTCGTGGTGCAGTTCCTCTTCCCCGAAGTCTCCCCGCTCGTCGGGCTGGTCGGAGGGATCTGCTTCGGCGCCTACGCTGCACTCTGCGCGGTTCCGCAGAAGTTCCTCTAGCGGCGAAGACCAGACGCGCGCATCCATTGCGCCCGTACGAACCCAAAGGGTCGCGAACTCTTGGGCTTGCCGGGCCGAAGCTTTCAGGTCGGCCTGGGTACCGTCGACCGTCGTGGGAAGCGGTGAGAGCTTCCTAGGGTGAGATCGTTTCGATGTCATACTCGCGCAGCTTCGGATCTGCAGTCAGAACGGGGACAGACTCGAGCTGAGACTGAGCGATGATCAGTCGGTCGAATGGATCTCGGTGATGAAGCGGCAAAGCAGCCACTCGAAGAGCATGCGCATGAACGACTGGAAGAGGACTAGTCGCGCTGATCTGCATGCGCGAGGGAACGTACTCGCTTGGAGGCGCTGGAAGGGGAAGCTTGCCGAGCGCATACTTGATGGCGATCTCCCATGCGCTCGCGGCTGAGAGCAACACATCGGTGTCCGGGTCTTCGAGACGCAAGCGTAGTCCCTCGGAGAATCGCTCCGGATCCGTCTGCAACCAAAGCCAGCAGTGCGTGTCGACCAGGAGCCTCATCCCTCGAATGTCGAGAGCACCGTGTCATCGAGCGGGGCGTCGAAATCATCGGGAACCTCGAATCGCCCCCGATCCGTTCCGAGAACCCGGCGAACTCTCTCACGGATTGGCACGAGCTTGGCCACCGGCTTACCGGCCCGCGCGATCACGATCTCTTCGCCTGCTGCAACCCGCAAGAGGAGCTGCGAGAGCCGAGTCTTCGCCTCGTGGATGTTGACTTCTGTCATTGGATCTAAACTAGACCATGGACTAAGCCAAGACAACCCGCAGGCATGGCTCGTGGCATGCTTGGCGACCATCTGCTGCAAAGAGGAGCTCACCGTGAAGCGCGGAGACGGGGCTGCTCGAGCTCGATCCCGCCGGCGCCTGGAAGCGGATCGATGCGTTCATTCGGGCCGACGGAAACATCATCGGCCGGGCCGACGACTCCGACGGACTGATCGGCGATGCCTATCGGCGAGCCTGCACCCTCTGGCACGGATCTACGAGAAGGAGGCCCAGGCGGATCCCGATCCCGACGACCGACACAGGTCCTTCAGCGCCGGCGTCGCCATGGGTCAGGTCGCGCGAGCCCTGCACGACGCAGCTCTCTACAAGCACTCGGTGCGGATCCGCTCTCCCAGACCAAATTTCCTTCAGGCCGAGGACATCGCGGCGCAGTACCTCGAGTTCGGCCCGGTGGAGCGAGCGGTCGAGTGGCTGACTCGCTCCCAGGATCCATCGGACCGCCACGCTCGGGAGAGGCTCGACCTGCTCGCCAAGGCGTACGAGAAGCCGGGAAACACGGGCAAGGCCTACCGGCACGCGAAGCGCTACGTCGACGCACTGTCGGCTCTCGACGAGACAGCGGGCAGCTACAGCGACCTCGCCTCGCACGCCGAGTACATGGCCGACCTCAGAACGCAGCACGGCCGGAAGTACAGCTTCTGGCAGCTCGTCGACGGTAGTGCCCGCTGACTTCCCAAAACGAGGAGTTAGATGCCCGAGTCTCTCGAGCAGAGGATTTCTCAGACACGCACGCGTAGCTTCTCGCGTGGGTCAAGAGCTCGACACTCCGTTGAGGGCCAGAAGGCCGCTTGGTACAGTGCCCGCCCGGCGGCAGGACAGGAACCGCCAGGAGATGCCAATGCCAAACCAGGCTTACTTCGTGGCCTTCGTGAAGCCGGGCGACACACTGTCGGGCATCGTTCGCGATACACTCGGCCCCTTTCGGACTCACCAGCAGTGGATGACTGTGGTGGCAGAGGTCGCCCGCCGCTCTGGAATCCAGGATCCTGAGCGGGTCTTTCCCGGCCAGCCCGTTCTCTTGAGCCCAGCTGGTCAGGAAGCAGTGAGCAGACCGCCGGCTCCCGCGATCAGTCCACGAGAGGCCGAACAGCTGCGCTCCGCCTGGAAGGCCACCCCGCAGCAGGAGCGCTAGATCGTCGAGCAGCACTGGGACCTGTTGGACTGGCTCAACGTAGGGAACAACGGCATCGGTGGTCTGGCAGGCGCGGGCGCGTCGGTCTCGCAGATCGAGCTCTCCAACCTTCGTCCTCCGCCGCCGCAGGTGGAGGTGATCCTGCGACAACGCATCCATTACGCGTGGCAGGAGCTGATCCGGATCCGTCAGGGCGCGATTACGATCCTGCGTCGCGGAGGGATCGTTCGCAGCCACCACGCTGTCGTCCGGCTCGTCCCGGATGTCGCTGGTCAGGCCCGCTACGCCGCGCGACTGCGGTCCCTGACGACCACTGCCCGGGCACTCCGGTGGGTCGGGCGTGGCTCGCTCGGCCTGTCGATTGGTCTGACTGGATACGCCATACAGCAGGACTGGGCTACTCCACAGCGCTGGCGCACGGCAGCAAGTCAGGCCGGAGGCCTCGGAGCCGCGCTGGCGGGCGGGTGGGCCGGCTACACAGCCTGCAACGTCAGTCTGGGTTTCCCGACGGGCGGCCATAGCTTGTGGATCTGCGCCCTCCTCGCCGGCGCGGCAGCGGGCTCGGCGTTCGGGGAGGTCGGTGCCCTCGGTGGGGCTGTAGTTTACGACCTGGCCACAGAGAGTTCTCTAGAACCAGAGAGCGGTGCGATGCGTCCAGTCCTGGAGCGGCTACCGCTCCCACAACTCCGCTGAGCGAGATGCCGGTGCAACTGCTCAAGATCGCAGTCGCGGCTGGGACACTGTCGGTCTTTGTCGCCTTGGCCCTGTGGCCAGTATTCCTGATCTTCCTCAATCCGAAGTTCGACCCGGACTGGAAGGACCGAAGGTGGACTCCGTTCGAACGAGAAGCTCTGCCCTTCTTCGGGGTCTTCCGAATCGCGCTCTACGTACCCGCCGTGGCATCTCGCTTCTGCGCCAGAAGGCTGTTCGGCGTTCCGGAAGGTGAGCGCTACGATTTTCGAGGCCGAGCCGGCCCAGTATTGTACGCCCTCTGTATGGTAGAGATGATTCTCATGTACGGCGGGCTGAGCATCTCCCTCGTTGCGTACTATTGGCTCAAGCTCATCGCATGAGCTCGCGCGGACCAACCGCAGACAGATTCGCCCATATCTAGCCCTTTCAAAAGGACAGATATGGCCTACTCTTGTAGCCGTGGAGTCCCTGATCGAGCAGATCGTGGCCGACGCGGAAGAGCGAGCCTTCCCGGCAGGAACTCCGCGAGATGCGCGGCTTGCGTGGCTTCCCGGCAAGGTCGACGCCGTCGTCGGAATGCGCCGTACCGGAAAGACCTGGCTTCTGCTCCAGACGCTGGCAGCGCAGGTCGAGGGGGGAGTACCACGCGAGTCGGTACTCTACGTCAACCTCGAGGACGAGCGCCTGTGGAATCTACGCGCCGACCAGCTCACCCTGTTCGTCGAGGTGTTCTATCGCCGCAGACCCTCGATGCGCGACCGCGAGTGTATCTTCGTATTCGACGAGATCCAGTTGATCGACGGCTGGGAGCGGTTCGTTCGAAGACTGCTGGACAGTGAGAATGTACGCATCTGCGTGTCGGGATCCTCGTCCAAGATGTTGAGCAAGGAGCTCGCGACGAGCATGCGAGGGCGCTCGATCTCGACGGAGGTCTTCCCCTTCAGCTTCGCCGAGTACTTGGTCCACCGCGGCGTGGAGCTGTCATCCAAGACTCGTCCGGGTAGCAAGCTACGATCACTGATCGAACATCACCTGCGAGGCTACTTGACCGAGGGCGGGTTCCCCGAGGTACAAGGATTGGACCTCCCACTGAGACGCCGAGTACTGCAAGAGTACCTCGACATTGTCCTGCTAAGAGACGTCGTGGAGCGCCATGGAGTCAGCAACGTTCCCGCGTTACGGAGGCTCATGCGTCAGCTTCTAAGCGCTCCCGCCGGGCTATTCAGTATCAACCGCCTGTACAACGACTTTCGTTCGCAAGGTCTCTCGGTCGGGAGGGACTCGCTGCATGCCTTCGTTGATCACTTGCACGATGCCTTTCTCTTCTTCCCGGTCTCGATTCACTCGAACTCAGAGCGCGTTCGCCAATCCAATCCGCGCAAGGTCTACCCTATCGATCCTGGACTCGTGACCGCAGCTGCACCCAAGAGCGGTTGGGGCACGGGACAGCTCCTCGAGACACTTTGCTTCCTGCACCTGCGACGTACGCACCCTGAGGTCAGCTACTATCGCCACGACGACGGGACCGAGGTTGACTTCGTCGTACAGTCGCCCGATGGCCCGCAGTTGGTACAAGTCAGCGCGGACATTACGGCCGGCGACACTCGCCAGCGTGAACTTCGCGCGCTAGACGCAGCCATGAACCACCTCGGTGTTCGTGAAGCTACGATCGTGACCCTCTCGTCAGAGGAGCGCGTCGCACTGACCGGCGGGGAGGTTCGAATCGTCCCCTTCTCTCTGTGGTCGCTGGATGTGCTCTAGCGATCGTGCGCCGGTCCGCTGCGCGCATCGGCGGGCTGTACTCGGCTGAGACCTTGGGCGGAGCCCGCCTGGCCGGCTCGAGCGAGATCGATTTCCGAGCCCCGAGGCCAGCGACAGTGGCAGAAATGTGCCTCCGGCGCCGAAAACGGGCCTCCCGAACACTCGCCAGCGGGATTCGAAGCTTCACCTTCCGGGGTCCGGCTCCGGGGGTTCGAGGCAAAGCCCTCACATCACCAGAACAGGAGAAGACTCCGCCTCCGCCCTCTGCTGTTCCCGGGGGGTCCCGGGGGCACGCAGCCCCCGGGTATCCTCAAACCCCAGCAAACTGGGGTTTGAGGATCTCTCCGGCTTCAGATTCGCGGTCGAACCACGCCTGTTGGACTGGCCTTCGCCGAGAAGGCCAAGAAGCTCGGCAGGACATTCAACGAGATGATCGCTAAGGAAGCGATCGATCTATTTGGTCCGAGCGTCAAATTTGAGGCGCTGACCGTCACCCAGCGGAACGAAGTATATGCCGCTGTGGTCACGTCTTCGGGACGATCCAATCCGAACTTCACTCGCTTGATGAGCAAGATGTCTCGCGCAGGTCGGGGGCTTCTAGTCCTATCGCTGGCCGCAGGAGCTGACGGTAACCGGCGCGGGTATCGGCGGTGGGATCGCAGGCGGTGCTTTGGCCGGACTCGCATGCGGCCCCGGTGCGCCCGTGTGCGTCACAATCGACGCCTTCATGGGCGGTGCCCTCACCGCCTTCGGCGTCGAGATGCTCTGGTAGATGGCACTTCGGTTCGTTCAGGATCTCAGCCTACGCCCAATGGGCGAGACCAAACCAGACGAAGTCCCGACGAGCGAGATCGTACTCAAGGGTCAGCCTACTGGGACGATCATAGGGGGCGTCGTGCTCGAATGTGCGGTCGCCCGGAACGGCTCTTACCTCTTGTTCACGACAGATGATGTTCCGTTCGAAGAGATGCTCGGCATCCATCTCCTGGACAGCGAGCTTCGCGAGATCGATCGCGCTCGCATAGGCGGGATCTACTCTACCGGAACCTTTGGCGGTGCCCGGCTTGTCGGCTCGAGCGAGATCGATTTCCAGTTTCTCGGCGAGGGCACGACGTGGACCGTCGAGATCCTCGATCAGCCTACGTGGAGGATCCCGTTCTTCCCCGAAGCCCCGTTCGTCTGGCACCCGTTCGGCTTCTCGCGCCACTTCAAGGTGCGGTGCGATCCGAAGCCCGGGACGAATGGAAAGTGACGCGTTGCCCTGGGGCCACGAGAGATCCTGTAGACGCCTGGAACTACGGGATAATTTGGCGTCCCCAGCGGGATTCGAACCCGCGTCGCCGGCGTGAAAGGCCGGTGTCCTGGGCCAGGCTAGACGATGGGGACAGCTGGGGCGGACTCTAGCCAGCTGTCGCCACGAGGTCAAACCGGAATCGCCCCGTGCGGGCCGGCCGGAGTCGGGACCGAGGCTGCCTGGAGGTCGGGGCTGCGGTTCCGTGGGCGCGCAGTGTCCCAGCTCCCGAAGCCTCCTCAAGCCGGTCTCCGGCTGGCCGATAACGACCCCAGCGGCCGGAGTGGGCGCAGCTGAGCGGACGGACGAGGAGAGCACCCCATGGCGATCGGCATCTCGAACTCGGTCTCGACGACGGCGCTGCGCAAGAACCAGGAAGCTCTGCAGAAGACCCTGTCCCAGCTGAGCTCGGCCCGGCGCATCACCCGAGCAGGCGACGACGCTGCGGGCCTCGCAATTTCGGAGAGCTTGCGCGCCGCAGAGCGCTCCTTCACGCAGGCGGAGCGCAACCTGTCGGATGGCATCAGTGTCCTGCGCACTGCCGAGGGCGGCTTCGAGGAGTCCACTCGCATCACGTCGCGACTGCGCGAGCTCTCCGTACAGGCACAGAACGGAACGGTGAGCGAGGAAGGCCAGCGCGCGATCCAAGCGGAGTTCGATCAGCTCACGAGCGAGCTGACCCGGATCGCAGAGTCCACCCGGTTCAACGGGCGAAATCTCCTGACCGGCGAGACCTCTGGAGCCGACGCCATCCAGATCAATGACGGCAACGGCTCGGGGAGCGTGGTCCAGGTCTCGATCCCGGATGTCCGGGCAGCGGCGCTCGGGGTCGAAGGTCTGCAAGCGCGCGACGGCGCGACCCTGGATGCGCTCGACCAGGCACTGACCACCCTGTCGTCGGCCCGAGGCGACCTCGGTGCGGCCGAGAGCCGCCTCTCGAGCGGCATCCAGAACCTCCGCTCGATCCGCGAGAATACGGCCGCAGCCAACTCCCGGATCGCCGACGCGGACATCGCAGAAGTGACCGCCGCTCAGACTCGCAGCTCGATTCTGCGAGACGTGGGCGTGGCCGTACAAGCGCAGGCGAATGTCTCAGCCGGCCTGGCCCTCTCACTGCTGCGCTAGGCACCCCACCGCACGCGCACTCAGTTCAGTTCCAGGCGCGCCCGATAGCGGTCCCCCGAGAACTGATCGAAGTAGTCGGGCAGCAACGGGTGCTCGATCTCTTGGAGCGTCTCGTCGAGCTCGAGATGGCGCTCGGCGACGTAGGTCGTGTGCGACTCGCCATGGACGAGCACGCGGTACCAAGGCTGATCGCGCGGCGGACGGCTGCGCGCAACCCGCTGATACCACTCCTCGGTCCCCGCGAAGACCGGATCGACGTCGGCGATCACTCCCCGATAGCCCAGCTTGGTGTGCTGAACGAGCTGTCCGACGCTGAATCGCGCATGAGGCGTCTGCATATCTTCCTCAACTGCTTCCGTTGGCTGGAAACTGGAGTCGGTCGGCGGCCGACAGCGAGGCATTTCCACATCATTCGACTACCGCAGCTAGACGGCGCGGCTCCGGGCCGGAGGCAAGCCGCTCGACCTGGCACCGACTCATGAGTCTGCTCGTCGGTTCATCCACCCCTGCGGCAATTTTCCTTCATAAAAACCTGATAACCAATGAAACATTATACTCAGAATTTCTTGCGTGCCGATTCTGATGCATCTCTTCTGCGCGAAGATTCGCGCCGTGTCCAGTCCTCATGCGTAGTCGTCGATAGCGGATGCGTGGTCGTCGATAGATAGCCAACGAAATCGGATCAACCCAGCAGAGTCGGGGGTGCCCGAAGTGAGTCAGCGCTACCAAGTCGTGATCGTTGGGGCCGGCCCAGCCGGACTGGCGGCGGGGATCCAGGCTGCGCGCCGCGGCCTCTCCCACGTGGTCCTGGAACGAGGCGAGTTCGCCAATACGATTCATCGATATCAGCGGGGCAAGCACGTGATGGATGAGCCCCAGCGGTTGCAGGTCCACTCCGAGCTCGACATGGAGTTCCTGGCAGGCACGCGCGAAGCCATCCTCGAACAGTGGGAGAAGGATGCGGAATCGGCGGGCGTCGTCCTCGAACGCGGCCCGGAGTTCGAGCTGATCGGGCTCTCGGGCTCACATCCGAACTTCAGACTGGAGCTGTCCGGGGGAACGACCCTCGAGGCGGAGTCCATCGTGCTCGCGATCGGAAACCAGGGAAACCTGCGCCGCTTCGGTGTCGAAGGGGACCAGCTACCCCACGTTACCTACCAGCTGGACGATCCCGCCGAGTACACTGGAAAGCGTATTGCCGTCGTAGGAGTCGGCGATGCGGGAATCGAGAATGCGCTCGCCCTCGTCGAGCACGACAACGATGTAACCGTCGTCAATCGGCGCGACGAGTTCTACCGAGCCAAACAGCGCAACCGCATGCTGATCGAAGCCGCGATCAACGCCGGCGACATCGAGCACCAGACGAACTCGGTCGTGCGGAGCTTCGAGCCGGGAAAGATGGTGCTGGCGACGGATGACGGCGAGAAGACTCTCGACGTCGATCTGGTGATCGGCCGCTTGGGTGCACTGCCGCCGCGAAAATTTCTCGAGGAAATCGGGATTCGCTTCCCGTCGGATACCAAGGAGGCGATCCCCGAGGTCTCGGACACCTTCGAGTCGAACGTGCCGGGCCTCTACGTGATCGGCTCGCTGTCGGGTCGCCCGCTGATCAAGGCGTGCATGAACGACGGCTACGAGGTGATCGAGTACATCCAGGGCAATACGCCAACCCCGGCCGACGAACCCATGTTGCGCGAGATTCTCGGACCGCTACAGGGGTCGGTCAGCGAGATCGTAGAGCGAATTCGTCAGACCATCCCAGTCTTCGAGAGCCTGACCCCGATTCAGCTGCGCGAATTCCTGGTCGACTCTCAGGTCCACCTGAAAAAGGCGGATGAGGACGTCTTCCAAAAGAACGATTTCACCGACACCTTCTACTCGATCCTGGAGGGCGAGGTGGAGGTACTGCTCGCCGAGGGAGGCTCGCACCCGGAGAATCCCCGACTGGGCCAGGGTGAGTTCTTCGGCGAGATCAGTCTGCTCTCGGGGCGGCGGCGCTCGGCGACGATCCGCTGCGTGCGCGATTCGATCTTGATCGAGACGTCGCGCCTCGCCATGCAGAAGCTGCGCAAGTCGATCCCCCAGGTGTCTCGCGTACTCGACACGACCACGATCACGTACCACCTCGCAGATCTGGTTCCCGCGATGAGTCAGGCGGAACGACACAAGCTCGCCAATGCGTCGGTGATCGAGACCTTTCAGCCGGGCGATGCGATCTGTGAAGAGGGCGCAGATCCCGACGGGCTCCATCTGATCCGACGAGGAACGGTCGTGGTGTCGCGCAAGCGGGACGATCGGGAAGTCGTGATCAACTACATTCAAGCGGGGAACTACTTCGGCGAGGTCGCGTTGCTGTATCCGGGTCGCAAGCGCGGCGCAACGATTCGCGCGATGGTCGTCACGGAGACGATCCGCGTCCCCAACGAGGCAATCATCCGCGTCACCCAAGCACACCCGGAGCTACGCGAGGGATTCGAGCGCCGCTCGCAGCAGTACTCGCTGCAAACCGAGCAAGCACTGGCCAATCCGAACGCGACGGACCTCGTAGACTTCTTGATCGACAAGGGCGGAAAGGACGCCACAGATCTGCTGGTCATCGACGAATCCCTCTGCATCCGCTGCGACAACTGCGAGAAGGCTTGTGCGGACACTCACCGCGGCGTCTCCCGCCTGAACCGAGAAGCAGGGGCGCGCTATGCCCAGCTCCACCTACCTACGGCCTGCCAACACTGTGAGAACCCGCGCTGCATGCTCGACTGTCCGCCCGACGCGATTCGACGCCATCCGAACGCCGAGGTCTACATCCTGGACACGTGCATCGGCTGCGGAAACTGCGCCAGCAACTGCCCCTACGACGTGATCCAGATGGCTGTTCTGGACCATTCGCGGGCACCCAACCTGCTGACCCGGCTGCTGTTCGGAAGCGAGGGCGGCAAACGCGGCCACGCCGATGCCAACGAAGAGGGCAAGCACGAGGTCGCCGTCAAGTGCGACCTCTGCCGTGACCTACCCGCACGGCGCGGTGGAGAGGCGCGAGCGGCGTGCGTGGCCTCGTGCCCAACGGGGGCGATCGCCCGGGTCCATCCACAGGAGTTCATCACCGACATCATCGGCGGTCCGTGGAATCGCATCTGAGCGGTCGCCGCGCGAACGATCTCCATAACGCGACAACGCCCGAGAGCCGTTACAGACGGACCTCTCGGGCGCCGTATCTTGAAAGCTCCGATCTTGGCCAGGGCCTCCACCCGGAAGCTCCTCCGTCGCCGAGACGAGCGCGACGACGAGTCCCGGGGGGCAGCCTCAATAGCCGTTGAGCTGCGCGAACCGATCTCGGTGGAAGGATCCGTCGCCCAAGGTCAGCTCTGCGGCGCGCGCCCGTTTGAGGAAGAATCCGATCTCCTCCTCATCGGTCATCCCGATGCCACCAAACATTTGGACCGCCTCACGCGTGACCAGCCCCGCCGTATCCGAGGTCCGAGCCTTGGCGGCGGACACCAGCTGCGATGCGTTCTCGCGTCCCTCGTCGATGGCGGCGAGGGCGTCCATCACGATCGACTTCGAGAGCTCCACCTCGCAGAACATCACAGCCGCGCGGTGCTTGAGGGCCTGGAAGCTCCCGATCGGCACATCGAACTGGATCCGGGTCTTCAGGTATTCGACGGTGCGCTCGAATGCCTCGGTCAGAACTCCCAGCAGCTGAGCCGATAGTGCGACCGTCGCGCGGTCGAGGGCCGGATCCAGGAGATCGGCGCCCGCCCCTACGTCGCCGAGAACCTGATCCCGCGACACCGCCACGTTCGAGAGCTCGACGACGGCCGAGTTGCGACTGTCGACCATAACGGTTCGGGTAATGCTGACACCGGCGCTCTCCGCAGGAACCAGGAACAAGGTCAGGCCGTCGCGATCCCCCGCAGCACCCGACGTGCGGGCCACCACGATGAGCGAATCCGCGACGTGGCCATCGAGGACGAAGGTCTTCTTACCCGACAGCTGGAAACCATCGCCCGCAGCCTCCGCCCGGGTGGACACGGCGTACGGCGAGTAGCGCCCCTGCTCCTGGTGGGCAAGTGCAAGCACCGTACGTCCCTCGGCAATCCCGCCGAGAATCTCCTTCTGCTGTGCCTCGCTGGCGCCCTTCTGGATCAGCTCCGCGCCCAGCACGACCGTGGAGAGAAAGGGCTCTGGCACGAGCGTGCGCCCGCACTCCTCGAGCAGGATCCCGAGCTCGGCGTAGCCCAGGCCACTACCCCCATGCTCCTCGGGCAGGATGATCCCCGCCCATCCGAGGTCGGCCATCTCCTTCCACAGATCGCGGGAGAATCCGACCTTGTCATTCGTGTCGCGAAGCTGCCGCAAGTGCTTCACAGGAGCCTTCTCGCGGACGAAGTCGCGTACGGTCTCCTGGAGGAGTTGCTGCTCTTCGGTGAGTACCAGTGCCATGTTCTTCATTCCTCAACTATGCGCCGAGGCGCTCAATCACGCGAAATGGGACCTCTCGGTACGCCTTCCCCGGCGCCTTTCCCGGCGCCGAATCGGCACCGGCAACTCATGAGCTAGTCCGGCAGCCCGAGTACCCGCTTCGCAATCACGTTCAACTGCACCTCGGAGGTGCCTCCCTCGATCGAATTCCCCTTCGACCTCAGCCACTGGCGGGTCGTCCCCCGCTCGAACGCGTCGAAGGCCTCCCCCTCCCAGCCCAAACCCTGGGAGCCCAGGACGGACATCGTGAGCTCCTGACGGCGCTTGTTCATCTCGCTCGCGTAGAGCTTGAACATCGACGCCGTGTGGCCCGGGCCCTGTCCGGCCTTCGCGGACGCGGCGCTGCGGAGGGTCGTGAGACGATAGCAGAGACCATCCAGTTCGAGTTGCGCAAGCTGATCGCGAAGCACTGGATCTGCGATCCGCCCGTCTGCATCCCCCAGGTACTTCTTGGCCATGTCCGCAAATCCATTGCGACGCTGAGCCGCACGTCCGGCCGCAGCGCGGCCCGGTGCCGTCCCACCGCCCATGCCACCCGAGAGCATGGTGCGCTCGTGCTGCAGCAGGCGCTTCGCGATAGTCCAGCCCGCATTCTCGACGCCAATCAGGTTGCTGGCCTTCGCGTGGACGTCCTTGAAGAACACCTCACAGAATGAGGATGCACCGCTGATCAGGCGAATCGGCCGCACCTCGACGCCCGGCGACTTGAGGTCGAACAAGATGAAGCTGATTCCGTCGTGCTTGGGAGCCCTCGGGTCTGTGCGCACCAGACAGAACATCCAATCGGCCTCGGTCGCACCGGAGGTCCAGATCTTCTGCCCGTTGATGACGTATTCGTCGCCTTCGCGGACCGCGCGGGTCTGCAGACTCGCGAGGTCGGAGCCAGCGCCCGGCTCGCTGTAGCCCTGGCACCAGTTGACCCTTCCATAGATGATGCCGGGCAGGTGCTCACGCTTCTGCGCGTCGTTGGCGAACTCCAGCAGCACGGGTCCGAGCATCGAGACCCCGAATCCGCGCACCGACGGTGGTGCACCGACACGGGCCATCTCCTGTTGCAGCACGCGGGTGTGTGCCGCATCGAGTCCGCCGCCACCATACTCCGCGGGCCAGGTGGGGCACGCAAAGCCGCGATCGCCCATCCGCTGGCGCCACAACGCGAGATCGGAGCCCGAAGGCCAAGCTCGGCCGCGGAGCGTTTCCGGGAGGTTCTCCTCGAGCCAGGTGCGAACCTCGCTGCGGAACTCGTCTAGGTCAGTCGTCGCGCTCACGCCTCTCTCCTCCATCCTGGTCGAATGCGCCGCCTGGATCGATTCCGGCCATGACAAGCCGGCGCACTCCATCCGGGCGACAGGGGTCTACGGGACACCGGGGTCCTCGAGCGCGGGCGTCCTCGGATCTCGATCCGTACACTCGCGGCTGGCGTATCCTGACAGCCCGATTGCTGCATTGTCGAGCAATTTGGTTAGAGGCACAAATCAGTTCCTTCGGAGCTCTCGTCCGCGCGGGCTCCACCTCCGAGGGTGCCCCACGACGACATCCCTCCTCCTACCCTCTGGATGGGTCCCCGGCTCGCTGTGCCGAATGCGTCTCGAACAGCCCTGAGGAATCGCGGAGCGCAGACTGCGCACCCGAGCCTCACCCAGTGAGACACGGCGGGCACCGCCACAGATGCGTGTAATTCTCCATTAACACACCACACTGTCAGCTCTCTGTGGCGTATTGCGGCAGGCTTCGTGGCACCGTGTCCGTCGGTTGACGGACGCACGACCCAGCGCAAGAATCGCGTGTCGGGACCGTATAGAGCTGTAGGCTAACCACGAACCGGTGCAGCCTGAAGCGGCCAGAGGGGGAGTAGCAAATGCAGAGTGGCGTGCTTCACAAGCAGGTAGATTCGGTGGTCCAGCCGCGCTGGCGGCGCATCCTGGTCCGCAGCTTCGCGTTCGGGGCTCTCAGCACGACGATCGCCCTCCCCGCTTCCGCTCAGGAGATTCCGCAGTACGGCCGCGACCGCCATCTCGGAGTACGCGAGTGCGCCGGCGGTCCGTGTCACGGCAGTGCGACGCCGGTCGGGGAACGAGTCAAGGAGAACGAGCACACGATCTGGCTACGCCGCGACCGACACGCGCAAGCGTACAAGACCCTCCTGACGGATCGATCGAAGTCCATCGCACGCAACTACGGTTTGAAGAAGCCCGCCGAGCAGTCGGATGAGTGCCTCGACTGCCACTCGAACAATGCGGTGAATCGGGTGGAAGACTTCAGGCTCGAGGATGGCGTCGGATGTGAAGCCTGTCACGGCGGGTCGGAGCGTTGGCTCAAAACGCATACCAGTTCCACACGAACGCATCAGCAGAACCTCGACGATGGCCTGTATCCGACGGATGATCCGGTTCGGCGCGCAGAGCTCTGTCTGAGCTGTCACCTCGGAGACGAGAAGAAGTTCGTGCGGCATCGGATGCTCGGAGCGGGTCACCCCCGTTTGCGCTTCGAGCTCGATTCCTACCAGGTAACCCAGCCGGCGCACTTTACCGTGGACAACGACTACCTCGAGAGGGGGAAGGTCGCCACCGAGCCGGTCAAGCTTTGGGCCATCGGACAGGCGGTGCAGGTGCGCGAGCTCCTAGAAGCCCTCGGTGACCCCAAGCGCAATCAGGATGGAATCTGGCCGGAGTTCGCGGTGCTGGACTGCTACACCTGCCACCATTCGATGGAGGAGACCCGGCGCCCGTCCGGCCGCGGCCGCGGCCTCGGGACCGATCCTGGCACACCTCGCTTGAACGACTCTGGGTTCCTCATGCTGCGCCACATCCTCGTAGGTGTCGACAAGTCGGCGACACCCGAGCTGCGCGCGGGAATCCTCAAAATCCATGCGGCCGTGAGCAAGAGCCAGGGCAATCGCGCCAATGTCGCCAAGTCGCTCGAGCGCTTCGTGGATCTGCAGATCCCCAAGATCGTCACCTGGAATCCAGAGGCCGACCCGATTCGCGACATCGCGGTGAGCCTGATCGAGGAAGGCCTCGCCCAGCAGTACAACGACTATCCGTCGGCAGAGCAGGCCGCCGTCGCCATCCAGTCGCTCGCCGACACGCTGAACGGGATTCGGCCCTTCTCCGATGCACGGCTCAGGCGCCTCAACAGCTGTATCGACGCCCTTCTACGCGCGACACAAGAGGATGACGGCTTCCAGCGTCGCTCCTCGCAGTTCGTCCGCGCGCTCGGGTGTGCCCGATCGGAGCTGATCGGATCGGGCGGCGTCGGCGAGTAGCAGGAACGCACTAAGGTACAGAGCTCTCCCCGCCGATGAGAGAGGCGGCCGCGGTCTCTCGCCGGTGGATACCTGGCGCTGGGAAGTAAGCAGCCACTTCGCGCTTCCTTCGCCCCCCGGGAGAGCCCCGATGCCCCTATGGGTTCAAGCCGTGCTCGTCGCGCTCTTCTGGCTCGCCTTCTGGCCGGCGGTAGCGCTCTGGGCCTATCGATCGCACCAAGAGACGAAGCGTACGCAGGTCCAGGACCTGTATCCACCGCGTGTGCACGCATCGCAGCTTCGCCCTGAGCCGCGTCGCTGATTCCGGCGACTTCGGGACAGCGGAGTGTACGAAACGGAAAAGAGCCCCGGACTCCGCACGGAATCCGGGGCTCTTTAGGCTAACGCGACTCTCGCCCGACTGAGAACTCGGCGAGCGAGATCTCGGACTCGCGCCTCAGCTTTACTCTGCGCCGCTCTGCGAGCCGGCAGTGTTGTCGCCCCGAGCCTTGTCGCCCGAAGCGCTCTCGCCCTGACCGACGCGATCGTCCTTTGGGGCACTCTCCACCACCCGAGGCTGGATCTCGCACTTGCCCGAGTTCTCCCCGGTGGCACTAGCGGCCACCTCGTCGGAGACCTTCCACGGCTTCCCCTTCGCGTCGAGATAGAGTTTCGCTGACTCCTCTCGAGTGAGTGGGCGTGAGCCGATGCGGCCGAAAACGGCCACCTGATTCCCGGTCTCGTCCGCTCCCCGATCTCGCTCCAGCGGTCGAGACAGCGCGAGGGCGGGCGCCTTGGTCTTGCGCCACGCGATCAGCTCCGGCTTGGGATCAGGAGAGAACCCGTAGAAGCCTGGCTGACTCTCCGGAGAGGTGAGCTGAAGCACCTTCAGCCCGTTCTTTCCATCTGCGACGTAGGCAAAGAGCGATGCGTTGGTCGTTGCCACGATCACATCGGTCGCGTCGTTCAGCTGTCCGTCCGCATCGAACCGCTGGTACAGCTTGGGCTTCTCGGGATTCTCGACGTCGAGGATCACCAAGCCCTCCGCACCCGCTGCCACATAGGCATGGGTTCGCGAGACGAAGACGCGGCGCGCGTCTGCAATGGCATAGTCCGCGCCAGGCACTCGCCTCGGCGCATCCATGTCAGTGATGTCGATGACGTGAAGGCCATCGTCGTCGAGCGCGAACACGTAGCGGAACTGCTGCATCGACGCGCGAGCGTTCTTCAGCGGGATCGTCTTCACGACGCGCGGTTCGAGCGGATCGTTCAGATCGAGGACGACGAGCCCTGCCTTGGACGCAACCCAGAGGTAATGGCCCACGAAGTTCGCGTGGACCGCGCCATCCAGGAGTCCATCAGGATTCCAGGTGAGTGCTCGAGTGAAGAAGTTATCCCGCGGCTCGAAGTTCTCCATCGTCTCCGAGTTCACGAGAATCAGGCCTTCCTCGAAGTCCGTCACAGCTGCGTAGCTGTAGATCTTGTGCAGCGGGCTCTCGAGATTGACCTCCCTGCGCTTGGGGTCGCGCCCCAGATCCGGGCGAACCGGCTGATTCGTCGGCAGCGCCACGCAGGTCGCATTCTTGGTGTTCACACGCGAGCTGTGCCCGAGCGGCGAGAACGGAGCCGTGATGAAGCGCTCGGAGAAGTTCTTGTTCCCGATGTTGGCGACGTCGTAGGCCTGCATGCCCTTCTCGCCTTCAGACACGAACAGGTACTCACCCCTCAGCTGGATGCAGTGCACATCCTCGGACTCGTGCATGTACTGCCCGTCGTCCTGCTCCCTCCCCTTGAGCTCGCGATTCCGGCTCACGTGAAGGTCGTAGTAGTCCGGGTAGGCCATCCGGTGGAGGTAGCTTCCGATGACGGCCTGCGGCTCGTCCCACTCGGACACCTGGATCGCCTCGATCGAGTCCTTCGTTCCGACCCACGCGTTGAAGCCGACGAAGTTCACGAACTGCGTCCCCTGCAATAGCAGCTGAGCCATGATCGCGTTGTTGTCGTTGCCCTCGGACAAGTGACAGTCGGTGCACTGCTTCGTCTCGGTCTTGCGAACCGTGTGCGGGAAGTGCGGTGCGAACGCCTGCGAGCTGTGCCCAGAGGCTGCTGTCGGCGGCTGCTGTACGTAGATGCGGTTTCGGTTGATGTCGGTTGAGGACAGGACGAGCGCGGAGGACGACCGGATCGGAACGATCTTGCCGTTCTTCGACTCGCTATGGCGCCCCAGCTGGAAGATCTGGTCGCGCGCCACCTGAGGGTTGTAGGTCGCGAAGTTCCGCGTCTCCTTACCCTCGTAGTGATGACGCTCAGTCTTCCAGTTCGCCTGAATCGGCAGGTGGCACCCCGCGCAGCTCGTCACCCAAGAGCTGTGGCAGGTGTAACAAGCCATCCCGCTCTCGCTCTCTGTATCGTGCGCGCGCTCGCAGCCCTTGGCGGCTTTGCCCCACGCCAGACTGGTGCCGGCAGCGACCGTCTTGGCGCGAGCCGCCTTGGCGTTGTAACCGGGATTCCCGGGAGTCACGGAGTCCTTGATCTGCGTGACCTCGAGCTCCTCGAAGGGTGGAAGAATCAGACGCTGGTAGAGCTTGCCCTCACGCCACTCGAAGCGCGGCGATCCGTCCATGTTGCGCAGCAGCGACAGATCGGTGCCGCCCACCGGAGCAGCGGGACCACTCGTTCGCAGGCTCGCGTATTCGTCCACGGTCCCGTGGCAGTCCGCACACTTGATCTCGACTGCCGATGCTGTCTCGGCATAGATCATTCCGTTGCCGTGAGAATCCTGACTGAAGTGACAGTCCGCGCACTGCATGCCGTAGTCCGCATGGATGTCACGCATGTGCACCGCTCGCTTCCACTTCTCCTCGGGCGGAGTGTCGTGCGGGATGATGTTGCCATCCTTGTCGAGCAGATTTCCCTTGCGATCCTTCTTGTGGATCGCGCGGAAGTTCCAGCCGTGGCCGTGATAGTCGGCAAACTGGGTATCCTTGGCCTTCGGATTGATGTCGGTCCACACCTTCTTCATGAAGTCCGGATCGGCCCACTTGCCGCGGATCGAAGCTTCCTCGGGATTTCGCTCGAGCGTCTCGTGCATCTCCTTGATGTCGAGATACTGCTGCTCCTTCGGCCACATCAGCTCGGCGTCCGACTCGTAATCCCACATCGTGTAACCGAGGTAGGTATTCACGAACTGGTTCGGCTGATGGTGGTGACACGTCATGCACATGGCCGTCGGGATGGCCCGGGTGAACTCGTGCTGCAATGGGTGGCCGCTCTCGAGCTCCCCTTCGTCAGCCAGGGAGTAGTAGGGAGCCGGATTTCCGTGCTCACCCTGATCGCCTTCGTGGGCGTGGACCTTTCGGCTCTTGATGGTCGGATCCTTCGTGATCGTCTGACCCTCGTTGCCATATTTCGCGTAGGACCCAGAGCTGTGCCACTCGCGGTCGTTCGCGTAGACGATGTGGCAGGCCGTACAACCCGAAGAGCGGAAGTCGCCAGGGTTGTCCTGGGTGCCGAGGAACCACATACCCGGGTCGTTCAAGCGGGTCTTGTGCAGATTGAGCACCGGCACGGAGATACGCGCCCCAGTCCCCTTTCCGCGCAGGCTCTGGCGCACGTCCGGCTTTCCGGGTTCGTCGAGCGGATTGGGTAGCCCGATCTCGGGGAAGATGTTCTGAACCAGGCGTCCACCGCGCTCGAAGATGCGGAAGTTGTCCGCGGGCGGAACCGTCTCCCAGCTGGGCAGCGGGGCAAGGAAGGGCAACAGACCCTGCTTTCGCATCTCGTCGGTCACCGGTACCACCGACTCCAGCTGAGCAGGCAGACCGTCTCGCGTATAGGCCGAACCGACGATGTAGCGCTTGTAGGGGAGAATCCCGTTGTTGTACGCGGCTCCACCCCAGAACATCGCCGAAGTGGACATCAAGCTTCGCTCGACCTTGCCGATGAGTGAAGCATGGCAAGCGCCACAGGATTCACGCGCGACCCGCAGATCTCCCGGATTGACGAAGCGAACGTACTGGTACGCCTCCGTGTTCAGGATCGTGTAGGAGCGAACGGGATTCGCCGGCCCGTGCCAAGCATCGGGCAGAGTCGGAGGCACGTGTGCCTCGTCCTTTAGGCGGTCGTAGTCCGGGGTGTCCATGCCGAGACTCTCGTCTCGCATCACGCTGGCGTTGCCGCCGTGGCAGTCCGTGCACCCAAGGACGACGGCCGAACTGCGGTGCATCGACTTGTTGTCCATCGGCTGATGGCACGAGACGCATCCGGCAGACTTCATGTCGGCTTCATCCTGCGACTGATACTCAGGTGCCGGTGGGTACACCGGATAGTTGATCTTGCGCGCGGCTCCGCCCTCGCTGGCGTCCGCGTCGATCGATACGACTGCGAAAACCGCGAGCGTAGCCGCCGCGCTAGCGATCGCTAGCAACTGCCTCATGAGGTCTCCCCCTTCAGAGATCGCGAGGTGGTTCGGCTATTTGATTGGGCGCGGCGGCCGAACTCGGCCGCCGCGCCTCTCTATTTTTCTGCTGCTGCGACTAGGATGGAATCCCGTCCTAGTACGTCAGGATCACGTTCGCCAGGGCTGAGTACGAGACCTTGTCTCCCTGTCGGTCGAACAGGTCGTCGAATCCCTGCCCTGGGAAGAGCGCCGCGAACGACGCTCGGATCATGACGTTATTGATGAAGAGCGGCCGGTAGATGATTCCGCACGAGAGATCTTCTCCGATGTGCCGATCGATATCGCCCTGGTTCCTCAACAAGCTCAAGGTGGCGGTCTTGTCGAAGTCGAGGTAGGACGCGTTCACGATCACACGGAGCTCGGGCAGAATATCGAAGTCCGCTCCGACACCGACCATCCGGATACCCGGATTGACGAAGTTGGACTGACCCTCCTCCTTCGAGGAACGCAGCGACGGAATGAACGCGTTCCGCCCCGACAGGATCACGTTTCCGCCCGCTACGAGAGGAATGGACTGCCGCTGGAAGAACGACGTATCGAAGCCGCCGAACTGCGGGTTCTCGAAGATGGCGTCGAAGCCCTCGGCCTTGGAGTCGAGGGGGTTCTCGTCGCCACTTGCATAGAGGCCATAGGCCTTGAGTCGATACCAGTCGAAGTCTACAGACGCCTCAACCGCACCGAAGAAGGCATTGATGTCGGTCTTGCGGTCTGCGATCTGATTTCGTGTGTCGGTACCGAGCGCGTGATAGGCCGAGAAGGTCAGATTCAGCCGATCGAAATGACCGTCGCCGTTGAAGCCGAGATAGAAGACATCGTAGTTGTGCGGCTTCTCGTTCCCAAGACTCGCGGGGATCGTGATGACGTCGTTCTCATTGAAGCGAGTCCCTCGATCACCCTCACGGTTCTTGTTGTAGATGACGGTCCCCTGCAGCTGGAAGCCCAGTACGGGGAAGTCCTGGTAGTAGAGATTGGCGACGAAGATGTCGTCCGACCGCAGCTCCGTCTCGTTCAGTCCGGAGTTTGTGTCCTTGTTCAGACGACGGAACCAGGCCAGGTTGTACTGTACCCGGTTGTTGATGAAGTTTCCGAACAGCCGGATTCCGGGCTGCTGATCCTGGAACAAGAAGCCGCGGAAGTCGGAAATAAATGGCTGGATTCCGATGCGCAAGCTGTCGAAGTCGTACCGATCCGACTTGTTCCACAAGTGCTTGTCGATGAACAACTCCTGGAGCGCGAAGTGCTGGTCGAACCGGCGACGCGAGTCGTCACTCGGATCCGCACGCAGCAAGCCGGCGGTGCGCGCCAAGCTGTAGTTCACGTTGGTTACACCCGTGAAGCGGAACTCCCAGTCGGGCGGTCGGAAGACCGTATTACCCTTGATCAGGGCGAACGAGGTGATGAAGTTCTGGTTGAATGTCGTCTGCTCGGGTTCGCCGAACTGATCGATCTTGCCCGGAGCTTCGTTCAACTGCGTGCCGACGGGAGTCGGAATCCGCCGTGCCTCCACCAGACTGTCCGAAACCAGCAGCACGTTCAGGAACCAATCGCGTCCGAAGATCGGCCGATCCGCCTTGAGCGTGTTCTGATTATAGGGATCGAGCAGGTTCTCGTTTCGCACATCGAGTGCTTCGACGAGGCGCCAGCGGTCCGGGATCGCGATCGAGTCGTCGTTCGAACCAATCGGCACCGGCGCCGGAAATACCGGCTCGGCGGGCAAGGCATCCTGTACGTCCTGGCCGACGCGCCTTCGCATCAGGCGCTGGGCCGGTGCGGCCTTCGGAATGTCCTCGTCGGCGACGGCGTCGAGCGCGTCGGCTGAGAACATCGATGGCCCCTCGGCCTGCGCACCGAAGGCGCTCCCCGACAGGTCCGTAGGCACATCCACCGGTCGCACCGCGCGAAATGCCCGTTCGGATGGGCTCCCAAGCGTCTCGGCGCCGTAGACGGACTCGTCGTCCGCCGCTTCGGCGGAGAAGACGCTCACGTCATCTGGCTCGGGGCCCGCCCATGCGCTGAAGACCGAACCGCCAGGTGCGGCCAACGCAAAGGGAGCTGCCGGACCAAATGCGAGGGACGCAGCCAACGTCGATCGCAAGATCAGGCTCATTCGAGTCATATCTCCAGTCCCCTATTAGTCGCTAGTTCTCGCAGACGTTCTGCGCGTCGCTGTTCAAGAATGGTGTCGGCGGACAGTTGACGAACCGCAGGAATCCCGACTCCCCACCAGGCGCAGCGGCTCGAATCGTATCCGAACGCACCGCAAGCGGAGCGTTGCCGACGAAACCCGGTTGGTCTCCGAATCCTCGGGTATTCGCTGGATTCAGCGCGATCCCGCCCTGCTTGAGCCCCTCGAATGCGATGAGGTCGTCCTGATCCACTCCGTCTCCCGAGATCCCAATACCGCCGACCAGCACCCCGTTCTTGAAGATCGGCACGCTCCCCGGGAAGATCTGGATCCCACCGCGTACCTCGAGCAACTCCGGCCCGGTGCAGCTCGTGATCGTCGGATCCGCCAGCAGCGACCGAAGCAGCCGAGTGATGACGAGGTCGAGCTGCAGACCGGTATTGAACGGACTCCAGCTGCTGATCGGCTTACTGAATGGCCCGTTGGCGTTTCCATCGATCCCATCTGGGAAGAAGGGACGCGAAAGATTGCCGCCCGATCGATCGGAAAAGGCCTTCCCGTTGGCCAGTGCCGTGTCGTCAGCCAGGAAGGCCCGCGCATCCAACACGTACTGCCCGAGAGATTGAGTCTGCACGTTCACATCGACCACACCGGGAACTATCGTCTCCTGCATGTCCGCCATCAGATCGTCGGCAGCTGAAGTGGGCATGTTCGGATCGGCTCCGTTCGGCGCACGCGAAATGAAGGCGGCAGTGCGCGCCTTCTGGATCGAGACCGTGGTTCCGAAGACGGGCGCATCACGCGTGCCCGAGAAGGCGTTCAGGTTTCCCGCGAGGTCCACGACCGAGATGTTCACCTGCATGAAGGGGAATCCGGGCCCCTGGATCCCACGCCGGATTTGCGCACGAGACTTCTGGGCGACTCGGATCGCATTGACCACGATCGTGCCTGCCTCCTGGGCGGTGAGACCGTTGTTGGCCGGCGTCGGCGAGAGCGAAGGACGCGGATTGTTCACAGCTCCGGCGACGGGAATCGTGGACTTCGGATCGATGGCCGGATTTACGATGTTCTGACCCAGAAAGGCGGTACCATCCGGATTCACGAGCATGCGGCTCTCGAGGTTCGAGTTGAAGTAGCCGTTCTTCGATGGGTCGTTCGGATCCCCCTCGAGGAGCAGATACCCCGATTCCGCACTCAAGAACCGTCGTCCCGTCACGACTCCCCCCGACGCTCGGAAGAAGTTCGCGTTGGCCGCCGCATTGGGATTGAGGGTCGTAACATCGACCAGGCTCGCCCCGGTTACCGTCGTCAGGTTCGTATCCATGACCGGCGGACTGGCGATCTCGCGCGGGTTCGGAGTGTCGAGATCCGTGTAACGCAGCAGCTTACCCATGACGGTAATCTGCCGAGACTCTCGATCCTTGGAAGCTTCGAAGCTTCGCTGCGCCGCAAGCGCGATGATCTCCTCGATGTCGACGTCGTCATCGGCCGTACGCGGATCGACACGGTAGATCCCGTCTACCTCGATCCCAACGGCGCCGGCGGGGTCTCCGTTGATATACAACGGCACCCCGCCCGGATCTCCGGCGAAGCCGAGCGGAAGCCGCTTCGGTCCGGCACCCCCTTGTGCGGGCACGATCTCCGGCGACTTGCGCGCGATGTCACCGCAGGGAAGCTGCGAGAACTGCACACCGAACAGGGGACCGCCCGCCTGCATGAACTCACCCGGATTGAAGTGTTCCTGGATGATCTGGCTGGCCGTGCGGGTCGTGAAGGCGTTGCCCTGCGTCGACAGATAGGCTGCCGTGCCGGCCTTGCTGATCGCCGCGAAACGCGCGGAAATCGGCGCGCTCAGGTTGGGCAGCCCAGTTGGCGTCGCGACCTGAGCCGTTCCCTGATTCGCGCCTCCCGGCACGTCCTCGAGACCATTGCCGGGGAACGCCAGATCGTTGTTGTTGCTGCCGATCCGCACCGTCTGTGGCGCTCCGGGCATCTCATAGACCGCGAGGGGATTGCCGACGCGGTCGACGACCGCGCAGGTCGCCTGCACGCCCTGGGCAATGGCCTCGTTCACCGCCTGCTGGCAGACCAGATTCACCTGCTCGGGGCTCAACCGCTGATTCGCGCAGAAGCCATCACATGACTGGGTGACTGGGATGCCCGGGCTGCCGCTTCCGCCGAGGAATCCAGAGGCGCGACCGCCGCCGCTCCCCCCGCCTCCCCCGCCGCAACCGAATACGGCAAGGCCAGTTGCCAGGGCGATTGTCAATTCCACTCGTCGCATTAACCAGCTCCGTTTCTGAAGAAGGGGTTCTGCTCGTTTTGTGCGGCCGGGAGCGATTCAGCCGGACGCATTCTATCGTACTCTTTTCTATGGAAGGGGTGGCAAAGAACACATTCTGAGGCGACTGCAGGGCTAGATGCGTGTCCTCCGCCGTGGCACGTCTTGCACTGATCGATCTCTGGAAGCAGCACGTCCGTCGCCTCGGTGCTGACTACATCTTCTTTCCGGACAGGAATTTGAGGCCCAGACTTGCGGCTCGCCTTGCGCTCCGCTTCCGCAATGGCTTCCTCGACTGTGTACAAGGCGTACGTCTGACCCTTGCCGGGCAGCGACCACTCGGGCCGCGCGCGCGCGACGGGCTCCAGATCCTTCTCGGATTCATAGGATGCAGTCGCGTTCGGGTCGAAAACGGCCGCCCGGGGATGGCAATCGCGACACGGAAACGGCTCGTGCGTCCCATGACGGAAGACACTCATCGGCATCCACAGACTGAGCAGCCGAACCGGAGCCACGTCGTCGCCTCCGTCGTCGCCCGCACCGCGCTCCACGAAATGACAGGTCGCACAGGCCCCAGGCTTGTCCTCATCCATCAAGAAGGCGCTGGCCCGCTCGACCATCTTCTTGGCGTTCTCGGTGGCGGCTCGTTCCTGTGGATCCTGGGGCTGGTCGCGGCCGACGCGATTGCGATACACCCGCAAGCGCTCTTCACCGTTGTCGAGCGCGCGCAGCTCGATCGCGGTGTAGAACTCGAGCAGGTCCTCACGCATCTCGTCCGCCTCGCCATGCAGGGCCTGCCGATCATCGAAGCGCTCGTCGAAGCTGAGAGAGTGACACTCCTGGCAGTGATTCTCGAAGTTGAGATCGGCCATGTTCTTGCCAGCTGGATCTTCCTGGTGGCAGTCGCCACAGTCGAGCAGCTTGCCTTCGCTTCCCTTGAGCTCCTCGCGCGCAACGTGGCGCAGGTGATTGAAGCGGACACCCGAGTGCTCCTGGATGCCCCGGTCCCACTCGACCCGGTCGACCTTTCGCGTCCAGATCTCTTCACCGCGCCGCCCGCCGATCCCGGGGATGTTCTCGGACTGAAGCGCATCGGTGGGAACCGTCAAACGAAATTGCGGGTGATCTGCGCTGAAGTCGGACACGGTACGCACGCGCGTGTTGGGCGCACGCTTCCCCAGATCGCTGTGGCACTCCGCGCACAGCTCCTGCTCGAGCGCCTGGAGCTGGAACTCTCCGTTGTGCTCCATGTGGCAGGTCGCGCAGCGCGTCGCCTCCAAATCGACCACCTTCACGTCGATTGGAGTATGGGCGCTGATATCAGCGTGGCACTCGAGGCACTGCGAGTCCAGCACACGGGTGAACGCCTCGGTGTGGCACTTCTGACAGTCGTCGGCAAAGTAGGAGTGGGCCCGAGCCACTGGCCCCGTATCCCAGAAGGTCTCGAGTTGCCCCGTGAGCACGGGCATACCGGCGAAGATGATCGGGATCGAGAAGACGGACAGCCAAGAGAGCTTGCGCTCGGTCAGCATGCCCCGACTGAGCCCGACGAAGGTCCGGCTCGCAAGCTCCTCCATCTCGGACTTGCGGCGGCTCGTGGCCTCGAGCGAGACGCGAAGATCCTCTCCTCCCTCGCCATCGAGCACGGTCAGCTGATAGTGCCCGACCCGGATCCGGTCCTTCGGCTTGAGGCGCCGCTCCTTACACGCGCGTCCGTTGACCTCGAGTTCGGGTGCCTCCACCCGCTCCAGATAGATCCCGTCGGGGCGCGCCCGGAACACCGAGTGGTGATACTCGATCGTGAGCGCATTCAGCTGGATGTCGTTGTCGGGACCCCGCCCGAGACTCACTCGCTCGACGTCCAATACCTCGTCTCGGGTCGTGATCCGGCCCGAGCGGCGTTTGGTCTTGTGTACGACGATGACTCTCATGTGACCGACTACCAGTAGTAGAAGACGATGAAGACGTGGGTGAACACCGCGATCACGGACGCGACGGCAAGTGGGATGTGAAAGAACAACCACACTTCCATCAGCGCCTGGTATCGCACGTCGAGACGAATTCGCTGGAGGAGCGCGGACTTACGCCCCAGGAGCTCGACCACTCGCGCCACGTCGGAGCTCTGTCTCTCGTCCAGCGCTTCTTGGTGCTCCTGAATGAGCTTGATCGCACGCGCCGTGCCGCAGTTGGGATCTTTCGCCGAGAACTGTCGCAGCCAACCGCCGCCGATCTTGGTTCCGTTGATGGCGGTCTCCGCCGCCTTGGCATAGAAGTCGGGCAGCGCCAGCGCGACCCCTGAGATCTCGGAGTCCAGCTCCGCCACCTGCTCGAAGAGTGAGTCGATACGTTGCCCGCGGCGATTTCGCGTCATCTGACCCGGCACGCTGGCGTACATCACGATGCCGACGACACCCGAGACAACGACCAGAAACATGAGCGCAAACGCGAGGTTGTGAAAGTTCCAACCGAACTGGAAGCCATTGTGCAGCGGCACCAGCAGCACCAGGCTCAACCCCAGGTACACGTGCGCAGACAGCCACCCCTGCAAGCTGGAACTCGAGGAGAAGTAGTCGCGCTTGCGGACACCGAAGTAGAGCAGCCACAGCATCAGGGTGAAGGCGAGTCCACCGAGCCCCCACCCGACCCAAGTCCCGCCATTGCGGCCACCGACGGGGTCGTACCACCAGTAAACGACGGTCGACGCCACCAAGCCCAGGAGAGCGACTTTGAGATGCCGGAAGTTCCGATACGCCAGAAAGCTTCGCGGACCGGCTGCAGGATTTGCTGTTGCCATCGTCTATCTATCCCCGAACGCAGCAGGCAGGCAGAGAGCCCCGAGAAGCGCCCCCCGCGCTCCGGATCTCGCCCCGTCCTGAATCGAACGTCTGCGTACGGTGAATCCTAGTTCTTCGCCCGGCCGTGTAAAACCAATCATTCCGAATATTTGAGAGCGAGTCCGATCAACTACCGCCCATCAGGAACTGGGTAGGCAGCTTGCGCCCAGGCGCCCCAACTGACGCGGCGGCACCTGTAGCTCTCCACTCTCCATCGCCCGCTGCTGACGCACGAGCATCGCGGGCATCTCGACCAACTGATCCATATCCACGAACACCCGCTCGAGACTCTGGCTCCGCTCCACGTCGCTGGGGAGGCGACGAATCTGATTTCCGGTCGCCTGCACCTCTGCCAGCTGGGAGAGCTCGCCAAGTCCCGGGGGCAGCTCCGTGAGTTCGTTGTTGTAGACAGAGATGCGGCGCAAGCCTTCCAGGCTCGCGACCTCGCGAGGCACGTCGCGAAGCCCAACCGAGTTCGCCTCGAGCACCATTAGACCATCGAGGTCGGCAATCGCACTCGGGAGCCGCTCGAGCTGGTACCCAAAGCTGGAGAAGAAGTCCGGCCCCATCCTGAGCTCACGCAGGCGGCCATTGCACCACCTCTGATCTCCGAGCTCCGTCGGCTCGAGCACGCCGTCGCCGTCGTCGTAGTCGAAGTCCGACGAACTTTCGTCGAGCCCGTTCAGGCGAATGATCTCCTCGAGCACGGCCAGATCCCGTGGATCGAAATCGCTCGGATCACGCTGCCGGAAGCTCGGATCTCGATTGCTGTAGCTGAAATCGACCGGTGTCACCGGGGAACCAGACGCAGATCCTCTGCTGGAGCGCGTCGGATCCGCCGTGCCATCCCCCTGCGCCGTGTCGGCCGCCAGCAGTGACGCGAGGAGACCCTCGAGCGACGCGTCGGAGCCACCAGCGCCAAGCAGGCGCTCGAGGAACTCGCTCCCCTCGAATGCCGACATGGACCACGCTCCGTCGCGCGCGCCCGCACTCGATGCACCGCGGCGCGCGCCCGCCTCGCCGGCTGCCGCGGAAACGCGGCCATTAGCCCCTCGCGCTCCTCGTTCCGCACTCGCGGACATTCGAGTCGAGTCGAACCACCCCACTCCGGACGAGGGCAGCCACGCGAGGCCGATCGCCACGCCCAGAATCGCCACAGCAACTCGCTCGCCACTCGTCATGAAGCTTCTCCTTCACCCTCACCCATCGCAGCGTCCAAGCGCGAACTCATCCGATTCGCAACACCCGCCAAATCCGAGCTCGACCGACAGGAGGACACCACATTCACCTTCCGCACCTGAGGCAATAACACTACAAGGATCCCGTACGCCAGTAGCAACTCGCAGGCCAGTAGCAACTCGTGCCGAATGGTCCATCCTTATGATGGCCGAACGCCCCTGCCAGCCCGCTCCCTGAGAGCCCGCTCGCAAAATCTCCGCGCCGCGCGCAGGCATCCATCTGATTCTACTCAGAAGCTGTTCGATTTCGGCAATCTGGTTCACCCGATCCTGCTTTTCTCGGATCTCCAATCCTTCATAAGGGCGCCTGTCACAGGCCACCGCGCCTGACCTGCCACTGACTTGAAGCATGTGAGCCAAATCCACCACACCTAACCCAGAGACACCGGAAATGCGCGGGCACATCCCTATCAACTCAAATGGACAGACCGACCGGACGGATACACGTAGGGCAAAAACACATCCAGCCAATCGCCACTCGGTCGAGCTAACAGGTGC
>QJZC01000007.1 GCA_003247575.1 Pseudomonadota bacterium
ACCAGCCACGATTGTGACGTCGTCAATCACCGCCTCGAGAACGAGCCCGGCGTCGAGCTACTTCGGGGTGAGCCAGTCTCACAGAACCCGCCAGAGAAGCTGCGCGCGTGGGGGCGCAACCCGCGAGTTCTACAGCTCAGCGCCAAGGAGGATCTCGTATTGCAGTGCCGGGTCCAGGAACGCTGGACCCTCCCACGCGAACTGCTCTGCCTCGAACCTCCGGCGGACCGGCTGAATACAAAGGAGTGCCGCCTGATCGCGGAGTGACTAGCGAAGCGCTATATCCGCGCGGGCTTCCCCTCAGCCTTCGACGAGCGCTGGCGAAGCAAGCTGAACAAGTGGATCAGGCTGCTACAGAAGCGGAGTGAGTGGATTCAGGGAGTCTACCTCCGACTGGACACTCTCGCCGAGCGCGGGATCGACGAGCCCTACCAATGCCATCTGATCGTAGCAGCGCCGCTCGATGCGAAGAGCAGACCTGACTGGGCACGCCAGCGGGCGACCATCGAGCAAGAGGTGGAGTCCTTCTGGGAACAGTTCAATCCGTCCATTCAATGCGTAGGAGTGGAGGTCTCGGCCACGGACGACATCACGCTGGCTGACATCGAACCCTACCAGCGCTTTGACGCGGACTGGGTCAGCTTCGAGGACGACACGCCCACGATCCCCATCGCGGCAGACCTGCGCTCCTCGAACGACGGGCACTGATCGCGGGCAGGCCTACCCGCGCCCGAAACGCCCATCGAGCACCAGAGCGGCCGCGCGCGCGTAGCAAGTCCGAATGGACAGGCACGGCCCGAGGCCCCTGTGGAGACCTATTCCTGCCCAAAAATCGACCTGCCACCTGCTGGAAACCTACGGAGGCCCCGGCTCGACGCCACCGAGAACTCGCAGCAGCAGGCCCATGAACTCCAATAAAACCAAGGAGTTCGGTGGTGGCGCAGGGGAGAATCGAACTCCCGACACGCGGATTTTCAGTCCGCTGCTCTACCGACTGAGCTACCGCGCCACGGAGGCCCTGGATCCCTTCGATGGGACGGGGCCTCGGCTCAGAGCCCGGGAGTATGGCGCGAGACGGGGCGCCCGACAACTCCTCTGCGCCAGTTTGGCCGGCCAGGCGCGCTAGGCAGCCAGGGACGGACTCTGAAGGCTCGAGCGCTCTGGAGCGCCAGAGGCGCGCGAGCGAGGTCGGCCGTCAAACAACCGTGGAGGGGCCATGCGGCGAGGCTGGGCCGATCCGAGCGCGGACAAGGCAAGGCGAACCCGGGCGGCCCTCGGAGGTGATGGGGCGAGGCACAGGGGAGACGCCGTGGACGCACTGCCGCCCTCGGGAGCTCACAGCGCCACGTGAGCGAGGGCGGTCGGGGCGAACGCCCAGGGGCCCCGGGCAGGCACAAGGAATTCCGAGCACGAGCATCAGCGCAAGCGCGGGGGCGGGCGGACCCGGGGGCTCCCCTGCCCTGCCGGTGTGCGGCTCGCGGCGCGTGATACACTTCGCGGCGCGGTGGTTGCGCGTGGTCCGATCGATGTCGTCATTCCCGTATACAACGCGCCCGCGGTGACGCGCGCGTGCATCGAGTCGTTGTACGCGCAGGTCGGTTCGCTGCTCGGGGAGGTGTATGTCCACGACAACGCCTCGGGGGACGAGACGCGCGAGATGCTCGATTCGCTGCAGTACCCGCGGCTTCGGGTGGTGCACGCTGCGAGGAATACGGGCTTCGGAGATGCGGTCAACCGAGGTGTGCGCGCTACGCGCTCGGACCCGGTGCTGGTGTTGAACTCGGACGTGCGCGCGGCAGATGATTTCTTGTCGCCGCTCGCGCACGCACTCGAACGGCACGCGAGCCTCGCTGCACTCACGCCCGCCGGAAACAGCTTCGACAGCTACGATCTGGATCGCTACGCGGCGCGCGACGACTGCGTGGCTACCCACAACCTGTACGCCTACGCCTTCCTGATCCGGCGTAAGGCCTTCGAAACCGTCGGGGGCTTCGATCCGAGCTTCGGCCTGGGCTATTACGAAGACAGCGACCTGTCGCGGAAGCTGATCGCGCAGGGGTATTGGCTCGCGGTGCACCGTAGCTCGATCCTACACCACGAAGTGCATGGATCGTTCGAAGGCGTGACCGGCGCGCGCGAGCTGATGGCGAAGAACCGCTCGCTGTATTTCGCACGCTACCCTCGCGCTCGCCGGCGCATCCTTCTGCTCAGCATCGAAGAGCACGCACGCAGGCTTCCAGGCAACGCGCTCGAGGCCTGCGATGAAGCCCTCGCCGATGGCGCAGAGATCCACTGGCTGGCGCGCACAGCTCCCACGCACCTGCCTGCTCTCGGAATGCGCGGCGAGCGCCTGCGCATCGCGCGCACGATCCGAACCCTGGTGAAGCGCCGCCGAAAGCCGTTCGGACGCTACACCGACCTGTGGGCGGTCGATCCGGCCCCGACAGGACATCGGCTGATCGCCCACGTCGCGAAGCGGCTCGGCTTGGCGCAGCGGCGCTTCGATGGCGGTCACTGAGGCGGTCGGACCGACGGATCACGACCCCGGCGGACGAGCTGCCGGACGCCCACACCCTGGCTGCGGACGATCTGCGGGGAAAGCCGGCGCAGTCGAGTAAGGCTAGATCCGTTGGCTCCGGCCTACAATCCAGGAATGGGAGGACGCCTCGCCAACTGCTACTCTGGTCCTATATGACGACGTCGTCGCTCGCTCCTGTCCTGCTCGTCGCCATGCCCCAGCTGCAGGATCCGAACTTTCATCGCTCGGTGGTGCTCCTGGTCGAGCACTCCGCAGACGGTGCACTCGGGCTGGTGCTGAACCGCGAAGGCGACCTGCGACTCGCCGATCTGTGCAAGTCGCTCGAGATCCAATGGACCGGAGACCCCGAAGCCTCGACCGACTGGGGCGGGCCGGTCGAGCCCAACAAGGGCTGGATGCTCTTCGCAGACGCACCGGGCGGTCTCGAACCGACAGCCATGTCACCGCAGGAAGCGGACCCTTCCTCTCCCACCCAGTCCACTCACCCAGAGCACACGAACGGAGACACGGCGGACGAGTGCGCTCCGCAGCCTTCCGCAGAAGAGTACGACGCGTCCTCGGAGTTGGTATTCGCAACAGACTCCGACACGGTCGATCGCGAGGCCTACGCCGAATCGCTGCTCGACGAAGAAGAAGACGACGAGGACGACGCGCAGGAGATCCTGGACGGCGTCTACTTCGGGGTCACCCTGGATACCCTGCGGAACATCGCCGAGCACTCGAAGAACCGCTTTCGACTGTTCTTGGGCTACGCGGCCTGGGGCCCCGGCCAGCTCGAAAACGAGATGGCGCGGGGAGACTGGATCATCGCTCCGGCAGACGCAGGCTCGGTGTTCGACTGTCGGAACGAAGAGCTCTGGAACCAGGTCATCAGCTCGCTGGGTGTCGATCCGACCCACTTGGTCTCCGCGACGGGTATCCACTGAAGCTGCGCGCGCACCTGAATGCGCGCGCAGGACCCGTGGGTCCACGCGGCCACCAGCTCCGGGCACCAGCTGGCCGGACAGCCAGTGCCTCTAACCACTGCAAACGGATCGCGGTGGCAAGCGATGCGCAAGCCTGCATGAAGCCCGACCTGCAGCGAGACCCGCTAGCGCGACTCGCGATCCGGCACGCGCGGACGCAAACCCGAAGCGCTAGCCCAGGCAGGGGAATGCCGCTGAACGCCTACCCCCGAACCGTGAATCCTGAGCTCTGCCGTCTCAGGGCTAAGCCCGAAGCCTGTACACCCTGAAGCTTCGATAGAAGCTCTCGCCAGGAAGGGCGACGGGTCAACTCACCCCGCCAGGTGGCCGATGCCTTGCAAAAGGACGATGCAGCCGCCCGACGACACTCTGGACTCGACCGATCTCGAGTCTGATCCCCACCTGCGACCCTGCGTACTGGTCGCACTCGCGGACGTGGAGGAACGCGAGCTCGCGCGCGGTTGGCTCGCGGAGGGCTATCACGTCGAGACCGCCTGCGACGGACTCGAAGCCCTCTCGCACACGTGCACGCACCTGCCGTCTGCACTGCTGATCGAGCCCGAGCTGCCCAATGCAAGCGGCTACTCGGTGATCCGAGCGCTTCGCTCAGCAGGCGTCTTCACCCCGGTGCTCGTCGCCGTGCAACATCGGGCGCGGGCCGTCGATCGCATCCGACCTCTTATCCTTGGCGCCACCGACGCGATCTCGAAACCGCTGAATCGCTTCGAGCTCTGCCACCGCATTCAGTCGATGGTGCAGCTGGGACGCGGCGAGCGCCTCCCCGAGCTGCGCGAGGCAGAGCTACTCTTCCTAGCCGAGACGAACTCGCACGTGGTCGCACCGCAGAGCTTCCTGGAGCAGTGCGGACGCGCACTGCGCATCGGCACGCGCTTCGGCTTCGAATCTACATTGGTTAGCCTCGAGACGCGTAGCACGGGAACGCTCGAGGCGGCCTCCGACGTGGCCGAGAAGGCGCTCCGCATCGAAGACTCGTTCTGCATCGTGGGGCCGCACCGCGGCGTGGTGCTACTGATCGGATCGCGTCCGCGCGAAGCCCGCACAGTCGTGCGACGCCTGCACGCGGACCTGGTGCAGCACGTCCAGAAGGCGGAGACCTCGCACACCGAAGCCCCCCACCCCCCAGAGACGCCCGAACCCGAGCCCCTCGATCTCGGCTGGTACGCGCATCCCTTGGCGCAAGCGTACGAGCTGCTGAGCGCCCGGCTAGAGCCCGACTGGGAGGAGCTGTTCCAAGATCTGCAGTGGATGCGCCCAGCGCGGGTAGGCAGCCTGCGCCACCGACTGCGGCTCTTGCGCGGCTCCTAGCCGATGCAGCCGATGCGCTGGCGGTTAACCACTTTTTAAGCATCGCATTAGCATGAATCGCCGTCAGAGCGCGTCTCATCGAAGGCCCGCCGCAGGAGGTCTGGGACCCCCATGGTAGAGTGTGCCGCCGGCGGCGCTCGCCAGCTCGGCTGCCGGGTTCGCCAGCTCAGCTGTAGGCGATTCACCAGCTCGACTCTCACCGCGAGTCTCACCGGCTGGGCTGTAAGGAAGGAGCCAGAGGGATGCGCAAGCTGATCATCGGTCTGTTGTTCGTGATCGTCGCAGCCGTGGCACTCGCGCCGGTCGCCGGCGGCGTGCTGACGGAGCGCGAGTACCAGAGTGCGGCGCAAAGGGTCGGGGCCTTCTCGCCGCTGCCGGGTGTACGCGTCGTGCTCGATGGCTCGCTGTTCGAACGCGGATTGCTGAGCTCGAAGGCCTGGACCACGGTCCAGCTCCCCGGAGACGCGGGCCGCATCGTGCTGCTCCACACCATCCACCACGGCCCGTTCTCGTACACCCACCCCGAAGTGGGGCTCGCACTGGGAGTGATCGAATCCCAGGTCGACCCAGCACGGCTCCCTGAAGGACAAGAGAGCCCGATCCGCATCAAGACCACGGTGGGACTCGACGGCGACATGCACATTCAGCTCGAAGGGGCTCCGACCGAGACCGAAGAGTTCACGTTCGCGGGAGCGCAGGCCGACCTTCGGCTGAGCGCCGAGACCCAAGCGTTTACGGGAAGCTTCGAGATCGCGGGCTTCGAGTCCGCGGAGAAGGTCGAGCCCCGCCTGAAGATCGACCGCTCGCTGCTCGAGCTCGATCTACGCGGAAGCGACGTCGGGATTCCCCTCGGAACCATCCGCTATTCGGCATCGGGCCTCGAGCTGACCCGCGAGGGGCGCACGGGGCGGCTCAAGGATCTGGTGCTCGACCACAAGGGCGAACTCGACCCGGCGGGCGAGCAGATCACCGGAGAGCTCCGCATCGAGTTCGCCGAGCTGGACCTACCGGATCGCAGCTGCCAGCAGGGACAGTTTCAGCTCGAAGCGCGCAACATCGATGCGGAAGCCGTCGCGACCGTCCAGGAGCAGCGCCGAGCGGGCGTCTCGAACGCCCAACTGCAGCGCGCGATTCAGGACGTCCTGCCGCGCCTGCTCGGCGCGGGTCCGGAGCTCGAGCTGACGCGCGCCCAGTTCGTAACGGAGGATGGCCCCGTAGACCTCTACGCCAAGCTCAGTGGCCGCCCCGAGATGGCCAATCTGCCGGTCTCGAACGGGCTCGGAGCTCTGGCCTTGTTCAACCTGGACGCCCGCGCGGACATGAGTCCTGGGCACTTCTCGACTGTGAGCCTCGCCATGGCTCAGACCCAGTCGCAGCTGATCGGGGCCGAGGTGGAGCAGACCCCGGAGACCCTGCGCGTGCTCGCGGACACGATCACGCAAACCCTGCTGAGCGAGGGCTACCTGACGGCATCCGACGATTCAGGGAGCGTCCGCTACCGCACCAACCTCGCCTTTCGCAATGGCACGATCCTGGTGAACGATCGACCCGTCAATCCGATGAGCTTGCTCTCTCCCGGCGTCGCCGCGCGCACAGCGGGAGGCGGAAGCTCCGAGTAGCGCGCGCGGGCAGCCGCGCTCCGCGTGGCTAGCGGGGGCCCAGGTCGCGGGCGATGGCGAGCCCGCCCTGCAACCCTTCGTCGCTCAGCATCATGCGCTCCTCGTCCTCCATGTCGTCGCGCAGGCGAATCAGGAAGCCGAGCAGCAGCATGCACAGCAGATGCGAATCCTCATGTCGATCGCGCAGGCGAGACTCGACCACACCGACTTGAGACAGCTGCAGGTCGTGATCCGCCTCGAGCACCGCCACACGCTCTTCGCCCCAGGAATCGGCGTTGAGCAGCGCGGGCCGCAGCATGTCGGTCTCATAGGTCATGTGCCTGCGGAACGCGCCGCACATCTCGAGCCCCATGGCTCGCAGCGGCTCCACGTCAGGATCCTTCTTGAGCAGAAGCCGAGTGGCCAAGAGCTCGATGCGGTCGAATCCCTTCCGCAAGCGCTCGTGATCCTCGAGAATGCGGGCACGGATCTCACTGGGGTCAGCCAGGAGATCGGATCTCGTAGCACTCATGACTCTCCTTTCCGCATGATGCACACTCGACGAAGCGACGCTCGAACTCCGGGGTCAACCCCACGGGTGTCGTCGCTCGCGAGCCGCACATGCAGCCCACGCGCTTCTCGCGCGTGCTCGGTCGCGCACCTGAGTCTCGGTCAAGCACGCTTCGTACCAACGTCGCCAGGCCACTCGCATTCCGCCTCACACAAGCGGGCTGGATCTTGCAGTACCCGGCCGCGCTAGCCTAGCCTGGCCAACAGCCTCACCAGCCCAGAATGTCTCGGTGCGTCGCGCCACAGCCAGCGCAGACTGTGCCAGAACGACTCAAGAGCAAAGGACCCATGAGACGCTCCGAGAGATGCTCCGGGAACGGAATCGGCACGAACCGACAGGGAGTCCCGCCCTACGACAGCTCTGCATGGAGCCGTACGACCGTTCGCCACACGGCGGAGCTGCCGGCGTGAGCGCACCCGTGGATCCGATCGATCCTCGAATCGTCACCGCACTGGCCACCCCTGCGTCACACACCGCCGACGATCCCACTCGTCGCGCCGGCGGAAGTGCGCCCCCGGGAGCCAGCGAGCCCGGCGACTGGCGCGCAGAGTACCCGGCAGAAGCCGATGCCGACTCGGGTGTGGAGCACGTGCAGACGCATCTCTCGCACGTCTTCCTGACTCGCTCGCGTGTGTACAAGCTGCGCAAGGCGGTCCACTTCGACTTCGTGGACTTCAGCTCGAGGCGTGAGCGAAACGCCGACTGCATCCGCGAGATCGAGCTCAATCGACGGCTTGCGCCCGATGTGTACCTCGGGCTGGCTGCCATTCATGCGGATCTCGAGCGCATTTGGGTCGGTCAGGTGACCGAGCCGCCGAGCCAGGGGCTCGACCCCACGGCGTCGCAGCTGGAGCACTGTGTGGTCATGCGGCGACTGCCCGCGGGACACGACGCCCTGAGCCTGCTCGAGCGAGGCAAATTGGAGCGCACGCAGCTCGAGACGGTCGCGCAGCAGATCGCCCGCTTCCACGCAGAGAACGCATTCCCGCCGAGCGGAGACGCCGACCGCTGGATCGCCCAGGTCGCGGCCCCGGTCGAGGAGAACTTCGAGACCTTGGCTGCGCTGCCTGCGGCGTCGCCGGAACGGACCGAGCGCCTCGAGCGGATCGAACACGCCGCGCGCGCGTTCCTGCAAAAGCACGCGGCCCGCTTCGCCGACCGCTTCGGGGCGGGCCTCTGCGTGAATGGCCACGGTGACCTTCACCTGCAACATGTCTGGTTCGTGCCGGGCCGGGCGGTCCCCGAGATCATCGACTGCGTCGAGTTCTGCGAGGACTTCCGGCGGCTCGACCCCGCCAACGAGGTCGCCTTTCTCGCCATGGACCTCCGCTACCGCGGACGCCGCGACTTGGCGGAACACTTCCTCGCAAGGTACGCGCTCGAATCCGACGACTACGACCTGTACGGTCTCGTCGACTACTTCATCAGCTACCGCGCGATGGTGCGCGCGAAGGTCGCTGCGCTCGCGGGTCAGGATCCCGAGCTCGAGGCCGAGCAGCGCGAACGCACCCAGGCAAGCGTACGCGGACATCTCGAGCTCGCCGAGCACGCTCTCGATCCGACGCGCCGTGGCGAGCTCTGGATCGTGAGCGGCCCGATCGGGAGCGGCAAGTCCAGCGTGGCTCGCGCGCTGGAGCGAGAGCTGCGTGCCGTCGTGGTGGTGGCGGATCGCGTGCGCAAACGCCTCGCGGGCATGGCCGCACTCGAGCGCACCCACGCACGCTGGCAGACCGGAATCTTCGGCGAAGAGATGAGCGACCGCACGTATCAGGGGCTGCAGGAGCGAGCCCGGCCAGCGCTCGTCTCGGGACGCAACGTCGTGCTCGATGCGAGCTTCTCGAGCCGCACCCGACGCGACGCACTGCGCGCCTTCGCCGAGACGCTCGGCCTCGAGCCGGTTCTCGTACGGGTGACGTGTGCACCGGAGACGAGCGCAGAGCGCCTGGCCGAGCGACGGGCGCGCTCCGAAGATGCCTCGGATGCGGCCCCTGAGCACCTCACGGCCAGCCTCCAAAGCTACGACCCGCCGGACGAATGGCCCGCGGAACACCGCTTGGACATCGCAACCGACGCAGCGGATTGGCAGAATGCCCTACGCAGTCAGATCGCCCAGCGTACGGAGACCCACGACCATGCTCTCTGATCGTCTCTCTCGAAATCTCGCCTCGAGCCATCAAGCGCCTTCGCAGGGCGCAACCCGCGTGCGCGCCGCCCTGGCGCGCGTAGGCCGGGGCGCGAGTGCCCTCGCGCTGCTCACCCTGTGGAGCTTCGGCTGCGACTCGCCCGAGAGCGCGTCGCCGGCCCCCACGAGCCCACAGGTCCGCGGTCGCATGCTCTTCGAGTCCTACTGCGCGGATTGCCACGGGCTCGGCGCTCAGGGAGATGGAGTGCTGGCCAATACTCTCGCCCCGCGCCCCGCAGACCTGACCCAGATCCGCAGCCGCAACGGCGACATGTTCATCGCGGATGCAGTGGCCGCCTACATCGACGGCCGCAACATCGTCGAAGCCCATGGACCGCGCGAGATGCCGGTCTGGGGACGCAAACTCGACGACCGCAACGAACAGATGACCCAGGAACTACGCCTGACCCCCGAGCTGATCGACTCGATCGTGCAGTACCTCCGCACCCTGCAACGCAACCGGCCGTCGGGATCAGATTGAGTCAAGAGGGACCGGATTGAGTCGACAGGGCTCGGATTGAGTCGAGACAGAGCGAGCGCTCGGCCTCTTCAGCAGATCCGCGTTCAGCAGATCCGCGGAGTGGCGATTCCCGAAGGCAGGTCGAGCCAGCGCGTCGTGCCGATCTCGGTTCGGAGGGTCGCGCGCCCGCGACCCTCCGCGCGAGCGCGAACACGGCCGACGCGTGCAGCCGATGGGTCGAGCTCACGCAGACACGCCAGCGCGGCGTCCGCATGCGCCTCGGCGACCCACAGCACCACCCGGCCTTCGCAGGCCATCTCCAGCGGATCCAGCCCCAACACGTCGCAGGCTGCACGGACGTCCGCGCGCACCGGAACTCCGAGCGACTCGAGCTCGATCTCGACCCCGGCACTCCGCGCAATCTCGACCACTGCGGTCACGACGCCCCCACGGGTGGGATCTCGCATGCAGCGCGGTCGGATCCCGCGCTCCCAGAGGGCCTCTACCGCTCGCACGACCGAGCCACAGTCACTCTCGATCCGCGTCTCGAAGCCGAGCCCCTCGCGCAGCGCCAAGATCGCCAGGCCATGTCGGCCGACGTCTCCGCTCACGAGCAGGACGTCGCCCGGCTGCACCTGGCTCGGCCCGCACGCACGACCGGGCTCCAACCAACCCACCCCCGCCGTGTTGATGTAGACCCCGTCGCCCTTGCCGCGCTCCACGACCTTGGTGTCGCCGGTGACGACGTGCACTCCGCAGGCGCGCGCAGCCCAACCGACCGACCCCACGACTCGAGCCAATGTCGCGAGCGAAAGCCCCTCCTCCAGAATGAAGCCAATCGAGAGGTACAGCGGACGCGCTCCACTCACGGCCAGATCGTTGACCGTGCCGTACACCGCCAAGCAGCCGATGTCTCCGCCGGGAAACTCGAGCGGGTGCACGACGAAGGAGTCCGTCGTGAGTGCGATCTGTCCCGGCCCACTCGGCATCTCGAACGTGGCGGCATCGCGGTCCGTCACCAACAGCGGATCGCCCAGCTCGCGCGCGAACAGCGAGTCGATCAGCCGTCTCGAAGCCTCGCCGCCCGCACCGTGCACCAGCTGCACGCAGTCACTCGCTGCTGGAATGGGACACTCTCCCAGTGCGACCGCAGCCGCGACTCGTCCTGCATCAGCCATCGACCGCACTCGCTTCGACAGCACCCGGGGCACGGTAGCGGTAGTAGGCCGCGCACGCGCCCTCGTCCGAGACCATGGGCGCCCCGAGCGGGTGTAGGGGCTGACACGCGCGCCCGAACTCGGGGCACGCCGTAGGCTTCACCTCGCCGCGAAGCACGCGCGCACTCCAACAGCGCGACGCGGGCAGTGGCTGCGGTACCCCCAGCGCGAACCGATGCTCCGCATCGAACTCGGCGAACTCCGCTCGCAGCGCGAGCCCACTCGACCGAATCGACCCGAGCCCTCGCCAGCAGCGATCCTCGACCTGGAAGACCTGCCGGATCAACTCGAGGGCACTCCGGTTCCCGGACGAGGCCACGGCGCGCGCGTACTGGTTCACGACTTCCGCCCGTCCCACTTCGAGCTGATCCACACACGCGAGCAGACCCTCGAGCAGATCCACGGGGGTGAAGCCCGTGGCTACGATCGGCACGTGGTAGCGCTCGCAGAGCGGCGCATACTCGTCGAGGCCCATCACGCTGCATACGTGCCCGGCGGCCAGAAAGCCATCGACTTGTGCTTCCGGCGCATCCAAGAGCGCCTCCAGCGCGGGCGGCACGCGCACGTGCGCGACGAGGAGTGAGAAGTTGCGCAGGCCTTCCGCACGCGCGCGGGCGACGCTGAGCGCCGTCGCTGGAGCGGTGGTCTCGAAGCCTACGGCGAAGAAGACGATCTGCGTGTCGGGCTGTGCGCGCGCGACCGCTAGCGCATCCAGCGGGGAATAGACGATCTGGACGCGACCGCCGCGCGCTCGCGCGGAGTGTAGATCTCCGGACGAGCCGGGAACCCGCAGCATGTCGCCGAAGGAGCAGACGCGTACTCCAGGGGTACACGCGAGCTCGCAGGCGCGGTCGATCAGCTCGATGGGAGTGACACACACGGGACAACCTGGACCGTGAATCAGCTCGAGCTCCGCAGGGATCAGCTCGTCGATGCCGTAGCGGACGATCGCGTGCGTCTGTCCCCCACACACTTCCATGATGCGCCAGCCGCGCGTCATGCGGCGGCCAATGCGCGCGGCGAGCTGCCGCACGCGCTCCGGATCGTGAAACCGATCACGCATCGTCCACGGTCCCGCTCTTCGTTGAATCCTCGTGGGGTGCCGAGTCCCCCTCGACCTCGGCCTCGAGAAGTTGCCACGTCTGTGCAGCAGAGTCCGGGCTCAGGCGCTGGATGGCGACGCCCGCGTGCACGAGCACGTAGTCGCCGGGCACGGCCTCGGGGACGAAGGCCAAGCTGACTCGCCGCCGCACTCCCCCAAAGTCGATCACACCTTCGCGCTCGAGCGGAGAGGCGCCGGAATCCGACGCGAATTCCTCGATGCGACCAGGAACCGCTAGACACATGCTCGCGTCTCCAAACGAAGCGCCGGTCCACCCACCGCGAGGCGCCCAGCCTTTCCAGACTCGTCTCCACCAGGGACCGCTGCACCCGAAGGCCCGGTGGAGCCGAGCAACGGTAGGGGACGACTCACAGCGGCTTCGGCCCAGCGCGCCAGCACACTCACTTGCCCCAGCGCCAGCGCGGCATCGTTTGAGGGAAGCGCGTGGTGCCAATACGGCTCGAAGCCGCGCGCGCGCAGCCGCGAGACGCACTGCACGAGCAGTAGCTCGTTTTGAAAGCAGCCCCCAGTGAGCAGCACCCGCCGGATTCCGACCTGTTCGGCGACTCGAACGACGCCCTCCGCCAGTGCCGCATGGAAGCGCCAGGCAACACATTCGGGTGTTCGACCAGCGCGCACGTCTGCGAGCACGGACCTGAGCAAGGGCTCCCAGTCGAGCTCGATCCCCGATGCCGCATCTCCACGCAGCTCGATCGGATAAGCGGCCGCGCGAGACTCACCTGTGCTGCAAGCGCCCTCCGCGCAGGCTTCGAGACGGATCGCTGCCTGTCCCTCGTACGTCGCAAGCTGGCAGAGGTCGAGCAGCGAAGCCATGGCGTCGAACAGCCGCCCGACGCTCGAAGTCAGCGGCGCGTTGACCCCACGTGCGAGTGCCTCGAGGACGAGCTTTCGCTCAGCGTGCGCAAAGGCGGCCAGGCTCGGGAGCTCCCAGCCCGCCCCGTGCGGGCCACACGGCTGGGTGGGCGTACTCATCGGGGCGCTGCACCCGCGCACCCATTCCCGCAGCGAAGTTTCGCCCAATCCGGCGTAGAGCAGCCCGAGAGCGCTGCGTCGGGGCTCGCGCATCGCACGCGTCGCACCGGGAAGTGGGAATGAGCGCAAGGTCGCTACGCGGTGGTCCTGGTGCCCGTCACAGATCAGGAACTCGCCGCCCCAGAGCTGGCCATCCGGACCCAGGCCCGCACCGTCCCACGCCACCCCGAGCACGGGCGCGTGCGGGCTCGGATCGATTCCATGCTCGGCGCATAGCGCATATACGTGCGCGAAGTGATGCCACACCGGCGAGGCTCGCGTACCGGTCGTGTCCAACTCCCGCGCGCGCCGCGTCGTCCAGTAGTCCGGGTGCACGTCGTGCGCGATGCGGGCAGACCCATCGGAGCCGGAGGATCCGAGCTCACGCAGCGCAAGGTCGAAGGTGTCGCACGTGAGCGCGTGTTCGAGATCGCCAATGTATGGACCGAGCCAGCACCGGGCTCCCTGCGCGAGTGCGATCGTGCTCTTCATGTGACCGCCCAGCGCGAGGACTGGCGCCTCGACTCGGCGCGGCAAACGGAACATGCTCGGTGCGTAGCCTCGCGCCCGCCGCAGCAGACGGACTCCGCCGAGCGTGATCCGGGCGACGGAGTCGTCGCAGGGTCGTAGGATCGGCCGGTCGTGCACGAGAAAGGCATCGGCTACACCGGCCAAACGCTCGCGCGCCTCTTCCGGATCGATGCACAGAGGCTCACCCGACCGGTTGCCGCTGGTGGCGACGATCGGCTCCGCCAGCTCATCCGCCAACAGAGCGTGTAATCCCGACGCGGGCAACATCACACCGTAGTGTAGGGAATCGGGTGCGACCTCCTCCGCCAGCTCGAGCGCTGGCGCGCTCTGCCCGGCGGAGCCCTGCCCTGCGGAGCCCTGTCCCGCGTAGCCCGGCGGGCGGCGACGTCGGAGCAGCACGATCGGCGCTGCTGGCGAGGCGAGCAACTCGGCTTCTGGTGCCGACACCGTACAGAGATCTTCGACCGAAGCCAGATCACGGCAGAGCAGTGCGAACGGCTTGTGCGGGCGCAGCTTGCGGCGCCGCAGCCGAGCGACCGCGGCTCGGTCGGAAGCCCGCACCAACAGCTGAAATCCGCCGATCCCCTGCAGCGCGAGAATTCCGCCATCGCGCACCAGCTCGACAGCCGCCCGCAGCACGCCTTCGGAGCTATGCAGGCTCGCGGCGCGGCTCCATCCTGGATCCCCTTGCCGGCCCTCACCTCGACCGGTTGCGACTCGGCCGCTCGCAGCCTGCGCACCCGCATGTCGCGCGTGTCGCGCGCGGACGCCTTGCCCGGTCCCGTCCTGCCTCGCGGCGTCCGGCCCCCCTGCGTCCTGATCCGCGGCGTTCTGACCCTCAGCGCTCTGACCCGCGGGAACGAAGCGCAGACTGGGACCGCACTCGGCACAGGCCAAGGTCTCGGCATGAAAGCGGCGCGCGCGCGGATCCGCGTACTCGTCCGAACAGGCCGCGCATAGAGGGAACGCTCGCATGCTCGTCCGCTCGCGGTCGTACGGCAGCGCCTCGAGGATGGTGTAGCGCGGCCCGCAATGGGCGCAGCTGATGAAGGGATAGCGGTAGCGCCGATTCGCGGGGTCGCGCAGCTCGCGCAGACAGGCATCACAGATCGCAAGGTCGGGCGCGACCTGTCCGCTCGCGCACCCGAGCACGGCGGCGCGCGTTTCGACCTGCGCCGTGTCAGGTCGATTTCGCACTACACTTGGAGCGATCTCGAAGCATTGCAGGCCCAGAGGACGCTGGCCGCGCTGCTCGACTCGCTCCACGACAACGGGAGGCCCGAGGCGCAGCAGCTCGCGTTCGAATGCATCGCAGGCGGTGGCGTTCCCTTCGAGGATGACCTCGACAGCGTCGTGGCGGTTGCGAATCGTCCCGAAGAGTCCGTACCGACAGGCCAGTTCATACACTGACGGGCGTAGACCTACGCCTTGTACGACCCCCTCGAGGCGCAACGACCGGCGCACGACCAGACTGCTCTCGCGGTCGGCCACCCTCTCCGGCGGCAGTGGCACACCGGCCCGCATCACGCATCCGGGTCGGAAGCGGATCCGGATGCAGACTCGCCTACGGATGCGACCTCGGCGTCACGTGCAGACGCGGAATCGCATGCGAACTCGGAGTCGCATGCGGGATCCCACGCGAGGTCCACGCTCTTCAGCCAGACCTCTTGCGCCCCGGGCTCTCGCGGGTCGCTCCCGAGCTCGATCTCGAGCCGGGCACCCTCTGCACACCCGCCGCGAGCAGCCTCGACGAAGTGATCGATGAAGTGTGCCTCCGAGAAATGCGACAGCGCGCCCAGACGAACGCGCACGACCGCGATGTGCTGCGCGCCTTCGTCCACGGCGATCTGCTCGAGCTTGCGGATCAGCCCCTTCATCAGAGAGCTCTCGTGCATGGCCTCCCCTCTCCTTCGGCTCCCAGCGCTCCGGCTCCCAGTGCAGCCGATGCCCAGTGCGTGAGATCGCGCGCGATGCGGTGCACGATCTCGGGCAGCGCGCGCTCGACCTCGTTCGAGATCCCCGCGCCCACATCGTAGCGCGCGCCCTCGACACCATAGATCCAAAGCTCGGGAGGCAGCTGACCCAGCACACGCAGAAGCTCCAGGGTCTCGCCCAGACCCAGCGCGTGTGTCGAGGCACAGCGCACGTCTTCTGGGAGCACACTCCGCCCTACGTCGATCACGTGGAGCTGGCCCGGCTCGCCGCCGGACGAGACCGCGTCGCAGATCACCCCCACATCGGCTCCCTCGAGGCGATCCATCAGCAGGGTCAGATCGCCATCGCTCGGAGCCCAATCGATCGAGGCCCCGTGCGGCAGTTCGGCGCGGCTGGCGTGCTGCAGCCGCTCGAGCAGCTCGAGCCCGACACCATCGTCGCCGCGGTCTCGGTTGCCGACGCCGATCACGACGATGCGCACACCGAGCGTGCCTTGCGGTTCGGCAGCGGTCACCGTCGCTCCACTTCGAGCTTGAGGAAGTGGGTGGCGCACGAGATGCACGGGTCGTAGTTGCGAATCGCTTGCTCGCAGCGGTGCGCCAGCTCGCGCTCGGGCAAGCGCACGTACTCGCTGATCAGTGCATGCAGATCGACCTCGATCTGGCGCTGGTTCTGCGAGGTCGGGGGTACGATCACTGCCTTCTCGATGCGTCCCTCCGCATCGAGCACATAGCGGTGGTACAGCACACCGCGCGGCGCTTCGGTAAAGGCCATCCCCTCGCCGGCACGGAGCTCGACCTCGACCGCTGCCGCGCGTGGTCGCTGGTAGCGATCCAGGATCGCGAGCGCCTCGTCGCAGGCGTGCAGGACTTCGATCGCACGCACGATGATGCTGCGAAATGGATTGCGACACACCGCACCCAGACCCACCTCTTGCGCCGTGCTGCGCGCGAGCGGTGTCAGTCGCTCGAAGTTCAGCGCGTAGCGCGCCTGGGGCCCGACCATGTAGCTTCCGCGCTCGCGCAAGCTTCCCTGAAGTGCGTTCGTGTAGGCGACGTGCTCTTCGATCACGTGCTGCTCGAACTCACGCGGCTCGATGTCCAGTCCGCGGTTCGAGACCAGGCGTCCCTCGTTCATCGGATACTCGTCGGCATGCTGCATGGCGACCCACTCGTAGTCCGGCTCGAGCTCAGGAAAGTCGAAGCCGGCCACCCAGCGAACGGTCTCCAGCGCGAGCTCGCGCGCATGCTCGAGCGTTGCGTACAGCGGATCGAGCTCAGCGCGGGTCGGCACGCGGTAGAAGCCGCCTACACGCACGTTGACCGGGTGGATCTCGCGGCCACCGATGGCGGCGACGATGGCGTTGCCAGCTTTCTTGAGCGCCAGCCCCCGCTGCATGGCTTCGGGATGGGCACGCGCCAAGTCGACCGCCCCCTCGCAACCGAGAAAGTCCGGCGCGTGCAGCATATACACATGCAAGGTATGGCTCTCGATCCACTCCCCGCAGTAGAGCAAGCGCCGCAGGTCGCGCAAGGGCCCCTCGAGCCGAATGCCGAGAGCTGCCTCGATCGCGTGGCACGAGCTCATCTGGTACGCGACCGGGCAGATGCCACAGATGCGCGCGGTAATGTCCGGGGCTTCGAGAGCGCTGCGTCCTTGCAGAAACCCCTCGAAGAAGCGCGGCGGCTCGAAGATGCGCAGCTGGACGTCCTCGACGCGGTCGCCCTCGAGCGTGACGTGCAGCGCGCCCTCGCCCTCGACCCGCGCCAGGTACTCCACCTGGAAAGTGCGAGTCTTCCCGCTCTTCTCGAACCGCGCCTTCGGGCTCTTCACTCGGAGTCCTCCAGGGAATCTACCGCGCTCGCGAAGGCGGGACTTGCCACGTTGAAGGTGCGGTACGCGCGCACGATACGATCGCGCGGCTGCGCCAGCTCCTCCTCCCACCACGCCGACAGTGGACCGGTGCGCGGATCCTCCATGGGGCCAAAGCACCCGTAGCAGCCCCGGTTCATGCGCGGACACAGAGCTCCACATCCCGCCTGCGTCACGGGACCCAGACAGGGCGTACCGCGCGCGACCATGGTGCACACCGCGCCCGAGCTCTTGCACTCGACACAGACGCTGTAGGTCGGAATGCACGGCCGGCGCGCGAGGACGAAGGCCGAGATCACCTCGAGCAGCTGTCCCTTGTCGATCGGACATCCGCGCAACTCGAAGTCCACCGGGACGTGAGCCGCGATCGGCGTCGACTGGTCGAGCACGTCCAGGTAGTCGGGATGCGGATAGACCGCGCTCGCCAGCTGCCCCACGTCGCGCGCGTTGCGCAACGCCTGAATGCCGCCCGAGGTGGCGCAGGCCCCGATCGTGATCAGCACGCGGGACTTCTCTCGCACGCGTCGAATCCGATCGGCGTCTGCGGGGGTGGTGATGGACCCTTCCACCAAGGACACGTCGTAGGGTCCGTCGGCGGTGGCACGAGTCGCCTCGACGAAGTATGCGATCTCGATCGCATCGAGCACTGCGAGCAGCTCGTCCTCACAGTCGAGCAAGGTGAGCTGGCAGCCGTCGCACGAAGCAAACTTGTGCACCGCCAGGGTCGGCTTTCGGTACGCCATCAGAGCTCCCGAACGCGAAGCAGCGACTCCACGTCAGGGTACGCGAAGACCGGTCCGTCGCGACAGATGAAGTGCGGACCGAACTGGCAGTGGCCACACAGTCCGATCGCGCAATGCATGTTGCGTTCCAACGATACGTGGACCTGCTCGAGCGGTAGCTTGCGAGTGAGTGCCTCGCGAACGCACGGCTCGATCATGACCTCGGGACCACAGAGAAACAGCCCCGTCTCGATCGGATCGAAGCGCGCACGCGCGAGCAGGCGCGGAACGATGCCCACGGGTCCCATCCATTCGACCCCCGTCGTGCGATCGACGGTGATGCCCAGGGTGGTATCCGGGCTGGCGCGCCAACGCTCCAGCTCCTCGAGATAGAGCAGCTCCGAGGGATGGCGCGCACCGTACAAGACCACCAGGTGCCCGAAGCTCGCACGACGCTCCAGTACGCGACGCACGACGGGCCGCAGCGGCGCCAGCCCGATCCCACCGGCGATGACCACGATGTCATGGCCCTCGTAGTCGTCGAGCGGCCAGACGTTCCCGAACGGACCGCGTACGCCCAAGCTCTGCCCAGGCTTCAGACGAGCCAGGGCAGCCGAGGTCTTTCCGACCGAGCGAATGGTGTGAACCAGCGGCTCTCCCACGTCGCTCGCAGCCGAGACAGAGATCGGAACCTCGCCGACGCCGAACGCGTAGAGCATGTTGAACTGTCCCGGCTCACAGGCCGCCGCCAGCGCCTCGCCGTCGCGTTCGAGGGTTAGGGTGACCGTGTCCGCCGTCTCCTGCTCGCGGCGCAGCACCCGGTAGGTCGACGGGAGCATGGGCTCGCGCACCGTCGTGGGGCTATTTGTCGCCGTCGTGGAAGACATCGAGCATCTGCAGCCGCGCGGAGTGGAGGCGATCGGAGAGCACGCGCCCGACGCGCAGCATCATGGCGTAGCCGAGCTCGGGCCGCTCTTCGAACTTGCGGCGCAGGCAGCGCGCATCCATCGCGAGCGCCCGCGCGCGCTCCACGGCGCGCGCCGACCAGTAGCAGCGGTACGGTGGGAACAGCCAAGACCAGCCGAGCACCTCGCCCGGCTCGAGCGTGTGCACCACGAGGGGACCGCGCGCCGGGTCGTGGGTCTCTAGCGAGACCCGGCCAGCGCGCAGCAGGAAGAACTCGTCCGCGGGGTCTCCCTGCCGGAAGATCATCTGCCCCGCGTCGAAGCGGACGTTGCGCGCGCAGCCCGTCAAGAACTTCACCAGCTCGTCGGGGAGCCCATCGAAGAAGGGATGGGCCCGCACTACGGGTTCGAGATCCTGAATCACACGTCGCCTTCCACCGGCGCTGCCGCAGCTGCGTCCTTGTCACAGAGCACGCGCACCTCCTCCGTCAAATCGATTCCCACCGGGCACCAGGCAATGCAACGGCCGCAACCTACACAACCCGAGCTACCGAACTGATCATGCCAAGTATCGAGCTTGTGAGTCAGCCACTGCCGATATCGGCTTCGTGTCGAGGTACGCACGTCTCCGCCGTGCAAGTGCGAATACTCAAAGCTGAAGCAGGAGTCCCAGCTGCGCACCCGCTCCGCCCGCTTGGCCGAGAGCTCGCTCGAGTCCTCGATCTTCGAGCAGAAGCAGGTCGGGCATACGAGAGTGCAGTTTCCACAGCCGAGGCAGCGTTCGGCGACATCGTCCCAGCGCGCATGCTCGCGTACGCTCGCCAGCACGCCGTGCAAGCTCTCCGCTGGCAGCTCGCGCATCTGTCGCGCAGCCGCCTCGCTCGCAGCGCGCGCGGCCCCACGGTCGGCCTCGCTCGCGTCCGCGTGCGGCAGAGATTCCAGCACTTCGCGGCCGCGATCCGTGCCGACCTCGACCAGATAGCGCGGCTCGCCCGCGTCGAGCAACTCGGTCAGCGCGAGATCGAAGCCGTCGGTCGCGCGCGGGCCGTCCCCCGCAGAAGCACAGAAGCAGGTCGACGCTGCCTGTCCGCATTGAACTGCGATCAGGAAGGCCGCGGCTCTCAGTGCTGCGTAGTGGGCATCCGCGTGACCAGAACCAATCAGCACCCGGTCCTGGAGTGCGATCGCACGCAGCTCACAAGCACGCACCCCCAGGAAGGCATAGCGCTGCTCTGGTAGCACGGCTGGCTCGAAACGTAGCTGCTCGTCTTCGAGAGTCGCACTGAACAGGGTCGTGCGTGCAGGAAACAGAAACCGCTTCCATGTATGCGGCCCAACGGAGAACCCGAAACGCGCGGAATCTCCGCGCTCGACCAGCCGATAGCGGCCCGGGCCCTGCTCGTCACCAACCCCACGGGGAAGCTCCTGAGCACTCCTGATCTCGTCGTAGACGATCGCATCGTCGCGCTCGACCGGCGCAACCACGCGGAATCCGCGCTGCCTCAATCCCGCTACGAGAGCTTCCAGAAATTCGACGTCCGCAATCCACATGAGTGGCGCTAGAGTACCAACGCGGGCTCGACTTCTCCAAGAACGGCATGGACTTCCGGACACTCCGCCGCCGGCGCACTCGCATCGCGAATCGCACTGGCTATCCTTCTTCACATTCTCGACACGAAACGAAACCGTATCTGGAACCGATCGACTCGATCAGCGACGTCCAGTCGTCAAGAACGGGACCTTTTTGCCCGAATCGCCATGAGATCCCCCATTGCCAGAATTGGGTGCGATCCGACTGGAGCGGCCGAGCTCGGCTCGGCTGGAACGACGGCTAGCGACGGAGGACTCCATTGACCTTGGGCAGTGCGCGATCACTCGCAGAGCTGTTTCTCGCGCGGGTCGAGGATGCCCCGGACGCGCTGGCATTCACGTATCCGTCGGGTGATGACTTCGCGTCCATGGCTTGGCGACAATCGCAGCAGCGCGTCTTCGCGCTCGCGGGCGCACTACTGGACATGGGCCTCGAGCGCGGCGACCGCTGCGCCATTCTCAGCAGTACGCGCATCGAATGGGTCCTGGCGGATCTGGCAATCCTCTGCGCAGGTGGCGCCACCACGACGGTCTATCCCGCCAGCACCGCCCCGGAGTGCGCCTATATCCTAGGCAATTCGGCGGCGCGGCTCGTCTTCGTAGAGGACGAAGTACAGCTCGCAAAGATCCTGGAGGTCCAGGGCGAGCTTCCGAATCTGAAGCGCGTCGTGATGATCGAGGGCAAGTCGCCCCATGGGACCGAGCCCCAGGTGATGCCACTCGAGACCTTCATCGCCGCGGGGCAACGCTACATACAGAAGCATCCCGACTCCGTCGAAGCTGCCGCACGTCACCTCGGCCCCGACGACCTGGCGACCCTGATCTACACGTCCGGAACGACCGGCGAGCCCAAGGGAGTCGAGCTCACGCACGACTGCTGGCTAGCCGCCGCCGAAGCGATCGACCAGCTCGACATCGTACATCCCAGTGACCTGAACTATCTCTGGCTGCCCCTCTCGCACTCGTTCGGAAAGCTGCTACTCGCGGCACAGCTACGCGTCGGCTTCCAATCTGTCATCGATGGTCGGATCCCTCAGTTGATGGACAACCTGCCCCGTCTGCGCCCCACCTTCATGGCAGCCGCACCGCGCATCTTCGAGAAGATGTACAACCGGATCATCGCGACGGCGGAGAACGCCGGAGGCCTCCGCTATCGGATCTTCCGCTGGGCGGTGGGCGTGGGGCGCCAGATCTCGCACCTACGCCAAGACGGCCAGGAGCCGAGCAGCTGGCTCCAGCTCCAATACCGCTTGGCGGACCGGCTGGTATTCGCGCAGCTGCGAGAGCGCTTCGGCGGCCGCTTCCGCTTCTTCGTCTCGGGGAGTGCCCCGCTGGCACGCGAGATCGGGGAGTTCTTCGATGCCGCGGGGCTCCTGATCATCGAAGGCTACGGGTTGACGGAGTCCAGCGCCGTTGGAGCAAGCTGTACCTTGAAGCAGTTCCGCTTCGGCACGGTCGGAAAGCCGCATGCCCCGATCTCGGCTCGCATTGCAGACGACGGCGAGCTGCTGCTCAAGGGACGCCCGATCATGCGCGGCTACCACGGGCTCCCCGAACAGACGCGCGAGGTCCTCGACGCGGATGGATGGCTGCGCACGGGCGACATCGCCGAGTTCGACGAGCGCGGCATGTTGCGGATCACCGACCGCAAGAAGGATCTGATCAAGACGTCTGGCGGAAAGTACGTCGCACCGCAGAAGCTGGAGAACAAGCTCAAGTCCTCGTGCCCCTACATCAGCAACGTCCTCGTACACGGAAACAATCGGAACTTCTGCTCCGCATTGGTCACTCTAGACCTCGAGTCACTCGTGTCCTGGCGGAAGGAACACGGACTCGATCAGCTCAAGGATGAAGCCCTGTGCGAGAATCAATCAGTGATCGCCATGGTGGAACGGGCTGTAGATACACTCAATGCCCAGCTCTCCAGCTACGAGACGATCAAGCGCTTTGCCATTCTACCGAGCGACTTTACCGTCGAGAGTGGCGAGTTGACCCCGAGCCTGAAGGTCAAGCGGCGCGTCGTCGAGCAGAAGCATCGGGCGCTGCTCGACAGCTTCTACCGAGGTTCGATCTCAGGGGTCTAGCCCCCGCTCAAGACGGGCATCACGCGTCCGAAATAGGAAGAGATGCGTACCCGACCCTGGATCGCCGGACTCTTGCTCGGCGGCTTCGCTCTCTGCGGGCTCGCCTGCACCACACCTGCCTCCACCGCTCCCGGCAGCTTCCAGCTCGGAGGGGTTCGTCCTGCTGCCACACCCGAGGTGAACAGCGAGCTCGCACGTCGCGCACAGAGCGATGCGACCTTGGCCGACTGGCTCGCAAGCGCGGACGCACCGGACTACGTCGCCTTCCCTTCCGAACGTGCTGCGATCCTCTTCTACGTGGAGAAGGACGAGGCCGTTCACTTCAATCGGGAACGCTTCGCGCGCACGAGCGAAGCACCCGAGACGGATACGATCCGCGCCGGGCACCACGCCTTCTTCTCGAACGAGGATCGCGAGCGGCTCGGCGAGCTCCGGCGTTCGAGGAGCGTCTTCGAGGAGCGCGAGCGCCGGCGCCGCGCGTGGAACTACGGAAAGTACGCAGACCCTGGCGAAGAGCCTCCCGCAGCGGCGGACGACTGACCGACGCCGCTGGGAAACGATTGTACATGAAGCCTTGCACGATGGAACTCAGGTAGGAGAAGCAAGCTGAGCTTCCGACCCAACATTCCGATCTCACCCGGCACCAGCAGCTTTCAGAAACCCGAGAGCGGGTCGGCGCCGCCTGCTCCGCTCGTCTCTGCAGCCATCTCTCTACGCAATGCAGTGTCGAGTGCACTACGCGCCGGGGAGTACGACGTGGGCGAGGTGCTGCTGGGCGAACTACGCGACCTCGCCGGGTTGCCGTGGGCGCCGAGCCTGGTCCGCACCGAATTGGCGCGCGCACTCGGGGTGGTTCACATCGTCGCCTGGCGCGAAGAGGACGCTCGTCGGGCACGGCTCGCGCTCGATGAGCTTCACGCACTCGTCTCCAGTGGAGCGGCGAGCAGCGTGGAGCGGGAGCTTCTGGCTCGCGCTTGGTCGCGGGAGCACGGTCTGGCCGATCGCTGTGGTGACCTGGCGCGCGCCCAAGAGGCGCTGGGCCTGCTGCGAGCGAACGCCCAACATGCCGAGGCTGGGGAGTGGGACGTGAGCCTGCTCGCGCGCGCACTCTTCCGCGCGCATCGCGCGTGCCTCGGGCGCGGAGAGCGCGCACGCGCGAATCAGCACCTGAGCGAGCTGCGTACCCTCGCTCGCAGCGGCTCGGCCTCCTGCGAGGACCGGCTCTGCTTGGCACGCGCATTGATCGATGCCATCTGGAACTCACCCAATCCGGGTTCGAGCCGCGCGCGCGCTCTGCGCTCCGAGTGCATCTCGGTACTCGATCAACTCAACGGAATTCAGCCGAGCCAAGCGCTGCGAAACCGTCTTCCCTAGCCCCCTGCGGCTCGCCCGTCGACGGAACCCGGAGAAGCAGGGTCGGAGTCCTATCCGAGAGTATCGACGAGCTTCTGGATCTCGAGCAGAGCGTCGCGCGCACTCACCGTGGACTGCATCTCGGACTCGAGCTCGGTGATCCGGATACGCAGGCGCTCGTTCTCGCTGTTTCGCGCATCGAGTCGCGCCTGCACCGCGCACAGCTCTTCTTCGGCTGCATCGAGTGCCGACCGCACCTCGGCCACTTCACGGGTCGCCCCTTGAAGCGCCTCCTCGTGCTCCAGTAGCTGTCGCTGCATGTCCTCGACGAGCTCCGCCTGCTGGGAATCCAACTCGCGCAGCTCCACGATTCTGGCCAGCGCCTCGTCTCGCTCCTCGGCCAGAGCTTCGGACTCGGAGAGCAGGCTTTCGGCGACCTCCTGGCGCTCTTCGGCCAACGTCTCCGATGCCTCTCGAATTCGCCGCTCCGCTTCGAGCGCCTTCTCGGCTTCAGCCAGCTCGCGCCGTGTGAGCTCGAGCGCATCGATCAGGCGCGTTCGCTCCTCCGCCATGTCGCGAACCTCGCCGCGCAGGGCCGACATGGTCTCGCGAATGCGAACGGCGGTGACTGCGGGCTCGGCCGACGACTGTACCTCGCGCCGCTTCGCGCTGGTTTGTAGTCGCGCGCGCAGCTCGGCAATACGCGCACGCCCCGCGAGCACGACATCGGCTCCGGGCGCAGCAGCACGCGGACGACCCGCAACAGTCGACGTCGGAGTGGTCGAGGTCGAAGGGTTCGCCGTCGCACTGCTCGCGGCTGCATCCGCACGCAGCCCGTCGGAGCTCGCTGCGCTGCTGCGTCCTCCAGTAGAGATATTCCCGAGGGCCCGCGCCAGCGGCTCGCGAATCAGCTCGAGGGGAGACAGCTCGCGCACCGCAGGAGCCGTCAGCACCTCGTATCGCTGAGAAGCGGGCTCGCCCGTACGTCCGTCCACCGGCGCTGGGGGCGAGGGTTCGAGCCGATCGGCGTGAGCCTCGGAGACCGGGCGGGGCTCCGAGGCCCTGGGAACCGGAACCTCAGGGGGGGTAGATGGCTCAGACGGCCGAACCGCGGACCCGGCCGCGCTTCGATCGACCTCGGGTTCGCATGCAGAACCGACGCCAGCAGCTCTGGGCTCTACGCTCGAAGAAACCCGGCCCTCTCGAAGCGGGAGCGGGGTCACCGCCGGCTCCGGATCCGTGGCCACCGGCTCGACTGCCGCGGTTCCAGCGGCTGCGCGGTCGGGCTCTGTGAACTCGGATGGTGCGGGTTCGAATGCTGCCGCCTCCGAGACGAGAGCAGGCGGTGGAACGACGCGCGGGACCTCGCGCACCGCTTCCACCGCACTCATGCGCACCCCATCCTCGGGGGGCTCGAAGCTCACCGTGCGCTCGGCGATCGGATCGGAGGTCTCGGGCGGAGGAGGATCGGCGGGCACCGGCGCCGACTTGCGCGCCTGTGTTGGGCCGCGGGACTCGACTACGGGCGCTGCCTCCGGAGCATCTTCATCGATCCCGTCCAGAATTCCACGCAGCCGCGTGCGCGGCTTCCGCTTGGGTACATTGGCATCAAAGGCATTCTTCATTGCAGGCTCCTAGGCTGCGCCGACATCGCCGGTCGCGGGCATGGGCACGAGCGCCGTCCCGTCGATCAGTCTTTGCACATCCTTGGCCCCCTTACTGGTCGGGTCGTAGGCAAAGATGGGCACGCCCTCGCTGGACGCCTGGGCGAACTTCGTACACTGACGAACCACACCGGGCAGCAGCTGCTCTCGGTAGTGCTCCTCGAGCGCGGACCGCGCGGCGCGCGCGATCCGGGTCGTGGGGTTGAACTGGTTGAGTACGATGAAGATGCGATCCAGGCGATGCTCCAGATCTTGCTCCACGTCATCGAGGATCTCGAACAGCAGCTTGAGACCATGGAAGGACAGGAAGTCCGGCAGGACGGGCACGAACAGGTCGTGGGCCGCCACGATCGCACTCAGGTTGAGGAGCCCGAACGCCGGGGGCGCGTCCATGATGATGAACTCGTACTCGTGCTCGATCTCTTCGAGCGCCTTGCGCAGTCGATACTCGCGCGCGGAAAGCGGCATGAGCGCGATGTCGATCGTCGCCATACGCAGGTTCGACGGCACCAGATCCAGCTCGGCGAGCGGGGTCGGAACGCGCACCTGCTTGATCGGCACCTTCTTGATCAGCACGTCGTAGAGCGTGCCCTCCAGGTCCTCGCCATCGAAGCCGACACACTTCGATGCATGGCCCTGGGAATCCAAATCGATCAGCAGGACCCGATGCCCCATCTCGGCCAAACGATGAGCGTAGGCCACCGAAAGACAGGTCTTGCCGGTTCCGCCCTTGAAGTTGAGGAACAGCTGGCGTCGCAGCCGAACGCGCTCCGGTTGAATCCCGAGCACCGAACGATAGTGCGACAGCTCTTGGGGGCTGTAGCTGTCGCGCGACCCACCGGCCGCTGCCAGCGCGCCCTCGGTCTCGAACGTCGCGAGCGCGGCATCGTCGATCCCGAGGATCTCGAGCAGGCGCTTTCTTGGATACCTCACTTCATCCATCTCAAGCCCTCACTCCCGGCATGACTCTACTGATTCCCGCGCGGCAGACCCGCCGCGACCACCGAGCGACGCGGCAAGCCACCCCCGCGCCCCCCGCGTTCGAGCACACGTCGACTACGCGCCAGGACATCGGCGAGGCGACTCGCTCGGTCCGGTTCGCGCCCCGTCGCCTGCGGCCCCTCGCGCCTCGCGATGCGCTCGCGCAGTGCGGCCACCTGACGACGACGCTCGGACTCGCTCGCATCGGCGACGCGGCTGACCTCGGCACCGAAGCTGCCGCGCAGTGCCAGGGCGGCAGCACGCCGAACGAACGGCTCCCGATCGAGTAGGACTCCGGCCAGCAAGCGTTGGATCGCAGGCGAGTCCACCTGTGAGAGACCTGCGCACGCAGCTCGACGGAGCTGGGGATCCGGATCCTCGAGCACGCGCGCAAGTAGGTTCGCAGCGTCGTTTCGCGGCAGCGAGCAGAGCACCATGACGGCACGCCGGCGCACGCGCGCATCGGCATCGGCCAGCGCATCCTCGAGCGGCTCCCTCAACAGGGCCGCATCGCAGCGCACGTGCTGGGCCAACGCATCGAGTGCAGCGGCGCGAACCTTCGGGTCTTCATCCCTCTGAGCGGTGCGGATCGTCGGTCCGACCTGCGCCGCGCCAGTACGCGCCATCAGCCCGAGTAGCTCGACGCGCTCATCCGACTCGGTACCGGCATGAAACGCGAGCGAGAGCCCGGGCGCGGCGAGCTCTCCCGCAAGATGGACCAGCGCGCGTGCTGCTCCACGCCGGAGTGCCGCGTTCGCTCCGAAGAGCTCCAAGAGCAGTCGCTCGGCATTGCGTACACGCGACTCGGTTCCGAGGCTCGTCCGCAGCTGTTGGCGGACCTCGCTGAAGGTGAGCGGCGCCCCTGCGGCGACCTCCGGTTCGGGCTGCTCGATGCGCTCGATCCACTCGTGGAGCGCCGCGGGCGCAAGCTGCGCGGGCGAAGGAGAAGCGGCTTCGTCGAGGTCGGGCTCGGCAAACCTCCACGCGACCTCTTCCTCCGCACCCAGCTCGGCCGCGTCCCTATCGAGCGCATGCGCGCTGGCATTGGCCAGCTCGAATGACTGGGCGTCTCCACTGACGCCTTCGGGAACTCCGCGCACCAGATCTGCTCCCGCAGCGCGCCGGTGCACCGGCGTCTCGTCTCCTCGCGGCTGCGAGGCTTCGGGCTCCAGCACACTCGATCTCGCTGTGGGGGCCCCCTCGGGAACGGGCTCATCACCCGCGGAGAGCGGCAGGTGCCCCGCTGTGGCAGACACGGCAGGCGCCGCAGTCGCGGGGCTCGATCTGTCGGTGGCTACCGCGGGCGGATCACCGGGAAGCTGGAACGGTTGGGGCTCCGCCAGCTCGACGCCGCGATCGCGCAGGCCTTGGAGCTCGCGCAGCAGGTGCCCCTCGCGATCGGTCAGCGCAGCATTCTCGGAGGACAGGCGCGAAACCTCGGCGCGTAGCTCGGCGATGAACTGAGCGAGATCCGCGCCTTCCTGTCCCTGTCCCATCCGCTGCCAGGTGATCAGCTTGGCGAAGAACCGCTCACGACCGGACTCGAGAATCGTGATGCGTTCGCGCGCGAACTCGAGAGCGCGCTGCGTGGAGCTAGCGCGTTCTCGCTCGCGCTCGAGCTCGCGCACGACTCGCGCCGCCTGGAGGTTCGCCCGCTCGGAGTCCCCGAAGCGCTCTTCGAGGTCCGCTTGTAGATCACGTCGATCGCCAAGCAGCACCGCTTCCCGGCGTACCTCGGCCAGCAGGCGTTCCAACTCACTCACACGGCTCGTGGCCTCGGCCTCGCGCTGTGCGCTCTCCGCCAGCTGAACGCGTTGGTGCTGAAGTAGGCGTTCCTTGTCTTCGAGCGCGCACGTAAGCTGCTCAACCCGCCACTCCAAGAAGCAGACGCGCTCTAACGTTGCAACTGGGTCCGACACTTCCGAAAATGCCCCCCTACTCTTCGGAACCCCTCACTCCACCCATCGTGCCACGTGCGGCCCATCGCCGCCGGGGCCGCCAGGCTCGGTGACTGCGCTTCGATCGCTCCGTGGGTTCGAACGCCCCGTCTCTCTTCCCCGTCTGCACCCTGCCCCCTGCGGCCAGTTCTCACGAACGAGAAGCAGGATCGTGTGCATGGATACGGTTCGCACGACTACGATCACGATCACGATCACATCCGCAGATCACGTCGGTCTCCCGCGATTCGCTCACTCCCAGCTCGGGGGGTAGCTCGAAGCTACGAAAAACGACAGACCCAGACGGAATGACGGTGTCGTCAACCGTACACGAGCGCGCCCCGCTCGTCGATCCCCTGCCCGGAATTTACCCCGCAATGAATTTATCCTCGAAAACCAAGCTGTTCGGAGACTCGCCTGACCCGAAGCTCGAATCTCGCAGACTGTGTCGGGCATCACCTGGGCGCGTGCCCTATGGAATCAGTGGACGACTCAGATCTACCGCTCCAGCTGGCGTGACCCAGACGTCGTCTTCGATGCGAATCCCCCCAAATTCCTGCAGCTCCCGCAGCAATCCCCAATCGAAGGCACCACGCGCCACTGCCCTGAGTTCGGCCAGCTTGGTGGGCATGAAGTAGACGCCCGGCTCGATCGTGATCACGTTGCCGACCTCGAGGGGTCGGGTCGTACGCAGATAGGTCCAGCGCGAGGGGGGCTCGCGCACGTCACCGGAGGGAGAGAGCATGTGCCCCCCGACGTCGTGCACCTGTAGACCGAGATGATGTCCCAGTCCATGCGGCATGAAATAGTCGATCCAACCTGCCTCGAGCGCCTGCTCGATCGGCGCGTTCAATACCCCGATCCCACTCAGAAGCGATGCGATCCCCTCGAGTGCACGGGCGTGTAGCTCCACGAAGTCCTGACCGGGAATCGCGGCCTCGACGAGACTCCGCTGCAGATCCTGCATGCCCCGCAGTAGCTCACAGAACGGTGCAATTGCGTCGACAACGTACGTTCGTGTCACATCGCAGGCGTAGCCCCACGCCGCCGCACCGGAATCCACGAGCAACGCCGCACCGGGATCGGGGCGTGTGCGACGCCGCGATTGGTAGTGAAGAATGGCTGCATGATCGTCCCACGCGACGATCCCGGAGTACGGCATCTCGAGGTCGAGCAGCTCCGCGGCATTCAGATAGGCCTGATGGAGTGCGTACTCGGAGGGCTGTGCGGCAAGTGCTCGCGCGATTGCCGCATGACCGCGGGCGGCAACGCCCAGCGCCGCTCGAATGCAGTGGATCTCGTAGTCCGTCTTGTGCGAGCGGTCGAAGGCGAGCGCGTCCAGCAGACGCGCGGGCTCGCAACGATCGGGGGGAAGCTCGAGGCGCTCGATCACGTCGGGGGAAGCTCCTACGACTGCGAGCTCGGAGGCGCGAACTTCTGCTGCCACGGCAGCCACCGCAGCTTCGCGACTGGCATATTCGGCGATGGCCAAGTGTTCGACGGCCGGATGGAGAGGCAGCCCGCGGGGCTCATTCCAATAGTCGGTCGGCACCACCCGGAACCAGCACGGCGTGGCGCCCGGGCGCACGAGGAGTAAGTCCCCCGGACCTGCCTCAGGAACCCAGCGCGCAATGTAGGGACACGGCCGAAATGGCATCTCCTGATCATCACGCGCATAGTTTCGTGCGAGCCCGGCGTCGAAGAGCACCTGGGACGCGGGGCCTTCCGCGCGGCCCGAGTGGTCGAGAATCCCCTCGAGGCTCGCTGTGAGCGCATCGACATGGTCGGCGAAGCTCTCCGCAAGAGGTCGTGAATCGCGCATCCCGGCAGGATACGTCACTCACGGGACTCCGGGGCTCTCAGACGAGATACTTCTCCAGCGCAGCGTACAGGAGCTCGACCCGGATTGGCTTGCTCACATAGTCGTCCATCCCCGCCTCGAGGCAGCGCTCGCGATCGCCCTTCATCGCGTTCGCCGTCATCGCCACGATCGGAATGTGCCCTCCTTGCTGCTCCTCGCGGCGTCGGATCATCCGCGTAGCCTCGAACCCATCCATCACGGGCATCTGGCAGTCCATCAGGACCAGGTCGTAGGCACCGGAAGAGACGGCCTCGACCGCCTTCTGTCCGTTGTCGACGATGTCGCACTGGTATCCTGCCTTCGCGAGCAGGCGCACTGCGAGCTTCTGGTTGAGCTCGTAATCCTCCGCCATGAGGATGCGGAAGTGGCTCCGATCCTGGACGGCAGGAGCATCCTTGCTCGCCGCACTCGTCGAGGCCTCTCCCGTCCGACGCGCACGATCCGCCTCGAAGAGCGACATCAGCGCACGACGCTTGAGCGGCCATGAAAGCACACTGAATCCCTCGGAGCCCGAGACCCGGGCGAAGACCTGCTCGGTGCGCGCACGGTCGCGCAGGAACGAGGTCACTGCGAGCACCACTCCGGGCCGGCCTGCGAGATCGCACAAGGTGCCCTCCCAGCTGGCCACAGAACGTCCCGAGGAATCGGAGGCAAACTCGAACGGATGCCGAACCAGGACCAGGATGGGTTGCCCAGCTCCCTGCTCGAGCTCGGCACGTACTTCGTCCGGGCTCGAGACGGCGCATGCGCTCGCACCGAGCGAGCGCGCCTGCTCACAGACCGCCTCGGCCGAAGCGGGATGATCGAGCAGCACCCGGACCTGCTGCTCCGAGAAGCGGGGCTCCTCCGCTGCAGTGGTATCCCGCTCCAGCTCGACTTCGAACCAGAAGGTGGAGCCCACGCCCTCCTCGCTCTCGACCCCGACGTCACCTCCCATCGCCTGGGAGAGACGTTTCGCGATGACGAGCCCGAGCCCGGTGCCGCCGTACTTTCGCGTCGTCGATGCATCGACCTGAGAGAAGCTCTGGAACAGCCGATGCAACCGCCCCTCGGGAATCCCGATTCCCGTATCGCGGATGTCGATATGAAGGCGAACCGCCGCACCCTCTGTGCGACCTTGCGAGACGCGCACCTCGATCTCACCACGATTCGTGAACTTGATCGCGTTGTTCACGAAGTTAATCAGCACCTGCTTCAGACGCCCGGCATCGCCGCGGTAGCGATCGGGTAGCTCCGCGGGCACGTGCACCGGAAAGTCGAGTCCCTTGTCGTGCGCACGCGGGCTCAGGATCTCCGCGACGTCCTCGATGCACTCGCGCAGACTGAACGACGTGGACTCGAGTTCGAGCTTACCCGCCTCGATCTTCGAGAAATCGAGGATGTCGTTGATGATGGTGAGCAGGGAGTCGCCGGCCGCGTACACCGCATCGATGCAGTCGCGCTGCTCGGTGGTCAGGTTCATCTCCTTGAGCACCTGCGACATTCCGATGACCACGTTCATCGGTGTGCGAATCTCGTGGCTCATCACCGCCAGAAACTCGCTCTTGGCCCGCGTAGCCGCTTCGGCTGCGTCGCGCGCGGCACGCAGCTCGGCGGTGCGCTCGGCCACGCGCTGCTCCAGGTTGCGGTTCAGCGCGGTCAGCTCCTGGTAGAGACGCGCATTGTCGAGCGAGATGGCCGCGTGCGAGGAGAGCAGTGCCAGCACCTCGACCCGCCCCTCGGTGAACGCGTCTGTGACGAGGTTGTTCTCGAGGTAGAGCACACCCACCAAACGCGTCTGACGTACGATCGGCACGCAGAGGATCGATTTGATGTGACTCGCCATGATGTAGGCGTCGTCTACGAAGAGACCCTCGTTCGCTGCATCTCGCAGCACGACCGTCTTGCGCGTGCGCTGGACGTACTGCACCAGGTTCACCGGCAGTAGCTCGGCACATGCAGGTAGCGGCAGACCGTCGTCGAGCCGAGAGGCGTCCTCACCGACTGCGCCCTGGGCTGCCAGCCGCAGTTCCCCCTCGTGGGTCAACAGCAGGACCGCGTTCTGCGCCCCCGCATTCTCGATCGCGATGTTCATCACGCGCTGGAGTACGTCCTCGAGCCGAACCTCGCCCGAGATGACCTCGGACGACCGCAGCACCGTGGTCAGATCGAGCGTGCGGGTGTCGCGTTGAGACGTGGTTCCGGTCGTCGTACGCGAGGTCACCCAGTTGGACTGCGCAGGTAGAGGCTTGCCCCCACTCGACGAGATCGACACCGGCTCCTGGCTCGACTCCGCGGTGGCGACCCCGAACTCGGCCAGGAGGTCCGCATACTCCGCGCGCAGCCGCTGCGTCGCGGCGAATGCGCCCCATTCCTCGTAGTAGTAGATCGCAGAGCAGAGCAGGCGCCAAGGCTCCCAGCGCCCGCCCTGCTCCAGGAACAGCTCGGCGCGTCGCTCGTGTGCGATCGCCGCGTGCTGTCGATAGCCATTGGCGAGCGCCAGCTCCGCGGCCTTGGCGTAGAGCAACAAGGCCGCCTCACCCTTGCCGGATACACGCGCGAGCTCGGCCTCGAGCAGCACGGCTTGGTGCTCGAAGTTCTCGAGGCACGCATGCCGCCAGTCCTTGGCGCGCCGCAGGCATCGCTTGACCTCACTGCGGAAGCGCTTGCGTTCACGATCCAGCGATCGTTCCGCGAGAGCCGCCGCGGCGAGGCCGTGGTAGAGGTTGACCTCGGACAGGGTGGGCATGCTCTGCCCCGCGCGGTGACCCGCTTCATCGAGGGTGACCGCAGTCGAGTAGCACTCCTCGTAACGGCCCGTATGATACGCCAGGATCATGTCCACGCAGGCGACCATCGCATGACCGACTGGAGTCCCGGGAACCGGTAGGGCGTCCTCCTCGAGGGACTCCATGGGCGTGCCCATCAGGCGCCGCACCAGGACTGCACAGCGAGCCGAAACGCCCCACTCGCGATAGTTGCAGCGGCGCCCGACCTTCGCCGCCTCCTCGAACTCGGATGCGGCGGATGCGAGGGGATCGGCAACCAGCAGCAGCATCAGCGCTCGACACACGATCGCGTAGACTGCGTAGACGTTGTTGCCCGCCTCGATGGAGCGGCTCCAGATCGCCCGCAACGGCTCCAGAGTCTTGCGTCGATGCTGAACCCAGGCGCCGATCAAGAAGTCGATGTTCATCGGCGCAACGCGCCGATCGGTCGAATCCCCGCAGAGCTCGATCAGTGAGCTCGCCGTACGAGCGAGCGCCTTCGCCTGCTCCATGTCCCCGTTCAGCCTGGTGACGAGGAGCGCAAACGAGCCCACGATCGAGGCTGGGGCCGTCAGATATCCATGATCGAGCAAGCGCCGCATCAGCTCGATCACGATCCACGCATAGGCACGTGAATCGCAGCGGTAGGCCGGTGCGGACATCTCGTTCAGGATCAGGTCGGCACCGAGCGAGGCGGCATCGGGATTCTCCCAGCGCTTGGCCAACCGCTCGGGGGTGCCTCCGCGCAGCCGGAGACGACACCAGCGAAGGCGCAGCCAGATTCCGAGTGCTGACGGCCGTAGGCTCACGCGCATCCCGAGCTGCTGCAGCCCGAGAACCCCGCAGTTCACCGCATCCTTCGGAGAGCGCGTGGTCGAGTAGACCAGCACGCGCTTCGCGCACACCTGGGCCTGTTGAATGGGAGCGAGAGAACGCTGATCGAGCCCCTCGATCAGAGTCTCGGCGTCGGGGTAGCGGCCCGAGAGGGCGGCGGCGTCGATCGATAGGAGCTCCAGCTCGAACATCAGCGACGCATGCGTATCCCAATCCGACTCACGCGCGAGCGCTCGCGCGGAGCGCAGATAGCTTTCTCCGGAGTCGAATGCGCCCTTGGCGAGCGCGAGGGCTCCGGCGTCGCGATTGATACCGACGATCGCGAGCCGCTCCGTCTCGGCGACCCGATCGATGGCGTACGAGAAGTGGGTCGCGATCTCGAACAGTCCGTCGTCGGACGCATCCCCGGAACGCGCTTCGAGGAGGCGCCTGCCGAGATCGTAGTGGATTTCGCTCAGCTCCTCGCTGGAGGCTCGCGCCTGGGCGGCCTCACGCAGACGATCATGCGCAAAGCGCATCCCCTCGCGACATGGAATCCAGAGCCCGCGATCCATCAGCTCGAGCGCGTCATCGACGACTCGGCTGCGCTCGTCGCGCGTCGCCCAGACGAGCATATCGCGATCGAAGCGTTCTCGCAGACAGCTCGCGATCGTGAGCAGACGACACTGACTCGAGGACAGTGCGTCGAGCTTGCTCACCATCAGCTCGGCCATGTCCTCCGAGACTTCGACGGTGGCGATCTCTGCATCGTCCCAGGTCCAGCCGCGGCCCGGTTCGGCACGAATGATTCCGCGCTGGTGCAGGTACTCGACGAACTCCTGCACGTGCAGCGGGATGTTCCCACTTCGCACCCGCACGAACTCGACGAGTGGCTGCACCCGGCTCTCGCTGACTCCCAGCGTCTCCGCCAACATCGAGACCAGATCCTCGTCCGAGAGGGGCGCGAGATCGATGCGCGTGATCGAGATCCCCTCGAGCTCCATTCGGTCGCAGAGCTCGCTCACGATCTGCGCGGACAGCTGGTCACGCTCCCCGAACGCGACGATCACCAGCAGTGCGCTCGTCTTGGCACTCGCGAGCAGCTCGTGTACGAGCCGGCGACTCGCCAGATCGGACCACTGGAAGTCGTCCAGAAACATCACCAGCGGGTTGCCCGGTGTCGCGAAGGCTTCGACGAAGCGCAAGGCGGCGAGCAAGAGGCGTTGGCGGGATTCCTCTGGACCGACGATCGGAATCGCGGGCGCATCCGGCAGGATCAGTCCCAAGTCGGGGACCAGGTCCACCATCACCCGGCTCAACCCCCCGAGCGCAGTCTCGAGCCGGGTGCGTATCTGGCTGAGCGACTCTTCAGATTCCGTGAGCAGCTGGTCAACTAGCGACTGCAGTGCGGAGACGATGCCCGCATATGGGATATCGCCGCGGTAGCGATCAAAGGAACCACCGGCGAAATGCGCGGAAGCTTCCTTGAACTCCGGCAGCAAGCTCGCAGGAAGATGCGACTTTCCTACACCGAGCGGGCCCGACAGGACCACCAAGCCCGCACGCCCCTGGCGCACGCGCTGAAACGCGCGCCGTAGCAGCCCCTGTTCGCGCCGCCGTCCGAACGCCTTCTGGGGAAAGCGCAGCAGGTCGGATGCATCGCGCGCACCGAGCACGAGCTCCGGATCGATGCTCCCGCTCTCACGCAACTGCTGCCTGCAGAGCTCCAAGTCCGAGAGCACGCCGCGTGCGGTCTGATAGCGAGCATCCGGGGCCTTTTCGAGAAGCTTCGAGACGAGCCGGGATACCGCAACCGGGATATCGACCGCGCGCTCATGCGCGGGCACCGGTGGCTCGGCGAGGTGAGCATGCACCAGTTCGTTGACCTCACTCACGTCGAACGGCGGCACACCCGTCAGGATCTCGTAGAACGTGGCGCCGAGCGCGTAGAGATCACAGCGACAATCGACGCTCTCCTCGCTCGCCGCGACCTGCTCGGGCGCCAGGTAGGCACATCCCCTGGCGGACACGGGACGAGAACCGCGTGCGCAGCTCCCGAGCTCGCGCGCCTCGGCGAAGTCGATGATGGATACGGCCAGAGAGTCGGGCTCGATCAACACGTGGTGCGGCCCGATGCGGCCGTGGACGATCCGGGACTCGTGGATCTCGCTGAGGATCCTCGTGATGGCGATGGCGATGTCCAGGAACTCCTCGTTGGAGAGCGGGTCCTCGGCTGCGTACGTGGCGAGTGGGATGCCATCGATCGCCTCGAGCAGGATTGCTGGTCGCTCGCTGTCCTCGCACAGTGCGACCAGCCGCGGCACCGACTCCGAGCGGAGCTGGGCCAAGCACAGCGACTCGTTGCGCAGCAGGGCGAGATCCGGCTCGGAGCCGCGACGTCCAGCCTTGATGACGACACGCAGCGAATCCGCGTCCCGGGTCGCCGCATATACCTCTATGGAAGGAGAGGTGCGCAAGCACTCTCCAACTGTGTAGCCATCCACTCGGAGCATTGAGGTCGCCTACGGAGTCCCATCGACCCACGAGTTAGGGGGCTTGACGTATCCGCACGGCGGGTTCCCGGACGATGCGCAGCGCGGCCGCAGCTCTCTCGCAGCGGACGCACAGTCGGCGAGCCCGAAGGAACGCGCACTTCACCCCGCAGGGTCGCGAAGCTCCCAAGATGGGCAGCAAGCTACATACGTAGGGACGTCTGGTGTGACGACAGGCACGGCAGCAGGTGCGCAGCTCGAGGCGAAAGCGCCCCTCGAAGCAGGACCTGCGCACAAGGGGGCGCCGCTGGGTACGAATGTTGGATGAATGCTGGCCAGTCGCGAACGGGGGCGCGACCAGGTCCAGCTCAGGAGAACCGGTCACATGCCACGACCCAGCCGAGGTGTCGGATACTGTCAGAATCACGGGTGCGAGGACTACGGGAAGGGCGTCTTCCTGCTCAACCACACGGGCGTCTTCGTCTGCCCCGACTGCCGCGAGCCTGGCCGAGTGGAGCGCGAAGCCGGCTTCTCGCAGGGAGACACCGACGTCTTCCGCGAGGTTCGCGTCGAGTACAACTACGACCCGGAGTCTGGCGTGTACCGGGACGTGGCGATCGTCCGTGACGTCAGCCTGTGGGACAGCAGCAACACCTACACTCTACGCAGTCCGCTCGTTCGCACAGAGAAGCGCGCGCTCAAGGTAGCAGAGGCTCTCCTGGCCAACCTGAACCGCTGTGCAAGCTCGCTCGAACCCGACGAGATCCCCAGCTCTTCCGAGACGGTGCTATCGTTCGACGACAGCCTCTCGGAGTTCACCTCTAAGCTGCAGAATCTGGCTCACGAATGGGAGGCGAGCGGCCTCCGACTCAGCTCCGCGGGCTAGCGAGCTCTGCAGGCTACGAGAAGCGAAGCGACGCGGGCACGCCGTGGAGGTCATACTCGATCGCCGAATCCTCGGACAGGAACGGATGGACCCCCAACGGCCGACAGCAGAGCTGCTCATCTGGGCGTACAGCCGGGGGATCTTCCCGATGGTGCAGCCGCGCACGGGTGAGATCGAGTGGTTCAGTCCCGACCCTCGAGCGGTCTTTCCGCTGGACCGGTTCCATGTCCCGAGACGCCTGGCGCGCAAGCTGCGGCAGATCCCCTTCGAGCTACGTGTAGACACGGCATTCGAGCGGGTCATGCGCGCCTGCGGCGAAGCCCGCACGGACCGACCGACGACGTGGATCGACGAGCGCCTCATCAAGGCCTACGTAGAGCTGTTCGAGTTCGGAGCCGCACACAGCGTCGAGGCGTGGCTCGACGGCCAGTTGGTGGGCGGAATCTACGGCGTTCACCTGGGGGCAGCATTCTTCGGCGAGAGCATGTTCCATCGCGCAGAGTCGGGAGGAACCGACGCGTCGAAGGCCTGCCTGGTCGAGCTGGTCCGGATCCTGCGCACGCACAGCTTCGAGCTCTTCGACACCCAGTTTCGAAATCCTCACCTGGATCAGTTCGGCTGCGCGGAGATTACACGGGACAGCTACCACAAACGGCTCCAGGTCGCGCTCGGACACCTGGCGACGTGGCCCGAGAGCCTGGCTCTGGACTGTTCTCAGGTGTACGCGCCCTCGGCAGGATCGCGTAGCAAATAGCTGCGATTGTAGAAGCGCAGGCGAAACCCGACTCGCTCGTAAAGGCGACAGGCCACGCGATTCGACTCATCGCAGTAGAGGCTGACCCGAGGCAGATCGCGATGCAGGCGCGCTACGAGCCCCTGCAGACCTCGCGTCGCGTAGCCCCGCCCTCGCCGCTCTCTCGGGGTGAAGACACCGCCCAGCTGGACGACCTCCGTCGTACGCGGCCCGACATGTACCTGGAAGACGACCTCTCCACGCTCGACCACCACCCACCAATGACCATTGCGAATCTCGGACAGATGGCGCGCGCGGAAGCCAGCCGGATCCTGGGAGAAGCGATCCTCTCCGAGATCCTCGATGTGCTGCTGCGCGGAGTTCTCGACCACCTGGAACAGCTCGGTCTCGCGCGCTCGCCGGAGACCGCGTAGAACGCCCGTCGGCGGCGAGCCCTCACCGCGTTCCACCACATAGACATGCTCTCGCCGCTCCCACTGTAGGGAGTAGCGTACGCGCTTGGAGTACTCCTGCCAGAAGGGCAAGGTGACGTCCTCGGCACCGGTGATGTGCCTAGGCTTCACGACCTGCTCCGCAGCACAGTCTGCGAGCGGCGAATACGCGTCCGGGTGGCACACTTCGAGCGACGCCCCACCCTGCACACCGATCATCAACATGGCCCGCAGCGTACCGGCGACCTCGCAGCCGAAGAACCCCGGCAGGCGACCCAACACGCCCGCACGCAGAACGTGGAGCAGTAGCACGTTCTGGATCGGCCGACGCTCGAGCATCACCCGAGCCGCCTCGGTGTCGCCAGCGCCCAGCGGACGCGCCCCTGGGATCGCTTGACTAACCACCGAACTCGTCGACCAGCAGGCCACGCACGGCCCCCGCGAGATAGATCGACCCAGCGACCACGAGTAGCTCGTCGGGCTCGAGAATCTCGCGCGCCCGGTCGAGGGCATCGATCGGATCCTCGCACGCCTCTGGCTGCTCGATACCGCAGGCGAAGGCGAGAGCCTCGACCTCGACCGGATCCAGCGAGCGCACGGGCTCGGCGCGACAGGCGATGCAGGCGCGCGTCGTCGGGGCCAGCGCTTGCAGCATCGATGCGGCGTCCTTGTCCTGCGAGATCGAGGTCACCAATACCCAACGGCGTCTCGGAGCGATCCACGCGAGCGAGCGGCAGAGGGCGGCGATCGAATCGGGGGTGTGTGCACAATCCAGAACGATGGAGTCTCCGAAGCGCTCCAGCCGCGCGGGAGGATGACAGCTGGCGAGCGCGGCGAGTTCGACGGGAGTGAGCGCGCGCCCGAGGAAGATCTCGGCGGCTCGAACTGCCAAGGCCACGTTGTGTGCCTGGTGCTCACCGAGCAACGACGAGACTAGCTCACGGCCGTCCTCGAGACGCAGGCGTTGAGTGGTCGAGCTGACCTCGATCAGCTGCGCACTGACCTCCTCTATGGGAGTGTCGGTCGCCACGGCGACACCGAGCACGGCTCCGAGCGCCTCGATCGGCATGGGACCGTGCAGCGCCGGCGTCGATGCACGCAGGATACCGGCCTTCTCTCGCGCAATCGCCTCGAGCGAGCTGCCCAGCTTCTCCGTGTGCTCCAGCTGCACCGTGGTGATCAGCGAAACCTTCGATTCGACCACATTGGTCGAGTCGATGCGCCCGCCTAGGCCGACCTCGACGACCGCAACGTCGACCTCGGCGTCGTGGAAGATCTGAAGCGCGAGGGCGGTGGAGACATCGAAGAAGCTCGGGCGCAGGCGCGGATCTTCGCGCAGCTTGTCCGCGACCGGCTGGAGCCGATTCAGTGCGTGCAGGAGGACCGCCTCCGACACCGTCTCGCCGCAGACGCGAAAACGCTCGGACCAACACTCGAGGTGTGGTGAGGTATACGTGCCGACGCGCCTGCGAGCGGCCGCGAGCAGCGCCTCTACGAGCCAAGCGGTGGAGCCCTTCCCCTTGGACCCGGCGATGTGCACGCAAGGCAATCCGCGCTCGGGATTCCCCAGGCCAGCGAGCAGGCTGCGAATCCGATCGAGCCCGAGCCGTTCGTATGCAAAGTCACGCGTCTTCTCGAGGTTGAGAAAGCCATCCAGATACGCCCGAGCCTCGGCGAGCGTCGTTATCCGCACTGACTCTCCTCTCCGGATCTCTCCTTCTCCACCAGATCCTGCGCTAGCCTTCGGCGCGCATGCAAGCGTATGCCCCAGCCCACACACGGGGCCGACTCCGGTGGTGGATCGCGAACGACCTCGATCCAGTCGCACGAGCTCGACTGGACCCGATTCTTTCCGATCCCGATGCCGCACTTGCGAGCCCCGCGAGTGTCGCGCGCCGCCGCGTGGGCCGCAAACGCTTCTACCACCTGCGCCAGAGCCCCACTCACATCGACGGACCTCCGCAGCTCGGTCTCTTCATCAAGATCTTCGAAGCACCCCGCGGCGGGGCAGGCTGGCTCCGCTCGTTCGGGGAATCTCGCGCGACCCGGGAAGCGGAAGTGGCGACTGCGATCTTGCAGCGCGGATTCTTGGCCGCGGCTCCGATCGCAGTCGGAGAAGAACGCCGCTTGGGGCGACGTACCCGCAGCGTGTCCATCATCCCAGAGCTGCCGGCACGCGACCTGCGCACGCTACTGCTCGATCCAGCAATGACCTGCGCGAAGCGACGCGAGCTGATCGAGCAATTCGGCCGCTTCACGGCTCGCCTCCACGCGTCCGGAATCGATCAGGACGACACCTCACCCAACAACTTCCTGGTGTCGACCGCTGGTGACTTCATTCTGATCGACTTCGAGCGCTGTAGAGTAGGCGAGGTACTGCCACCCATGCGACGCTGGCACCTGCTCGCCAAGCTGCAGCGACACCAGCTGGGGGTGACCTATTCCGATCGGTTGCGCTTCCTGCGCGCCTATCTGGAGGACACCCCGGAGATCTCGAGGCGTGCCGCGTGGAGCCAAATCTCCGCACGGCTGCTCGAGGTTCGACGGAACGACGCCCGCCGAGCGGAACGCGGAGCCTTCCAGGAAGGCCGCCTCCTCGAGCGGATCGGGGCCGAGTGGCAGGTTCGCGGACGCGAGCAGATTTCAGCCAGGGAGATCGAGCTTCCTAGAAAACAAGCGCAGCAGCAGTGGGTATTGGCCCTACAGCTGGAGCGTCTGCGACTTCCCGCACTTCGCCCCGTGCGTCTGACCCGAACCGGAATCGTGCTCGCGTCGCCGGTCGCCGTCGCCGAAGAGGCCCAGCGGGATACCCCGCGTGAGCGGACCGCCCCGCCTGGAGCGGGGCCGGCCGACTCCCAGCACACCGCGGAAACCGAACGGCGTATCGTGCAGGCCTGCCGTGAGTTCGAACGCTTCGGAAGCTGGCGCGCGGCCCCTCGCTGGGAGGCCGACGGCAACACGGTCTGGCTCGCGGATCTGACTACGTTCGAGCTAGCCATTCCGACGTCTGACACCGAGCGCTAGCGATTCACCCGACAGCGATGGCCACCCGATGGGTCATTGCACCATGTAACGCTTCCATGCGCGGTATTGACGCACTGCATCGTCGTTGGTCTCGACGGCAGGATAGAAGTAGCGTACGGCGTGGCCACAGGTTCGGCAGATCTTGTAACAGAACTTGAAGCCATCTACGACGCGCGCATTCCCGACGATCTCGCGGTTCTCTTCCGAGCAGCACTCGCTCGGCAGCATCGGCGACACGATCCGCTTCGGGTAGTTGTTCTGCGGCGACTCCTCGTCCGTGTAGCGGATGATGTTCCGCAGATTTCGATTGGGTTTCTGCTCTGCTGGCCGAAGATTGCTTCCGATTCGTTTCACTGAGCCTTCCTTGCGTTCTGTGTCCGCCGCGCCGGATCATCCGGCGAGCGCTGTACCGCCCATCGCCACCAACTTTTTACCGCACCACTCTCTCGGGCTCCGGAAGTCGCATACTGCGTCTGTTCCCGGCTGTGCGCGTGCGTCCGATGGCACCCTTGCATGTGTCTGGACTCGGCCTCGGTGCGCGGCCTATCCAACAATCACGAAACTGAGAATCACGAGACTGAGAATCACAGGACTGAGCGCCATGGAGCGTTCCGAAGCCAGTGCGCGGGGTATCTGTCCCACCGCGTACCCGGACAACCGCCTGCGCGAAAGCGAGACTGGCGCTCGCACCCCAACCCCGCTGGCGACTTCCTGGCTGACCTCTTCCGATGAGACGCTGACGGCTGATCTAAATTCCTCCGCGGCGACTGCCACGAGGCCGGGACCGGCTCCAACTCGAGGCTCGACGGTCCTTCCTGGCCTCCTGCCAAGAAGCGTGATCGAGACTCGCTCGCGGCCAGCCCCCAATCGGCCGAGGCCACCCTGATGAGAGAGCTGACGACCGAGTCGACCCCCACTCACCTGGACCCCTGGACCGAAGATCGAGTCCGAGTCCGGCTGCGAGTCCGAGCGGCAGACGGCCCACCGTTACCGAGACAACCAGGCAATACCCGAGCGACTGGAAACCCACACGGATTCGGCGTTTGCATCCGTCCGCTTTGCAGTCTGTCAGCCTCGTCTATCGCTTTCCGTGGTACTTATTCGTTCGTTTGGATCCCGGCTCCCTCGCCGGTCGAGATGCCTCCCGCATCCAGATCCTGAGGAGCTACGAACGACTCCCCAGTTCGTTGTTGACGATAACGGGGAGGAGTGACCGGAAGCCTGGAGTGCCAAGTTCCGCCCAAACGCTGGTTCCACGTGAGGCTGCATCCACGTGAGCTTATGCCGAGCTATCGACACCGCCTGACGGCGCATCCAAAGTGCACATTCGGCGCTGATCTCAGAATACTGGTAACAACCGAAGATCGAATTAAGGGTCGGTTTGTTCCGACGCGACTCTAGCAGTTACCCCCCTCTGACTCAAGCCGCATCGCAGGTATTCAACCCGGCGCCGCAGAACTGGCACACGGGGTGAACATTCTCGCCTGCCCGTACGTCTGTGACGTGCGGAACCACCAGTTGATTGACAATCTCAGGGCAGCTCGTGAGCATCAGAGTCCCCACAGCCCGAACCATCTGAGGCCGGCTCGGCTGCCAACTCTCCAGCCGATGCGGACCGACTTTCGAAGGGGCGCCCGATTGGGGGCCGCCGGAACCGACGTGGAGGGTCACTCAGTGGCACATCTCGGCACGTGCCCACCCCTCGGGCAACTTGGCCCCAGAGATCGGTCGAAAGCAGTCGCAGGATTCATTGGCAAGGAGTCGGCACCCACCCCTCGCAGGGGGCTGCCGCGACCGCAGGTGACCAGAACTCCACACGCGGCATGCGTGCAGCAAGGACTCCCGCGGAGCATGACCCGCAGGGTGCCAGAACCTCGCCACGCGGGCTTCGCCGAGAGTGCTGCGCGACACTCGTGAACAGTGCGCTCAAAGGACGGAAATCGCTTACAGTTCAAACACTTAGAGACGAATCTCAAGTTGACATCGCAACCGACAGAAGCGTATCGTAGCAAGGCTCGAGGGACGTCCGTACACTGCTCGGGGTCGCCCGTCCTCGGCTCGCCCCCTCGATCTCACCCCCTGGTCGGCGAATGATGTGGTATGAACCCTGCAAAGCTCTTACTCGATTCGTGGCGGGTTCAGCCATCCAGGTGCAGACATCAGCCCAGATTCGAGGAAAGCCGATTCCTCTTCCTGCTTTCGGCCTCCTGAGTTGCGCGTGAACCAAGATTACGGAGGAAAGTTCCCAGCGATGACAACTGAGAAGCGGTCCCTTGGAAACTCGCCGATCGACTCTCGAATCGCCGCGGAGATCGCCGCAGCGACCGAGCGCTACGACCCGCTCGCACCCAACCGGAACAAACGCGGCATGTGGATCGGCATGGTCTCGGCGGCGCTCCACGTCATCGCACTGTTCCTGCTCTCCAACGTCCTGTTCGGAGACCCACTCGAGGAGGAGGAGACCGTCCTCGTATCGATCCTCGAGGAGGAGAAGCCGCCCGAACCGGAACCCGAGAAGGCGCGTCCGAAGGCGATTCGCCGCCGGACGCTCAACACGGCGACCGCTCAGCGACGTGAGGTCATCCAGAACGAGGTACGCAAGATCGAGCCGGTTCCCGTCGTTGCCCAGGTCCAGAAGGTCGAGGTGGCCAAGGTCCAGCGCGTCCAGGCGCCCAAGCTCGTCGAGCGGCGCGAAATCACCACGAAGACCGTCAACGAGTTCGCCCAGCGCCAAGTCCAGCAGCCCACCGCCGTGCCGAGCGCGACCGACTCCCTGCGCACGGTCGCAGAGCTCCAGCAGAGCGCGGGTCCCCGCCGGGTCGCCGCAGCAGGCCCAGTCGTCGCACAGGCAGCGCAGGTCTCGGCTCCGAATCTGTCCGACGGACTGATCGACAACATGGCGGTCGAAGGAGACGTGGACGGGGCGCGCATCGCTCCGGTGGAGTCGGGCAACGCCTCCCGCTACACGCAGGGCGACGGTGAGCTCGGGCTGCAGCCCGGTCAGAACAAGGACTGCAACAGCGACCCGGTCTGCCAGGCCTACCTGAAAGAGATCCAGCGGCGCGTGTATCAGCGCTGGCGGCCCGGTCGCAACGTGCCCGCGGGCCGCGTGCGGCTCGCGTTCCGCATCGACAAGAGTGGTGCCGCCTACTCCGTCAAGCTGGTCAAGGCAGACGACGACGTCCTGGGCGAGACCTGCGCGACGGCGTTTCGACACGCGAGCCCCTTCCCGCCTCCGCCAAAGTCGATTCACTACCTCGCCAGCAAGGGAATCATCGCGACGTTCTCCTATGACAGCGGCAGCTCGGAATAGGAAGCACAGATCGTGACTTCCCCCTGGCGATTGATCGGCAACTTGGCCGCAACTCTGGGGTGTGGCCTACTCCCGAGTGCTGCGCAGGCTCAGGCCATCTCCATCTTCTATGACTCGAACGAGCAGATCGCTCGCACCGAGGCCGACGAGAACAAGGACGGCTCCGTCGACAAGTGGGAGTACTACGCCGGCGGCGAGCGCCCCGTGCGCATCGAGCAGGACCAGAACTTCGATGGCTCGAAGGATCTCTGGCAGTTCTTCGACGATGGCCGCCTGACCCGTCAGGAACAGGACACCGACTTCGATGGGCGCATCGACCTTTGGGTCGAGACGGATGCCAATCAGCAGCCGAAGGTGCAGAAGAACGATACGACGGGCGACGGCTACGGCGACACGATCACGTACTTCGAAGCAGGCAAGAAGCAACGCATCGAAAAGGACCCCGACGGCAATGGCTTCATCAACGAGGTCTCGCAGTTCGTCGACGAGCGCATTCGCGACCTGACGCGCGACGACAACGAAGACGGAAGACCGGAGGTCCACGCCCGCTTCGGGCTCGACGGCTCCAAGGAGTTCGAGGAGCAGGATACGACCGCGTCCGGCAAGTTCGACCTGCGCATCTACTACGAGAACGGCGCCAAGGCGCGCACCGAGACCGATTCCGACGAGGACGGCGACTTCGATCGCCTGGCCTACTTTGACGGCGACGGCACGCTCGTGCGCGAAGAGATCGACACGGACGGGAACGGCAGCAAGGAAACCTTCTTCTTCTTCGAGAAGGGCAAGCGCGCGCGTCAGGAGCGAGACTCCGACGGTGACGGCTCCAAGGAGCTGGTCGTCTACTACGACGCCAACGAGGTCCGCCTGCGCGAGGATGTCGACGGGGACGCCGATGGCAAGGTGGACACGGTTCGGCTGTACGAAAATGACCTGTTGGCAGGTCAGACGCGCGACATGAACGAGGACGGCCAGCCCGAGGTCGTCGAGGTCTACCGCGAAGGGCAGATCGTGTCGCGCGAGGTCGACACCAACAAGGACGGCACCAACGATACCTTCATCGCCTTCATCGCTGGAGTGCGCAGCACGCAGAAGGAAGATGCCGACTTCGACGGGCGCATCGACCGGGAGTACACCTTCGAGCAGGACAAGCTGCGAACCCAGCGCGAGGACTCGAACGGCGACGGCAAGCTCGACCTCTTCACCGAGTTCGAAGACGACAAGCCGGTCCGCCGCACGCAGGACCGCAACGCTGACGGCGAGTCGGACTTCTTCGAGTTCCTCGTCGCAGGGCTGCGCAACCGCCAAGAGGTCGACGACGACTACGACGGGCGCACGGATCTCTGGAACTTCTACGACACCGCAGGCGCACTGGAGAAACAGGAGCAGGACACGGACGGCGACGGCAGACCCGATCGCTTCATCGACATCGATCCTGTGTCCGGCAAGACGAAGCGCACCCTCGAGGACAAGGATGCCGATGGCCGCATCGACATGTGGACGGCCTTCGAAGACGGCGTTCGGACGGCCCAAGAGGTAGATACCAACTTCGACGGCAAGCCCGATCGCTTCATCAAGGCATTCGGTGACACGCCCGTCAGCGTCTCGGAGGATCGCAACTACGACGGCACACCCGACTACGAGGCGACCTACGACGCCAACGGCAAGATCACCAGCGATCGCACCGACGAGGACTTCGACGGAATCTTCGAGGCCTCGGTCAGCTTCCAGGGTGGCGCTCGCTCCGTCGTCCAGCTGGATCCCGACGGCGACGGCAAGCCCGAAGGCCGCGTCTTCTACGACGAGTCTGGTCAGAAGCGGCTACGCGAAGAGCGCGACGAAGATGGCGACGGCTTCGCAGAGATCACGAGCTTCTTCGAAGACGAGCGGATGACCCGACAGGAGACCGACACGAACCGGGACGGAACCTCCGACCAGATCGTTCGCTTCGATCGCGACGGCAATCGGCTCTCCGAGTCGCTCGACACGAACCAGGACGGCAAGCCGGATGCCTTCAAGGAGTACCAGGCCGGCGTCGTCTCCGAGCAACGTGAAGACCGCAACTTCGATGGTGCGGACGACTACATCGGTAGCTACGAGGATGGCGTGCTCCGTCTTGCGCGCACCGATACGAACTTCAACGGGAAGTTCGATACCGAGCTCGACTTCCTCGCCAGCGGAAAGCGCACCGAGCAGCGTGAGGACACGAATCACGACGGTGAAATCGACGTCGTCACCGAGTTCGACTCGAACGAGAAGATCCAGCGTCAGAAGGCGGACCAGGATTTCAACGGCACCTTCGAGGTTCTTTCGTTCTTCGAGGCGGGCCGCTTGGTCCGTATCGAGACGGACTCGAACGGCGATGACGAGATCGACCGAATCGCCTACTTCGAGAACGGGGCCAAGGAGCCGAGCCGGGTCGAACAGGACAACGACTTCGACGGAGTCTTCGAGGCGCGCGTAGAGCTCAGTGGAGGCATCGCCCTTAAGCAGGAGCTGGACACTGACGGCGACGGACGCAGTGATCGCTTCGTCGAGCTCAACAAGGCCGGCAAGGTTCTGGTTCAGCGCGATGATCGCGACCGCAACGGGAAGGTCGACCTGACGGTTCGCTTCGACCCCGAGACCGAGCAGCCGATCGAGCAGATCGACGACCCGAACGAAGACGGCAAGCCCAATCGCGTGACCCGCTTGAAGAATGGAGTCGCGCGCGAGGTTTCAGAGGACTCGAACGGCGACGGCTGCCTGGACCGCACGCAAGCCTTCGACGAGAATTCGCAGCTGATCCGGGACCAGTCCGATACAGACGGGAACTGCGTCCTAGACACCACGCTGTTCTTCGAAGGCGGCAAGCTCACTCGCCGCGAGATCGACACAAACAAGAACAAGGTTGTCGATCTCTGGGAGTACTACGAAGGCGACGTCAAGCGAGTCCAAGCCGAGTCTCGCGGCCGCTGCACGCGCCCGAACATCGCGTTCATCTTCTCCGAAGATGGGCAGACGATGCTGCGCCAGGAAGAAGACAAGAACTGCAACGGCAAGCCGGATCGATTGACTCTGTTGGCACCGGATGGCACGCCGACCGAGACGTGCACGCCCTACACGCGCGCAATTCTGGAGAACGGCGTGCCCAAGCTCGAACTCGAGAACTCGACGCGCGACCGCTATGCAGACCGCCGCCAGGTGTACGAGGGAGGCCAACTCGTACGCATCGACGCGGACACGAATGCGGATCGTAAGCCAGACGTGTGGGTAACCTACGCGGATGGCAATGCCAGACTCCAATACGAAGACACGGACTTCGATGGTAGACCCGATCAGGGCTTCGACCTGGGCACCGAGGAGCCGATATCGCTGGAGGGGCAGGCGCCCGAGCTTCCCACGGATGAGTTTGGGCGCATCGACTGTACCGGATTCAGCGAATACTGGAAGACATGGCGCTGAGAGGAGACTAGACTAGAGCGTCGGGCACCTATCCGAGGATACGGAGTGTCGATTGCGCTCTAGTCGGTGTAGATTGTTGTTGGTATTCAAAGCCATTCGAGCGTGAACAGAAGTACCTAGCACCGCCTAGCACGAAATTGGGGAGACCCCAGCATGCTGCGAGCTGTTTCTCACAACTCATCCCCGTCCCGCCCATCGGCGCTCGGGCCCCATCGTCCGTCCGCCTGGGGAGTCGTTCTGGTGACGTCACTCGCACTCGCGTGTGCTAGTACGACGCCGGTCGCCCCCGATTCCGGGTCAGCCGGCAGCGCGGGCCGGGATGTCGAAGAGCCCGTCACCCAGGACTCCACCTCCTCCCCAACGGAGGCCTCCCAGCGCTCGGAGAGCGGGGAATCGGTCTTCTCATCGACCGCGGACGAAGGTGCAGACTCCGATGCCGCGGCGTCCGGATCCAGCGATGGCGTCGTGGAAGACCTGGGCACCAACCCCAACCCCAAGGACGACGATTCAGCCCAGGCTCAGAACAAGCCTGGAGAGAGCGCGCTCGCGCGCCGAGCCGAGAGCGCGGTCGAGGGTGTGATCATCGGGACGGTGGTCGGAGGACAGATCGCGGGCGGCTACGGTGCCGCAGTGGGCGCGGCTCTGTTCGGGCTCTACGGCTTGGTCACGGGCGACGTTCCGTTCGACAGCGGCCAGAGCAAGAGCAAGACGGGCTCCGGTGTAGACGCCGACGAGGCGCTCGAAGCCGAGATCGAGGAAGAGCTCCAGAAGCAGAGCGCACTCGAGGACGAGATCGAGGCGGAGCTCAAGCGCCAGGAAGAGTTGCTCAAGCAGATCGATCAGCAGGAAGAACTGAACGCCGAGATCACGAAGGAGAAGGAGCGCCGCGTCGCTCTCGAGCAGGCAGATCCGACTTCGGCGCCTCCAGTTCCATACGTACGAGAGATCCCAGAGAGCATCTTCGATAGCGAGAGTCGCGAAGTCGGTGGCGAGTCGAAGATCGTAAAGTCGCTGGATGCGGATCGCGACGGACGCCCGGAGATGGAGAAGATCTACGACGACGCCTCGGGCCGTCTGGACCGCATCGCTCAGGACACCAACTACGACGGTCAGATGGACACGCAGTTCGAGTACGACGAGCGCGGTCAGATCACGTCGACCATCGAGGACACGGACCACGATGGGACCCCTGATCGCTGGGCGAGCTTCGAGAACGGAGTCGGCACCCGGGTCGAGGTAGATCGCGACAACGACGGGGTGCGCGACGGCTTCCAGGTATATGAAGGCAACTCAATCGCCTACGAAGAGTACGACGACGATGGTGATGGCGTGATCAACCGTCGCGTGGAGTACGCGAATCGAGCGCGCGCGGTCGAGAAGGAAGACCGGGACGCCGACGGCTCCATCGACTTCTGGACGTACTTCGAGTCAGGTGGACGTCCCGTGCGGATCGAGAAGGACACCAAGCAGGACGGAAAGCCCGACGTATGGGAATACTACGAGGGCACCGACCCGGGCAGCATGCTGATCGTGCGCAAGGAAGAGGATCTGAACGGCGACGGCGAAGTCGACGTGACCTCCTACTATGAGAACGGCCGCCTCAGCCGCAAAGAAATCCAGAACGCCGAGGCACTGAACCAGAGCAAGCAGCAGCCCTAGCGAAGGTCCGCCAGACTCCACCAAGCAGCTGACGAAGCAGGGCGGGGAGCTCATCCGAGCTTCCCGCCCTTTGCGTTGCAGGCGCCCGATCGACTCTAGGCCCCGACAGCTCGATAGACTTCCGCAAGGGGCTCTGGAATCGCGGCTGCGGGGCCTAGTCGCAAGCTCGAACGGCCCCGCAGCCGCGATTCCAGAGCCCCATCGTCTGGGGTGGACCGGGGACGAGCCGATCCGGCTGGGGTCCCAGGTGGACGCCTGGCCCCGGACACAGGGCATCCCCTGCTAGGGAGCAGCGCGCCGCTAGGGGCGAGCGGCTGGGTCAGAACGACCGCGCTCGTAGTCAGCACGCGCACGCCGTCATGCTGCAGCGCCTGGTGGTCGTTTCAGAGCTTCAGGGACGCAGGCGATCCCCAGGACCCGCGCTCGATCAGAGACGGCCCACTGGGAGTCATCGGATCGGGACCGATGGCGCCGGACAGAACTCGACAAACACCGGCGCGATCCAACGCGACTCGATCACACCGGATGCAACCGAACAGCACAACCGCGGGCGAGCCCCTCACACCAACGCTCGAGCAGCCAGCCGATCCGGGACCCTCTACGCCCCCAGGGGGCACACCCCGGTAGAACAGGCGTCTGGGATCGCGACTGCGGGCACGTTGGGAGTCCGCGACCAG
>QJZC01000029.1 GCA_003247575.1 Pseudomonadota bacterium
AGACTGGGTCAAGGGCGTCTTCATACTACTACCCGTCCCCTTCGCCCTCGCAGCCGGCGACGGAGTGTTGCACCTGCCCTCCCTGTTCCTCGGGGTTCTCGGCTTCAGCCTGATGAGCTCTGCCGTCTACTGCTACAACGATGCCCAGGATGCAGAGGCGGACCGACTCCACCCCACGAAGCGCAACCGACCGGTGGCTTCCGGAGAAGTGTCGCGTCGAGCTGCATTCACCGCATCGCTAACGCTTTGCCTGCTGAGCCTAGCGCTCTTGATCGCGGTGGGGCGCGTCGAGGCACTGCTGCTCACGGTGGGCTACGCGGGCGCGAATCTCGTATACAGCCACTACGCGAAGCACGTTCCGCCACTCGACGTCTTCCTGCTCGCATCCTTCTTCATGATTCGAGTTTTTCTCGGCTGCGTCCTCGTAGAGACCTCACCCTCGAACTGGCTCCTGCTGTGCTCATCCACGTTGGCTCTCTTCCTGGTGCTGGCCAAGCGCCGCGCAGATCTCGCATCCGGGCTGGGGAGCGATCATCGGCAGAGCCTCGCCGGCTATTCTGTAGCCTTCCTGGATCAGGCCATGAGCCTGACCGCGGGGGTCGCCTTCGTCTCGTACGCCCTGTACAGCCTCGATGCTGCGATCTTCCTGCCAGGACGCGAGTTCGCCTCGCTCCCATTTGCGGCCGCCGGCATCCTCGACTACCTGCGCCTCGCACACGTCCATGGTGTTGGCGGATCGCCCGTCGACACCGCGCTCTCCGAACCGTCGATCATGATCTGCGGGTTGGGCTGGGCGACGGCAGTCATGTGGAGCCTAGACCTCTCAGCATAGCCAAATTCCTTATTATTTTCAGTGACTTGAGGCCATGAGAGTCTTCGACCTCAACCTCGAACAAGCGCTCGCACGCCCGGATCACGGCCCCACGGTCGGACCTCTACAGAGGATCCACGACGTGACCGATAAGCATCTTCACTAGTACCCATTGCATACTAGTCCTCGTTCTCGTACGATCCCGTCCCGGCTTGGATCCGTATACTTGACAGGGCTCGAACGCCCAGCAACGGGTACCGAGAGAGGAATTGCTGGTCATGTCGGACGACGTCTCGCAATTGAAGGGCCCCCTCTTCTGCCCTGTCGCACGTGCGCTCGACCTACTCGGGGAGCGCTGGACCCTGGTCCTGGTGCGTCACCTCCTAGGAGGCCCGCGCGGCTTTCAGGATCTGCGCGTACGGACCGGCATCGCCCCGCGCGTGCTCAGCACCCGGCTGCGTCAGCTGACCGATCGAGGTTTCGTGCGCAGCGTTCCGGTCGGGAACCGCAGCCTATATGCATTGACCCCGCGCGGCGAGAGTCTGGAGCCCATCGTGCGCTCCATCGCCCGTTGGTGGGTTCTGAACGAGATGGAGCAGACTGGCCCATTCAGCGATACGACCCCGGCTTCGGTGGTCGAGGGGCTCCCGTTCATGCTGCACGAGGGGCACGCGCGCGATGCCAAGTGTACCTACGAGCTCCGACTCACCGGCGAGGGGGGCGGGGTCTGGACGATCTCGATTCAGGACGGCGCCTGCCGCGTCCGCGAGGGCTTCGCGGACCATGCGGACGTTCGCTATACCGCGGACGCCATGGATTGGTGCCGCCTGGTTTTCGGCCGTATGAACGATCGCGAGGCTTTTCAATCGGGCCGGCTCAAGAAGGACGGGGAAGGAAGGTCTCTGGCCTGGTTCTTTCACCAGCCGCCCCCACCCAAGCAGGATTCCAAGCAAGGAGACACGGTATGATTTCGTTTAGCCCCTCAGAAGAACAGGAACTCATCCAACAGACGGTGAGTGAGTTCGCGCAGAACGAAATGCGCGAAATTTCGCGTGAGTGCGACGAGACGGGCAGTGTTCCGCGTGAGTTCCTCGAGAAGACCTGGGAGCTCGGACTCGTAAACTCGATGATTCCGGAGGAGCTCGATGGTGGCGGCATGGAGCGCTCGCCGGTCACGACCGCGATCGTTCTCGAGGAGCTGGCCTTCGGATGCGCGTCGCTCGCATGCGCGGCTCTCTCGCCGACCACGTTCATCCACCCTCTGCTCGATTTCGGCACCGACGAGCAGAAGAAGGAATATCTGCCGCTGTTTACGGGAACCTCGTTCCACGCCGCCTCGATGGCGCTGGCCGAGAGCCACTTCACGTTCGACCTGGGCGCCCTGCGAACGGTCGCCGAGCCCAAGGGAGACGGCTACGTCCTCTCGGGTATCAAGCGAATGGTTCCACTCGGCGATCGCGCGAGTCACTTCCTGATCATCGCACGCTCGGCGTCGAACGAGGGCATCGGAGGCGTCGAAGCGTTCATCGTCCCGCGCGACGCGAAGGGACTCGCGATCGCAGACGAAGGCGAGAAGACTCTCGGATTGAGAGCACTACCCCTGTCCAAGCTCGAGCTGGAACGGGTCGAGGTCGCCGCCAGCCAGCGACTGGGCGGCGAGCAGGGCATCGACGCCGCCCAGTTGTTCGCAGCTGCGCGCACTGCGAGCCTTGCGGTCGGCCTCGGTCTGTCCCGCGCGATGCTCGAGACCTCGATCCCGTACGCAAAGGAGCGCTACGCCTTCGGTCAGCCCATCGCGCAGAAGCAGACGATCGCGTTCTGGCTAGCCGACATGCAGATCGAAGTGAACTCGATGCGCTGGCTCATCTGGAAGGCCGCGAGCCACCTGGAGCACGGCCTGCCGGCGGCCAAGCCCATGGCTCTCGCATCTAGCTACGCTCAGCGAGAGATGATCAAGATCGCGGACAACGGCCTGCAGGTTTTCGGTGGCCATGGATACATTCGCGATTACCCCGTCGAGATGTGGTATCGCAACGCTCGCACGATCACGGTGCTGGACACCGTGGCTGCCCTTTAGGAGATCTACCCCATGATTGACTTCACCCTCTCCCAACGCGACGAGGCAATCCTCGAAAACCAACGCGAGCAGGCGATGCTGTGTCGCAAGTACGCGCGCTACTACGACGAGCACGAGGAGGAGTTCGCCCCGGACGTGCTGCCGGAAGCCGACAGCTTCGAATCCAAGCCGTTGCCAGAGACCGACTCGGCACGCGACACGAACGGCGCCGTCATGGGAATGCTCACGACGATGATGCAGAACTACGGCGACTACACCATTCGGTTGCGCCGTGGCAAGGGCGGACTCGGGAATGCCGCGCTCGCCGCCTCGGGAACCCCCGAGCAGGTCGAGCGCTGGCGTGGCCAAACCTTGGCGATGGCAATCACCGAGCCAGGCTGCGGCTCCGACTCGAAGGCGATTCAAGCGACCGCCGTGCTCGATGAGGCCACGAACGAGTGGATCCTCAACGGGGAGAAGATCTTCGTCACGACGGGCTGTCGCGCAGATGGCGTCGTGGTCTGGGCGACACTCGACAAGGAAGCCGGACGCGGCGGCATCAAGTCCTTCATCGTCATGAAGGGCACACCCGGCTTCGATGTGACCCACAAGGAGAAGAAGCTGGGCATCCGCGCCGACGACACCGCAGCCATGGTGTTTCGCGACTGCCGCATTCCACGGGACCACCTGCTCGGGGGCAAGGAGAGCGTGAGCCGCAAGGGCGGTGGCGGCTTCAAGGGCGTCATGAAGACCTTCAACATGACTCGACCCGCAGTCGGAGCCATCGGAATCGGAATCGCACAGGCTGCACTCGACTTCACCAAGGAAGAGCTCGCGCGCGAAGGAGTGGTCATCGACTACATGGCCGCACCGCACCAGCGCTCCGCCATCGCCGAGAAACTCATCGAGATCGAGGCCGACATCGATGCGGCAGTGCTCGACATTCTGCACTCGGCCTGGCTCAGCGGTGAAGCGAAGCCCAACAACACCGAGGCTTCGATCGCCAAGGCGAAGGGAGGCGAGGTTGCGCGCACGGCAACTCAGCGCTGCATCGGGCTGCTCGGGTCCCTCGGCATCAGTCGTGAGTACCTGCTCGAGAAGTGGTTCCGCGACTCGCGCATCACCGACATCTACGAGGGTACTGGCCAGATTCAACGCCTGATCATCGCCCGAGACATTCTCGGCTACAGCGCAGCCGAGCTCTCCTGACCTCAGACGGCTCGCGCGGTGCCGGCGAGTACCAGCTCGTTCTGGCGCCGCGCGAGACGCTCCGGTGCCCGTCCTCGAGCAGACGGAGCACACGCTACGGCGGTTTCCAGATCACCTCGATCGAGGCCCCCGTGAGCAACCAGCCCCCAGAGTTCCGGCTTGTGCTTGCGCATGCGCTCGAGCACCTCGTCCACCTTCCCGAGGATCGGCTGCTTGATCCCGTAGGCGCCCAATCGAACCGGACGGCCGATCCTCTGGAAGCGGACGCCGAGAAGCCCCGCGCCGCGCACTACACCCGCGCCCATCATTCCGCACCAGACGCGCACATCGTACTCCCGCGATAGCAAGACGAGCCCTCGCAGGAGTCCCAGGATTGCGTACGGTCTGAGCTCACGCAGTGCAGAAGACTCCGCGGCATCTGCATCCAGATAGCGCTCCGTCATACACAGACGTGAGATCTCAGCGAAGGCAGAGCGCGGAAAGCTCGGCTCGCATCGAGCCAGGTCGATCGGACTCACTCGCTCTACAGGGAACTTTCCTGGTGGCAGAATCAGGCGCACTGCGCCGATCGGGGCTCCGGTCGGTCGGTAGGTGAGCAGCGCGTGGACCGATCTCTCGTCGTCCTGATCCTCTTCGGCACGATCTGGATACGCGGCGGCATCGAAGTGGGACCGATCCTGACAGTACGCCAGATAGCGCACGTGACGGCAGACCCAGACGTCCTCCGCAGTCCGCGCAATGCGCGTCTCGAAGAGACTGGGGAAAAGCTCCGGTCGCTGCTGCATCCCGAGTCGAAACCACCTGCTCCGGTGACGTCGCGGGCGCACGCGTGAGCCAGCTCACGCGTTCGAAAACACCCGCATCGACTCGTTCGTCCAGTATCCCTCTAAACTTGAGTTGAAGAACCCACTCTCTACGCATATAGCAACAGAGATGGACAAAACCCTCAGCTGAGGACGCAGAGCGCTCATCCAGGGGCGGCCGGCGGCACAGCGGGGCCGGGCGCTGCTGCCCCGGATATTTCACCAGGCTCGTGCGAGGGCTCTGGAATCGCGGCCGCCGGGCCGTTGGGAGTCGGCGACCAGGCCCGGCGGCCGCGATTCCAGAGCCTCTCCACCGAGATGGTGAAATATCGGGACTAGGGAGTGCCGAGGGCTACCGCGAGCAGCAGCGGCAGGGTGACGAAGGACACCAGGGTCGAGACCACGACCAGGCTCGCCACTTGCTCAGGAGAGCGCTCGTACTGCTCCGCGAACAGCACGTTGAAGACCGCGGACGGCATCGCGCATTGGATGATCAACACCCCGCGCATCACACCCTGCAGGTCGAGCAGCTGCGCGACACCCAATCCGGCGGCCAACCCCAGACCGAGACGACCACCCGCGAGCAGCCCGCTTCGCGCCAGGCTGCGAATTCGCAGCTCCGAGAGAGCCACGCCGAGGGTGATCAGCATCAACGGGATCGAGAATGCACCCAAGAGCTCGGTGGTATTGCTCAGCCAGGGCGGAATCCTTACGCCCGCTGCGACCACCACCACGGACAACACGGCGGACCAGGCGAGCGGGGTTCGCGCCAGCTCCCGTAGCGAGAACCTTCCCGACCAGAGCATGACTCCCAGGGTAAAGTGCAGAAACGAGCTCACCGCAAAGAAGCAGGCTCCGAAAGCGAGCCCATCCCCTCCGACTCCACCGTTTTCGGGGAAGGCGAAGTTGCACACGGCGAGTCCCATGTTGCCCGCATTACTGAAGACCAGCGGCGACAAGTACGTGTGACTGGGTAGTCGAGCCAATCGTAGCACCAGATAGGCCGCAACCAAGCTACCCAGGATCGCGAGCAACGCGGCGCCAGCCATCTCGACGAGCACAGCGGAGCGCGCCGCGAGCCCAACCAGATTGTGGAACACGAGGCAGGGAGCGCCGACTGAAGAGATCAGAGACGAGATGGCGGCTCGATCGAAGCTACGCCCCGAGCGCGCCCAAAGAAAACCGAGAGCCGCGCACAGAAAGACAGGCGCTACAACCGCGAAGATGGGCCCCAGCCCAGCCGTCATCCGGTGCGCTCAGGACTTCAGGAGGAAGGACAGATCGAGCGGAGATGAGCGATCAGATTCAGGATGTCGTCCCCGGGCACGATGTCACCCCAAGGCGGCATGGCAGGCGACTTCTCGACCGAGGCTCCACCCCCACAGATAACCTTGTAGAGATGTGCGTCGCTCAGGCTACCCATGTAGTCACAGTCCGTGTGATCGGCGGGCGTCGGCTGAATCGGCTGCGCATCAGGCCCATGGCACAGATTGCAGTACTGTGCGTAGACCGCAGCACCCGCCGCCGTGTCGCCGCGCAGCGATCCCGAAGGCGGGGCACACTTCTCGGTCGCCGCTGCCGTGGGACTCGCAGTAGAGGCGGACCCTGTGGCAGTGGATGCGGTGGGCTGCGCACCGGCCGATGACTCCCTAGCGGCGTCTGGAGTTCGAGCAGCGGGAGTTGGAGGCGATGAGGAATCGGCCTGCCGAGAGCCACCGTCCCCGCACGCAAGGACCGCCGCCGTCAATAGGGCCAGGCTGAATCCAGCGATCGCTGATGAGCTCGAATTCCCCATCGTCGTAGGTCCGCTACTTGATCTTCGTCTCTTTGAAGGGAACGTGCTTCCGGACCACGGGGTCATACTTGGTCAGCTGCAGCTTGTCCGGGGTCTTCTGCCGATTCTTCGTCGTCGTGTAGAAGAATCCGGTCCCGGCAGTACTCTCCAACTTGATCTTCTCACGGGCACCCTTGGCCATATCCTGCCTCCCAGAGACGAATTCGGACTGGTAGGTACACCGTCTGGCCGGTGCCGGCAAGCCCCCGGGCTTGTCTAGCGCAGCGGCGTAGCGGAATATGCCCAGAAATCGGGCTCGCGATCGCGCCGATCCCCGCTTCCGTTCGCCCCGATTCCGGTTGGATTCCGAGGCTTGCCGAGCCTGACGGAGCACATGGCTCGAGCCTGACCCGAGGGAAATCAGACCCGCTCCAAATCGTGAGATCGGAGTCCCGAATGATGAGTCACCATGTTGGAGGGGAGCTAAGGTGAGAGGAATCGTCCTGGCAGGAGGTGCAGGTACACGCCTGCACCCAATCACGCGCGTCGCGAGCAAGCAGCTGCAACCCGTCTACGACAAGCCGATGATCTACTACCCTCTGGCGACGCTGATGCTCGCGGGAATTCGGGAGATCCTGCTCGTTTCCACGCCAGAGGATGTCCCGCGCTTTCGCGACCTGCTGGGCGACGGCCAGCAGTGGGGAGTCCAGATCGAGTACGCCGTGCAGCCCAAACCAGAAGGCATCGCCCAGGTGTTCCTCATCGGCGAGGAGTTCATCCGTGAGGAGCCCGTCTGCCTGATCCTGGGAGACAATCTCTTCTACGGCCGGATGCGACTCGACGAGGTGGTCGGAGAGTTCCGCTCCGGAGCCATGATCTTCGCGTACCCCGTGAGTGATCCGGAGCGCTATGGCGTGGTCGAGATGGGCAAGGACGAGCACGTCCTCACCCTCGAGGAGAAGCCGGCGCGTCCGCGCAGCAATCTGGCAGTTCCAGGCATCTACCTCTACGGCTCCGACGTGGTCGCCCGCACGCGCGAGCTGCGGCCGTCCGCACGGGGCGAACTCGAGATCACCGATCTCAACCTGGCCTACCTCGCACGCGGCAGCCTCCGTGCGCGCCAGCTCGGCCGAGGCATCGCGTGGCTCGACACGGGCACGCACATGGCGCTGCTCGAAGCCTCGAACTTCATCGCCGCGATCGAGAATCGCCAGGGGCTGAAGATCGCGTGCCTAGAGGAGATCGCCTTCCGTCGGCAGTGGATCGATGCGTCGCAGCTCCGAGCAACCATCGATGCAATGCCCAAATCTCCGTATCGTGCCTATCTCGACCTGGTGCTGGCGGAGAGCCTTTGACGGCGCCCTCGTCGGAGCCTGGCGTGTTCCGGCGTGAGCGCACGGTGACGCCGCGCGACATCGACCTGCTGGGCCACGTCAACAACGCCGTTTGGGTTGGCTTCATCGTCGAGCTGGCGGATGCGCACGCAGAAGCGGTTGGAATGGGATTCGTGCGAACACGCCAGCTCGGTGGGCAGTGGATCGTGAGGCGGCACGAGATCGACTATCTACGCTCGGCACACGTCGGCGAGGTTCTCCTGGAGGAGACGTGGGTGGAGTCTCTACGGGGTGCCCGCTCGCTGCGTGTGGCCCGCTTCTCGCGCGCGAGCGACGGCTCGGTCTTGGTCGAGTCACGCACGACCTGGGCCTTCGTGGAGCCCGACTCGCTGCGAGTGCGCCGCGTTCCCGAGGCCGTCGCGCGAGCGTTCAGACGCACTTAGGGCGAGGACACCAGCGAAGGATCCCCCCCGATACCCAGACGCCGGCGCCCCCGCCCCCCGTGCCAACCAGGTGAGACCCCGCCCGGGTCGTTCCTGGAGATCTGATGCGGTAGCTACACTTAGGATCGACTGTTGCGAGCAATACTTGAGCACTTTTTGCGTAGCTTTCGTGCGCTCGAAGGCTCAGCCGGCGGAAGAGGCCGCCAGATCCCGCGTTTGCGCATCCGAAGCCGCGGACCCACTCGCGGTCCGGCCCGAGGCTCGCTCGAACGGATAGGCGGCGAGCCGATCCAGGATCCGCAGTAGCTCGCGCTCGAAGAGCGAAGCGATCCAGGGGCCCGTCCCTGGAACCCAAGGCGAGAACTCGACACGCCAGACGACCTGCGTGCCTTCTCCCGCGCCGACGAAGACCACCTCCGCCGAGTGGGAGCGCAGCGGGAGCCCCTCGATGATCCGGTAGCCGAGCCGGTGAGGCGGCTCGAAGTGGGTGATCTCCTCCTCGATCGCAATGCCGCGCGCACGCACGACGCACGCGGCGCCGACTCCATAGGGAGCAGGCCGCCCCTCGGATCGCAGCACCACCTCCTTCACACCGGACCAGTCCACCCAACCTCGATAGTTGGCGAACACTGCCCACACCGCCTCGGGCGGCGCGGGAACCTCTTTCTGGATTCTGACCTCGCGCATTCCGCACAATGTAGCCGCATGCGACCAGGGGTGGGGATACAACGCTGCGCAGACGGCCGCCGGCGCACGACTCCGGCGGTGAAGATGGCGCTGAGCCTCGCACTGCTCTTGTGCGCCCGCGCTGGGCCGGCCGCCAGCAGCGCCGGGATCGAGCCCCCGGGCAGCGAAGCTCCCTTGAGCTGGCAGCCTGCGACGGCCGCAATGGAACTACTGTGCACTCCCGCGCGGATTCTCGGTGACCTGACCGGGGCCATCGGGCTGCTGAGCGCGACAGCGATCGCGATGGTGGGCGACACGGTGGCTGTCGTCGATCGCAATCGCATCTCGCGCGGCTTCCTGAGCGGAGGGGTGCACCGCATCGCGCAGGGCTTCTCGTTCGTCGGCACGCAGAGCCTCGAGCGACTCCGCGCCGAAGAGGTCGAACGCTGGCCCGAGGCACCCTCCACATATCTGAGCGCAGCTCCCTTCGTTGGACGCCTCGACACCGGCCTGTCCGGAGTCTCCGCGCTCCGCATGGCAGCCTCGGACCTCGGCTACGGCTTCGCGCGGGGACTGGCTCGTATGGCCGGCGCCAATCAGGTCGCCGAGCGGATGGCCACATCCCAGCGACGCGCTGCTTCCGTGCACCTAGGACCGCGCCCACTGGGCCGAAACCGGGCGCAGCCGTGACGACGAGTCGTCGCTTCGATGCGGTACGCATACCCGACGACTCTCGCGACGAGCAGGTCGCGATCGAGGAGCCACTCGAGATTCGCTGCAACGACCGTCCTCTGACCGTCACCATGCGTACGCCGGGCCACGACCTGGAGCTCGCTCTCGGTCTCGCTGTCAGCGAGGGGATCCTGCGTGAGCCGTCGGCCCTCGAGAGCGCGATCCACTGTCCCGACAACGAGAACGCGGTCGAGCTCCGCATCGCACCCTCGAAGGGTAGCGAGGTTCACATCCCAGAACGCAGCATGAACGCCTACGCAGGCTGCGGGATCTGCGGAAAGACGACGATCGATGAGCTCTACGTGCGCGCCCCCGACCTGCATAAGAACGCCACGCGGATTTCCGCCGACGTCATTGGGCGCCTACCGACTCTACTGCGCGCTGCGCAGCCCTTGTTCGAACAGACAGGCGCGGTTCACGCCGCGGGACTGTTCGATACACACGGCCACCTCGCGTGCGCGCGCGAAGACGTTGGACGTCATAATGCGCTCGATAAAGTCATCGGCTGGGCCGCCATGAACCAGGAGCTCCCGCTATCGGATCACGTGCTGCTCCTGAGCGGGCGCTGCGGGTTCGAGCTGGCCCAGAAGGCTTGGGTCGCCGGCATTCCCGTCGTAGCGTCGATCTCTGGACCCTCGTCGCTCGCGATCGAGCTCGCGCTGCGGGCGGGCCTGACCCTCGCCTGCTTCGTACGCGACGAGCGAATGACCATCTTCAGCGGAGCGGAGAGAATCGTGAGATGAAGGCGCGACACTGGATTCCATTCGGACTACTGGAACCGAACAAGCCTCGACATTTTCGGGAGCTCCTTCGTACTGTGAGAGACAATCGAAGCGCGCTTCCCTATGCGTGGCGCATCCTGAGTAGGGGCGTCTGCGACGGATGCTCCCTGGGGCCCTACGGTCTGCGCGACAACGTGATCCCCGGGGTTCACCTGTGTACCACCCGGCTCGGTCTACTGCGCCTCAACACGATGGGGCCACTCGATCCGGAGCGCTTGCGCGACGTGGCGACGCTCGAAAGAGCGACCGAGGAGGAGCTCCGCAAGCTCGGCCGCCTCCCCCATCCGTTGGTTCGCGAAGGCAACGCGCGTGGCTTCGAACGCGTAAGTTGGCAGACCGCGCTCGAGCGAATCGCCGACAAGCTCCGGGACGTGCCCGGAGAGAGGATGGGCTTCTTCGCGACGTCGCGCGGAGTGACGAACGAAGCCTACTACATGTTCCAGAAGGCAGCGAGACTGCTCGGCTCGAACCACGTCGATCTATGCTCTCGCCTCTGCCATGCCGCCACTGTGTCCGGCCTGAGCGATATGCTCGGCGTGGGCGCTCCGACCTGTTCGCTCTCCGACCTGATCGGAAGCGATCTGATCGTGCTCCTAGGTACGAACCTACCCAACAACCAACCGGTCACGACGAAGTATCTCCATCACGCGCGCAAGCAGGGCAGCCGCATCGTCGTCGTCAACCCCTTTCGAGAGCCTGGTCTCGAACGCTACTGGATTCCGAGCATTCCCTCGAGCGCACTCTTCGGGTCCAAGCTCATGGACGACTTCTTCCAGGTACAGGTCGGGGGCGACATCGCATTCCTGTCCGGTGCGCTCAAGAGCTTGATCGAGCTGGATGCACTCGACCATACGTTCATTACCGAACGCACCAACGGCTTCGACGCCCTCTCGGATCACCTTAAAGAAATCTCATGGGAGCAGCTCGAGTCCGGCTCGGGCCTCTCGCGGGCTGCCATGCAGGAGTTCGCAAAGCTCTACGCGCAGGCGCGCAGCGCGGTCTTCGTATACAGCATGGGTCTCACGCAGCATCGGTTCGGCTCGGAGAACGTGCGCGCCGTCGTGAACCTCGCCCTCGCACGCGGCATGCTGGGGCGGCCAAAGACAGGGATTCTGCCGATCCGAGGGCACTCCGGAGTACAGGGAGGTGGGGAGTGCGGCGTGGATCCAGCGAAGCTTCCCGGCGGCGTCGCCATCGGCTCGGAGAAGCAAGCAGAGTTCGAAGCGGTATGGAGACACCCGATCCCGAAGAGTTCGGGACTGCGCGCGCCCGCAATGGTCGACGCGGCGGGTCGCGGTGAGGTCGATCTGCTGTACTCCCTCGGTGGGAATCTGCTGGATACCCTACCCGATCGCCAACACGCGAGATCGGCACTCGCGCGTGTCCGGGTACGCATCCACCAGGACATCGTGATCAATCCGTCGGCGCTGATCCCCAGCGAGTTGGTCGTGCTCCTGCCCGCCCAGACGCGCTATGAGCAGCGTGGCGGTGGTACCACGACAAATACCGAACGCCGCATCCGCTTCTCTCCGGAGATCGAGGGACACCCGACCATCGGCGAGTGTCATCCCGAATGGGAGATACCCTGCGAGGTCGCGCGCCACGTCCGCCCTGCGCTCGCGCCGATGCTCTCGCCGCCTGACACACAGTCGATCCGGAACGAGATGGCGCAGCTCATGCCTAGCTACGCGGGCATCGAGCGCCTGAGCAGGCACGGCGACTGGGTCCAGTGGGGAGGCGCGCGGCTGTTCAGCGAGGGCTTCGACTCCATGCCAGACGGACGCGCGCGCTTCACCGCGATCCAGCTACCGGAAACGGAGATTCCGGAGGGGAAGTTCTATCTCACGACACGCCGCGGAAAGCAGTTCAATTCCATGGTGTACGGAACCGAGGACCCACTCACGCACTCGCGCCGGGATGCCATCTTCATGCACGTCGAAGATGCAAAGGAGCTGGGCGTGGGAGAAGGCGATCCCATCGAGCTACGCTCGGACTGCGGCAGCTTCCGCGGCCGTGTGCGTCTATCGAAAGTCCGCCGACGAACACTCCAGGTATTCTGGCCCGAAGGCAACGTCCTGATCCCACGCAGCTACGACACCGACTCGGGTGAGCCTGACTACAACGCGTTCGTAGAAGCTCACTCCTTTTCCTGAAGCTCGCGAAGACCGCAGGGGGCCTCAGGGCACAGATCGGAGCGATTGTAGTAGCGCGCGACCCCACTCCACCCGAGACGTGTGGTGTGTCCCGGGTGGTACTGGTGGAACACGCCCGGCCGATGCCACAGACTCGTCGCGCGAATCCCTGCGAGCTGCATACGATTGCGCAGGTCCGAGTCCTCCTTGCCACAGTTGTGGTAGGTGTCGTCGAATCCATTCACGCGCTCGAAATCGGCACGGAAGACGCTGAAGTTCAGACCATAGAACTTCGGTTTCCTTCGCTTTCCGGTGGCGATGTAGGCCAGGCTCTTCGCATGTACGAACGCGAGCTTCGCGCGGTCGACCCAAGTGACGAAGCGCTCGAAGTCTCCACGGTCGATGGCCTGCGGGGATAATGCGGCAGTCGTCTGGCGCGACAATCGCACGAATCCCCCCACCACATAGCGGCCTCGGCGCGCTGAATCCAAGTGCTCACGTACGAAATCGCGACTGGGGATGCAGTCACCGTCCGAGAAGATCAGATAGTCGGTCCTGGCGTTCAGAACCCCGCGGTTGACCGCGCGAGCCTTGTGGAAACCGTCATCTGGCTGCCAAACATGCACGAGACGCACCGGAAAGTCGGCTTGGTGCATCTCGATGCACTCACGCGTCTCCATCGACGAGCCGTCGTCCGCGATGATGATCTCGAAGTCGAGCCGAGACTGTCGCGCATATCCGCGCAATGTGCGGTCGAGCAGGACAGGCTGATTGTAGGTGCTCAGAATTACGCTGGTGCGGCACGGCCCCGCTGTGCGAGGTGAGGGATCGGCGGGAACGACGCAGGGTCCAGAAAGGTCCAGTTCGGACCCACCGACGGAGTCGGGGCGCGAGGCAGGATCCACGCGTTGCCGATCTACCAACACCCCCGAAGGATCGGGGACCCTCTCATCGCAGCTATCCGGTGGCTTGCGGGACATGCCGGAGCTCCTGAATCCTCCCACTCATGTTTGAGTTTTATAGCGAACCTGAACCCGGTTCTCCTGCACGAACCTACTGCGAGAAGGATCTATGAGGCGTCCCGCGAGTCGGCGATGGCAGCCATCCGCATAGTCGCACACTGGGCAGACGGAGGAGTACCACGCTGACTCAAGCGGGTCGGACGCGCAGACTGCGCAGTCTATTCAGTGCAGCGGCGATCTCGAAGCGACGTGCCAGAGCGCGATCACCGAATCCAGGCTCGGCGATCGCCTCGAGACCACGATCTTCGATCGACCTCTCCACCTTATCCAACAACTCCATCAGGCTGCGACGCCCATCGCAGAGACCGCGCGCGAACTCGAGCAGCACGTCCCCGATGAAGCGGCACTGAGCCGGATCGACGAGCTGTATCAGAGCGGATACGTCTACCTCCTCGCGTCCGAACTCGATGCTACGTGTGCGCACGCTGCGGACCCGTTCGGAGCGCCTGCCCTTGCTGGGGTCGAAGCTGCGCGGATCGGGGATCCGAGCGTGCACCGTCTCCCAGGTACCCGGAATCTGTGGGGCGGCTTCGCCCAGCGGAAGCTCACGTGCGATCTCCCGCGCGCGCGCAGTTACGTCTCGGGGCTGGTACGTGTCCATCTGGATCACACAGTCGGCGACATCTAGGTAATCTCCGGCACCACCGACCACGAGCACCGACGACACGCCGCGCTGCTCATAGAGCTGCTGCACTCGGTCCAGATAGGGAGTGATCGGTTCCTGCGACGCCGGGACCAAGCGGCGCATGCGCGCGTCGCGAATCATGAAGTTGGTCGCCGCAGTGTCCTCGTCTACCAACAGCACGCGCGCACCCACTTCGATCGCCTCGACGATCGCAGCCGCTTGCGAGGTACTCCCGGACGCATCCTGAGTTTCGAAGGAAGCAGTATCTCTGCCCATTGGGAGCTCACCGATGAAGGGGCGCAGGTCACAGCCAGAGACCGAGCGCCCGTCCTCGGCCCGGATGCTCATGGCATCGCCCAGGGTCACACAGCGCTCGCGCCCATCGCCCGGCACGTGGTCATAGACACCGAGCGCGATCGCGGAGAGCAACGTCGTCTTGCCGTGATAGCCCCCCCCAACGATCAGGGTCACCCCGCGCGGAATGCCGAGCCCGACCAGCTTGCCGGAATGCGGCGTCGTCAAGGTCACCCGACGCGCGGTCGGAACCTCCAAGGGGCGAGCGTCGGCAAGAGGAGCGGAGTGCACACCGGTTCGCCTCGGTAGCACACTCCCCTCCGCGAGAAAGGCCACGAGCCCCGCATCGGCGAGCTGCTCGCGCAAGACGACCTGGTCTCGAATCGAGTGCACGTGGCGCTCCAGCTCCGACGGCTCGATGCGCACGAGCGACGCCAGCCATTCAGGCAGCCGAGTCAACAACAGCACGTGTGCCTCTCGCCCGAGGATCCGACGCCCACGCGCCGGCAGACCGGCCACGACGCGCACCGTCACACCGCCGGCCTCGGACAAGCTGACGGCCGTGCGCTCGAGGACCTCGGGCCCCAGCGGGGCGATCTCGAGCACACCGCTCTTGCCGCTTCCCAGCGAAGCGCCCGACGGCTGCGACCGGCGCAGCGCGCGCTGCAGGAAGTCGGCGCTCGCGCGCCTTGCGTCTCTCGATGCGAAGGCAAACTCGGGCAGTAGGAGATCACCGGCCGCGAAGCGGATGCAGAGCTGGCTCGGAGCTGCGAACGGGTCGCCCTGGACCGATTCGAATGTGAGTACGCCGCCCTCGCCCGGCAGCTCGTAGCTGGATCCGCGCAGGTCCTTGTACGCAGCGTAGGGACGCCCTTCGAGCCGCTGCAGCAGAGCGGCGAGAACGGCACCCGACTCGGGCACGCTTGACTTACGCATTACTTTCGCCCTACTCTTCACCTGCCAATCGAGATGGAAGGTGACCGCCATGCCCGAGGATCGAATGCATCGGACCCACCCCGCCTTCAAGTCCCCGCCCGAACCCAGGTTTACGGACTCGAGTCGGGATCCTTCGTCGAGAAGTGGCAGAGCACCCGGTCAGGCCGAACACCCAAGGCGTCTGCCCGCAATGCGAACCGGTTGGAGTAGAGCGGCCGCGCTGGGACTACAGCCGCCCCAGTAGATCCACGGCGGCATCGGCCAGAGCATCGGAGTTCGTCGACATTTCGAGATTCCGAAGCCTACCTCGCAGCAGGCTCTTCTCTTCGGGCGTAACCGAAGCCACTGTCGCTTCGAGCGCCTCCATCACCTTGAGACTCTCGCGCTCATCCTCTAGGTCGAGCAGCATCATCAAGGTATGCAGATCTTCCGGCATTCCGTAGTCACGGACGTATTCGCGATACGTTCTCAAGAACGTGGGGGACCCCTGAGCTGCACGCAGCCGCTCCCGCATTCTCACGCGCGCGGCATCACCCTTCTTGCCAAACAGTCTCTCGTCGACCCGGCGCTTGTACGCCGCGGTGGCCCAGCGGCTCTGGCGTTGAGGCTGCCCTTTGCGCTTGCCTCCTCGCGAACGCCGCTCCTTCTGGCGCTTGTCTTGCTCGCTGAACGAAAGCTTATCTCGATCGCGATCACTCACTGCCGCCTCCTCTCGCTCCTAGTGGCGAGAAATTCATCAGCTGGCACGGCCGCTGGGCCCAATCGACACGAACCGCGCAGAGCACGCACAGGTCCGCCAGATCCAGCGATAGCTCCCCTTCAGGTGGACACACACGGCCCAACGTGTAGAGGCACTTCCTAGAGTCCATGACGCAGGCAGCGCCCGCTCCTGCGGAACGCTCCTTGGGGACGGCTTATGCGATGGCCCGAAACCGCACCCACGCGTGCCACCACTCCGTCTCACTCGCACAGTGAGCGTCCTGAGCGGCGCAGACGCGCATGCCCGGCATCGAGTCCCGTCGGTTGAATCCACGCGGAGAACGCACCGCTACTGGAACTCTCTGAAGCAAGCCAACCAGGAAAGAAGCAGACGCCTGGATCTTCCGGATCCAGCGGACGTACCCTTTCTCAGCGAGCGGAGCCTCGGAAGAGGTCTCAGTTTGGCTGACGACCCCACGGTTCGACCAACGCCGACCCCACGTGCCTAGCATGCCTCATCGGATTGCGCGTGTCTCCCCTAAACTGAGAACCGCGCGTGCGAGAAGCCGGGGAACCCAGCGAGGAACCTCGTTCGACGCACTTTGCCGACATAAGGCGGCACTGCGGCATATCCGCTGCACCTGCGCGCGGCCGATGCGCGTATCCTACGGCGCGTAGCGTCCCGCTCGCGGGCGGCGGAGAAGCAACCGGCAAGCCAGCACCTTGCCTTGCGACCACATGACTTCGAAGATTCGTGCGCGAGGAGGTGCCCCCGACATGATTCAGGAAACCTTAGAAGCGCTCGAGATCCAGCGCCAGCGGGTCGTCGTCCAGGGCTTGAACGAGGCTGCCGAGCTCATCTGGTCTCAGACGGGCGACGAGCTCCTTCTGGCCATCGGAGGCTGGCAGCAGACCCTTGCGGACACGGGCGTCCACCCGGGTGACCGAGTCGGAGTCGATCTCCCGCGGGGTCCCGAACTGCTGGCCTCTCACCTCGCGATCCTGGCCATGGGAGCCTGTGTCGTTCCGCTGAATCCGGCCTTGTCGGCGCGCGAGCGAGAACGCCTGCTCGAGCGTGCAACCCTGCGAACCCTGCTCGATTCGAGCTCCCAGCGCGCAGGTGCCGCGAAGCCACGGCTGCGCCCGGCACCCAGCGAGGAGGCCCCTGCGCTGCTGATCTTCACCAGCGGTACGACGGGAGATCCAAAGGGAGTTCCACACACGCTGAGCGGGCTGCGTGCGAATCTGGCTGGATTGCAGCAAATCTGGGCGCTCGCACAGGGCGAGCGAATCCTCCACATCTTGCCTGCACACCACGTCCACGGATTGGTGCTGGGCTTGTACGGATGCGCTCGCGCAGGCATGCAGATCCTGCTCGCCCCACGCTTCCAGACGGACTCGAGCCTGGTCGCGCTCGAGCGCCACGGAGTCAACGTGTGCATGGCGGTGCCTACGATGCTCCACCGACTATCCCGAGTCGAGCGGGTACCAGACCTCCCTCACCTCCGATTGTTCACCTCGGGATCCGCGCCTCTGTCCGAGAACGACTTTCGACTCTTCGCGGAGAGGTTCGGCATGCCGCCGGTGGAGCGCTACGGCCTGACCGAGACCTTGATCGTGAGCTCGAACCCGCTCAACGCAGACCGGATACCGGGCACCGTAGGCTTGCCCCTTCCCGACACCGAGATCCGGCTCGCGGAGGACGGAGAGATCCTCGTCAAGAGCCCCTCCGTGTTGGTGGGATACTGGGGCGACCTGGCCACCACCCGAGAGGTCATGCGCGATGGGTACTTCTGCACCGGAGACCTCGGACGCTTCGATCCAAGTGGGCATCTGGTGATTTCCGGACGCAAGAAGGAGCTCATCATCGTCGGCGGCAGCAACGTCCTGCCTGGGGAGATTGAAGCCGCGCTCTGCGATGAAGCCGGCGTCGAGGAACTCGCGGCGGTGGGGCTGCCCGACCCCGACCGAGGTGAGTGCGTCGCCGTATTCATCGTGCTCAGCTCTGGCGCGAGTGCGGAGTCCGTCGAACATCGAGTTCGGAGCTGCGCCGAGGAACGCCTAGCTCGCTACAAGCGCCCTCGAGCGTATCGCTTCGTCGCCGAGCTCCCGCGCAACAGCATGGGCAAGATCGACCGCCGGGCGCTGCGGTCGCTGGTTTCGTAGGGCCGACTCGACAGCCCCACCAGCAAATTCCGTTCTTCCACCCGCGCTGCATTTCGCGTGACGATTCGAGTAGCAACTCTTATAGTCCTCGCATGGAATATCGAGTGGAGGAGCTTGCCCGCGCCGCGGGGGTCCGCGTGGACACGGTGCGCTTCTACCAGACGCGCGGTCTGATCCCGCCTCCCAGACGGCGTGGGCGTATCGCCATTTACGACGGCTCCCACCTGGCTCGAGTGCGAGAGGTCAGAGAGCTGAACCGCCAGGGGATTTCGCTCGACGCCATCCGGCGCCTGCGCGAGCGCCCCAGCGAGCCCCCTCAGAGCGGCGGCTCTTACGCCGACGAAACCGCGAGTCCGCGGGCGAGCGCGCCCATCAGCGTGAGCGCGTCGCTGCGCGCCGCCCTCGACGCCTTCTCGGACGACGCGACGTACTCGGCCGCCGAGCTGTCCGAGGAGTCTGGCTTCCCGATTTTCCTGCTGAACTCCGTGCGCGAGCTGGGCTTGCTGGAAGCCCGTGAGACGCCAGAGGGAATCCGCTACAGCGAAGCAGATCGCACTGCGCTCGCTGCCGCCAAGCGGGTGCTGGACTCCGGAATTCCGCTGTCGGAGCTCCTCCCTCTGGCGCGCGAGCACGCGGCTCACGTCGCTGCGATCAGCGAACGTGCGGTAGAGCTGTTCGAGCAACACGTACGCCGCAAGGACCATCCCGAAGCACCCGGTGCGGAGTCGCTGACGATCGAGTTCCGCGATCTACTGCCCGCTGCCACGCGCCTGGTAGCTCTTCACTTTCAGCGTGCCCTCATGCGCCAGGCGCGCACTCGGCTCGACCTGCGCGCGCGCCAGGATCGACTGAAAGCTTCTCCGGAGCACGAGGGCTCCAGCGAGAGCCCGGACCCTCTCGATGGTCCGGCTGCACGAGAGGTCGACCCGCTATGAAGCGCGATCCCAGTGTGCTGCCCTCGGTCGAGAGCAAGTCGAGCTTCGTCCGCGCGATGTTCGACCGCATCGCACCACGCTACGACTTGATGAATCGAATCCTCACGTTCGGCCTGGACCAGCGTTGGCGACGCCGCCTCGTCGCCGAGCTGGACCTGCCGCGCGGAGCACGCGTGCTCGATCTGGCAACGGGTACGGGCGATCTCGTCTTCGTGGCGCGCGCCTACGGGGCAGAGGTGGTCGGCGTCGACCTAGCGGGCGAGATGCTGCGCCGGGCCCAGGCACGCGGAGCTGGCCCCAAGCTGCTCCAGGCGGACGGCAGCAGGCTTCCCTTTGCCGCAGCATCCTTCGACGCGGTCACATGCGGCTTCGCCGTGCGCAACTTCGCAGAGCTCGACCTCGTTTTGCGCGAGTGCGCTCGCGTCCTGCGTCCGGGTGGGTGTCTGGCCCTGCTCGAGGTAGACGAGCCCAGGAGCGCGCTGCTGCGAAACCTGCACGCGGTGTACTTCCGCAAGTTCGTGCCGATTCTGGGTGCGATCCTGAGCGACCGCGAGGCCTACCGGTACCTCCCGGAGTCAACCGCCTTCCTCCCGCCCGAAGCAGACTTCCGCAGAATCCTCGGGCATGCCGGATTCAGCCACGTGAAGAAGCAATCCAGGCTGCTCGGAGCCGTGCAGTCGATCCACGCCATTCGAGGTGAAGCGCGCGCATGAGTCGGACCCTCGAAGAGCTGCGCGTTGCGCTCACGCACTCGATCGAACGCGCGCAACGGAGCCACGCGGACGAGCTCTGCCTGTTTCGAGGCGCGCTCGCCGAGACGCCCTCGATGCTCGACGTGTTCGGACGCGCCGAGAAGGCGAGCACGCAGCGTTTCTATCTCGGGTGCGCCGAGCGAGAGTTCGAGCTGGTGGGCGTAGGATCCGCGGACAGCTGGCACTCGCGCGACCCGGCTCCCATCGCGCGCGCGCGTACCTGGGCGACCGAGTCCCGCGCAGCACGCGACGGCGCGTCGGCAACCGCCGATCCGTCCACCGGCGCCGTCTGGGTCGGAGGCTTCGCCTTCGACCCCGCGCCCGCACGCCCGCGGGCCGAGCACTGGCAAAGCTTCGGGGCCGCGCGACTCACCCTCCCCAACCTCACGTTGCTCAAACGATCCCAGCACTCGAGCCTGTACGTCGCTCACTGGGTGTCGCCCGACAGCCGGATCGACGAAGAGCTCGCTCGACTGACGACTTGGCTCGAGAAGCCAGGCGCCCTCGAAGCAGCGCGCGCGCCCCTAGATCTGGAGCTCGACTCACGGGCACTCGCCGACTACCGCCGCACCGGCGAACGACTCCTCGAAGCGATCCAGTCCGGTGCAGCGGAGAAGGTCGTCATCGCCTGCGAGGAAGCACATCACCTCCACGCCGGCTTTCGCCCCTCTCAGTCGCTGCAGAACCTGCAGCAGACCCATCCAGGAAGTATCACCTTCGCTCAGGGTATTGGCGCTGCCACATTCGTGGGAGCCACCCCCGAGCTCCTGGTCCAGCGCAGTGGATCGGAGATCCAATCTGCCGCGGTCGCGGCGACCACGCGCAGGGATGGATCGGCAGCGACCGAGGCCGAGCTGGCGCGGAAGCTGTTTGCCTCCGCGAAGGAGCAGCACGAACACTCCCTGGTGGTCGAGTCGATTCGGAGGGCGCTCACGCCGCTGTGCAAGGAGCTAGACATCCCAAACGAGCCCCGCTTGCTCCGAGCCGGCAGCTTGCAACACCTATACACGCCCATTCGCGGGAGTCTGCGCAGCTCGGATGGCCAGATCCCACACATCCTCGAGCTGGTCGAACGGCTACATCCCACGCCGGCCCTCGGCGGCTTCCCTCACGCCGCAGCGCTCGACCTGATTCGCTCGCTCGAAGGCTTCGATCGCGGCTGGTATGCGGGCCCGATCGGCTGGTTCGACGAACGCGGGGACGGCGAGTTCTTCGTCGCTCTACGCTGTGCGCTGGCGACACCGGAATGCCTGCGCCTCTACGCGGGATCCGGCTTCGTCGGCGGTTCGAGTGCGGTGCGCGAGGCCGCGGAGACCCGCCTCAAGCTGGCGTCGATCAGGGGAGCGCTGGATCCCTGGTGATGTCGGCGCCGAACGCGAATCTCGCCTGGGCCATGGCCTGGATCGACGAGCTCGCACGCAGCGGGATCTCGCATGCGGTCGTATCCCCCGGATCCCGCTCGGGGCCACTTGCGCTGGCCTTCGCCAGCGACCCGCGCATTACGACCCACGTCTGGCTGGACGAGCGAGCAGCGGCCTTCTTTGCCCTCGGGCTGGCGCGCGCAACGCGCGGCCCGGTCGCTTTGACCTGCACGTCGGGCACCGCTGTCGCAAACCAGCTGCCCGCGCTCGTCGAGGCGAGTCACAGCCAGATCCCACTGGTCAGCCTGACCGCCGACCGCCCCCCCGAGCTACAGGAGTGCGGCGCCGCGCAGACGATCGATCAACGGGAGATCTTCGGCAGTGCGGTGCGCTGGTTCGTCCAGGCCCCGCTGCCAGAGCTCTCGGATGCAGCGTTTGCACACGCGCGCACACTGGCTTGCCGCGCGGTCGCGACCGCCACCGGAATGCCGCCCGGCCCAGTGCACGTGAATCTCCCGTTTCGCGATCCACTCGACCCGAGGCCGGACCGAACCGATCAGGCCCGGCTGGCGCAGCTGGGCTCGGAGCCACGCTTCGGGAGAGAAGGGACTCGCGGAAACCGCAGCGCGGGACCGCCGTGGGTCACCGCCGAGCCGGTTCGCGCGGCTCGGCTGAGCAAAGACGCCTCCCAGCGCCTGGCTGCCTGGATCGCCGAGGAACCCCGCGGCTGGATCGTCGCGGGACCGCTCGAGTCGGAGGAGGGCGCAGCGGCCGCCGTCGGCTCGCTGGCCGTCACCGCGGGTTGGCCTCTGTTGGCAGATCCGCTGTCACAGCTCCGGAGCGGCGGCGAGCTGCATCCAACTCTCGTGGCCACCCACGATGCGGTCCTCCGTGCAGAGCGCTTCGCCGATGCACATGCACCGCGCAGAGTATTGCGCTTTGGCGCAATGCCCACGAGCAAGTCGCTGCGAACCTTTCTGGAGCGCCATCCCGAGATCGAGCAGCGCGTCGTGGCACCGTACACCTGGCTGGAGCCGACGCATCTCGCCGCTAGCTGGATCCGGGCCGATGCCAGGGAGGTCGCCTCGGCTTTGAGCTCGAGCCTGGCCGGCAGCTCGAGTCTTCGCGTCGAGCGGGAAGGCTTCCTCCGGTCCTGGGTCGAAGCTGGGCGCAGAGCCGAGGGCATCCTGGCGGCCGAGCTGGACTGCCGCGAGCAGCTGAGCGAGCCGGGTGTGGTTCGCACACTCGCGAGCGCTCTCGTAGCCCCGGCGACTCTGTTCGTCGCGAGCAGCATGCCGATTCGCGACGTCGACGCGTTCTGGCCATCCGCAGGCCCGCGGGTCCGCATGCTCGCGAACCGGGGAGCCAACGGAATCGATGGCACCTTGGCGTGCGCGCTCGCGACCGCACGGATGACCCCGCGGGGAGAGTCCGCGATCGGAATCCTGGGCGACCAGGCACTCCTGCACGACATCGGATCCGCTCGCGCTGCGCGCGACCCGAGCCTATCCGCCACGATCCTGGTGATCGACAACGATGGTGGCGGCATCTTCGAGTTCCTCCCTGTCGCGACGAGCGCCGACGCTCAGCACTTCGAGCAGCTGTTCGCGACACCCCACCGCATGGACCTCGAGCGTCTTCTCGCCGGCTTCGAGCTGCCCTGCACACGCGCAACGAGCCCGGGAGAGCTGCGCGATGCGCTGCGCGACTCACTGGGAGCTCCGGGCGTGCAGTTCATCCGCGTGCCCACCCAGCGCGGCGAGAATCGAGAGCTTCACGCGAAGCTCTTCGCTCGCGTCCGCGAGACACTCGATGGCAGGCTTCAGGTTTGAGCCGCCGCGACGAGACCCAGCGACGCGTTCGACTGCGTGACCAGCACTCACTCGCGGTGCGCGAGCTTGGCCGCGGTGCCCCGCTGATCCTGGTGCACGGCTTCACGGGATCGAGCCAGGCCTGGCCCGACTCTCTCGTCCAATCGCTCGCCGAACGTTTCCACCTCGTGATTCCAGATCTGATTGGCCATGGGGAGAGCGATCCCGTCGACCGCCCCGAGCGCTTTCACCTGAAGGAAGTCGTGCGCGACCTCGAAGAGGTCCTGATCGCTTGTGGACACGAACGAGCTCACTGGCTTGGGTACTCGATGGGAGGACGCGTTGCCCTCGGGGCCTGTGCTCTCGCGCCGGAGCGGGTGATGAGCGCCGTGCTCGAAGGGAGCTCGCCGGGGCTCGAGAGCGAGACCGAGCGCAAGTCGCGACGCGAGGCCGACGAGCAGCTCGCACGTGAGCTCGAGACACAGGGCATCGCCCCGTTCGTCGAGCGCTGGGTGAGGCTCCCGCTGTTCGCGTCACAAGCTCGACTGTCGGCCGAGGTTCGTGCGCGTCAACTCGAGCAGAAGCTCCGCAACGACGCGAGCAGCCTCGCCGCCTGCCTGCGCGGACTCGGCACCGGTACACAACCCTCCTTCTGGGGGGCTCTCTCTCGGTTGTCTAGAGCCGTGCTTCTGGTGCATGGTGAGGAGGATCTCAAGTTCCAGGGCATCGCGGAACGCATGCACGATCGTCTCTCGCGCTCGACCCTGGTCTCCATTCCAAACGCAGGACATACGACTCACCTGGAGCAGCCGGACTCGTTCCGGAGGACCGTCCTGGAATTCCATGCATCCCAGCAATAGCAGAGCCCCCTTCGAGCCCCTGGACGAATCCGGCACGCGCCCCTCGACGTTGCGCCCCTCGACGTTCCGCGTCTGGACGCTCGCGACTCGCCCACACACGCTAGGCGCGTCGATCGTGCCCGTTTGCGTCGGCGGCGTCATCGCGCTGCGCCGCGAGCTCTTTGCCCCGGACATCTTCCTGACCTGCACACTCGCGGCAATCTCGTTACAAGTCGCGACCAACCTTGCCAACGACGCCTTCGACTACCTCGCCCAGATCGACGACGAGCGGCGGGTCGGTCCCACCCGTGTCACCCAAGCCGGCTGGCTGAGTGCGCGCCAGGTCTTCGCGGGCGTCGGGCTGGCCATCGCCGTCGCGCTCTCGTGCGGTATCGTGCTGGTTGCGGCAGGCGGCTGGCCGATCGTCGCGATCGGTCTCGTCTCGATCCTCACGGCACTCGCCTACTCGGGGGGACCGTTTCCGCTCGCCTCGCACGGTCTCGGAGAAGTCGCGGCCTTCCTCTTCTTCGGTGTGGTCGCCGTGACCGGAAGCGCGTATCTACACACAGGTGACTGGTCCGCGTTCGCCCTGGTCGCATCACTCCCGATCGGGTGTCTCGTGAGCGCCATCATGGTCGTGAACAACCTGCGCGACATCGCGACCGACGCGGCAGCCGGAAAACGCACGCTGGCCGTCCGGATCGGAGCTCTGCCAACGAGAAGGCTGTATGCAGGGCTCCTCATCGTGAGCTACCTCGTCGCTGGCGGTGTCGCCATTGCGTTCGAAGCCTTCGGCGCGCTTGCGACCTGGCTATCCTTCCCGCTCGCGGTCCGCGCGATCCGAGGACTCTTCTCGGCGACGACCGGCTCGAGCTTCAATGTCTGTCTCGCACAGACGGCGCAAGTCCACGCCGTCTACGGAGCTCTACTTTGCCTCGGACTCATACTCTAGACATCACGCGGCTCGGCCTCGAACACGTCGAGCTGCATTTCAGAAAGGGAGGACTCGCGCGCGCGGGCACCTCGCTCGAGGTCCGCAGGGGCATTCGAGTGGTGCTCTTCGATCGCTCGGGCAGCTACGGAGTCGGCGAGGCGCTGCCGCTCCCAGTCGCGGGGACGGAGGCGATGCACGAGGTCGTCGAGGCGCTGATGAATGCGCGCCAGGAGTTCGAGGGCGCGTCGGACTCCATCGAGGGGTTTCTCGCGTTCCTGGCCCACCGCTTCGCAGACAAGCCGGCGACGCGATGTGCCCTCGACGTGGCCATGCACGATCTGGAAGCGCGCCTGCGCGGGGTATCGGTCGCACAGCGTCTGGCTTCAGACGCGCGCCGCCACATCGAAGTCAACGCGGTCATCGCAGCGTCGGATATCAAGGCCTCGATGACACAGGCACTCCACGCGGTGCGCCGAGGCTACCGAAGCCTGAAGATCAAGCTGGGTCGCGAGACGCCGGAGGACGACATCGCCAGGGTCTCGGCCATTCGATCCGAGTTCGGACCCGACATCCGCATTCGTCTGGACCCGAACGGTGCATGGACGCTCCCCCACGCGCTGCGCACTCTCGATCGCCTATCGGGGCTGGATGTCGAGATGGTCGAACAGCCGGTCCCTCCGCAGGACCTCGATGGTCTCGCGCAGCTGCACCAGATGTCGCCCGTGCCGATCGCGGCGGACGAAGCACTGGCCTCGATCGCAGGGCGTGCGCGGCTGCTGCAAGGCGAGCTGGCGAGCATCGCGATCGTCAAGCCCATGGTCCAGGGTGGCCTCGCGAGCGCGGCGCACCTGTGCAGAGAAGCATCCGCCCGCGGGCTGCGGGTCGTGGTGACCACCACCTTCGACGGTCCGGCAGGCACGGCGGCGGCACTGCACCTCAGTGCCGCACACGGCAGCCCGACGCTCGCGCACGGACTCGCCAGCTGCGAGGTGCTCGATTGCGACTTCCCAGAGATCCTGATCCCGCATGGTGGGCGACTCTATATTCACGATCTCCCAGGCTTGGGATTGTCGACCCAGCCACCGGTCACGCGGTGAGAACAGCGCCCGCATGACCCCAATCGGGGCAGTCCGCGCTCACGAGCCGAACTGGCTCTTGCGCGCCGCACGAGCCAGGCCGAACCACACCGCTTGGCAGATCGACGGTGTCGAAGAGACCTACGCCGAGGTCGCGCGCAGCACGGCTCTCCTCGCGGGGCAGCTCTTGCGGGCTGGCCTCGAGCGCGGCCAGCGGCTCGCCGTCGTCAGCAGCGATCCTGGCTGTATCGGACGACTCCTCCACGCCACCACGGGCCTCGAATGTCCGCTGGTGGTGCTGCATCCGCGACTGCGCGCGAGCGAGCTGGCTCCGCTCCTCGAGCGCACGGAGCCGCGGCTGCTGGTACACACGCACGCGCAGCGCGACGTGGCCCAGGCGACCCGGTTGCCCGAGTCCACCACTCTCTGGGACTTCGAACAGCTTCGAGCGCTCGAAGCGCGCGCAGAGGAGCTCGCCGAACAGCTCGACCCGGCAGCAGATCGGACGATCTTGTTCACTTCGGGAACCACGGGACGACCGAAGGCTGTTCGGCTGGGCCTCGCCCAACACGGAGCAAGCGCGAGCGCCAACCAGATCTGCCTCGACCTGACACAGCACGATCGCTGGCTCCTCTGCATGCCGCCCTATCACATCGGCGGGCTGGCGATCCTGCTGCGCAGCGCACGTCTCGCCAGCAAGGTCGTCCTCCACCACCGCTTCGAGGCCGCGGACGTCGAGCGTGAGATCGCCGAAGGCGGCATCACCCACGTTTCGATGGTGCCGACGATGCTTGGGCGCCTGCTCGCACTCACCGGAGCGGGAAATGCCCCCGCGAGCCTGCGCTGTGTGTTGCTGGGCGGCGGTCCCATTCCGACGGAGCTACTGGAGCGCGCGCGCGCTGGTGGATGGCCGCTGGCTTGCACGTACGGACTGACGGAAGCGGCATCGAGCGTGGCGACGGGCGTGCCCGGACAGAGCTCGGACCTTCCACACTGGCTGCCCCCGCTGCCGGATACCGAGCTGCGTGTGGTCTCGGAGAGCGGTGCACCGCTTCCTACGCACACGGTCGGCGAGATCCAGGTCCGGGGTCCCCAGGTCATGTCGGGCTACCTGGACGACCCCGAAGGAACACGCCGCGCATTCGACGGTGCCTGGCTCCGCACGGGAGATCTGGGCGAGCTCGATGACGCCGGCAGGCTGCGCGTCCACGCGCGCCGTTCGGATCTCATCGTGTCCGGGGGCGAGAACGTCTACCCCGCCGAGGTGGAGGCAGTGCTCGACATGCACCCGCGCGTGGTCGAGACAGCCGTCACCGCGATCCCCGATCCCGAGTGGGGACAGCGGGCCGTGGCCTGGATCCTGGCCGATCCTACTCCGGCCGATCGCAAGGCCGAAGGTGAGCTGGCACACGAGCTGGAACTCCACTGCCGCGCTCACTTGGCCGCGTTCAAGTGCCCTTCCGAGTTCGTCTTCAGGCGGGAGCCGCTTCCGAGGACGGCTTCTGGCAAACTAAGGCGCACCGAACTGCGTATACAGGTGAAGCCATGACCGTCGCCTCCCACTCGAACGAGTCTCAAGCGTCCCCGACTCCGACCCCGTCGACCGGGCCCGCCAGCCTGGCTATCAACATCGCCCTCTTCTATGCAGGCTGGTTCGGCTGCGTTTACGCCCTAGCCTGGCAGCAGGGCTGGCTCGGCCCACTGGGAGTCTCGACCGCGGTCGGTGTGCACCTCTTCCTGCGCCGTGAGCTCGCTCCACAGGCCCTACGCCGAACGGCACTCTCCATCCTGGCGGTCATGCTACTCGGGCCTTGGATCGAAGGCAGCCTGGCCCTGCTGGGCGTGGTCTCGTTTCCAGGACCCGCATGGCTCCCGGTGATCACACTCGTTTCTCTCTGGGGCGTGTTCGCGACGACCTTCGACGGTGCCCTCGGATGGCTGGAGGATCGGTTGGCACTCTCGATCCTGTTCGGAGCCATCGGTGCTCCCCCGACCTACTATGCAGCCGAGCGCCTCGGCGCGCTCAGCTTGGATCCGGTCCTGTGGAAATGGCTCGTCCCGTTGGCCTTGCTCTGGGGCCTGGGATTTCCGGCCTTGATGCGCCTTGCACGCTTTCTGCGCAGCGACAGCAGCTCGTCAGCAGCTCGATGAACGCCGCCTGCTTCGCGCTGACGCTGCGGCTCCGCACCTCGCTGGCACTACTCGGACTCGCAGCCTGCACCCTTCTCGAGCCTAGAGCACTCTGCGCGGGCGAAGTACGCGCCTTCGACGCCCCCGAGACCTTGCGGGTCGAAGGTTTCGAGCTCACGCGCAACGGAATGGGCGTGCGCCGCGCCACGCGCTTCTTCATCACCGCCGACATTTACGTCGCCGCGCTCTATGTGGCCGAGCGATCCTCGAATGCGCGACGCATTCTGGACTCACCGCTCCCCAAGCAGATCAATCTGCAGTACCGCTATGCGATCGACAGGGACGACATGCGTCGCGCATGGCAGTACTCGTTCGACAAGAACTGTCCAGCCGAGGACTGCTCCGACTTCGAAGCCCCACTCGAGCAGTTCCTGACCGGCGTTCGCGGCGTGGCACCCGGGGATCTCTACATCTACCGCTTCTTCGAGGATCGGAGCGAGATCGTCCAACCGTCGGGCGAAACCCTCCGCATTTCCGGAGGCGAGTTCGCACGGCTGCTGCTGTCGACCTGGATCGGGGCCGTTCCGCCGAGCGAAGAGATCAAGGCCGCCCTGCTGGCTCAGTCCTCTCAGGGAACCAAGAGTGAGGGAACCAAGAGTGAGGGAACCAAGAGTGAGCGAACCGAGAGTGAGCTCGCGGAGAGTCAGCGCTCGGAGAGTGAGACCGCCACGCGCGCCGCCGAAGGCGTAGAGTCGGTTGGAACGCGTCGGTAGCGAACCTTCCAGGCCAGCGGACGCTCCAGCTGCTGCGACGTCATGCGTACGTCGACCTCGAGACCTCCGCCCTCGGCCAGACGATAGGTGGTCGTCTCGGCCCCGTCTGCACTCTCGGAGGAGAGCACGAGCGCATCTTCATGGAAGACGGCCCGGACACCCGCGCCCGCCGCGCTTCCGATACGCGACTGAGTGACGGGCGCGTCCTCGGAGCCCGACTCCTCGCACTCCACTCGCACGGAGTCCATGCCGATGTCGAGGTCGTACTGGCGACAGTAGGCAACGACGCGCGACAGCTGCGCACGCGCTACGCCCTGTACGTGGGACCCCAAGCGAGCAACGACGTGCTCTACGGCTTCGCCCAGACGAACCTCGATGTCGGACTCGGGCTCATCGAGGACGAAGCTGCCACTCATACGGCGTCTGAGCTCATCGGAAGGTGCGCCCGACCCAGACCAGGCGAGAACTCCCATCATGAGAGCGCTAAACAGCACTACACCGCTGCCTAGCTGCACGACACCCACTCGATGCTGCATGCTCGCCCCTAAGGCGCGTCCGAGCGTTCTAACCGGACACCCACCTACTCACTTGGCAAACGCCTGTTCACTCCAACTGCCGAGATCAGATGCCGGGGTCCGATCGTGCTGGAATAGTGCCAGCAGGACCACGCTCAAAGGACATCCACTCTCATACTGTCGCGAGGGGAGAGCAAATTCAAGCAGATACATGCGGCATTCTAGGGACTGAACCAAAAAGTTCCACGCGTAGGCGACTCCCCTCGTCCACGGGGCGATTCCGATCGGCAGACACACCGTACTTCCAGCAAGGTTACACCTCGACGAGCCGATACCCGAACGAACGGACCGAGAGCAGATAGCGGGGATTTGCAGGATCCGGCTCGATCAGCTTTCGCAGACGGCGCACGAAGGTATCGACCACACGCGTCTTGGTCTCCGGATGCAGATCCCAGACCTCCTGTAGAATCTCTCCTCGACTGACCGCCGAGCCGCGTCGGACGTAGAGCATCTGGAGCAGGCCGAGCTCCTTTGCGGTCAAGGGCAATCGCTGTCCATCGCGTTCGAACTCGAAGCTGGCTGGATGCACGGTCACCTTGCCCACCTCGAACGCCGCGGTCGCTGTCTCGGCCTCCCCGCTGCGCGGCGCGCGCCGCAGTAAGGTGCGAGCACGCGCCTGGAGCACCGGCAACGAGAAGGGCTTCGTCAGGTAGTCGTCGGCGCCCATGTCGAGACCACGCACGACGTCCTGCTCCGAATTGCGTGCCGTCAGCATCAGAACCGGCACGTCGCAGTCCCGCTCGCGCAGGCGCCGGAGGACGTCGAAGCCCGACATCGAAGGCAGCATGATGTCGAGAAGGACGAGATCGACCGGTTCCCCGCCCGGGGACAGCAGCCGCTCGAGCGCGGCCTCGCCCCGCTCGACATGCTCGACCAGAAAGCCCTCGGACTCGAAGTTGAAGCGCAAGCCGCGCGCAAGATGCTCCTCGTCCTCAACCAACAGGATGCGCGTATCCATCGACCACCCCAGGCAGGATCACGACGAAGCGGCTGCCATTCCCGAGCCCCTCGCTCTGCGCACGGACGCTGCCTCCGTGCGCACGCACGATGTTGCGAACGATGAACAGCCCGAGCCCGAGGCCTCGGGAGTTGAAGCCCTCCTTGGGTAGGCGCTGAAAGCGCTGGAAGACCTTCGAAAGCTCGAACGGAGCGATCCCGATACCGTGGTCGGCGACCTCGATCTCGAGCTTTCTGGCCGCGTGCGCCCGCGCGCTGATGTCCACTTCCAGCTTCGCTCCGCCGTAGCGGACGGCGTTGTCGATCAAGTTTCGGAACACCATGCGCAGCTGATTCGCGTCGCCCCTGACCTGAGCGCCGCGGGGAACCGACAAGCGGATGCAGTCCTCCGAGAGGCCGTGCCGCTTGCACGCATCCTGCACACACTCGCGCAGCAGCCCCCCCAGATCGACCCAGCTACGCCAGCGTCTCCGACCATCGGAGCGCGCCGCCTGCAGGATCTGATCGATGGTGCGCTGTAGCCGGACCAGATCCTCCGACATGATCTCGAGAAACTCGAGCCGCTGAGTCTCGTCGAGCTCCTGGCTGCGCAACGTATCCAGGTATAGCTGCAGCGAGGCCAAGGGGGTATGCAGCTCGTGGGTGACCGCGTCCATGAAAGTCTGCTGCCGCTGATTGGTTCGAATCTCACGCACCAGCCAGACGAGCTGCAGGATCATCCAACCGATGATCGCAGCGAAGAGCAGGGCTCCGACCAGCACGAGCCCCCACAGGTAGACACTGAAGCCACCGGTGAGCGCCGCCACCTCGCGAGCCACCAGCACAGGCCATACGACCGAGAGCCCCGTGGCGACCACCGCGAGAGCTGCGGTCAAGGTGATCGGGATCGAGATGTGCGGGCTACGCATACGCCAAAGTCTACGCCTTCGACATCCGCCGATCGAGTCGGCCCCGGCCGCGAACCTGGAAAGGCGGGCCACCGCGTGTAGTCTTAGACGCTTGGCCATCCCCGTACCCGATCCCCAAGCCCGACGTAGCCCACCCGAGGGACCGGCCCGCTCCCCTGGCGCGAGCACCGTGTCGATTCTCATGCTCGTCCTGGTCGGCGCGTGCAGCAGCCTCCCTCCATCGAGCCCGGTGCCCGACGCACTCGGCGATCGGGTGCGAGTCTACGGGTCAGAGGTGTCGAAACTGCGCGGCTTGCCCCAGCTGCGTGAGGTGCCTGCGGGAATCCAGAGCGAAGCGGAGCTGCGCAGCTCGATGCAGACTCTGATGCGCGCGGAATGGGACGAAGAGGAGCAGACGCTCGAGGAAGCCTACAAGCTGTTCGGGCTGATCCCAGGCAAGCTCGATCTGCTCCAGTACCTGGTCGATCTGTATACCGGTCAGGTCGCCGGCTACTACGACCCCAAGAGCGGACGCTTCTTCATTCGCGACCTTCCCCCCGGTGCGCCAGCAGAAGCCGATCCCGCTACGGAGTCCTCAGAGCGCTCGACAGGCGCCGCGCAGCAATTCGTGATCTCGCACGAGTTCACGCACGCCCTCCAGGATCAGCACTTCGATCTCGCCGCCATGGACGAGCGGTACGCTCGTCAGGCCGATCGCGCGACCGCGATCGCCGGACTGACCGAGGGCGACGCCATGCTCGCAGCGATCGACCACCTGGCCTGGCGAACGGGCCTGCCGGTCTCCGCCGTGAGCCCGCTCGGCCGGGCGGCGACCGTGGTGGTGGGCAGAACCGCGACCTCGACCGTCGGCTCAGGCGACTCGCCCGAAGCGCAGCAGCTGCGCGATGCGCCCGCGGTCATCTCTACGAACCTGACCTTTCCCTACGTGGAAGGCATGAACTTCGCCTCGGCGATTCGGAGCGAGTTCGGACAGGCCGCGCTCGACAGCGCGTTTCGCGATCCACCCGACTCCACCGAACAGATTCTCTATCCGGAGCGATACATCGACCGACGCGACCGGCCAGCCGAGATCCAGCTGATCGCACCACCACTCGGCTTCACCGCTTCGCTGGACCAGACCCTCGGGATGCTCGATTTGCGGGTGCTCCTCGAGACGTACATCGGCAGCACGCGCGCTGCGGAGGGTTGGGACGGAGATCGTTTCGCCATCTGGCGCTCCGATCCGAGCGCAAGCGACGGGGGTGAGCCGCTCCCGCCGCTCTTGGTCTGGGTCAGCGCCTGGGACTCGGAGCGCGAAGCCGCGCGATTCTCCCGCACCTACGCGCGCGTCCTCGAAGCCAAACGAGGCGACGATCACTTCGCGATCACACGCATCGGCGACGTCGTCGCGGTGGTGGAAGGCGCCCCTGCAGACCAGGTTCAACCCTATGCGAGCGAGTTGCTGCGCAGCTCGGTGACGCGCGATCCCAACGAGCGACCTCGACCCTCCCTGCTCGAGCGCGCTCTGCGTTGGCCTGCGGCCTTCGAGCGGCTCGACCGCGTGAACCAGGCGAAGCTGCTCGGTGGATCCGTGCTGAGCCTCCGCTACCACGACGCCGGCTATCGCTTCTCTCTCGCGAGCGGCATCTTGCTCGGCTCCGAGCGCACACCGGACCGCAGCTCCCACTCGCTTGCGCTCGGTCTCATCTGGTGCAGCCAAGATCGACTGCACGAGTACTTCGCGGCAACCGTACCCGTGCTGTTCTCCTATCAGCGGCGCGGAGTCGAAGGCGACCTGCGGCGCGAGCTCCAACTCGGACAGACCGTACTGCTACCGAGCCTGTTGCGCTGGCAAGCGAGCACGGCGGAGACGCGCTGGTCCCTGCTCGGCCTGATCGCAGGTCGGATCGGGCCTTCCGTCCCGCGTGGAGAGCGGGTCCGTCTGCTCTTCGGATACATCCCACTTCCAATCTGATCCCGGGCCCCCGACAATCGGACCCGACCCCATTCACGGATCCGCGCCGCACGAGCCGAAGTCGCCAGAAGCGCGAGCAGCCTGCCCAGCTCGACGACAAGGTCCCGTCAGTCGCGGCAGGCTCCGGCGATGGTCTCCGACGTTTGGAGGAACCCATCTCTCAGACCGCATCCAACATCCACACGACGCCCGACCGACGCCGCGGCAGCATTTGGCGAGCACAGTTCGGAGGCTTTGCACTCGGCCTGTTGCTCGCGCTCGGAGTCCCGGGGAGCGCACCCGCGCGACCGCTCGACGCTGAGGAGCTCGAGCTCAAGGTGATCCTCCAGGATCGCGCACGCCAGATGGAGCAAAGCCTGGAGCGCTGGGTCAACCTGAACACGGGCTCCTTCAATCCCGAGGGTCTCGCAACACAGGCCCAGATGCTGGTCGGAGAGCTTGAGCCCCTGGACTTCGAGGTCGCCCTCGAGCCGGGGCCCAAGGTCGTCCTTCCGGGCAGCGGTGAGGTCGAGACGGGGCCCTTGGTCGTCGCCCGCCGCGCTGCAAAGGTTGGAGCGGAGACCGCGCCCAGTTTCCTGCTCGTCGGACACTACGACACGGTCTTCGAAACCGAGTCTCCGTTCCAGACCTTCACCCGGAGTGAATCCGATCCTACGCGCGCCAACGGCCCCGGCGCGTGCGACATGAAGGGTGGACTCGTAATCCTGATCGAGGTACTTCGCGCACTCTCCGAGGTCGGCGCGCTCGACCGCGCGAGCTGGGTGGTCCTGCTGAACGCCGACGAGGAGATCGGCTCGCTCGGATCACGCGCCCGCATCGAGGAAGAGGCCGCGCGAGCCGACTATGGCCTGGTCTTCGAGTCGGCGCAGGGCTCGGGTGCGATGGTCCGCTCGCGGCGCGGGCTCGGACAGTTCCACCTACGCGTAAACGGGATCACCTCCCATGCAGGCAGCGCGCACGAGCGTGGACGCAGCGCCATTCGAGCCCTCGCCTCCAAGGTTCTCGAGATCGAGGAGCTCACAGACTACGAGCGCGGCATCACCCTGAACGTCGGCACGATCTCGGGCGGAACCAAGCGCAACATCGTGCCGGGAAACGCCGAGGCGTGGATCGACCTGCGCTACGACCTACCCGAGGACGGAGAGCGCATCCGAACTCGCATCGAGGAGATTGCGGCGCACACCCACGTGCCCGGCACCACGACCGAGGTCTGGGGAACCTTGCACCGGCCCCCGAAGCCGGCGACCGATGCCGTAGATCGACTGCTCGCATCGCATGCCGAGATCGCTCTCGCGCTGGGCGAGGCAGAACCGCCTCCGCGCCACTCCGGGGGCGGCACCGACGGATCGCTCATGGGCGCGGTCGGCCTGGCCACGCTCGACTCGATGGGCGCCATCGGCGGACGCGCCCATACGACGGAGGAGTTCGTGGATCTGACCAGCCTTCCGCGGCGCGCAGCGATCTCTGCGATCCTGCTTCACCGGCTGATCCAGGCGCGCCTTTACGCGTCTGCCGGCGGCGGGTAGAGTCCAGCCTCGCCCCGCTGGCGGTGATCGCTGGGTCGCGGTTGGTGGTTCCGTCGTGAACCCCGCCAGGTCCGGAAGGAAGCAACGGTAGCGGTTGGGTCCAGGTAATCGCCGGCCCAGCGGTCTCCGGCAGCGGGGCGCAACGGCTTCAGTGTGTTCGTGGACAGCGGCTGGCGAGCGCGCGGTTCGTCACACCATGGTGGTCCCCCGGTATGAGCTACGAGGTTCTCGCACGCCGACTCCGTCCCACGACATTCGACGACGTCGTGGGCCAGTCGCACGCCACGACGACTCTGCGCAACGCGCTGCTCTCCGACCGACTCCCCCACGCATTGCTTCTGTGCGGCCCCCGCGGCGTGGGCAAGACATCGATCGCGCGCATCCTCGCGCGATCGCTCAACTGCGACTCGGGGCCGACGGACAAGCCCTGCGGGAGCTGTCGCGCGTGCACCGACATCGCCAGCGGGACCTCCATGGACGTCCAGGAGATCGATGCCGCGAGCCACACGGGCGTCGAGAACGTGCGCGAGATCCGCGAGAGCATCCGCTTCAGTGCGGCGCCGGGAAAGCATCGCATCTTCATCATCGACGAAGTGCACATGCTCTCGCAGGCGGCCTTCAACGCGCTGCTCAAGACGCTCGAGGAGCCTCCGCCGCGCAGCCTGTTCATCTTCGCCACGACCGATCCACAGAAGATGCCGGTCACGGTGCTATCGCGCGTCCAGCGCTTCGATCTACGCCGCATCCCCGCGGAGGAGCTGCTGCGGAGCCTCGAAGCGATCGCCGCAGCGGAACAGCTGGACATCCCCGAGAGCGTCCTGCGCGCTCTCATCCGCGAGGGTGAGGGCAGCTTTCGTGACGTCCTGACCTTGCTCGACCGACTGGTGAGCGGACTCGGCACCACGATCGACGAGGCGCGCGCCAATGAGATCCTCGGCTGGATCGACCGCCGCTATACGCGCGCACTCGTGGATGCCGTGCTGGCCGGCGACCCCGCGCTGTCGCTCAGCGCCCTCGAGCAGGCGCTCGATCAAGGTGCGGATCCTGCGCGGCTCGCCGCCGACGTGCTCGAGGAACTGCGGGACCTGCTGGTGGTTCGACTGGTCGCCGAGCCAGCTTCGTTGATCGACGCCACGCCAGAGGAGCTGGGCGAGCTACGCGCGCGAGCCGAGCCCCACAGTCCCGAGACGTTGCAACGGATCTATCGGGTACTGCTGACACGCATCCCCGAGTTCGGCTACGCACCGCGGCCGGCTCATGCGCTCGAGGTGGCCATCGTTCGGCTCGCGACGCTTCCGAGTGCAGCATCGCTGCAGTCGCTGCTCCAACGGCTGGACGGACTGGAGCCTCGTGGGCCGGCGGGCCCCGCCGGCCCCAGCGGGTCCGGCCCCTCCCCCCGCACCAGCACGGCGCGCCCAAGACGGGGGCCGAGCGATCGAGCCGCGCCCACTCCGACAGCTCCCGCTTCCGCCCAGCCTACGCCGCCGCGAAGCACCCAGCCCGATCGCAGCGCTCAGCCCAGCGTGAGTCCCGCGCGCCCGACCGCACCTGCCGAGCACAGCCGAGGCTCAGAGAACACCCGCGGCCCGGACACTGGCGCCGGCTCCGAGCCCGCTTCCATCGCCTCGACCTTCGCCGAGCCGCCGGAGCTGGCACGAGAGACTGAGGAGTTGCGTGCTGCCGAGGCGCAAGAGCTCTCACCTGCAATGGGCAGCGAGCCGCAGGATGCGAGCGGGGTGGGTCGAGGTGCAGGGGCCGAGGAACAGCGGGCACTCCGGATCGAAGCCAAGAGCGACCCGATCGTCCTGCGGATCATCGAGTCGCTGGATGCCGAGATCCGCGAGATCCGCTTCGTCGGACGGAGGAGTGCATGACGAGTCCCTGGAACCTGCCGGGCATGTTCGGACAGATGCGTGAGCGCATGGAGCAGCTCCAGAGCTCGCTGGAGCGCCGTGAGGTCGAATCGCTCGTCGGTGGCGGAATGGTCAAGGTCAAGGCCGATGGGCGAGGCCGGATCCTGAAGATCGAGATAGATCCCAAGGCCATGGAGGACCGCGCCATGCTCGAGGATCTGCTGGTGGCGGGGACCAATCAAGCCATCGCCCGGGCTCAGGAGCTGGCGCAGCAGGAGATGCAGCAGCTGCTCGGTCCGCTGGCGGGGATGCTCGGAAAGTTTGGAGGCTGAGCTTGGACCCAGCGCGGCTGCCCCCTATCGAGAGGCTCATCAAGGCACTCAAGCGGCTGCCCGGGATCGGCGACAAGAGCGCAGCTCGCTTGACCTATTTTCTGCTCGCCGCGCCACCGGACACCGCGCAGGATCTCGGCGAGGCGTTGCTGCGACTCCGGCGTGAGGTGCTGCTCTGCGAGCAGTGCTTCAATCTCACGCAGAAGAGCCCCTGCAGCATCTGCAGCGACCCAGGGCGGCTCGAAACGGAGCTATGTGTGGTCGAGGAGCCAGCAGACGTCGCTGCGATCGAGTCGGCGGGGGCCTTCCACGGGCGCTACCACGTCCTCGGGGGCACGCTCTCTCCGCTCGAGGGAGCCGGGCCGGAGACCCTGCGCATCGCTCCCCTGCTCGAGCGCATCGCCGCCGGAAACGTCCAGGAAGTGATCCTGGCGACGAATCCCACCCCCGAGGGGGAGGCCACGGCGCTCTACCTGGCGCGCCAGCTCACCTCGCATTCCGTGCAGGTCAGCCGGATCGGCTATGGCATGCCGATCGGCGGCGATCTCGAATACACGGATGCCCTCACGGTCCGAAAATCCCTGGAAGCTCGACGTCAGTTCGGCGCCTGACGCGCGCTCCCGTAGCCAGGCCCGGCATACGGCTCAAGGAAACCCGAGCCCCCTCCGATCCCTCCCAAAGTTGGGACGCATGCCCCTGAACAAGCTACACCAGCATAGGCGTCGCGGAAGAAACCCCGTGCAAACTCAGACGATTACAAACTCATTGGTCCGCTCACCAGGAAGTCGATCCCGGCCTTCGAGCCGGGGCTCCTCGCAGGGAGCTCGCCGATGTCGCTGACGCCGCAGCTGGTACTGCTCGAGGAAGATCAGCGGCAGATTCTCGACGTCGCCGAGAGGCTGGTCCGAGACGCGAATGCCAAGGCGGTATACCTGGTAGACAAGAATGGGCAACTCGTCGCGGAGGCTGGCGAGCTGAAGGGCATCGACACCACATCGCTCGCGTCTCTCGTCGCCGGCAACATCGCGGCCAGCGGCGGCCTGGCAAAGCTGATCGGCGAGGAAGAGTTTCCGACGCACTTCCACCAGGGAGAGCGCGACAACGTACACATCACTCTGGTAGCACAACGCATCATCCTCGCCGTCATCTTCGACGACCGGAGCTCACTCGGCCTGGTCAGACTGCGGGTCAAAAAGGCAGGCAACAAGCTCTCGGAGCTCTTCGACGCGATCTTCAAGCGCGCGGAGTCCGAGCTGGGCGACAACGTAGAGTCTCCCTTCGCTGAGATCAGCGAAGAGGACATCGACAACCTCTTTTCCGACTGAGTCGCATGGCGTTCATCAACTACTCCGCACGTGAGATCAACTGCAAGCTCGTCTACTACGGACCCGGGCTATGCGGAAAAACCACCAACCTCAAGTGCATCTACGAACGTACCGCCAACGATGCCAAGGGGAAGATGATATCGCTCGCGACCGAGACCGAGCGCACCTTGTTCTTCGACTTCCTACCGCTTGCGCTCGGCGAGATCCGTGGCTTCAAGACGCGCTTCCACCTCTACACGGTTCCAGGTCAGGTCTTCTACGACGCGAGCAGAAAGCTCATCCTGAAAGGGGTCGATGGCGTCGTGTTCGTCGCCGACAGCCAGGAAGAGCGCTTCGAAGCGAATATCGAGTCGATCGAGAACCTGAGGGACAACCTGACCGAGCAGGGCTTCGACATCGCACAACTGCCCTGGGTGATTCAGTACAACAAGCGCGATCTGCCGAATGCCATGCCACTCGAGGAGCTGCGCGAAGCGCTGAATCCGACCGGCAAGATTCCCGAGTTCGAAGCCGAAGCCTCCAATGGCAAAGGAGTCTTCGAAACGCTCAAGGCACTCGCCAAGCTCGTGCTGGCAGAGCTGAAGAAGGGGGGCAAGTAGCCCCGCCCCTCCCGGACGCACCAGCGCCCCGATCGGCACGACGAGAGCCCTTGGGACGTAGGGATCCGAGATGCCCATTCCGTCGGGCTATACCGCAGACAAAGAGCTGCATTCGGGTGCCAACACACGCATCGTCGACGCAGTGAGAACGCGCGACGGCTGTCGCGTGCTGCTCAAGTGCTACCAGCACGACAGCCTGCCCGAGGGAGGCTCGCGCGCTTGCCGCGAGCACCGTGCACTGGTCAGCGCGCGCGGGGTCGGAGTTCCGGCGGCCCTCGATCTCATCCTGAGCGACGACGAGCACCCGGTCCTCGTACTGAAGGCGGTGGCAGGACTGGCTCTCTCCGCATGGATAGCTGACGAGCTCCCGAGCATACGCCAGCTGCTGGACATCGCATGCGGGGCGGCTCGCGCCCTCAGAACCGTGCACGACGCAAACCTGCTTCACCTCGACATCCAGCCTGCCCATGTGATCGCAGACCGCAGAAGCGGGGCGATCCACCTGATCGGGTTCGGCGCTGCCCAGTTCCTCGGCGAGGCCAGTCGCTCGGCCTCTGCGCGTGAGGTCACCTCGAAGGACGACGCGGACTCCCTGGCCTTCATCTCACCCGAACAATCGGGGCGCATGGGACGCGGCGTGGACAAGCGCAGCGACCTCTACTCACTCGGCGCGACCTTGTACTGCTTCGCTGTCGGACATCCGCCCTTCGAATCGCGAGATCCACTGGCTCTGATGCACGCACACCTGGCCCGAGTGCCCAAGCATCCCGGCGAGACTCGAGAAGAGCTGCGCGGTCCGGTGTCCGGCATCCTGATGCGCCTGCTCGAGAAGGAACCCGAGGCCCGATACCAGGATGCAGAATCACTGCTGCACGATCTCACGCAGTGTATCGAGCACCTCGAACAACACGGAGACCTCACCCGACTGGAGCTAGTGGGTGGAACCGCTTCGGTACACCCGGTGTTCCCAGCGCAGCTCATCGGGCGCAAGACAGAACTTTCCGCCCTACGCGAACGTCTCGCTGCAGCCCGCGGCGGCCGAGCCGAGTTCACCTGGCTGGCCGGCCCTCCTGGAATCGGCAAGGCCACGCTCGTCTCGGGCCTGCGCGACGACATCGCCGAACTGCATGGTCACCTGTGCCATGCCGCCTTCGACCACAGCACCCACAAGGTCCCCTATGCGGGCCTGCGCAACGCCTTCGAGTCGCTCGTGGAGAAGCGTTTGTGTGAGGACGACGCGAGCATATCCGCGTGGAAGAGCCAGCTCGAAAGCTCGCTAGGAACACTGAGCGGCGTCATGACCGAATGGATCCCCAACCTGACGGCCGTCATCGGAGAAGTGGACGCTCCGCCGCCCGTCGGACCACGAGAGTCTCGGCGCCGGCTACTCTACGCGGTCGGGCGTTTCCTCGGCGCATCCGCAACGCCTGAACGCCCGCTCGTGATCCACCTGACACAGTTCGAGTCGGCGGATCGCGGAAGCCTCTGGCTGCTGGAACAGCTGCTGCTGCGCGGCCGTCGCAATGCACTGCTCGTCATTGCAAGCATCCCGGAGCTTCCGGAATCCGATACAGAGACCGTTCTGGCCCGGTTCGAGAGCAACCTGCGCGCAGAGGATCTCGGCACCCATCGCATCGCACTCGGTCCCCTACCCGACGAGGACATCGCGCAGTGGCTCCGCGTGGTCCTCGATCCACCGGCGACCGAGATCGAGCCGCTGGCAGCGACCGTGAGCCTCAAGTCCGGCGGCAATCCCTTGGTCGCGCGCGAGTTCATCGGCACGATGCATCAGCGCGGCTGCGTTCGCTTCGAGACGGACAGAGGATGGACGTGGGATCTACGCGCGCTCCAGGAAGCCGACGCATCGGACGGCGCGGTCGAGTCGCTGCTCGCCAAGCTGATCCAGCTGCCCGAACCCCTCCTCGAGCGAATCCAATTCCTGAGCTGCATCGACGACGGCTTCGACACGATCGCAATCTCCGCGCGGTCGACCGACGGAGAATCCGCCTGGACATCCGATCTGTACGCGCTCCACGAGCTGGGCCTGCTCTCACCGTGCAGCGACGGCTTCCGCTTCGCACACGCACAGCTGCGCACGGCGACTCGGGCCACCCTCTCCGATGCCGAACGCGCAGCAATCCACGCGCGCATCGCGCAGGTGATGCTCGCACACTCGACGGACTCCGCACACGACGAGGCCTCGATCGAGATCGCTGACCATCTCCTGACGGCCGGCGGCACTCCCGACCTCTCCGCTCCGCGGATCTCACCCGAAGCAGCCTATACGGCGTTCCGCCGGGCGGGAAAGCACGCTCTCGGAGAAGCGAGCGGTGCGGCGGGAGACGCCGTCGCCTACTTCGAGGCTGCGCGCGAGCTCTGGCAGAGCGGCGCGCTCGAACTCTCGACCGCGGAGCAGCTGGAGCTGTTCATCGACTCGACCGAAGCGCTCTATCACAGGCAGGAGTCTGCTGCTGCGCTCGACCTGCTCGCACAGCTGAATGCATCCCAGCTGGACTCGATGCAGCGCGCGCGGCTCGAAGCGCAGCGGGTGCGGGTTCTGATGCAAGTGTCCAACAATCGCGCACTCGACCATGCGCTGGCCAGCGCCCGCGATCTGGGTCTATCGCTGCCGCGCAACCCTTCGCGCCTGCGCATACGCTGGACGGTGCACTTGACCGACTGGGTGCTGCGCGGCCCGCTCGACGAGCGTACGTTCGGAGCTCCGGACGGCTCCGACCTGCGCTGGGTGCAGCCCATTCTGATTCTGCGGGAAGCCACCCCTGCACTGTTCCTGTTCGCTCCGGGCTGTCTCAAGCTCTATCTGATGCACGTGCTGCGAAGCCTCGCGCACCATGGTGCGATCCGGTCTCCGGCCATCCAGCTCGCGGCCTTCGCCGCGATGCGCGTCGAGGTGCTCGGAAATCGACGCCAGCTCGTCCGCTACATCGAAGCCGTCCGCTACTGGTGTGCGGCGCGTCCCGGCACGATGGCTGCCCAGGCCGAGGCGAGTCTCCTGATCTTCGCGCGCCAGTGGCTCGAGCCACGATCGGGCCTGGCGGAGCCGCTGCGCGGCGCACGGGCCCGTCTGCTCGCGCTCGGCGAGTTTCAGCTGGCGCATCGCTGCACCGAGGTTCGCTTCTGCTGCTTGGCGCTCACGGGGCTCCCCCTGCCCGAGATCGAGCTCGAACTCGAGCAGCTCTGTGCAGAGCCTCTTTCGCGTAGCGTGATGGAGATCCTGACCCGTACTCGCAAGAGCTACGCGAGCCTGCGCTTCGAGGCGGGAGACGCAGAGCAGCCGCTCGATGAGTGGGGGCGTGCCCCTCGCTCCAAACTCGCTGCAGAGGACGCGAGCCGCGATCCGCGGCCCGCCCCGAAGCAAGTCCCGGTCGAATGGAGCATCCACCATTTGTCGGTGCTCGCCCTGCTCGGACACTTCGAGGAGATCGAGTTCGAGCTCGCGCGCGTCGACCTCGACCTGATTGCGCGCACCCCTACGATCGAACCCGACTTCTGGTGGCTCCGAGGACTGGCCGCGGCAGCGCTGGTCCCGCAGAGTCGGCGACGGGTGGCACGGCGACGCAAGCGAGAACTCCGCAGAGCGCTGCGGGAGCTCGAGCGCATGTCACCGGGCCATGCCGAGTGGGAGCACATGATCAGCTTTCTACGAGCGGAACGCGCGGGCCTACGCGGCCGCTCGGCGCTTGCGCACCAGCACTACCTGGAGGCGATCCGCTTGGCCCGATCGGCCGGTTGCATTCAGCGAGCCGCGTTCGCGTGCGAGCGCTGCGTGCGAATCCTGCGCGGCGCCGGATCCCAGCGCGAGGCCGATCGCCTGATCGAGCAGGGAGTAGAGCTGTACGAGCAGTGGGGTGCGTCACGCAAGGCCTCCGCGCTCGCGCGGCATCGCTCGGTGCCACACGCCTAGCAAGGTCTCGGGCGACCCACTCGCGGACCCAAGTGCGGGGGCCGGCCCCCGCGCGAGCGAGGATCCGCGCATTCACGCAGCCGTGTACGCTCTGCTCGAACACACCCTGGCACACACTGGAGATTCGATGTGAATCGGGCTCCGTGCAGCCTACAATGACTGCATGCCGACTCTTCGCCTGCGAGACTTCGAGCTCTACTACGAATTGCATGGCAAACCCCTGGACCGCGAGTCCGGGATCCCGTTGATCCTGATCATGGGAATAGGCGCGAGCTGCCACGGCTGGCTGGTGCTCCAGGTCCCTTCCCTCGGGCACGATCGGCCCAACATCATCTTCGACAACCGCGGTGCGGGCCGCTCGGAGGACCCAGGCGCAGAATTCAGCACGCGCGACATGGCCGAGGATACACGGGCGCTGCTCGATCATCTCGGGATCGAACGCGCAAACGTATTGGGCGCGTTCCTCGGGGGAATGGTCGCGCAAGAGCTCGCCATCGCGTATCCGGAGCGCGTGCATACGCTTACCCTGGTAGGCACGTTCGCACGCGCAGATGCACGCCGCAGGATGCTGCTCGAGCACTGGTGCGACCTGGCGAGACAGAATATCTCCTACGAGCAGGCCGTACGCTCGCGCCTGCTCTGGACCCTGCACGACCTCACGTTCGAACAGCGCGACATCCTCGATGCGATGCTCGAGTTCTACCTCGAGAGCGAAGCCCCGATGGAAAGCAAGGTATACGAACGACAAGTCATAGCCTGCCTGAAGCACGACAGCCTGGATCGCCTGGATGCGATTCGCGCACCGACACTCGTCATCTGTGGAGAGGCAGACCTACTCACTCCCCTACCGCTGGCACGACAGCTCGCCAACCGCGTCGCCAACGCACGACTCGTTCCGATCCAGGGTGCGGGACACATGGTCCCCGTCGAAATGGCGCGACGCTTCAATCGTCTAGTCTCACGCTTCTTGCTCGAGTACGATTGAGGTCTGCGACGGGAGCCAAAACGCTCCGAGTTTCCTACAGTCTCGCCCGCGTTCGTGCCCGATAGCGATCCCATTCGACCTTCCTCCTACGTTCGAATCGCGCACTCTCGAAGCGCGCGCTCCTCTCGAACCGCGTTCGACTCGCGCGTTCGCGTGGTCAGACATCAGCCCACAACAAAAGCAAGAAAGCGTGCAAGAATCATCTCACCAACAAGGCAAGCAGCCGAGCTGGGTCTTCGACCCCTTCGCTCCCGGATTCGACGCAAACCCGCATCCCCAGCTCGCACGTCTACGCGAAGAGCATCCAGTCTATTTCTGGGAGACCGGACGCGCCTGGATGCTGGGCCGCTACGACGACTGCGTCTCCGCGTTGCGCGATCCCCGACTCGGAGTCAGCATCCGCGCCTGGCGCTACGCGCACGAGCTGCAAGCGACTCCACTCGATTCGGTCTACGAGAACGGACTGTTCGCACTCTCCGCCGAGCGTCACACACGAATGCGTAAGCTCCTGAGCCCCAGCTTCACACCGCGCGCAATCGCAACACGCCAGCCCGAGATTCAAGCGATCGTACGCGAAGCCCTCGACCGGGTCGCCTCGAGCTCCGAGTTCGACCTCGTCCCGAACGTCTCGGCGGTCATTCCCGTGCGCGTGATCGGGCGCTACCTCGGGATCCCGCGCGATCAGGAGCAGGTCTTCCGAGACTTCGCCTCGGCACTCGTCGCCGGAGTCAACCCGGTACTGCGGTCGCAGCTTCCGGCCAGCGCGTTCCAGGCCGCCGCCGAAGGTCGCGAGCTGCTGCTCCGGCTGATTGCCGAGCGGCGGCGGCATCCCGGCACCGACCTCCTGTCCGAGCTGATTCGCGCCGAGGACGAGGGCGACAAGCTGACCGCCGAAGAACTCGTGACGGTCGTCAGGAGCCTGGTCATCGCGGGGGCCGAGACGACCACACACCTGATCAGCCTCGGCTTGGTCAATCTGCTGGCACATCCCACTTGCGTCGAGCGACTGCGTCTCGATCCGAAGCTGTTTCCCAACGCGGTCGACGAGCTGCTCCGCTTCGACTTCTTCGGCCGGATCGGCACGGCTCGCTACACGCTCGAGCCCGTCGCATTCTGCGGCGTGGAGATCGGTCCCGGCGAGATGGTCATTCCCATGCTGAGCGCCGCCCTGCGCGACCCGCGACGCTTTCCGGATCCGGACCACTTCGACATCGACCGCGATCAGCGCTTCAACATCGCCTTCGGACAGGGAGCGCACTACTGCCTCGGTGCGGCGCTCGCGCGCCTGGAAGCCGAGGTGGTGTTCTCGGAGTTCTTCAAGCGCTACGCCGCGATCGAGCTCGTAGACGGCCCGCACTTCGAGCCCCATCCGGTGCTTCGGAACGCGACCTCGATTCGCCTGCGCGTGATCCCTCGGACGACGCCCAGAGACTCGCCGGGGCCTGGCTAGAGAACCGCTCGAAGCTCGGACTGGCGGGCAATGCCGATTCGCGATAGCAACCGGAGCATGACTTCGGCACTGCGCGCGTCGGTCGGGCTCCCGGTCCCAGTAGACCGCACGTTCGACTATTCGGTGCCCGCCGGCATGCAGCTCGCACCGGGAGTCCAGGTGCTGGTGCCGTACGGTCCCCGGCAGCTGACCGGGGTCGTGGTCTCACTCGCCCCGCTCACACCGGCGGGAACGGGGCCGTCTGCTCGTTCACTTCGCCCGGTCACCCGCAGCATGCCTCAGCTGCCCTCGCTCTCCGCGGAGCTCGTTCGCGTCGTCCTGGAGTGCGCAGCAGAGTCGCTGTCTCCTCCCGGGCTGGCCCTGGCGGCCGCCCTTCCCCCCGGTTCCGCTCCCCGACCGACACACAACTATTCGCTGACGGATTCTGGTGCTCGCGCCCTGGCGCGCGCAGAGGTTCCGCGCGGCTTCCAGCCGCTGCTCGAGCAGCTCGCCAAGCAGCCGCTCGAGGAGGGCACGCTGCGGCGCCGCTTCGCCGGAATCGTGCCGGAGCTCGAGCGCCTGCAGCGCCTCGGTTGGGTGCGGCGCGAAGCAACGACCGCCCCCGCCCGCGCGCGCGCGAAGATCGAGCGCGTGTATCGCTTGGCGCCCGAAGTCTCGGCCGACGCGCTGGTCGCGGACCTCGGTCGAGCACCTCGCCAGGTAGAGCTCGTCCGAAAGCTGGCAGGCGAGCAGCCTCAGCCGCTTCCTGCAAGCTCGGCGCTGCGCAGCCTCATCCAAGCAGGCTCCGTGGTCGCTGAGCTGCGCGAGGTCACGCGCGACGTTTCGGGAACTCCCGTCGAGCGCGCACAGCCCGCACCCGCGCTCACCCCCGCTCAGTCCAAGGCCGTCGCGGAGATCGAAGCCACGATCCGTGAGCCGCGCTGCGAGACGTTCCTACTCTACGGGATCACCGGCAGCGGAAAGACCGAAGTGTACCTGCGCGCCTGCGCGCTCGCGCTCGAGCGAGAACGCGGCGTGATCGTGCTGGTTCCCGAGATCTCGCTGACGCACCAGCTGGTCGCACGCTTCCGCGCGCGCTTCGGCGATCGGGTCGCCGTGCTCCACAGCGCCCTCTCCGCCAGCGAACGCTTGGACCAGTGGCGCTGCATCGAGTCCGGCAGCCAACCGATCGCGATCGGAGCGCGCTCCGCCATCTTCGCGCCGTGTGCGCGCATCGGCCTGATCGTGATCGACGAGGAGCACGACGCTTCGTACCAGAGTGAAGACGGGTTCCGCTATGACGCGCGCGAGCTCGCGGCGGCGCTGGCGCGACTGCACCGCTGTCCGCTCGTGCTCGGGTCCGCCACGCCCGACATCACCAGCGCGTATCGCGCGTCGAAGCGCGAGCTGCGAAGCCTGGTGCTCCCGCAGCGGGTGGCCAGCCGTCCCCTGCCTCGCGTAGACATCATCGACATGGAGCGCGTTCGACGCGCACCGGGTCCGGCGCGCTTGCTCTCCCAGCCGCTACAGCGCGCGGTCGCGCGCACGCTCACCGACGGCCACCAGGCGATCCTGCTGCTCAATCGCCGGGGCTTCGCCACCTACGTCTACTGCTTCCACTGCGGAGAGGGGGCGCGCTGCAAGCACTGCGACATCTCGCTCGTGTACCACGCGACCGGAGCTCCAGCGCGGCGCGACCGACCGGAGCAAGGCGAGCTTCGCTGCCACTATTGTGGATACACCGAGGAGCCACGGCTCGAATGCAGCCACTGCGGGCGCGCGGACGGCGCACTGCTCGGCTACGGGACCGAGCGTCTGGAAGAGGAGGTCTCGGCCATGTTCCCGCGGGCGCGCGTCGCCCGCCTCGACCGGGACACCTCCGCCCGCAAGGGGGCGCAGGAGCAGATCCTGCGCGCCTTCCATGCCGGCGAGACCGATCTCTTGATCGGCACCCAGATGGTCGCCAAGGGACACGACATCCCGAACGTCACCCTGGTCGGTGTCATCCTGGCCGATCTCGGGCTACACATCCCCGACTTCAGGGCAGGCGAGCGCACCTTTCAGCTGCTGACCCAGGTGGCCGGCCGAGCCGGTCGCGGAGACGACCCGGGCCACGTCCTGATCCAGACCTTCCTGCCCGATCACTACGCCATCGCGCTCGCCAAGAGCCACGACTACCCGAGCTTTTTCCGCGAGGAGCTGGGCCGACGGGAGCTTCACGGCTACCCTCCCTTTCGATCGCTGGTGCGCGTAGACATCTCGGGCGCGGACTCGGGCCAGGTCGAACAGGCGGCGTGGACGCTCGCGGCCTGGGTCCGTGAGCTGGGAGCCAGATCCGAGGAGCCAGGGATGCAGCACGAGCCCAGTGCGGAGCAGCAGCCCGCAGAACAGCTCAAAGAACAGGCGGGATTACAGCCGGAACTACGGCCGCAACCACAGCCGGAAGAAGAGCAGCCCGAAGTCCGGTCGGAAGAAGTCCGGTCGGAAGACTCGGTCGAGGTCTTGGGCCCTGCTCCGGCTCCCTTGACCCGGCTCCGGGACCAGTATCGCTGGCAGCTGCTGCTCCTGGGCCCCAAGGCGGAGCTGCTGGAACGGGGCCGGCAGCTGGACCGCAGGGCGCGCAAGCAGCTCCGCTCAGTTCAAGTACGGGTGGTTTCCGCCCCCGTTCAGATGCTATGAAGGGTGCAGCATGATCCTCGAAGTCCTCCAGTTCCCAGACCAACGACTGCGCGAGATCGCCAAGTCCGTGCTCGAAGCCGAGGTGAGCCAGGAACTACGCGATCTGGCCGCCAACATGGCCGAGACCATGTACGACGAGCCGGGAATCGGTCTGGCGGCGACCCAGGTCGGCGTGGCCAAGCGCCTGATCGTGATGGACCTGGACTGGAGCGAGGACCAGCCGCGCAACCCTCGCCTGCTGCTCAACCCCGAGATCGTCCGCCACGAAGGCCTCGAGATCTCGGAGCAGGAGGGCTGCCTGTCCGTCCCGGACTTCAAGGCGGACGTCGAGCGCTACGGACGTGTGATCGTGCGCGCGCGCACGCTCGACTGGGAGGAGATCGAGTTCGACGCCTCTGGGTTGGAGTCGTACTGCTTCCAGCACGAGATCGATCATCTCGACGGCAAGCTGTTCATCGACCGCATCAGCAAGCTCAAGCGAGACTTCTACATCCGCCGGCGCAAGAAGCAGCTGCGCCGGGAGCAAGAAGACTCTGGCCACGACCGCTTCCTCTGAGCACCCGCCCCCATGACTTCCCCGCCTTCACAGCGGCTGCTCTTCCTCGGCACGCCGGACTTCGCAGTGCCCTCGCTACGCGCCCTGGCCCATAGCCAGCACCAGGTCGTGGGGGTGGTTTCACAGCCAGACCGGCCGCGCGGGCGCGGACGCCAGCTCGAGTCCACGCCGGTTCACGCACTCGCGGACGAGCTCGACCTCCCGTTGCTCCAGCCCGAGAAGGTGGGAAGCCCTGATGCGCTCGCCTGGATGCGCGCACGCGATGCGTCGCTCGGCGTCGTCGTGGCGTTCGGCCAGTTCATTCCCAAGTCGGTGCGCGAGCTCCCTCCCCTGGGCCTGATCAATGCGCACGGCAGCCTGCTGCCGCGGCACCGGGGTGCCGCCCCGATTCAGCATGCAATCCTCGCTGGCGACACGGTCACCGGGATCAGCGTGATGCGCGTCGTGCGCGAGATGGATGCGGGTCCCGAGTGCCTGCACCGAGAGATTCCGATCGGGCCCGACGAGACCTCGGGTGAGCTGTTCGAGCGCCTGGCTGATCTCGCCGCGCTGGCGCTGTGCGAGGCGGTAGACCAAATTGCCCTCGGCACCGCTCGCTTCGTCGAGCAGGATCACTCGCGGGCGACCCTGGCCCCCAAGCTCGACAAGGAGTTCGCCGCCTTGCACTGGGACCAGCCTCGAAGTGCCCTGTTGCGCAGGATTCGAGCAGCCACCCCGTGGCCGGGCTGCACGCTCCAGCTGAGGCGCGCCGAGCGCACCCTGAAGCTGCTGCAAGTATGCGGGGGAGAAGCCTTTTCCAGCTCCGACCCCACCGGTGGCGGAGCTTCGCACCCGGCTCCGGGCAGCGTACGCGTGCGCTCAGGCCGACTCTGCGTGGCAGCGCTGGACGGCTGGATCGAGGTCCTTAGGCTTCAGTCCCCGGGTCGGCGCCCGCTCTCGGCAGAGGAATATCTTCGCGGCGCCGACATCCAACCGGATGAGGAGGCCATTACCGCATGAACAACCTGAAGACTGCAGTCCTGTTGATCGGGCTCTCCGCCCTGCTCGTCTGGCTCGGCGGCCTGATCGGAGGCGCCGTCGGCGCTCAGATCGCCCTCGTGCTCGCGCTCTTCATGAACTTCGGTGCCTACTGGTGGAGCGACCAGCTCGTGTTGCGCATGTACCGCGCACAGCCGGTCACCCGCGCCGAAGCGCCGGAGCTGGTACGGGCGGTCGAGGAGCTGGTCGAGCGCGCCCAGATCCCGATGCCCAAGGTCTATATCATCCCGGGTCCCGCGCTGAACGCCTTCGCGACGGGGCGCAGTCCCAACCACGCTGCCGTGGCCGTGACCGAGGGTCTGCTCCAGCACATGAGCCGCAGCGAGGTCGCCGCAGTGCTCGCACACGAGCTCTCTCACATCGCGCACCGCGACATCCTGATCGGGACCATCGCCGCCACCCTGGTCGGCGCGATCACCATGCTGGGTCAGTTCGCACAGTGGAACGCGCTCTTCGGGGGCTACGGCGACCGCGAAGAAGGCTCCCACCCACTGCTGGGGCTCGCGTTCGCCATGCTGGCCGGCGTGGGCGCGAGCCTGATCCAGCTCGCCATCTCGCGCTCGCGCGAGTACGAGGCCGACGCCGGCGCTGCGCGACTGATGGGAGACGTGCAGCCGATGATCTCGGCGCTGCGCAAGCTCGAGATGGGCGCCGAGCGGATTCCGCTCGCCGCAAGCGAGGCCTCGGCGCATCTATTCATCGTGAGCCCGCTGCGCGGCCGCGGCATGCAGAGCTGGTTCAGCACGCACCCACAGATCGCGGATCGCATCGCACGCTTGCAGGAGCTCGACGTGCGCGCACCGAGTCGCTTCGAGGTGCTCGGAGGCAGCTATTCCTGACGACTCGACCAAACCCGGCGGTTCGATGACCCCTGAAAAGCCCGGCACCGCAGGAAGCGGAAGGCGTGTGCGAGCCCCGCGCGACGGGGAATCCGCACGTCGTACAGATTCCCCGTCCCGCGGCGGGGCTTCCGCCCGCGCGATCGCCTGGAAGGTGCTGGTGCGCGTCGAGCGCCATCGTGCGTACGCCGATCTCACCCTGCACGCAGAGCTCGATCGCAGCTCGCTCGACCGGCGCGATCGCGCCTGGGCCACCGAGCTGACGTATGGCGCGCTGCGCATGCGCGGGCGCCTCGACGCCGCCCTGGCGCAGGTGATCGACCGGCCGCTCGGGAGTGTCGAAGTCGAGGTGCGCAACCTGCTGCGCCTGGGCGCCTATCAGGTGCTCGCCGTAGACAAGCTCGCACCGGCGATCGCCGTGTCGGAGACCGTGGAGCTGACTCACCAGCTGGGCTTCGAACGCGCGACGGGGTTCTTGAACGCGGTGCTGCGCCAGCTCGCGAAGCGCGCCGAGCGGCTGCGCTTCGCCTCCCTCGAAGAGGATCCGCTCGCCCACGTCCGAGACTGGGGCTCGCTGCCCGAGTGGCTCGCGCAGCGCTGGCTCGATGCACTCGGTCCCCAGGAAGCCATCGCACTGGCGCTCGCCAGCCTGCGCCAACCCCCGCGCACCGTGCGGGTCTCACCGGATGCCTCGCTCTCCGCCGTCGCGCGCCGGCTGGGCGGCCGACCGTGCCAATTCGCCCCCAGCGGCGTCACCGAGCTCGCGAAGGACCCCATCCGAGATCCCGGCTTCCTGCGGGGTGAATTCACGGTCCAGGACGAGGCCTCCCAACTGGTACCGCTCATGCTCGGAGCCCAGCCCGGCGACCGGGTCGTCGATTGCTGCGCCGCACCTGGCACCAAGGCCGTGCAGCTCGCCCAGCAGGTCGGCCCGCGCGGGGAGGTGATCGCCCTCGACCGGCACCCGAGCCGGGTTCCGCTGATCAACAAGGCCTCGCGGCGGCTGCACCTGCGCAACGTCCGCGCGCTGCAGCGGGATGTCGTCCAGGGCTTCGACCTTCAGGGCCCGATGCGCTTCCGCGGGATCCTGCTCGATGCCCCCTGCTCGGGGCTCGGTACCCTGCGGCGCAATCCCGACGCGCGCTGGTCGCTGCAGCCGAGCGACATCGAGTCGAGTGCCCAGCTTCAGTCCGAGCTGTTGCACTCCGCGTGCCGCTACGTTCAACCTGGCGGGAACCTCGTCTATAGTGTCTGTACGCAGACGGCGGAAGAGACCGAGCAGGTGATCGACGCATTCCTCGACAAGCACCCCGACTTCGAGCGCGACGATGCGCGGCCCTGGCTGCCCGAGGCCGCGCACAGCTTGCTCGACTCGCAGGGTGCTCTGCGCACGTTCCCACATCGCGATCGCTGTGACGGATTCTTCGCCCAGCGCTTGGTACGCCGATGAGCCGCTTTCGCATCGCCCCGTCGATTCTGTCGGCCGACTTCGGCCACTTGGCCGACGAGGTACGCGCGGCCGAGGATGCCGGGGCGGATTGGGTCCACCTCGACGTGATGGACGGGCACTTCGTTCCCAATCTGACGATCGGCCCCGACATCGTGAGAGCCGTGGCGAACGTCACCTCCCTCGTCGTCGACGTCCATCTCATGGTGAGCGAGCCCGCGCATCTGATCCCGAGCTTCGTCGACGCCGGGGCCCATTGCATCGGGGTCCACGTCGAAGCGTGCGCCCATCTCCACCGCACTCTGCAAGAAATCCGTGCCGCCGGGGTACGCGCGTGCGTCGTCCTCAATCCTGGTACCGCGCCCGAGCTGGTGAGGCCCGTGCTCCCCATGGTCGATCAGGTTCTGGTCATGACCGTAAATCCCGGTTTCGGCGGGCAGAGCTTCATCCCCGAGACCTTGCCCAAGCTCTATCAGCTGCGTCGTTGGATCGAGCTACAGCACCACCCGATCGACCTCTCCGTCGACGGAGGCATCAGCGCCGACACGATCGAGTCCGTCGCGCTGCACGGCGCGGACTGTTTCATCATGGGCTCCGCCTTCTTCAAGAGCGGGGACTACAAGTGCTTCGTCGACTCGATCCGCCAGCGCCTCGCTGCCTACGAGCGCCACGATGCGGCGACGCGCGAATCCCAGATCTCGTCTTCGGGCCCTTAGCTCAGTGGTTAGAGCGGCCGGCTCATAACCGGCTGGTCCCTGGTTCGAGCCCAGGAGGGCCCACCAATCGGATGTCCCATCGCGGCGACTCGCCGAGGTCCGTGCCTGCTTTACCCGGGCGCCTCGCCGAATGTGGCGCATCTTCATGCGCGCTGCGCGATACGACAACCCGGGTTTCTCTGAACGGACCTGTCAACCACAACGCCGGACACAGCACTCGAAGCCGAGCCGCACAAAGGCTGATCGTGCGGGTATTCCTGGGACTTCATACTCGAGCGGAGAGCACGAGTCACGGAGTCGTCTCCGGCTGCGCCATCACTCGAAGTTGAAGGCCGTTTCGAATCTCCCCGGACTGGAGCTGCACACTCGGTTGAGATGGGGAAGTGAGCTGCAACCGTGCAAGCTGTTCAGGTGAGATGCGCAGAGAGTAGCGAGCGGGCGGAATTCGCGTAAACAGGAAGAATCCGTCGAACTGACTCTTCCTCTCTTCGATCACCTTACCTGTCGAGTCGAGAAGTTGCACCGCGACAGCCGAGACAGGCTCACCGCTACGATCCCCGCCCAGCGTCACGGTCCCATCGATTTCTCCAGTTTCTACCACCGGAAACTCAGCGGTCCAATGCGCACCCGGCCGGACGGCCAGCCCGATGCCGGCGCGCGCTGGAACCCAGAAGGGATCCGGTAGGCTGGACTCCACGATCTCCAGATCGGTGCGTCCGTTCGAAGGCAGTTCGAGGCGAACGATGCCATCGTCCCCGGTTGCTGGGCCCAAGCGCCTGCCCTGTTGGCGGAATTCCGCGCCCGAGATGGGTGCGTCTCCGGGTCCGAAGCGACCATCCCCGTCGCGGTCTAGGAATACGCGCGCGGAGAGCGCGGCACGCGCTGCGGCGACATCGGAGTGCCAGCTGAGTTGCTTGCTGCGCGGATCTCGGCTCAGACCAAGGGATACGGAGGCCCCCAGCTTCGCGCCTCCACTGCTGGAGTAGCCCGCGTCGAGGCCGAGGGTAAATCTGCGACGACGTAGCTCGACACCGATCCCGAGGGACTGGCTCATTCGCTCTAGTCCGTAGGAGATGCTCATTCGCGCGCGAGTTCGCTCATTCAGCCGCAGACTCCCGCTGAGGCCCAGCTCCGAGATCACGACTCGCGGCGTCAGGCCATAGGAAAGACTCCCGGTCAGCTCCACTTCGGGGAGCCGAGTCCGAACGAGCAGCCGGCCTCTGGTCTCGAGCGCTCGTTCTGACAGGCGAACCTCCATGCGGTTTCCAAACAGCATGCGTCCGACCGGAAACCCCTGTCCCGAAGTCGCAATCAAGCTGACGCTCTCCCCTCGGGTGGATCGCTCTCGATCGGCTCTCACGCTAAACGGCAGTCTCGCGATCGAAGCCCGCAACAGCGGGAGCCGGAGGCCGCCCTCAATTCGGATCTCGCTTCGGCCGACGACGTCAGAATTGGTGACGGCTTCGCTTCGAAAGTCCCGCAGCTCTTCGTGACGAACGACAAGGTTCAGCCCGCGCGAGATTCGACGCTGAAGCCCCAGACTCACGACGGATCCCCCGCCGACATCCTTCGTCCCTCGTAGTTGACCGGTGATGCCAAACATCGACGTGCGACACATCATCCGCAGATAGTGACGACGCTCGCCCTCGAGCTCCAAGCTAGACAGACCGAACAGCAGCCCCAGCTGATGCGAAATCCCCCTCTCGAGTTCTACCCCCCAGCGAAGGGATCCGTGCTCGTCAGGATCGGAAACGTCAGCAGGGGCAAACAGCTCGAGGTCTTGTTGAGCGAGGCCAATCCGATACGCCGTCGCTCCCGGGCGGAGCAGGTCCGCCCCGACCTCGATCCGACGCGTTTCCTCACGTTGCTCCCCGTAGGGACCATAGACGACCACGCGCAGAATATTGGCTCCGACCCGGAGGGGCACATCTGCGAACCGGTAGTGGCCGGACGCATCGATGGTCGTAAAGTCGAGCAGTAGACCATTGTGATAGAGCTCGACGTCGGAACCAGACGGAGCATCTCCCTCGAGTGATGTCGTGTCGAGCTCACCGCGTTCAGAAGTCCCCGGCGCAGATCGCGCGACCTCGAAACCTCTCCCGTGGCTTTCCGACGAAACCAAGGCGCCCAATTGGGGCGCGACATCGCCGACCCGTATTGCGCTTGCGTAGAGTGGCCCGAGAAGTCTTGCCTCCGAGTCATGCCTCGAAAGCGAGAAACGTGCCTTCGAGAGGCCACTGGGAGTCGTCCCGGTTTCGCTCCCCTCGAGAAGCAGGTGTGCGCTCATGCCCAGGAGATCTCCCTGTACGAGCATCGAATGGCGCCGCTGGTTCGTCAGGCGGCCGTCCCGGTCGCGGCTGACCTCGAAAGTAGAGGTTGCGTCCAGGACGGGCCAGGCGATCAACTCGTAGGGGTGAGGGTCTAGGGCAAAGCGCTTGCGGGGATGTCCGCCGACCAGCGCGCGTGCTCGGGACGGATCCGCCTGACTCCACCGGGCGGCGCGCTCGAGACGACCCTGGATCGGAAGCGTCTCCTCGGACGACACCTGCAGGGTAAGGGATGCTAGATCGACCTGGAAGGAGATCGGTAGCCATTCGGAGAGCAGATCCGAATCGACGAAGATGTCGTCGCGATGAACTTCGACCGCCGCAGGCCGTATCCTCCGCAGTTTTCCGCCTGCTGCCATCTGTTGCTGAACTACCCTGAGAGAGAATCGCCTCTCCTTCTTCGCGATCCAGCCCTCTGCCAGCCCAGCGGCCGGATCGACCCGAATCGGCAGTTCCAGAGTATTCATCAGCGCCGCGAGAGGGAGAAATACGCGGTCGCGACGCAAGTATGCCAGCAGGTCCTCTGTGACGCGCAGGCCATTCAAGCTCGTCTCGAGAACGAGCAAGTCGTCGTCGGATGGATCGACCCATTCGAGGGACGGAGTCGAACGAACCGTTTGGGCCCCAGTGAGCGTCAGCAGAAGGAGAACCTTCAGGAACTGAAGTGCTCGCATGTCAGTTCTGGGAAGAGGTTGCTAAGGCAGTGCGACTTCGGCCTCGGCGGTCAGCGGCTCCCCGCCTCCATCGTGATCGGCGTGCGACCGAAACCGGAGCCTCAAGCGGCCGTCTCTAAGCCGGCTTCCCGGAGATGTCTGAAGGCGTACTCGACGGGTGATCTTTCCGAGAGGCGGGTATATCGCGATACCCTTGACTACCGCAACCACCTCCTCCTTTCCTGCGTGATTCGGCGTGAAGCTGGCCATCAGATCGCCGTAGACCGAGCGAAGTCCGTCGCGCTCGAGCTGGAAGGACAGAGTTGGGGGCGCGTCCGGCGAGGTGTTCTCGAAGGCTAGGTCGGAGAGCCCGACCGACGCGGCGAGCTCCCCGTGGCGCACGATCACCGGAATGGAGATTCCAGGAAGCGGGGTGATGCGCACACCCATTGCGTTTGGGTTCGCGGCAGCTTCGATGCTGGCTACCTCTCCCTCGGCAGGCAGAGCCTTTGCCAGTAGGTGTGAGCGATACTCGCCAGGCTCGAGGTCTTCCGGCTTCCGTACCGCGATACGCACGGTCTGTCGCTCGCCCGCTCGAACCAGGATCTGCCTTGGGGAATACCGCAACAACGGGCGCGCAGAGAAGGCCTCGCTGGTGGAGTCTGCATCCTCGAGTGCGCCCGTGGATGTCATTCGTCGGTCTACCAGTGAGATTCGGTATGTGACGGGCTTATTTCCACGGTTTACGAGGGTGACTTCCGCAGAGCGGGTGCGCTCCGAAAAGACTACACGCTTCGGAAAGATGAGGACATTCGACCCGTCCGCTAGGGCAGGATTCGAGAGACTCGTCATCGCGCAGAAGGCGAGAGCCGTGTAGAAAACGAGGCGGACAGGTGGTACGTAGCATGCTCTTCCGTTGCGCACGATATCTCCTTGGGTCCGATTGTGAGGTCGAGTGAGAGCGCCGGGCAGCATGAGCCGCCCGGCGCCGGGAGCACTCGGAGGAGCTAGAGGTAGCTCACAGTGACGTCGAAATTTCCCGTGTACTGCCCAAGCTCGTCGTCGTCGTTGATATGAAGTACGCCGCCCACTTCGAGCCCGGCGCTACCGTCCGCCGGCATCGTGAACTGGTTGAGGGCGTCGTCGTGAAAGGAGAGATCACCAGCATTGTCGTAGGCGTCTACATTGAAGGTGTCTACGACCATCTCTGTCGCTGCGGATCCGCCTCCCTCCTTGGAGATGATGATGGATGGAGTCACACTTACCTGAATCACGCGATTGGGCTCTCCAGTGACGGAGAAGATCGAATCGCTATGCCCGCCGAACAATGTGACCTCTGAAGGGTTCGAAGAGACGATGGTTGAAGGCGTTCCCGCCTGCGGGTCGAGCGTGACCGTGACCTCTCCAGTGAGTGCGTTCTTGATCATGTCGCCGAAGTTGAGGGCCGTTCCCGTGAATGTGATTCCAATGGGCTGAATCAGCCTCGCTGACGCCAGGCCTTGAGCGCTCGCACTCTCTCCTTCCGCCAAGACGGATACAGGGGACAAAGTCGAGGCGATTCCCAAAGCCAAGCCGATCGTTTGAATCCGGTGAAGTTTGGTCTTCATTCTTCAGTCCTTTCAATTGGAGATGTTCGATTTTTTCTGCTTCAGCGTTCGCGGATCGAGTCCGTGCCAGGACGATTCTTGGGACTGGCACCGCGCGGGCAATATCGATAGCTCGACGGTGATGTGACGGCGACGTGCTGTTCTTCGGGCCCCATCCAGCTCGCGCAAGAAGTGCACGCTATGCGCCTGCTCGGTGGTGTAGTTCAGGCTGGGAGCGGGAGAAGAGCGCAAGTGAGTCGTGCATGCTTGGGGCCGCACTCGTCACCGTCGCCCTGCCACGGGCGTGATCCGTCGCGTCCCTCGGAGTGGAGGCGAAGAACTTCCTGGCTCCCGAGTGGGATTCCCGCCGATGATCGGACTGGACCTCTGTCTAGCCCACCCGCTCGTTGATCCGTGGGGAGGCGCCTGTCGCATGTGAGGCGCCACTGCGAACAAAAGCTACATTCCGCACCACATTGCAGCTCGCCCCGAAGGAGTGATCGGTTCGAATCTTCGGGCCTGAGTCGGGGGATGTTTCACATGACCCGCCGTTCCGGCATCGCGCTGGCTGAGCTCTTCTCGATCACCGATCAAATCCAATCGGCATTGCCCCCGGCGGTTCAAGACCTCGTCGCCCGCTTCGCCGTGGTCGTCTATCGCGCTACACGCTCGCCCGGCGCGATCATCCATCACGGCAAGCTTCAGCCTCTGGACGACAGCTTCGCGAGCGACATCGAGGAGTTCGATGTCGGCATCGGCACACTGTCGATCCCCCTGATCCACAGCGGTCTCCCCTTCCAGCTTTCGATCAGCCGCGCGGCGATCACGGGCAATCTGGAGCCCGCGTCCGACGCCTGGCAGCTCAGCATCCCCCTTGCGGACTTTGCGCTCACCCTACCTCAGCTCGAGCCGGCGATCTATGTTCCAGAACCAGGAACGGTGCCGCGCCACTTGCTCCGCGACCAGAGCAACCAGAAAGTTCGCATCATCGGTGCGGCCGTACTCCGGCAGCAGAGGCGCGCGGGTGTCAATGATGTAGACATCGTATTCGTCGCCCAACCAGACCCTCTCGACCCAACCCTACCCTCGGGCGCAGTCGCTTCACTGACCCTTTCCCCACCGCCCTTCTTCATCGGAACATCAGAGTTCGGTCACAGTGTGGGTCAGCTGCTCTTCGACTTCTCGGAGAGCTACTCACCGCCCCAAGTCCTGGAACTCAATCAGGGCCGCAGCTGGGTCGGCCTCGCGATCCGGGAAGCGACGCTCTACGCGCCGCGTAATCTGCCCGTACTCGGACTCGGGGACCTTTCGGGGGGGGTGTCAATTCAGGTGCGCATGCGCTTCGAGGAGGACGAGGTGATCGGCTGGGGCACGCTGCGACCCGCCGCCCCGCATTCTGCGTCCGGGGAGGCGGACCTCCAGATCCAACTCCTCGAGTGGGCCGAGAACTATCCGGGTGCAGACTTCCTTGTCATCGGGACCCCGAGCGGATCACGCACAGCGTGCTCTCTCTGATTGATCAGTGCGTCTTGGGGATCGCCTGCGGCTGTGAGGATCTGAATGATCACTAGGCGCTGCGCGACGACCTTTTGCTGGCTCTTCTGGAGAATCTGTGGGCGTAGAGAGCGGTGCGAGCCGTACGGCCCATCGCGCGTAGATGGGACCGCTGAGGCGCGGCCGCGTCCAGGCTTCCCGTCGGCGGCTTCGCCCGCCTTGACCCGCCCACAGATTCCCCAGAAGAGCCAAATATCCGAGCTAGCACTGATCAGCCAACTGGTTACCACACGACAGTGACGCCAAACTGGGAGAGGGCTTGATCGCGCGAGAGAACACTCGGATCTTCGGTCATCGCCTGGGCGGCAATCCTCCGATCGAACGGGTCACGGTGAGGTTGAGGCCAGCTCCCTGCACGTTGGGCATGTGCGATGGAGATCGTCAGCTCGGAGAGCGCGGCTTGTTGCACGTAGCCGACGAAATCTCGAAGCAGCAGAGCTGCTGAGTCGAGCTTCCCCAGGCGATTCTTCGTGGCGATCTCCCACGCTGAGGCACTCGAAACGAAGATCGGATGATCTGGATCCGAGATGATTCCGCGAGCTGTAGTTGAGAGCTTCGGGTCGTCGAAGAGCCACCAGAGCAGCGCGGCGTATCCCGCAGGTAGCCGCTCACCGCTCCCAGGCCGCCAGCTCTTCGTCCGGAAGCGGCTCAAAGGAGGAGTCCTCTACTGTTCCGTTCAGGAGTCCTGGAGTACGTGGTCGCGCCGGCTCGAGCGGGCAGAGCCGTGCATACGGCCTTCCGTTCTTTGCGATGACGATCTCCTCACCCGCCCGAACACGTTCGAGAAGGCGGGAGAGTTGGGTCTTGGCTTCGTGCACATTGATCATCGTCATCACCGCCAACTTAGTACACAAAAATACTCAATCAACCGCTCCAAGAAGTTGTAGATACCAGAAGACATAGGAATCTGCGCGGAATGAAGAACCGCGGCCTCCAGCTCCCGCGGGTCACCGACCGAATCAGCCTGTGGAGAACCTGCAGGTTCCGCCGACACTTCGACGTGGCTGGCAGCGACCTCCGGGTATCCGTCAATGAAACACCGGCCCACAAGACACCACTGTCACCGCGCGAAATGCCTGCTACTCCAACCTCCCTCCGGGTTTCACTCACTACGCGATTGAGGCGCGCTCGCGGGCTTGCTTCTGGAGCTCTTCGATCACGCCCTCACGATCCTCCTTCAACCTGCGAAGAAAGGTCGGGGAGACCTCTCCGTCCCCGTATTGAGCTCCCCAGGCGATCATCTCGACGAGCATCGGAATCACACTCACTGCGAGAGGCGTCGGCTTGTATAGGAACTGCCGTGCATCCTCGGGGTCTCGCTCCCGAATCACCAAGCCCCGAGACTCGAGCCGCTTCAGGCGATCCGCCAATACGTTCGTCGCAATGCGCGGGATCGCCTCGCAAAGCTCCTTGTTTCGGTAGCGCGACTCCAGCACGATGTTGCGCAGTACGACCAAGGTCCAACGATCACCAAAGATCTCGAGTGCGTAGGTAACGGGGCAGCTACCTTGCTTTGAAACGTCTTTTGGGCTCATCTTAATTAACTTGCAAAATGCAAGTGATAGAGTACGATTCCCAGTCTAACAGAACAACTGGGAGGTCTTACAGCCATGGCGATCGACGGTGGGTGCCTGTGCGGACGGGTGCGGTATCAGTGCGCAGCAGAATCGGGCGGAGGACATTGCCACTGCATCGACTGCAGGAAAACCAGCGGTACAGGGCACGGCTCGCACATGATCGTCGCGGAGGACGAGTTCGCGCTCGAGGGAACGGTGACCTTCTATGAGAAGCCGGCGGATAGTGGGAACCTCATCCGTCGTGCGTTCTGTGCCGAGTGCGGATCTCCGATCTATTCGACCAACCTCGGGATGCCCGGGTTGGTATTCGTGCGAGCGTCGAGCCTTGACGATCCCAACCTCTTCAAACCTCAGATGGTGGTCTACGCGAATCGCGCCGCCCACTGGGACGTGATGGATCCGGCTCTCCCTCGCTTCGACGGAATGCCGAAGCCTGACGAGCTGCCGGAGTCGATGCGCTGACCGTCCCGTCGAGTACCAGGTCGGGGACGCGCCGCGCGAGGCACTGCATGAAGCCGGCGCGGTCGCGGGGTGAGATGCGATAGCCGAAGCTCTTATCGCTTCGTTCGACGAGGAGCACGTGTAGCGACCAGCCCATCGCGTAGCCGCGAAACGTCGACTCGACGCCTCCGCACGCATGCACCGATCGGATCTTCGACAGGGCAACGCGCATGTGAATCGGACCACTGTGCATGTGCAAGTCGGTATCGGTGATGCGATAGCGGGTCGTCGCCCAGAACCAGAGGCCCAATGCGCCAGAAAGACCGCCGATGATCCAGGCAACGAGGGCCTCGCCTGACGTCGGCATCGTGAGCGCAACTCCCACCGTGCCAATCCAGATCGCCAAAGCCATGCTCCAGACCATGATCGTCGCCCACCGATCCTGCGCCGATGGAAAGACGTCCTGACGCGCTACGTTCGGGGTCCCACGACCCACCTGCGCGTCGATCGCATCCACGAGCTTTCCTGCATTGGATGTGTAGACTCGGTGCTCGACCGTGCCACTGCGGTCGGAGTAGAAATCAGCGGCATCGTATCGAACGAAGAAGCAGCCTGGGCCGATCGTACCGTACTGCAGATTCGCGTCGGTGATGGCCGCGAGCGGTATCTCGGCCACTTCCCAATGAGCCTTGACGGCCAGAGTCCTTTCCGTGAGTACGACCCAGCCAAAGCCTCCCTTGTGCCCCGTGAGGCGAAAGTGCGGCGAGCGGTACTTCCGATAGCGCAGAGACAGCGGGCAGCCCTCCTCGCAGGCGACGAGACCTTCGGCTTCGAGCGCGGCACGGCGTGCCCGCGGAACCTTCCCCAACCCCAGCATAGCTGAGCCTCATGGTTGCAGCGTTCCGAGAGTTCCGAAAGTGTTGCGCGCCAGCCTGTCGATAGTGAGAGCGAGAGAACCCACCCGCACTACGCACTCGTAGACATGAGCAGACCTTGACTGAACATCCGGACGGAGGTGGAGTCCACTTCTCATGCGTATCAGGATCATTCTATCCAGCATCCCACTTCTCGCCGTCGCCGCGTGGATGCTGTTGGTCATTCTCTGGGGCGACTTCGGTACCTTCCTTGGTTGGTGGGCCGACTAGCTCGCTTCCACCCCAGCCCAAGGGAGTATCGTGTACCCTTCGGGCGGAACCAAGCGAGACCTCGGTAACCAGCGGTGGCACTGTCAGCCTCCGCGGAATCCTGGGTGTTGGGTGGCGAGAGTCGGGGAGTGAGAACCGAAGACCTGATAGAGAACGGATACATGTGGGCATCCGTTACACGTCGCGAGGCGCTCTGCGACCTTCCTGCATCGAACGCCCCCATCCGCGATGTGCTCGCGACAGATTCACCCTACCGCACAGTCGCCCTCCAGTCAGAGCTCCGCGGCGTCGCCTCCCGCGTTCTAGGTGAGCAGGCCTGGGCAGTCCGATCCAGCCTCTTCACGAAGTCGGCGGAATCCGATTGGTTCGTCCCGTGGCACCAAGATCAGACTGTGTGCGTACAGCGGCGTAGAGAAGCCCCGGGGTTCTCCAACTGGACACGCAAGGGGGGAATCGACTATGCGACCGCTCCCCTAGCCGTGTTGCAGACAGTGATCGCGCTGCGGCTCCATGTCGACCCATGCCCGGCCGGCGCGGGTCCGCTCGAGGTGATTCCGGGCACGCACCGCACCCTGCATGACGCCGCCGCGCGACACCAACTGATCTCCACAATCCCCGCGAAGATCCTTGCCGTTGCTCCTGGAGACATCCTCGTGATGAGTCCCCTGATTCTTCATCGCTCCCGTCGCATGGAATGCGGAGGGACACGGCGAATCCTTCATGTGGAGTTCACCTGCCAATCGCTACCTGATCCGCTCCGATGGAAGTATCAACTCTGAGGCTTGGGGACGGAGATTCGCTCGAAGATGACCCCCGCAATCGCGTTTCTGAATTCAGCAGGCGTCGCCTTCAAGGTCCACGAGTTCGAGTCGATGCAGGGACGGAGCTATGGTCGTGAGGCGGCTAGCGCACTTGGACTACCCGAGGAGCGCGTGTTCAAGACGCTCGTTGTGAAGGTCGATTTCCAGCGGCTGGCCGTGGCCGTTCTACCTGTCAGCGGCGAGTTGAACCTGAAGCTGTTCGCGGCTGCCGCCGAGGGGAAGCGGGCGGCCGTGGCGCCGGCTCGCGAAGCGGAGCGAGCGACAGGGTACGTCCTTGGGGGCATCAGCCCGCTCGGACAACGTCAGACCCTGCTCACGGTCCTAGACAGTTCTGCGCTCCGCCACGCGACCATCTTCGTGAGTGGCGGACGCCGCGGCCTCGAGCTGGAACTGAGCGGATCCCTCCTGCGCTCTCTCTGTCACGCCAAGGTGACCACCATTGCACGAGCTGGAGCTACGGGCTAGAGAATATCGCGCTCGAACCGCACCGCTCGCTGATCGATGGACATGCTCGGCGACGCACTAGTCTATCCCTCGGAACGCAAGAACCTGGCGGCCCCACGAACAAGGCGGGACTCGGCATGAAGTCAATTCTGTTCTTTATCGCAGCGGCTCTCTTCGAGATCGCGGGATGCTTCTCGTTCTGGACCTGGCTCCGCGGGGGCGGTTCGTGGTGGCTCATCCTCCCAGGGATACTGAGCCTCTCCCTGTTCGCCCTTTGCCTTACGCAAATCGAGACCGCCCATGCGGGCCGCGCCTATGCGGCGTACGGCGGAATCTACATCGCCAGCTCCCTGCTGTGGCTACGCGGGGTAAAAGGCGTATCCCCGGATCGATGGGAAATTCTCGGCTCCGTCATCTGCACTCTCGGCGCATCGGTCATCCTCTTGGGACCGCGGCCATAGCGCACACACCCCCTTTCCGGAGGCCTCCAGCCTGGTGAGCGCCAGACCGGTGATGCTACACAGTGTAAGATGGGACTTTCCGAGGCAACGAAACAGGCGACGCGCGACGAGTGGCGTGAGTTGGGATTCTTCTACGAGTGCACGACTGCGCCTCCATGCTGGCGCTTCGTCGGCTCAGCGACCGGACTCGAAGAACTTGTAAAGCTTCTAGACGCATACATTCTCAATCCCAGCAATCAATCCTTCTCTGAACACGAGCATTACGGACCCTACTGCTACCTCAAAGTCCAGACCTCGGACTCGCCCGAGATCGACGGCGAGAGTATTCGCGGCACTCTGGCAGACTTGGCTCGTTTGCGAGACTTGATCGCCCACGGACTCAGAGAGCTCTGCCCTGGACAGTCGCTCGTCATCGGCGGAGAATACTCACCAAGAGTCGACTTCCCGCTTCTACTCGAGATGCGGGAAGCCGACTTCGACCCGGCTTCCGTGGACCCGGAGCTGTCCGATCCAGTCGGCCAACAAACGCGGCTCTCGTTGGGCAAAGGGAGAGCTCACGATGAGGCCAGTTCGGAGTTCCATTGATCATGACGATTGACGAGCAACTCGATGGCCGGTGTCTCTGCGGTGCGGTTCGATATCGCGCTTCGGGTCCGTGGCAGCAATTCGTGCATTGCCACTGCTCCCGTTGCCGACGTGCAACCGGCAGCGCTCATGCCACGAATCTGTACGCATCTCCCGATGCGCTCGTGTGGCTATCCGGCGAAGCTCTCGTTGGGCGATACGATCTTCCAACGGCGCGAAGCTTCGCCACCGCCTTTTGTCGAACCTGTGGCTCTCCACTGCCCCACCTCACTCGAGGTGGTTCGGCATGGGTGATTCCAGCGGGCTCTCTCGAGACGATCCCGTCCGCTCGCCCGTCCGCAAGGTGCTTCAGTGATTCCCGCACGCCATGGTCATGCGAAGGCGACACCATTCCTTGCTTCCCCGAGCAGGTAGACGAGTGATCAATCTCCAAGCGATGAAGCCGATCCAAGCCACGGTCTTCCCCCGACGACCGGCAGCAGTATGCTGCTACTCGGCTCAGATGGTCTACTGAAGACATGCCGCTCGGAAGGAATCTCTTCCTGGACCTCCTCGCGCGGACGACCGTGACCGATGTCGCCATCGAGCTAGCGCCTACCGAGGTGCTGTTCCGCCAGTCGAGTCGCGCTATCCACCTACGGCCCTTCGTATTTCGCGATGTCTCCCGAGCACGAGCGACAATCCTCTCCGTGGGCGGCGAGCCCTTGGCAGCTCCATCGTATCAGCGAGTGGAGATTCTCGATGCGGGGTGCGTGACCGATCCGCCGGGTCTGAAGTATGATTGCCTGGAGGCATTTCTCACATTCGGGCTCATTCAGGTCCGGAGACGGAACTCCATCCTCCTGTGTCCGCTGGTTCATGTGCGAGGAATGCAGCAGACGTCTGCTGCATTCGCAGGCTACGGAAGCTCCATCCTGCGTCATGCCCTACTTTCTGCCGGCGCTCGCGAGTGCGTCATACACTGACTGCAGTAGGACCCAACCTGGCCATCTAGCTCTTCCCTTCGCACTCCGACAAGGGCAAATACTTCGTGATTTCGGAAGCGCCTGCTTCCAACTCACTCCACCTGGTAAGGAACGTCAACATTCGATCGAGCGGGTCCGATAAGGCGCTGTGCTCTCACGTGTCTTTACGTTCTCCGGGTTCATCCTCGTCAGCCTCTGCGCTATTTCGGTGCAGGGGAAGGAGCTGCGTTGGCAGTGCCCGTGTGCCGGGGAGGCGCTGATGCTCGAGATCGGGCCGGATACCTATCGTGCCGCAGCGGCCCATGCACTCGCGCACTGCGGACAGCACCAGAATTCATCGAAAGCGAGAGCCGGAGACGCCCCGGCGATTCGCGAAGAGGCGGTACGCGAAGAGAACGGAGCACCAGAGCTTCGACACCCCTGTGCCGGCTTGGACAGCACCCCCATCGGCGCGGAGCTCGCCACCGAGCAGGAGCGCCGGGAGGCAGCAGCTCTCCTGGACGAGCGTCGCCGCAAGTGCCATGAACAGGTCGATCGCCGCATCGAGTCTCAGCTCGCCACCTTGAAGGCGCTCCTTGGACCGCCTCCGTCAGCGGAGCGCTTCAAGCTGCCAAGCGCGCCGTCCCCCGCCCTCATTCCAGGGTCCGCGAGGAACGGCGGACTACGGGAATCGCCCTCCCGTGCGCCCGCTTCGACCGGCGACCAGGGGGCAGGCCAACCCAAACCCGACCCCACGGGACGCTGACTCGGACGTGCGGCTCCTGGCCTGGCGTCGCAGCGATCTCCGCACCTCTACGCAAGTCATGTCGCGCGCGACGGTCAGCGAAGGCTCTGGGCCGGAGGAGGCACTACGAGGACACTCGCCCAGAGCGTGATGAGAAGGGCATGCGGAAGTGTGCTGTTGCTCGGCCTTGCGTGCGGCCCCGCTCGCATCGGTCAGAGCGAGCTTCCGCTGCTGCGATCCTCCCTCCCCCGCGCATCCGCGAAAGCGGTAGGTCGATCTGCGCTGGATCGATTCGGCCGGCTCACCCGAGACTTCGAGCTCGAACTCTACTCACGCCTGCTTGCCCGCGACGGGAACGTGGTCGTCTCTCCGTATGCCGTGGCCACTTCGCTGGGGATTCTTTACGGAGCGTCCGCAAACGGGACGCGGCGCCAGCTGAGTGAAGCGCTGGCCTTCATCGGCGATCGGCCGAGCGTACACGTCGGCTTCAACGCCACCGACCTTGCCTTGCAAGAACGGTCGAACGAGCGCATGCGCGACGAAGCGGACAAACAGGGAGGAAGCCTGCGTGTGCATCACATTCACCGCGGGATCGTTTCGGACAAAATTGAGCTGGAGCCCGCATTCCTCGATCTGCTCTCGGCCTACTATGGCGGTGCGATGTGGGCCGCAGCGCCTACCCAGCGCGAACGGGTCGCAATCAACGCCTGGATCGCGGAGCAAACCGAGCAACGCATCCACACCCTGGTACCGGCTGTGGAAGAGGAGCGAGGCAGGGGCCTCGTGCTCGCAGGTGCGTTCCTGCTCGAAGCTTCGTGGCTCTTCCCCTTCGACCGCGCTCTCACCACCGAAGAGGACTTCTACTCACCATCCGGCAAGCTCCGCGTACCCATGGTTCACGGGACAGCGGATCTCTACATAGAGGGAGATGGATTTCAAGGAGTCATGCTCCCCTATGTTTTTCCCCAAATGAGCGCCATCTTCGTACTTCCAGCCGAGGGGCGCCGCAACGAGATCGAGCGGCGGGTGACTCGCCAATGGCTCGAGGGTTTGCTCGTCGACTTGGTGCGTTCGGAACACCGCGCACACGTGAGGATTCCGCGATTCGAGCTCGAGTCGACGATCGCCCTCGAGCCGGATCTGATCGAGATGGGGCTGGACAGCGCCTTCAGCTCCGCGAATGCAGACCTGTCCGCGATGTCAGAGAGCTCGGATAGGCTATTTCTGGACCAGCTCCAGCATAGTGCCTATTTCTCATTGGATGAGGAGGGGACGGACGGAGTCGAAGCTCCAGCGTTTCGACTTCAGAGGCCGACCTCCGGAGCGAGAACGAGCTTCGTCGTGAATCGTCCGTTTCTTTTCTTCGTGCTCGACGCGCCGAGCGGACAAATCCTGCTAGCGGGTCGCATCTCGTCTCCGACCTGATCTCATAATCCCAAAGCCGGCTGCCTGATGGTCTGAAGACATCAAGTCTCGCTCACCCCCGCTTTAGCAGCGAGGAAGGCCGGTTGCAAGCGAGAGAGCTCTGACGAGTGGCTGGCGTGTTCTCGAGAACGCGCCAGCCACTCGCAATGGACATCGAGGCCTCGCGGAGTGAATCCCCGAGATCGGTGCTCGGTTGCGCCTAGTCCGTGCTCGGGAAGAAGAGCACCAGGTTGTCGAGGAACGCCAGCAGGTCGTCCTGACCCGCAGTGCTGAGCGCTCGGAAACGGTCCCGGGATGCGGCCGCCTCGCCACCGTGCTCGATGATGGCCTCCTCGATGGTCGTTGCGCGTCCATCATGCAGATAGGGCGCCGTGCTCCCGACTCCCCACAGCGGCTCGGTCAGAAACACCGACACCGGGATTCGAACCGCGGGATTCAGGGGCTCCGGATCGGTGATCGATTCGGCCAGCGAAGGGCCCATCTCGTGCCGCTTGAAGTCCGCGAACGCGCGCACGACCGCGCCCCCGTCCTCCGTGGCCTGCAGGCTCCCCAGCCGGAACACGATCTCGTCGCCGACCTGGATCACGTTGTTCGGCTGGTCCATGGTCAGATCGAAGGTGAGAGGGTTTGCGGGATCGACGGTCTGAGCCACCCGCGGATCCAGCCCGAAGTCGAAGCGGAAGTCGGGCAATGGGCTGGGCTCTGCGAACGTCGCCCCTCCGAGCTGCAGCTCGGGGCGGTGACACAGCGCGCATCCGATCTCGGCGAACTTGCTCTCGCCTCTACGGATCTGCTGGCGCTGTTGGACGCTCAGTCGGGGAATCTCCAAGTCACGAATGACCTGGATGCCCGCCCGTCCACGGCGAATCAACGCCCGCCGCAGGTCGTCGAGCTCGATTCGTGTCGTGGGCCGAGGCTGAGCCGCGAGATAGACGGTCATGGCCGAGACGTCCTCGACGAAAATCTCGTCCACGACCCCATCGCCGTCGCTATCCACCCCCGGCCCAGCGAGTTCAGTCGGCGTCATCCCCAACTCGTTGTGAAAGGCAGCCGCGTTGAACAGCCGCAACGGCGCGACCGTGCCCTTCCAACCAAAGGGCTTGATCACGAGATCTGCATCCACGCCCTCGACCGCAGAGGAGTCGATCTGCGGATCCGGGCACGCATCGGGGCTCACGGAAATCGTCCCGAAGCTGATCCCCTTGCTGGTGAGCCGCGCCGCAACCGGGCGCATTTCCGAGCACGCCGTCGCGATCGCGTCGTCTCGAATCGCAAACAAGTCGAGCGTCATCTCCTCTGCACCCACCTGGATTGCTCCGGGAGCAAAGAGATGTGGAGGATTCCGCGAGACGAAGTTCTTGGGATCGGCAACATCACGGATCTGCGCGAGATCCTGCACGTTGTTGACGGTCACGATGCCGGAACCGTCTCCTGCCCCCCCGAGGGCTGCGCCCATGTGGCAGTCGGCACACGCTTGTGCGTTGGGCCCGGTGATCCGCGCTGGAACGATATCGGCGTACGCATCGAGGTCGAAGCGAGGCGTACGCGTAAAGCGCTGGCCGGTACCAAACTTCGCCCCAACCCCATCTACTGCATTGAATTGAGTCTCGAACAGCTCGTCGCCGCAGTCGAAGATCGGGATGAAGTCACGCGCCGCCACCTCTTCGTCGCAGTGTTCGATGGCGCCAGGCACGTTCTCTGCCACGTCGGCGAGGTCATCCGGATCCGTCACCTCGGCCCTTGGAACACCAATGGGAATGAGAAACATCGACAAGAAGATGCTTCCTACACACAATTGAGATTTCATTCGCCTCCCCTTTTTCGAACTATTCCTCCTCTCCTGCCCCACTGAGCGATACGCAGACCACTCGTGCGCCGGCCTTCATGTCCCCTTAATCTGCTCTTCAGCTAGCCATGGTTGAATGCGTTGTCGAAGCGATTCCCCTACCCAAGCAGTGACTCGCAGACCATGAGGACTGCCCCAACCGTGCGTGGACACGAGAGTTGGGTGTAGAACGCCCTATCCTAGTAGGAAGGCGGCGTTCGTTCGCTCGTTCATTCGAGAGAATTCTTCCCTTGGCCGTATGATTTTCGCGCCAAGGCTTAGAAATGCTCCTCTGCGCCAATTTCAGCGCAATTTGTCCTTTCGAAGCACGCGAGCTGCCGTCGTAGTGACACGCGACTGACACTGGATGACGTACGGTCGGCCGTGTCGCTTTACCTTCAAATAGGGGAAGCTTCTACTGCGAAGTACTCTGTGTACTTCGGGCAGCCGATCGACCGATCGAGCGGCTCGCTGCACGCCGAAGCGCGTAGACCCGCTCTCTCTTCGCGGCCCCAACTCCAACGCCGCTTGTGTCGTCGTCGCCGACCTTGCGCTCACGCTCTCCTGCCGCAGCGATCACCTCGCCAACCGCTAGCTCGAACGCATCTCGATCCGCAGCCAGCGAGGGAGTGCTTGCTGGGTCGGCAAAGACCCGCACGACCGTGTTGCGCCGTCCCTCCAAGCATGCGCTCCAAGACATTCGGAACCCAACCGCGCTCGCTCCGCACGGGTGGTACTCCGAATCGAGCTCGAAAGAACCCGCGCGCAAGGCAGCAGTGATGCGAGCTAGCTGATCCGCGGTCAGGCGGGCCAAGATGCGCCAGTCTGGCTCCAAGCATTCGATCACGATCTTCCCATCGACGAGCGCGCTCCGAGTGTTGGCATAGATTGCATAGGTACCATCTGGAGCCACGCGCCGACTGGTGGGCTGCCCCCCTGGGATCGCTGCACGCGTCATCGTCGAGAGGTGACTTCCCGCGCGGCTCTCACCCTGTGAGCTCCTGCTTCTCGACTCCCCCGGAGCACAACCGAGCCTCAACGGGAGCACAGCTCGATGCACACACCAAAGCAACCCGGAGAGTGCGACGAGCCAAGACCTTCGTCTCCACACCATCTGGTAGTATCCATTGGGATGAGGAGAACGATCATGGCCTTCGGCTCCACGACTCCGATACTCAGGATCTTCGACGAGACCCTAGCGCGGGAGTTCTACGTGGACTTCCTCGGCTTCTCGGTCGACTGGGAGCACCGCTTCGAGGAGGGGGCGCCGCTCTACATGCAGGTCTCCAGGGAGGACTGCGTACTCCACCTCTCCGGTCACCACGGAGATTGCACACCCGGTTCGGCTGTGCGGATACAGACCTCGGAGCTCGATCAGTTCTGCAAAGAGCTGCAGGCGAAGAAGTACAAGCACGCGCGCCCGGACATACAAGCGATGCCTTGGGGTAGCCGAGACATGAACGTCATCGACCCTTCGGGCAACCGACTCACCTTCACGGACGCGATCGAAACGTGATCCGAGGCAGCATCAACCATCTCGACCTCACCGTCACCGACCCAGTCGCCTCGGAGCCGTTCTACCGATCCGTTCTCGGGTTCCTGGGCTTCGAGCCGAGACGCCTTGCGCACGGGAACACACAGCTTCCCCTGTTCCACTCCACCGAGAGAGGTCAGCGCGTCTTCTCGATTGCGCTCCAGAAGGCCAAGCGGCGGACTCGACACGATCGATTCAGCCCGGGACTCCATCACGTGGCCTTCTCGGCAGCCTCGCGCAGCGATGTGGATCGCCTCCATCAGCTCCTGGTGAAAATCGGCGCGACGGTTCTGGATCCCCCAACCGACTACCCCCACTACGCGCCAGGATACTACGCCGTCTTCTTCACAGACCCAGACGGTCTGAAGCTCGAGCTCGTCTACATGCCAAACGAGCCTGAATTCTCGGCGAACGAAGCCACAAGTCCAGCTTGATCCACTTCTTGCCTCCCTACCGCTGCAGCTTTCCGCCAGGCACAAGAGAAGCTCAAACCGGCGACCAACATCTGATCACATCGACTCCGAACCATCGTTCGGTTTCTCTTTCAGATTGAACCGACCTCAGGAGCCGACGCTGGGCGCACCGCTCCGCTCTTTCTCCTCTACGGATGCCTCCGTTTCCCTCACGTACATCTCACGTCAGACCTCTATCCGTTCTGCTCACTCGCCTGCTCTCCCTTTTGAGGCCACACGAGACCTCGTTGAATAGCGTCGAGTCAGGCCCGAAGCCTGACCTGCGAGACCGCGCCTCGTCTCGACCACATCTCCGGTCGCACCTCGCGAGCGGAGCTCGTGGTCCACCATCTATGCGAACTCTGAACTTGAAATTGGAGAATGAATAGTGCGCTACATGTCATGGCTTGCGGGACTGGGGGTCACTCTGATCTCCAGCCTATGCTGGGCCCAAGCTCATCCGAATCTGTACTTCAACACGGCGGAGCTGAACGAGTATCGGGCGCGAGTTCAAGCGAAAGAGGAGCCCATCCGGACTCACTTTGCCCAGCTGATCGCGAGCGCACGATCGCTCAATACGACGAATGTGTACGAAGGGACGAATACCGACGAGTTCCGGCGCGTCATCACGGCCCAGCCAGAGCGGGCGTTGGCAGCAGCGATGATGCCGTATCTCGTCCCCAACGTTGCTGAGGCAGAGGCGGCCTCGCTTCAGAAGCGAGCGAGAGACTTCCTGGTTCTCTGGGCCTCTCGGTCGTTGCCGAGTCCGAACATTGGCGACTACTGCCGAGCGGGCGAATGCCTACAGGAAGAGTCCGGACTTTCGATCGGGATTCAGATTCCTGCCTACGTCGCCGCCTACGACCTCCTCTACGATAGCGGTGCTCTCAGTGCTTCGGATCATCGAGTCATCCAGGACTGGCTATCCAAGACGTACCGGATCCTACGCGACAACACGTACCTCTGGTCTCAGCGACAGGTCGTGCAGGTGTTCAGCAATCATTCGACGGCTCACATTGCAGCGATGGCTTCCATCGCATACATCCTCGAGCAGCCCGGTCAGCTCGCCGAGTCGATCGACGGAACCAAGCTCGGATGCTGCTCGCCGCTACCCTACAGCTGGAAGAGCCTGGTTCGAGATGCGATCTATCTGGCAGGTCAGCCCCGTCTGGGCGCCGACCTGAAGACTCCCTCGCCGACGGCAACCGGGGAGGTCTTCGACGGCAACCGTCACTTCGATCCCGGCGCCTTGAATGCCTGCAACGCGAATCCGGCGACGGCGAACAACTCTCGTAGAGGTTACGGGTACTCGCTGCTCACGCTCGGCAATCTGGCCATGGTGGCCGAGATGTCGCTGCATCGCGGCGAGGACCTCTATGCATACACGGCTCCCAGCGGAGAGAGCCTGCTCCTGCCCGCTCGATTCCAGGGAAAGGTCAAGCTGGACAACGGCCCGGGCGACAAGATCATCTGCGCGAATGATCCAGGTTCGCAGCGGTACCGCGGAGAGCTCCTGCGAGACGTGTACAACCCGATCCTCGAGCTGGTGAACGTGCGATATCCCGGTCAAGCCGAGATCGAGCCTGCGCTCGGAGCGTACGATGCCCAGCAGACTCTACGACGCTGGTTCTGGCCGATCTTCTTCGGCAAGACCGCTCGCGTGGGCAGCCTGAAGGCCCCGAGCGCACCTGCGCCGCCCATGGCGGGAACCGGTGGCCGCGTTCAGATCGTACAGACCCCGCACGATCTACTCCCCGCCTTTTCGGCGTCGTACTACTTGAGCATCCATCCCGATCTGGTCCGAGCGTTCGGCCCCACCAACTATGCGGCCGCCCGCTCGCACTGGGACCGGCACGGCCGTGCCGAGGGCCGCGCCAGCTCTCCTGCCTTCGCAGTCAAGGAGTACATGAGCTTCCACGCGGATCTTCGCAACGCGTTCGGTCCCCAGAACTGGCCCGCGGCGATCGATCACTATCTGCGACACGGTACCGTAGAGTGCCGGCGCAGCGCCAAAGACTTCGATCCCCGCAGCTACCTGAATCGGTACGCGGACCTACAGCGCGCCTTCGGAAGCGATTGCGTCAGTGCAGCCGGACACTTCGTCCGCGCCGGATACAACGAGGGTCGCGTCGGGAACTGAACTGGCGGAAGCAGCCGCATCACGCATGCGGCGCATCGAACCACTACTTCGAGGGCCCGAACTCCGTTCGGGCCCTCCTTTGCTCGACCGGGCCCACTCCCTACAGCGAGCCGCCTTGCGCCCCCGGGCCCCAGCTGAGTCCACCCTACCTACGCTAGGCCGATCTCAGCGTCGCTGAGATAGCACCCAGGATCTTCCGCCCAAGGATTACCAGTCAGCTGCAGCGCTCGAATGCGCGTATTTCCATTGCAGATATCGAGCGATGCGCATCGCGCGCACCTTCCCTCCAGCGGCCGCGGGGAGGCATTGAGCCCAGCCATGAGAGGATCGCGATGATCGGACCAGATGGAGGAGAACTTCCGCTCCCGAACGTTGCCGAGAGAGTAGTCCCACCAGAACGAATCCGGATGCACATTGCCCAGATTGTCGATGTTGGCGACCCCTACGCCACTGGCGTTCCCGCCCCATTGTACGAGCTTCCGCCGGAGGTCCGCTGCGCGGGCCGGAAACCGTCGAGAAACCCACTGCAAGAAGTACACTCCATCGGCGTCGTTGTTCCCGGTGACGAACTCGCGCTCCACACCTTCGCGCGCGCAGCGGATTGCCTCCTCGAACAGCATGTCCATCGCGGTCCGCGTCGTTTGCAGCCGTGCATCGCGCCGGCGCTCTACCTTTCCACGACCCGAGTAGTTGAGATGCGAGAGATACAGCTTGTCGATCCGCTCGCTTTCTACCAGATCCAGTAGGGCGCGCAGATCCGCAGCGTTGTCGCGGGTCATGGTGAAGCGAGCGCCCACCTTGACACCACGGCCTCGGCACACGCGCATCCCACTCAGCGCGCGCTCATACGCACCCGGCATGCGGCGAATCCGATCATGCACGTCCCCGATTCCATCCAAGCTGACACCCACGTAGTCGAACTCTGCTTCACAGATCGCGTCGATATTCGATTCATCGATCAGGGTCCCATTGCTCGAAAGGCCTACGTAGAAGCCCATGCTCTTCGCCGCCCGTGCGATCTCGAAGATATCGGGCCGGAGCAGGGGCTCACCCCCCGAAAGGATCAGGGCCGGCACCCCGAAGGCGCGCAGATCCTGCATGACCTCGAGGACTTCCGCAGTCGTCAGCTCACCCGAGTAGCTGCGGTCGGCCGAGTCGGTATAGCAGTGACGACAGCGAAGGTTGCAACGCCGTCCTAGGTTCCAGATGACGACCGGTCCAGAAGCCTTGCGCCTCGCGCCTCCTGTCGTGGGGTGGACGACCTCTCTGGCAAACTGTGTCAGTCGGAACATTCGCGTACCTCTTGGCGTGAATCGGACATACGAAAGCCCGTCTTCTTCAGGATCTGAGAGCTGAATAGAACATCGGAGCCGCGACAGCTGGCACCGAGCAACACTCGAATCTGCTCCGCGTGGGCGGTGACTTCCTCTCGGCGTCGAGCGTGCAGCATCGCGAACAGGTTGTACGGCCAAACGTCCCCGTGCCGCGGACGCAGATAGCAGTGGCTCACGAACGGCAGCGCACCCACGAGGGTTCCCAACTTCGAGACCTCTGCGTCCTCGACATCCCATACGGACATTCCGTTGTAGCGATAGCCGAGCCGGTAGTGATTCGGGATCACCGCGACGCGCCGAATCACCCCCATTCCCAGCAGCGCGCGAAATCGCGCCTGGACGCGGCTGGGGAGCTCCCCCAGCTGGGTCGCGAGTGCGCCAAAGGGATCGACGCACAGCGGCAGCCCGGCCTGGGTTTCGCGGATGATTCTGCGATCGAGCTCGGAGAGCTCCGCTGTCGCCATCGCCTTACTCCTCCTTCTGGTCCGCTGAACCTGCGTCGAGGTGGAGGCCCAGGTGGTACTCCTCGAGCTTCGGGAACTCGTAGAGGTGGAGCCCGGTCTTCGTGGCAAGCTCCTCCATCACGCTCCGCGTCTCCGCTTCGGTCTGCGTCGCGACGACGAACCACATGTTGAGCCGATGCTCGCGGCGATAGTTGTGGGCTACTTCGGGATACGCGTTCACCGTATCCACTACTTCACGAAAGCGAGCCTCTGGAACCTCGGCCGCAACGAGAGTGAAGACACCCCCCATCTGCTCGACATTGTAGAGCGGGCCGAAGCGAGACAGGACTCCGAGCTCGAGCAGTCTGCGAATCCGATCCACGACCTCGGATTCCGAGATTCCGAGCTCAACCGCTGCGCAACGAAACGGAGCGTCCGAGATGGGAATCCCCTCCTGAAGGCGGTTGAGGATCGCGGCATCGACGGCATCGTAGTCCTCGTCAATCGGCATGAACCTCTCCACGTATTGCAGAGACAGAGCTGCCCGCGCCCGAGACGTAGAGCGCCCCCCTCTGCTTGAAGCACCTCTGACTGAACAGAATCTCGCGCGGGTAGCTCTCCAAGCCGAGCTCGCGGGTCAGCGTCTCCACTTGTCCGCGAACGACTCCCTCGGAGCGCCCGTGAATCATGCAGTACAAATTGTACGGCCACTCCGGTAGCGATCGCCGTCTTCGATAGCACAATGTGACGTAGGAGCGGCGCGTCATCTGACGCCCAATGGCTGCAACCTCTTGGTCGGGAATATCCCACACCACCATCGCATTGTGTCGAATCCCCAGCTCTCGGTGCCGGACGACGACCCCGAAGCGGCGAATCGAGCCGTCGTCTACCCAGCCCTTGAGCCGGCGGATCACTTGCTCTTCCGTCCATCCGATGCGTTCTGCGAGTGCCTCGAAGGGACGGCGCGTGAGAGGAAGTCCGTCTTGTAGTGCACACACGAGCTCGCGCTCTGCTGCCGAGAGCTCGGCTCGACCGGTCACGACAAAGCCTCATCGCGGTCTGCTGGCTCGATCCCGCTCCGAAGATGATCAGCCTCGAGATCGAAGCCGAGATCGATCCGGAACTCCTCCTCGAGTCGAAGATCGTGAACGGGCAGTCCGACTTCATCGGCGATACGGGACAGGGTCGCCTGCAGATGCGCGTCGTCCTCGGCCGTAATGACGAACCAGAGGTTGAGCGCCCCTTCGCGCTCGTAGTTGTGGTTGACTTCCGAGAGCTCGCTGATCCTACGCGCGACCTCTCCGACCCTGGACACAGGCACTGCCATCGCCGCCAACGTACTCACACCGATGGCACCTGGCGCAAAGACGGGTCCAACGCGGCTGATCGCACCCACGGTCAGCAGCTGCTCCAAGCCGCGAACGACGTCGTCCTCCGACATTCCGAGCCGCTCTCCCATCTTCGCAAACGGCTCGGGCTCCAACGGAAACGACCTCTGGAACTCGTTCAGCAATCGCACATTCGGCAATCGCCGACAGGGAGCGTGTTCATCCACCCGATCTGGGTACTTCCGTCGGCCTGCAGATTGCATCGTCTTCCTCCAAGGGTTCAGTGAAAGGCAGTTCGCTGAGACCAGGCATCCGGGTGGGGGAACGTCGGGAGAAACTGTCACCTCGCAGAGGTTCAATGAGACATTTCTACCCTTATAGCTCTTTTCCCGGCTCTCAGCTTCCATCATTTGGCTGATCTGGTGCATCCTCGCTAAATAGCCACAGAGCCCTGCAAGGTTCATTCACTATCCGCGAGAAGGAGTCTGACATGCTTCGCTGGCGACAGTTCCGCTTCATCGATTGCGCTTACGGCGCGATTGCACTGATAGCCGTAGCCGTAGCCGCACCCGCCCATGCGGGGGACGTCGAGGCGGGAAAACAGAAGGCGGTGACGTGCTTTGCGTGTCATGGTGAGAATGGCAACAGTGTCAATCCGCTCTTCCCTACACTCGCCGGCCAACAGCCCGCTTACATCGAGAAGCAGCTGAAGGCATTCAAGGCTGGAACGCGGCAAGATCCCGTCATGAGTCCGATGGCGGCTCCCCTCGACGACAAGAACATCGCTGACCTGGCAGCCTTCTTCGCCAGTGTCAGAAAGACGACCGCCGCACCGCCCCCCGCTCGTCCGGTTTCGGAGTCGGAGACGAGCTACCGGGGAACGCGTTCCGGAATCGATCCCTCGGCGGCCAAAATCCCCACCGACGACACTCCGCCCGCACTCTCCAAGGAGGAGTACGCCAAGGCCAACCAGATCTACTTCGAACGCTGCGCAGGCTGCCACGGCGTGCTCCGAAAAGGAGCGACGGGAAAGCCGCTGACGACCGACCTCACTCGCAAGAAGGGGCAGCCCTACCTCGAGAACTTCATCAACTACGGATCTCCGGCAGGAATGCCCAACTGGGGAACCTCAGGAGCCTTGTCGAAGGCCGAAATCACCCTCATGGCGCGTTATCTGCTGCAGGAACCCGCCGTGCCGCCGGAGTGGGGGATGAAGGAACTGCGGGGAACCTGGAACGTGATCGTTCCCCCGGAAGAGCGACCCAAGAAGAAGCTCCACCCGTACGACATCGACAACATCTTCTCCGTCACCTTGCGAGATGCCGGGAAGGTCGCGTTGATCGACGGCGCATCCAAGAAGGTCATCACGGTTCTCGATACGGGCTATGCCGTGCACATCTCTCGGCTCTCCTCCTCCGCGCGCTATCTCTTCACCGTCGGCCGCGACGCCAAGCTCAATCTGGTCGACCTCTGGATGAATCCTCCGCAGACGGTTGCCACCATCAAGGCCGGGCTCGAGGCTCGGTCGGTCGAGACGTCGAAGTACAAGGGCTTCGAGGACAAATTCGCGATCATCGGAACGTATTGGCCGCCGCAGTTCCTGCTGATGAAGGGCGACACGCTCGAGCCCCTCAAGATCGTTTCGACCCGGGGACTCACGGTGGATACACAGGAGTTCCATCCGGAGCCGCGCGTCGCCGCCATCGTCGCCTCGCACGAGAAGCCTGAATTCATCGTCAACGTGAAGGAGACTGGAAAGGTTCTGCTGGTCGATTACAGCGACGTGCGCAACCTCAAGATTACGGAGATCGAGGCCGCGCCCTTCCTACACGACGGCGGATGGGAATCCACCAAGCGGTATTTCCTGTCTGCTGCGAACCAGTCGGACAAGATTGCCGTCGTCGACTCGAAGGAAGGCAAGCTCGTTACACTGGTAGATGTAGGCAAAACTCCACACCCTGGCCGCGGGGCCAACTTCAAGGATCCGGAACATGGACAGGTCTGGGCAACCAGTCATCTGGGCGACGGCACGATCTCGCTGATCCAGACCGAGGCCAAGTCCAAGAAGGCGTGGACGGTCGTTCGCACCTTGCAGGGTCAAGGAGGGGGATCGCTCTTCATCAAGACGCATCCGAAGTCGCGCAACCTCTGGGTGGACACTCCGCTGAACCCGGACACGGCCCTCAGTCAATCGGTCGCGGTCTTCGACCTGGACAACCTCGACAAGCCCTTCGAGCGGATTCCCATCGCGGAGTGGGCCGAGCTCGGACCCGGCCCCAAGCGAGTCGTGCAGCCCGAGTACAACAAGGAGGGCGACGAAGTCTGGTTCTCGGTCTGGAGCGGAAAGGAAGAGGAATCCGCGATCGTCGTCGTGGACGACAAGACGCGAAAGCTGAAGCAGGTCATCAAGGGTCCCGAGATCGTGACACCGACCGGGAAGTTCAACGTGTACAACACCCAGAACGATGTGTATTGACCCGAAGATACGCACTCTGTTCATGGCGCTGCTCCTCGTTTCCGGCATCTGCGGTGTCCGAACCGTGGGTGCCGGAGAGGACGCGCCCAGCCTGGCACGCCGAGGCGAGCTGATCCAGCTGCTCGAGCGTGAATGCGGCTCCTGCCACGGCGCGACACTCGCAGGGGGAATGGGCCCTAGCCTGCTTCCCGAGATCTTGTCGGAGCGCGATACCGAGGGGATCATCAACGTGATTCTCGACGGCCGCCCCGGCACTGCGATGCCGCCCTGGCGGCCATTCCTCAGCGAGGGCGAGGCGCGTTGGCTCGCCACGAGACTCCAAGCCAAGGATCCAGAATGATTCCCCATCCGCGCGGTGCGATCTGGCTGCTGCTCCTCCTACTCACGACGTGCGCCGCGCCACGCGGAACAGGGGATCTCGGGCTGGTGATCGAGAGGAGCCGAGGGTCGGTACTCATCATCGAGCACTCCTCGGACTCCGTTCTACACCGCATCGCCGGACTCGGGGACCTGTCCCACGCCTCGGTCGTCTACTCGCGCGATGGGCTCTACGGCTACGTGTTCGGTCGAGACGGCGGCCTATCCAAGGTGGACCTACTCCGCGGAAAGCTCGACAAGCGCATCAAGCAGGCGGGCAACTCCATCGGGGGCGCCATCTCGCAAGATGGTCGCCTGATTGCCGTCTCGAACTACGAGCCCGGCGGCGTTCGAATCTTCCGCGCATCCGACTTGTCGTCCGTCGTCGATCTGCCGGCGATCGACGCGACGGGGCGTCCATCACGCGTCGTCGGGCTCGTCGACGCCCCGGGGCAGCGCTTCGTCTTCAGCCTGATGGACGCAGATGAGATCTGGGTCGTCGACGCCTCCGCGCCTCAGGAGCCGACCGTTACGAAGTTCACGGGTGTGGGTCGCCAGCCCTATGACGCGCTGATCACACCCGACGGGCGACACTATGTAGCTGGACTCTTCGGAGAAGATGGACTGGTGCACCTGGATCTCTGGAATCTCGACCTCGGGACGAAGCGCATCCTGTCCGGCTACGGACGCGGCAAGCGCAAGCTCCCGGTATACAAGATGCCGCACCTCGAAGGTTGGGCGATCGCAGGGGAGCAAGCATTCCTCCCGGCAGTCGGCGCCCACGAGCTGCTCGTCGTGGATACGCGGACCTGGCAAGAAACGGGGCGCGTCGCCCTCCTCGGTCAACCCGTCTTCGCGATGGCAGAGCCCGGGGGCCGGCACATCTGGGTGAACTTTGCCTTTCCCGACAACGACCGGATTCAAGTCGTGGACTCCCAGTCGCAGCAGGTCGTGCAGGACCTGGCTCCGGGAAAGGGTGTTCTCCACATGGAGTTCACGCCGCGCGGAGAGAAGGTCTGGGTGTCGCTACGTGACGAAGACCGAGTCGAGATCCTGCGCACCTCGGACTTTTCTCGCATCGGAAGTCTTCGCGCGGCACAACCGAGCGGAATCTTCTTCACCGTTCGGTCGGCCCTGATCGGTCTATGAAGCTCAGTCGATCGACCGCACGCTGCATGGTCCTCCTGATGATTCTGAGCGCGTGCACTCTCGCGAGCGCCGATTCGGGAAGCGATGCGGGAAACGATTCGGGAAGCGGGAAGCCGAGCGGAAAGCCGGACACGACGACTCGTCCACCGGCCGCCTATACAGAGCACTGCGCATCCTGCCATGGAGAGGCACGCCTCGGAGGCATCGGGCCCGCGCTCCTCCCAGAGGGTCTGCGCCGCCTATCCCGTGCGGATGCAGCCGAGGTGATCCAAGTCGGAAGACCACTGACCCAGATGCCCGGCTTCGGGCCGAAGCTCTCGCCAACAGACCTGTCGACCCTGGTGGATTGGATCTATTCGGAGCCTTCGGTCCAGCCGAGCTGGGGACCGGCGGAGATTCGTGCAAGCTACGTACGTCATCTGGCGTTCGAGGAGCTGCCGAAGGAGCCGACCTTCCAAGGCGACCGGCTCAATCTATTCATGGTCGTCGAACAGGCCGATCATCACGTCAGCGTGCTGGATGGCGACGAGCTGGTTGTGATTCATCGGTTTCCGAGCAGGTTCGCTCTGCACGGGGGCATCAAGTACTCTCCGGACGGTCGCTTCGCCTTTCTCGCATCGAGAGACGGGTGGATCAGCCAGTTCGATCTCTACAGCCTGAAGATCGTCGCGGAGATTCGCGCAGGCATAAACACGCGAAACATCGCCATTTCGGGCGATGGCCGCATTCTCCTGGTGGCCAACACACTCCCGCATTCCGTGGTAGCGCTCGATGCCTCCACCCTGGCTCTACTCAAGGTGATCCCTGCACGCTCCAAACAAGGGAAGTCGTCGCGCGTGAGCGCCGTCTACGCGGCTCCGTCGCGTGAGAGCTTCATCGTGGCGCTGAAGGACGTCGCTGAGCTCTGGGAGCTCGACTATCGACAGGACGCGAGGGCAGAGTACACGGGTCTGGTGCACGACTTCGGCACGGAGTCTGGGGAGAAGATCGTACGCCCCCCGGAGCTGCTGCCGATCCGTAGGATCGCGCTGGAGGGCGTTCTCGACGATTTCTTCTTCGACTCTGAATACCACAATCTGCTCGGATCCTCGCGCAACGGGAGCACCTGGGTGGTCAATCTCGATGTTGGACGCCCGGTAAAGAAGCTCGACCTCGGAGGCCTGCCTCACCTCGGCTCGGGCATTACCTGGAAGCTGGGCGATCGAGAGGTGATGGCCTCGCCGAACCTCCAAGAGTCCTCGATTGCAGTTCTGGATACGCAGTCTTGGGAAGTGATCCGACAGATTCCGACGCTCGGCCCGGGCTTCTTCCTCCGGAGCCACGAGAACTCCCCCTATGCCTTCGCAGACGTCTTCTTCGGGCCCCACCGAGACGTGATTCACGTGATCGACAAGCAGAGCCTCGAGATCAAGGCCACCTTGCGCCCGGCGCCCGGAAGCCTGTCCGGACACGTGGAGTTCACACGCGACGGCAAGCGCGCACTCGTAAGCATCTCCGAACCGGACGGAGAGATCGTCGTCTACGACTCGATGTCATTGGAGATCGTCAAGCGAATCCCCATGCGGAAGCCGTCCGGGAAGTACAACGTGTTCAACAAGATCAGCTACAGCAATGGAACGAGCCACTGATCCCTACAAGCCCGCTGAATGAGTCCGGATCGCTCGCGGCGGATTCGAGCCTAGGCGCGAGCAGGGGTCAGGCGTCCGTACACCGTCGTGAGCGCGGCGATGAGCTCGTCCGGCTTCGATAGAATGTGCCAGCCACCAGGACCGAACTGTGCAGGCAACGTATCCTTCGCGGTTGCATCGATCGCAAGCGCATGGGTCACGATCGCACGGTTTCGTGCTTCCTGAACCGCCCGGCGGATGTCCGCAATTCCGTAGCGCCCCTCGTAGCGATCGTAGTCTATCGGTTTCCCATCGCTCACGAGCAGCAGCAGGCGCCGATCTGCGGCAGCTCTCGCGAGCTGTGCGGTTGCGTGCCGCAGCGCAGGTCCGATCCGCGTATAGCCCGTGGGCTCGAGCGCTCCGAGCCGGGCCGCAGCGATGCTCCAAGCATCGTTCCAGCCCTTGAGCTCCCACACGCAGCACCGATTCCGCGTATGTGAAGCGAAGGCGAGTACCTGCAGCTGGTCCCCGAGCTGATCGACCACCTCACCCAGGACGAAGATGGCTTCGCGCGAAACATCCAGCACGCGTCGATTGGAAACCCACGAGTCGCTCGAGAGGGAAACGTCCACGAGAACCGTCGTAGCGAAGTCGCGTCGGTGGCGCTGACGACGCACGTATACGCGTGGGTCGGGGCTCTTTCCAGCGCACCTCGAGACGTGGGCATCGACGACGGACATCAGATCGAAGTCCTCGCCATCGAGCTGGCGGTTGCGGGCACGCAGGCCAGACCGGTGCCGCTCGAGCCGCCGCCGCAGATCCCGAATCAGACGACGATGCTTCTCACGGACGGCTCGTCGCCACTCGACATCGGCCCCCTCGAATTTTGCAGAATAAACCGTGCACCATCCTACGCGGTAGCGGCGAGTCCGTTGATCCCACTCATCGTATGGGATGCCTGCGGGCCCACCTTCTAGATCGGCTGCTTCGGGAATCGACAGCCCCAAGTTGAAGTCGCCCTTCAGCAAGGAGCGAGTCGGTTCCGAGGTTCGGATCAGTGCTCCGAGATCGACCTCCTCGAGCGCCTTCGAGTGCGCCTCCAGCTCATCCGCCCCGTCCAAGTCGCGAGCGCCGCCGCGGTAGGAATCGAGCGCCTCCGCCTTCTCGAAGGTGTGGATGAGCACGGCATCCTCCTGCTCCTTCGGATCGAGCTGGACGCGTCGCAGAGATTCGGTCCGCGGCGCAGCAAGCTCGGTGGCGATCTCCTCGTTGGCTCGCCTATGCAAGCCCTCCAGCCCTGGGTCGGACGAGTCCAAGGCCGGCAGCCAGGCCCCCCAGATCAGAATCGGCGGGCGCAGACCCTTGCGCCGGACTCGTGCGCGCAGTGTCCCGACCAGCTCGCGATCGTCCCACGGGCGCTCACCTCGCAGCGCGGCCCGCTTCGCCTGCTCCCAGGCCCGGGCGTGAGAGGTCCGCTGGTCGTCCGCCAATGGTGCGCTCAGATAGAGCTCGACTGCAGCAGCGTGCACTTCGCCGAAGCGCGGCAGCAACGAACTCAACCATTCCACCGCTTTGGCACCCATCTCGAGCGAAGCGAGCTCGCCCTCCAATCCCTCGGGTGCGCGGCGCCCCCGCGTCAAGCGCCGCATCCCCGCAGAGACGGCGGTGCGTACGAGATACAGTCGTCGGTTCTCCGCTCGAGAGTCCGCCAACTCGATCTGCGACGGCAGGAGCAGCTCCGCTCCACGGACTCCCCCGAGCTCGCGTGACTCGAGAATCCGGATCGGCTCCCCGGCGAGGATCTGCGCGAGCACCTGCAGTCTCGGGCGCATCTCTTCTAAGGTGACGGCGTGAAGCGATGGCTCTGGCCGACTACCCGACGCAAAGCGGTCCCAGAGCGCAAGCAAGCCGCGGAAGAGCCCCTCTTCCCAATCGAGCTCGAGACGCGGTCCGCGCATCAGAAGACCAGCGCGACGAGATCCCGCAAACCGTCCGCGATCTCTCGATCATCGGTCAGCGACTCTACGATCGCCGCTTGGCATGCAGCCCGCGGAGGCAGGCCCGCAGCGATGATTCGAGCAGCGTGCACCAGAAGACGAGTGGAGGGCGCCTCGGCCAGGCCCAGCGGCTCCACTTCGCGCAGCTTGCCTCCGAGCCGAACGAGCCGAGTCGCCAGGGTGCGGTCGATGCCCGTCTCGCCCATCAGGATCTCGCACTCCACATCCGCAGATGGATAGTCGAGCCCGATCGCCAGGAAGCGCTGGCGTGTCGAGGGCTTGAGCTCCTTGAGCCCGCGCTGGTAACCCGGATTGAAGCTGACAACCAGCATGAATCCGGGCTCTGCCTCGATCTGCTCGTCGTGACGCTCGACGTACAAGCTGCGACGATGATCCGACAAGGGGTGGATCACGACGACGACGTCGCTTCGCGCCTCCGCGAACTCATCGAGGTACAGAATCGCACCTTGCCGAACGGCGCGCGTCACGGGCCCATCCTGCCAGATCGTTTCACCACCCTGAAGCAGATAGCGACCCGTCAGGTCCACCGCTGAGGTCTCGTCGTGACAGGCGACGGTAATCAGCGGCCGCCCGAGACGCGCGGCCATGTGCTCGACCAAGCGAGACTTGCCACACCCCGTAGGCCCCTTGAGAAGCAGGGGGATCTGCTGCTCGAACGCGCGCTCGAACACCTCGATCTCGTTCCCTACGGCTCGGTACCAAGGAGGTGCAGCCTCCTCGAGCTTATGCAGCATGGCGCAGATGCTCGGCGGCCATCGCTTCCTCCTTCGGAAGTCCGTACTGGATGAAGTTCCAGATGAACATGGCAATTCCCAGAGTCAACAGACACGCCGCGAGGAGCACCCCTCCGAAGTGCACCTCGATCGCCTCTTGGACGGCGAGGAAGTCCATGCCGATCTTGCGCTCCATGTAGACCTGCGCAATTCCCGCAACGGCAAACGCTCCCGTCATGCCGAGCATGCCGATATTCGAGGTCCAGAAGGCCCATTCCGGTACCCACCCCGTAAACAGCTTACGGCCCGTCATGAGCGGCATGGTGTACGAGATGATCGCCAACACCAACATCGCATAGGCCCCCCAGAAGGCCATATGCCCGTGCATCGCCGTGATGATGGTTCCGTGCGTCCACAGGTTCACCTGTGGAAGCGTGTGCGCGAAGCCCAGGAATCCCGCCCCCACGAAGGACATGATGCCGCAACCCACGGTCCAGAACAGAGCGATCCGATTGGGATGGCTCATTCCACCGCGCCGAGCCATCGTGACGGCGTAGAGCGCCATTCCCAGGAAAGCCAGCGGCTCGAGGGCAGAGAACACACCTCCGACCAGCAGCCAGTACTCGGGTGTACCGATGTAGTAGTAGTGATGGCCGGTGCCGAGGATGCCCGACAGGAACGTGAAACCGACGATCACATACAGCCACTTCTCGATCACCTCGCGGTCGACACCCGTGAGCTTGATCAACAGGAAGGAGAGGATTCCGCCCATGATCAGCTCCCAGACGCCTTCGACCCAGAGATGCACAACCCACCAGCGAAAGTAGGAGTCGAGCACCTGGCTCTCAAAGGTGATCATTCCCGGCAGATACAGAAGTGCAGCGGCAACCAGGCCCACGAGAAGCACGCTGCCCGTCGTCGTAAAGCGCTTTCCGTTCCACGCCGTCATCCCGACGTTGAACAGGAAGAGCAGCACGTCCACCACCACGAGGTAGTCCAGCGGACGCGGGATCTCGAGAAACTTGCGGCCCTCCCAGTAGTTGAGGTGAAACCCGATGATCGCGATCACCCCCACGATGACCAAGGCCGCCCACTGAACGACCGCGAGCTTCTCGCTGTAGAGCTCGCGATCCGCCTCTTCGGGTACGATGAAGTAGGTCGCTCCCATGAAGCCGGACAGCAGCCAGACGACGAGAAGGTTGAGGTGCGTGGTCCTTGCCACATTGAACGGAATCACGTCGTGCAGGACATCGAAACCGAGATGGGCAAAGCCCATGATGAAGCCGTAGACGATCTGCAACGAGAAGAGCAGTAGCGAGGTCGCAAAGAACAGATATGCGACCCGTTGAGACTTGAACTTCATGGCGATCTCCTATCGCAATCCGCTGAGCCAGTTGACGAGCTCCGCACGCGTCGCGTCTGGAAGATTCAGATTGGGCATGGCCGTCCCCGGCTTGACTGCAGGTGGGTCCGCGAGCCAGCGATCGAGCTCCGGTGCAGTGAGCCGCGATCCGACACCGTCGAGCGCGGGCCCGACACTCCCTCCCGTCCCGCCTACCGAATGGCAAGCGATGCACACCTGCTGAAAGTAAGCAGGGGGAGCGCTGGTCTGCGCCGACGCTTGGACGACGAGTGACGGCGCCATCGCCAGATCGGGTTCGGGCGGGAACCCGTTGGTATCGATCTTTCCGATCCAGTCCAGAAAGGCGATCACGTCGCCGATCTGTTCATCGCTGAAGTCGTACTGAACCATGCGACGCTTTCCCGGAAACATCGCCTGAGGGTCACGCAAGAAGATCGAGATCCACTCCTTTCCTCGTCGTTTCACGACCTGCGTAAGCTCGGGCGCGTAGTAGGCACCCTCGCCGAGGATCGTGTGACATCCCATACAGTTGTTCGAATCCCAGATCTCCTTGCCCCGAGCCACTTCCGCCGTCAGTAGGTCCAGGTTTTGTCGAGCATCGACCTGCCCGAGCGTGTGGAAGGTGAGCCCCAAGAAGATCGCCGAAAAGAAACAGGTTCCTCCAATGAAGAAGAGGCGCGCCTGCGACTTGGACAACATCGCCAGTTCTCTCCCCTGAAAGCCAGTCCGCAGCTACGTCGCAAGGAACGGGCCAGCATGTCGCCCATGAGAGCGCCGGTACGCAGTCGTTGGAGCAGCCTATGCTGCAAAATGTCTCAACCGAGAAGCCATGCCTCAGTACAGGGCAAGGATGCCGCGTCAGGATAGGTCATACAACGATGGCCGTACGCCCCAATCGGGTGTACTCCCCACATGGGCACAGTCGTGTCGACCTAGCGGGCAGAGCGCACTCGGAATCGGTCGGTAGGAGCGGGTTCCGAGTCCGGATCTCGCGCACCCATTCGAGCGCCTGATCCGCATCGAGCATACCCGCAGCGCCGGACCCCGCGATCTCCTAGCGGTACAGGTAGCCGAACACATTCAGCCTGGGGTTGATCGTGACGACGACCACGTCACCGTCGCGCGGCAGGGAGTAGACGTTGCGGCGCGAGCCTGGGGGAGCAACACTGCAGTGCGCTGCTCGGTCAGCCACCGCGCCGCAGCTCGCCCCTAGGGACCTTCCCTCGGACGGCTGTGCGCTGTCAACCTACAGCAGAATGCCCTCAACCCCGCTCCTTCTACCCGGAGCTACACAATCCTGCCCCATATCCCGACGCACGATGCCTCGCACCCAGCGGCGACGAGTTCTCAGCAGAAACGGAATCGAGCGGGCGACGTTCCGACGAGCGGCGCATCCGCAGGTTCTTCATGTGTCGGGATCGGGCGAATCGAGGAGAGCCACACATGAAGATCTCGATCGGGCTACCCACGGCGGTTCCAGGTGCTGCGGCCAAGTCATTCCCCGAGTGGGCACGCCGTGCCGAAGCAGCGGGCTTCGAGAGCCTGGGAACGATCGGTCGTATCGCGTTCGACAGCCACGACGAGCTGATCACCCTGGCCGCTGCTGCAGCGGTGACGACGCGACTACGGCTCGCGACCACCGTGCTCGTCGCCCCCCCGCGGGAGACGGTCGTGCTCGCCAAGCAGGCCGCGACCTTGGACCAGCTGAGCGAAGGACGCTTCATCCTCGGGCTCGGAGCCGGTTGGCGAGAGAACGACTTCGCCGCAACGCGGACATCTTTCGCCGATCGGGGGCACACCTTGACCGAACAGATCGAATGCATGCGCGGGATCTGGCGCGGCGCGGCTCCAGATCCTTTGCTCGAGAACCTCGGCCCGCAACCGACGACCCCTGATGGCCCTCCGATCTGGCTCGGAGGCACCGCTCCTGCTGCGCTGCGACGCGCCGGCCGCTACGCCGATGCTTTCATCGCACCGCCCATTCCCGCCCCGATGGTGCAAGACCTGCTGGGGCAGGTTCGCGCCGCCGCGAGCGCACACGGACGACCCCCGACACCCTTGATCGGCAGCGGCTACTTCGCTCTCGGAGGGGAAGTCGAGGCTGGGCGAGACGCGATGCGCGCCTACTACTCGATCGGCGGCGAAGCACTGACTCGACAGATGGTCGACTCCATGCTGACAGACGCCACGGCGATTCGAGCACACCTGGCCCGAAACGCCGAGCTGGGCGCAGAAGAGGTCTTCCTCTGGAGCACTTCCGCAAACCCCGACCAGATCGAGGATCTTGCCAGGATCGCTCTCTGACCCCGTCGTGTCGAACCGCTCTCCACCAGCAGCGAGACGACGAGCTCCATGCTGAGCGTGACGGAGTCGGATGTCGTCTTGAACGAACGGCCTTGCGCGTTCTAATCTTGCGCATGAAGCAAGCCGCTCACCGCTTGCCATCTCGTCCGACGACCATCGGACTCTGCTCATGAACACGATCGATCGAATTGCTCGGCTGGCGACGAACGGCCAGCCGCCTGGGGGAAGTCCATGCGCCATTGCATCGATTCGGCCGGCACGGTCTTGCGTAGCCTCGTCGTGCTCGCAGCTCTCGTCTTCGCATTCTCAGCCAAAGCAGAGTCGGAAGGATCGCTCGAACGGATCCGGCCCGTCATCTTCGTGCACGGATCCTCGGGGTCCGGGGCCCAGTTCGAATCGCAGGCGCTACGCTTCGTCACCAACGGCTATCCGCAGGACTTCGTACGCGCGTTCGAGTACGATTCGTCGGCGATAGCCACGATTCTGCCCGATGTCCTGGAGCGCCTGGACGAGCTCGTGCTCGAGGTCAAGCGCGATACCGGCTTCGAGCAGGTCGACTTGGTGGGACACTCCCTCGGCACGTTCGTATCGCAGCTGTACCTCGGCTCGCCGGCGAGAGCCGCCAACATCGCGCACTACGTCAACGTAGATGGCCGGGTCGCGGATGCACTGCCCGGAGGCGTACCGACGCTCGCCCTGTTCGCCGGGGCAGCCCGCGAGGTCCAAGGACAGATCGTGGGCGCGACGAATGTCACCCTGCCGGATCAAGAGCACGTCGAGGCCGTCACGTCTCCCGAAGCCTTTCTGGAGATGTTTCGCTTCTTCACGGGGCGAGAGGCTCGCACTTCACGCATCCGTCCATCCTTGCGCCGCTCCTTCCCAGTCTCCGGGCGCGCGGTGATCTTCCCCGAGAACGTCGGCGCGGACGGCAGCCTGCTGCTCGTATTCGAGGTCGAGCGGCGCAGCGGTGAGCGAAAGCGCAGCCTGTTCGGCCGCATCGCGCTGCCGGAAGCCATTTTCACGATCGACGAGACCGGAGACTTCGGCCCATTTCGAGCGCGCCGCGGCGAGTTCTACGAGTTCGTGCTCCTGCGCGAAGGCGCCCGCCCGCACAGCTTCTACTTCGAGCCCTTCCTGCGGGAGGACCGCCTGGTTCGGCTCAACACCTCACGCCCCGGAGAAGGGCTCGCCGTGTTCGCCGATCAGAGCCCGGATGCCGTCGGACTGGCCATCAGTAGACAGAAGGAGTTCCGCGGCGATCGAGGACGACGCGAGAACGATCGCCTGCTGCTCAATGGCCGAAACATACTGAACCCCGTGACCGCACCGTCAGGCTTCGTGGGCGCTCCCGTTGCATTCTTCGTCTTCGATGCGGCAGCCGATCAGACGGACCACCTCGACGCGATACCCGATCCGTTCGCTGGAATTCCATTCATCAACGCCGTCGACGTCTTTCTGCCGGCGAAGTCGCGCCGCAGTATCGACATCGTCACGGTCCCCCGCGGCGAGCTTCGGGAAGTCAGGCGCCTGCGCGTACCCGCACGCCCCTCCACCGAGGCTCGGATCTCCATCAACCTGAATGACTTCGAGCAGTAGCTCCATCCCTGGCTGCTGACGGCGATGCGTCGCATCAGCAGCCAGGAATCGCCCAGGCAGCGCCAAGAATCTCGACAGAAGCGCCGCGGTCGGCGTCGCTTCCGGCTTAGGTTCCCGCTGGTAATCGACTAGAGTGCGAGTAGATCAAGGTTACTCGAGTCGTCAGGGAGGGACCATGTCTCACTGCGTAGGCTTCAGAGGACTCTGGATCGCCGAGTTGGCTCTGTTCGGGTTGTTTGCGTTCGCTGCGTGTGACCCGAATCCTCCCGAGACCGCGGAGCAGTGCATCCGTTCCACAGGGACCGGTGCAACAGCCCCGGGTGCGGCCAGGGAATACACCTGCGCCGGATTCGAAGAGCGCTTCCTCTTGGCGATTCCACCCGCATGCGCGTCTGGAGGCTGCGGCTTGATCGCAGATCTGCCCGGCGCGACAGCACCAGCCGAGAATCCCAATCTGGAGACCGGCTTGCGCGAGATGACGCGAAACCTGGAACAGCCGTTCATCGTGCTCGGCGCCGATCGGCCGCCCCAGCTCGTGTTCAACGCCGCCTCCTCGGACCAGATCTTCGAATTCATGCGAGTGGTCGCTACGGTATTCGACGTCGACCGAGACCGGATTCACATCGGTGGCTTCTCGAACGGAGGAAGCGTCACCTTCGACTTCATCTGCGATCCGGAAAAGGCAGCCTTCATCGCAAGCGCCGCGCCACAAGCGAGCTCGCGAGCCATCGGTGGAGCTGCCGTCTGCCCGCGCCCCCTGGTCCCGGTGCTCTTCTTTACAGGACGCAACGACGAGATCGCGGGAATCGCGAACATGGATCGTGTAGCTGCGAGGTTCGCCACCGGGCTCGATGCGGGCGCCCCGACGATCATCGACAGCAGCCCGATCGGGAACTTCGTACAGCAGCGCTTCGTGGGCACGGATGGAACCGTGTTCGAGCGGATCATCTACGACAACATCAAGGACCCCGCAGCCGGACCGCCCCAGCTCGGCGGACATTGCTACGCTGGAGCGTTCCGCCCCAACCCGGGCGCGTGTACCGAGCCGGCCCCATTCAGCAACGGCGAGAGGACGCTGACGTTCTACCTGCAGAATCCTAGACGTCCATAAGGCCACCCCTCGAACTCAGCCGAGGGCTGAGAGTCCCTTCGAGCCCTCGACGAGCGAGAGTTCCTAAGGCTCCAGGTTTTCCCTGGCCCTCGCCGGCCCCGTGGCTATGCATCCTCTGCGAGCTTTGCCAGGCCCGGAGCGGCTCCCGGCGAGCGCGCAGCCTCTCGAAGCAGCTCTCGCAGAGCAGACCGGCCGTCCTCCTCGAGCAACGGGAGTGTTCGACCGAGGTTCGCGGCCAGATACGACACTGCCTCGACTCGAGCGACCGAGCGAAGGCGCTCGTCACTCCCATAGCCGGCGAGCCTCGCAACGTGCCGAAACAGGAGCAGCTGCGAGAGCCGCTTCGCCTTCGCGAGGGACTCGCCGAAATTCCCGAGCAAGCCGCCAACCGGAACCTCCGCGCGGGAACCGCCCGTCGTCGGCATGAATCCAGCCAGAGTCTCCAAGGTTTCGAGTAGCTTCACCACTTGCTGTCCGTTGTATTCGACCAGCTCCCGATCGAATATCGGCCCCTCTCCCTCGAGTGAGAGGTACACGCCCAGCAAAGAGTCTTCCGCGAGACGCGCCGCGACCTCTTCGGAGCCGAGCTCCTCGAGCTGTGGCTCGGCCAGCTGGCTCACGAAGCTCGTCGGAGATGCTCCCCCGGTGAGCTGCTCGGATACGAGCTTGCGGAACACCGCGCCAGAGTCGGCACTCGCATGCCGCGGCAGCAGAGTGAGGTCTCGCTCCGCAATCTGGCGGAGCAGCTCACGAACCTTCGAGCACTCCTGCGGAGACCAGCGGCGCGTCAGCGGAGGCAGCCCCATCTCGCGATATTGCGCGACGGAGAGCGAGCGATCGGCCGGTGTGAGTTCGTCCGCACATCCGGCCCCCATCGCTGCACACAGCATCGCGACCGCAGCTCCGATCGCAGTCCGAGCCCGTATTGTCCCGACGCGTATTATCCGGACGCGCATTATCCGGACGCGCATCGTCCGACCCCGCATGTCTGACCCTCCACTTCGTCTGCAGTTCTCTGGGCACTGCGCTGGATTCAGCTTGCGTATCCCAAACGCTCCACTTCGTATCCAATTTAGAGCAACACACGGGAAATTACGTTGACTTTCGCTCGTTGGCATCCCAGGATCCCCTCAGCCATGGGGGATGATTCCCATGACGCTTTCCTTCCCACCTCACGCAGACCCACGCATCGCAGAAGCTCAAATCTGTCCTTCTGCTCGTTCGAAAGGAGCCGTAGTAGATGCGCCTCAGAACTCTTCCTCATCTTGCGTCCGCAGTTTCGGGCCTGGCAACCGCGACCCTTGGCCTGCTGATCGCAGCACAACCCAGTCACGCCGCAGATCACGTCGATCTCCCACGAGAGGCATCGACAGGTATGACGATCGACCGCCCGGACGCGGCCGTCACCGACTTCTGGACCTTCGTCAACGATGACAAGCTGGTCATGATCCTGGGCATCAATCCCTTCCTTCCGAAGGACGTGATGCACTACCGCTTCCCGACCGACGTCCGCTATCGGTTCAACATCGACAACCACTCCGGCGCAACGATCGGCGATGACGTCATCTCGCGAGAGTTCGGCGGCATCATTGCCTACCCGATGGGCATCTCGGAGGACATCGTCTTCGAAGTCACGTTCGATGGGAGCGCCGCGCCGATCCTCTCCGTGACCGGCGCCGATGCAAAACACGTTCGCGTCTTCGCAGGGCTGCGCGCCGAGGCATTCATCTTCGCTCCGTTCGTGCGCAACAACATCGCGGGCATCGTCGTCGAGGTCCCGCTCGCGAAGGTCCTCGTAGACAAGCAGCAGCTGCTCATCTGGGGCACGACTTCGGTAACCACACCGGACGGCACGTTCACCGAGCTCGGAGGTCGCGCTCTGCGCTCGCAGTTCGGTCCCTTCGTGGACCTGAACGCACTGCATCCGCGAGACCACGTACTGAACGGCTTCATCACGCCGGACGTCGTCATCCTCGACACCGCGTCCGCGAGCGCCTTTCCGAACGGACGAACCTTGGCCGACGACGTGGTCGACATCGCGGTGGACTTCGAAAGCCTGGACACCGATCCCGCAGCGGCTGGTCTGGAGGATCAGTTCTGCGCTCCTGGGGGAGACTTCGCGCCCTGTCCGGTTCCCTCATCGGCGACGCCGGACGACATTCGATTCAAGTCGAGCTTTCCGTACCTCGGCGCGCCCTTCGGAAAGGGCGTCCAGCCCTGAACGTCCCAGCGAGCCCTCGATTCAGGAGTCGCCTGATCATGCGCTGGATCTCTTCTCTGGTATCGATCTTCAGTATCGCCCTCGCCTGTGCGGGTGCCTTCGCCAGCGAGGATCCACCGGATCCAGACTTCCGAATCCGGTTCTATGAGAGGAAGCTCGAAGATCATCCCGATCTGTTCGCGGGTCACGCGGCTCTCGGGACGGCGTATCTCGACAAGGCGCGGCAGTCCCACGACGTGGTGTGGATCGGCAAGGCTCGCACGGCTCTCGAGCGCTCACTGAAGCTTCAACCGAACCTGAACGCGCTCGTCGCAATGGCAGCGCTCTGCAGCTTCTCCCACCGCTTCGAGTGCGCGCTCGAGTACGCCGCCCGCGCGGCGAGCGCCCGGGCGGACGATACCCGTATCCGCTCCATCCGAATGGAGGCCTATCTCGGACTCGGAAGGACGGATGCCGCGAAGGCCCTGCTCGAGTCTTCCTCGCCCGCAGACGACGACCCACTGCTCTACGCAGCCCGCGGGCGCTGGCTGGCGGAGCTCGGCCGCTACGACGAAGCCAGACGCGCGTTCGCCGACGCAGCCGAACGAGGCCGAAACCTGGGCGCAACCGATCTCGCAATCTGGTCGGATACGAACGCTGCAGGAATGCTGCTGGACTCTGGACGCGCGGAGCCCGCGCTGGCCCACCTCGAAGCCGCCTCCGAGCTGGAGGCCAGCAGCCCTCCGGTTGCCACGGCTCTCCGCATCCACTGGGCCGAGTACCAGCACGCTCGCGGCGAGCGCGAGCAGGCGCTCTCCATCTACGAAGAAATCCTCGACGAAGCCGAAGACCCAGAGATCGCGCGTCGCGCCTTCGTGCTGGCGCAGGAGCTCGGTCGGGACGAGCAAGCGCAGAGCTTGTTCGAGCGCGCCGAACGCGCCGCCGAATCGGTACTCGCAGCGAGTGAGATCTACTCACTCGAAACCCATGCGCGCCTGTACGCGGACGCGCGCGTGAAGCTCGAGCGCGCCGAGCAGCTCGCAGAGCGCAACCTCGAGTGGAAGCGAGACCGAGCGGCACGCGAGACGCTCGAGTACGTTCGGGATCGGCTCGCAGCAACTCGGCCTCAGTAGATGTAGCCAACCGGCACCGCCCCGGCCTAAACGGCCGAGACCGACGACGGCGACAAGACGGTGGTCAGCTCCATCGGCTCGGCAGTATGCTCGGGAACGGAATGAGCGCGCGAGACAGAAGAGAGGAGCGCCCGCAGGCTTCGCAGTGCTCGCCGGATGCGATTCAGGCGATCCTCGTTCTCGAGCAGTGCGAGGTCTTCGAGAGTCTTACTCGAAAGACCGTGCAGACACTCTTCGAGTTGGGGAAGGTCCGGTCTCTGCGAAAGGGCGATCTCCTGTTTCCGCAGGGGGATGACACGAGCGCACTGCACGTCGTCCTCTCCGGCTCCGTGCGCATCGAGGTCGTCTCGTCGGATGGACATCGGCTCGCCCATCGCCACCTCGGCCCGCGAGAGACCTTCGGCGAGATCTCGGTCTTAGACGGTGGGCCGCGCACCGCCGCCGCCCGCGCGCTCGAAGCGAGTCGAGTCTTCTCGATCGAGCGGGAGCGCTGCCTGAGCTTCCTCACCGATCACCCGAGCTGTGCGCTCGCTCTAGCCAGCCTGCTCGCCCGCCGGATTCGCGCAACTTCCCACCTGCTCGAGGACACCCTGTTCCTCGGCGCCTGCGCACGCGTCGCTCGGATGCTCGTCGTTCTCGTGCACGGACATGGACGTCCCCTCCGCGGCGGTCACGTGATCGAGGTCACACACGAGGAGCTGAGTCAACGGACCGGGCTGCATCGGGTCAGCGTCACCAATCAGCTGCAGCGACTTCAGGAGATGGAACTGGTGGAGATCGACCGCGGTTTGGTGCTGGTGCGCGACATCGCTCGACTCGAGGCGCTCTCGGCTGGCTGAGCAACCGCACGACCCTTGGGTCGATTGCGACGCAGCGTAGATACGCCGCGCGCTCCGGTTGATGGAATCCCCCGCGACCTCGAGGGAGATAGAGCTCGAACTCGTTCCCGGAATGACGCGGAGTGTAGCCGCGACTACGTCGATTCGGGGACGGCACGACGTACACTGGGATCTGCGTCCGTGTGAGCCCGAGTCTGCCCGCGTCCGACGCGCGGGCGCGAGCGAGGCGGACACAACAGTCAACAAACCCGTGAAGGAGCGTGCCATGCCCCCCGAGAGCGCAAGCAAGCAGATGCGGGCCGTCACCGAGCTGACGGTGGTGGCGGACATCAAGCCCGGCTTGGTCGAGATCCGCGAGACCATCTCGTACGCGACCCGCGCCGCGGTTCTGCTGCGCACTCTCTACGAGCTGCGGCGAGCAAGCATCGAAGAGCTCCAGAGCGTCGTCCCCATGGGCGCGCTCGAACGGCTCGGGTTTCTGCACTTCGTTCGCTTCGGAATCATCGACAACCGCAGACTGCTGCTGACGACGACCTTCGACGGCGCTTGGGAGCCGTATATCCGCGCCATCGCGAACCAAGCCGGCCCGATTCTGGACGTGATCTTCTGCAACTGTGTCGGCTACGAGGACCACGCCTCGGATATGGGCTACGAGCGATTCGCAGAGTGGGTGCGAAAGCACCAGGTCACATCGCAGTTCTTCTTTGCGGACGCACCCGGAACTACCGTAAAGGACGTACGCCTGCTGCAACAGCAGGACGACGCGCGTCGCGGAACCAACGGTCATGAAGGCGCGAAACGACGCCGCAAGCACGAGACGATCGAGCTGCACGAGCGGCTGCAAGAAGATTCCGTGACGCTTCCCGACACGCAGGCGGGGGCCGCACTGCTGGCACTCCACTCCTTGCGCGAGTTCTATCCCGACCCCCCGATCGGCAGTCTGCGCCGCGACCACCTGTTCCTCCACCGAACGGCGCACCTGCTCCTTCACGGTCAGGAGTTCGGGGCCCTACCCACAGACATCCCCACGGTCGGCGCGGATGAATGGGAAAAGGCCAAGCAGTGGTTCGCGCGGCGGGAGGCACCCGAGCCCGAACGAGAACGCCGCGCGCATCGATTCACACCGCGCTCCAGCGATATTCAACATGGGATCCTCGATCGCTACGGCGACACGACCCACGGCTGCCTGGTGCTGTGCAGGGTCCACTCTCTCCGCGCAGCGCGCGACTTTCTCCGGGACCAGATCGAGACGCTTCGCAAGCGCGATCCCTTTACGATGAACATCGCCTTCACCCTGAACGGCCTGCGCTCGCTCGGACTACAGGAACACGAGCTCGCACAGCTACCCGCAGAGTTTCGCGAAGGCATGGAGGCGAGGGCGGGCTGGCTGGGAGACCGCGGCCCGAATCATCCGCGCCACTGGAAGCTTCCACGCGCGAACTGGCCGCTCGAAGGCCCCGCGGATCGGCCTCCAGTTCGCCTCTCGACCGTAGACTTCGTGATCCAGCTCCAGCTGGGAGCCCCGATCGAGCAGGGAGATCACCTGTGGTCCGCCTCGCACCCGCTCTACCCTCACGTCGAGGAGCTCGCACGCCGTGCTGCGCCGGGCGTACAGTTTCTGGCGGTCGAGCCGATGCTCCGCAAGCCCGCCGCCAACGGTCCGGTCGAGCACTTCGGCTTTCTAGATGGAATCAGTCAGCCGACTACACAGCAAGCAGGGCCGGAGCGAGACCGGATCCCACTCGGAGATCTCCTGATCGGATACCCCGACAGTCAGGGGGACTCCCCGCAGGCACCCCTCGACATTCTCGATCAGGGCAGCTTTCTCGCACTGCGAAAGCTCCACCAAGACGTCGGCCAGTTCCGAGCGGTGCTCGAGTCCGAGGGCAGGAAGATCTCCAAGCGAGACGGCGCAGAAAAGCTCGCAGCACGCATGATGGGACGAACCTACGAGGGAGCCCCCCTGACCAGTTGCCCCTCGAAGCCCGCCGAGAACGACTTCACCTATACGAACGACCGAGATGGAAGCGCCTGCCCGCTACAAGCCCACGTCCGCTTGGCGAATCCGCGCGAGGGCGCGCCGGCTCGACTGCTCCGACGTGGATTCTCCTACGGCGCCCGCTTCGAAGACCTCCCCGAGGATCCGAATCGCGGGCTCTTCTTCATGGCCTACAACGCGAGTCTGGCCGATCAGTTCGAACAGATTCAGCGCTGGCTCACCGGGGCGAACATCACCGGGCTGTCCTCCCGCGACAATGATCCGATCCTGGGCCTGCCGGAGCCCGGAAAGCGGCGGACCTTGCGACTCCTGGACGAGCACGGACAGCCCCAGCTGATCGACTTGCAGGACAAGCCGTTCGTCACACTCGAATGGGGAGCCTATCTCTTCGTTCCCTCGCTTCCAGGACTCGAGCGACTCACCAACCACTGCGTGAGTCCAGCCGAGCGAGGCGACGATCTCATCGAACAGCTCGAGAAGCTGCGGCAGGTCGAGGGAGACGAAGAAGCGCAAATGGCTTGGAAGAAGCTGCTCGAAGACCCGGGCGCCCGTCCCAAGGCAGCCGAAGTCTGGGCGGCAATTCGAGCGCGGGGGGGCGTGCTCGAGACACCGTATGGATTCCTCGTGGGAAGCCAGGAGGCGGTGATGAACATCTTTCGAGACGAGGCAACCTTCTCGGTCCGTGGATACTGGGAGCGCCAGCGCGACTCACTCGGGGAGCACTACCTAGGCATGGATCCGAAGGCCATCCCGATCCAGTCCGTCGAAGATCCCGCAGCGCTGGAGCTCGACCGCGAGTTCTGCGCGAAGGTCGGAGACTACCGCTACTGGGCGGAGTCCACGGCTGCGAATGCTTGGATCGGAGACGTTCAGCAGGGGCCGGCTTTCGACCGCGCTCGCGCTTGCACCTTCGCGGCCCTCGCTCTGATCGCCGGCAGCTCGCGCGAACCGGTACGCGTCAAGCTGACGAGCTTCGTGCGGAACGTGATCGCGGCCGTGTCGCAGCAGTGGTTCGAGCTGCCCGACGGCGAGCTCATGAAGCTCGGCGGCATCTATGGCGAAGCGGGTGAGGAGGAGCCCGCACGCTGTCCCCACGACTTCGGAGCCACCGCGCGCTACGTGTTCTCCCCCAACCCGACGGACTTCGTAGAGCGAGAAGGTCAGCAGCGCGGACAGCGCCTACGCCAGGCCGCACTCGACTACGTGCGCAGGACCGAGTCGCCTCGCAACGGAACCCTGCTCGCACACCTGCGATCCGAGCACAACTCCGACGACGTGATCGCACGCGTCCTCGTGGGGGCGGTACACGGATTCGTGGGACCCACCGGAGGCAGCCTCTTCTCGGTGTTGGACCAATGGCTCGAGAACGAGGACTTGTGGCGCCATCAGCAGGCGCTGCTCGCGCGCTCGTACGAAGACGCTCCGACCTCTGCCTTCGTGCGCGCGAAGGCGGTGCTCGGGGACGCGGTCGTGCGCACGATGCAAAGAAACCCCTTCCCCTATGTCCTGCACCGGATGCCCGTGCGCAACACCACGATCTGCAATGTGGAGGTACCCGCCGGCGCGCGCGTGGTTCTCGGGCTGGTCTCGGCGGCACAGGAGCAGCCGGGAAAGACCGAGGTCCTGTTCGGTGGAATCTACGGAACGAATCGCGCCCCGGTCCACGCATGTCCCGGACACGAGATGGCGCTGGGTACGATCCTCGGGATCCTGAGCGCTCTGCTCGAGAGCGCGATCCTGGAACCCCAACCCGGACGTCAGTTCACGCTCGAACTCAGGCAATCCGCGGCAGCGGCGCTGCGCGCGACTCAGCAATCGAGCAAAGCGGCGAGCTCCGAAGAACGCTCGTAGTGCCAGCGCATGTCCATTTCGAGGAGCGACCGACGCGCTGCCCCGACCAGCTGGCGAGCCAGCTCGGGGCGCGCCGAGGCCGCATGGAACTCCGCCAGGGCGAGCTCGGTGAGTGCGATTTCGCGGTTGGACCCCCGAGCCTGCGCAGCAGCGAGTGCAGCAGACAGCTGAGCGGGCGGTTCGAGGCCCGGTGCGTTCGCTCCGGGAAGCTTGCCCAGCACTCGCAGTGCCATCCCCTCTCCAGCGCGATCCTCCAGAGCCGCGCGCTCGAGTGCCAGCTCGGCATAGTGCCGGGCGCCGTCGAGGTTCTTCGCGATGAGCATCGCCTCGGCCAAGAAACCGTAGTTGAGTGAGATGTAGAGACTCATTTCGTGAGACTCCAACCAGTGGCTCGTGCTCTCGAGCTGCTCGAGCGCCGTCGGATCCTGCGTGAGCATGAAGCGAGCGTAGGCAGCCTCGGAGCTCCCGCGGCCGTACAGATAGGGACCGCTCACACGTTCGCCGGCTGCGCGAACGATCTCCGAGATCTCGATGCACTCCTCCCAGCGTCCCTGCCAGGCGAACACGATCGCTCGGAAGGACTGAATCGACGCAACGACTGGGCTGCCAGATCGCTCGACCCGATCGAGCGACTCGCGCATCAATTCATGCGCTGCACGGAAGTCTCCGAGCTCCGCCAGAATGAACCCTTTGGCCGCAACGGCGTACGCCCAACCCGTCGGCGCAGCGCCACTCGATTCTTCCGAGCGGTAGCGTTGCTTGAGCTCGAGGGACTGATCGAGCAGCCGCAGCGCCTCTTCGTAGTCGAAGGCCGCCGCAAGACTGATCCCTAGGTTGGCACACAGCTGCGCGATCAGCTTCGAGTTCTTCTGCGCCCGGGCGATCTCGAGGCCACGCTCGTACTCTTCGATCGACGCGCGCACATCCCCCCGGCTATAGCTCAGGAATCCGAGCCAGAAGCGAGCATGCCCGAGCTCGTCGAGGTCCTGGAGCTCTTCCGCATACTCGGCAGCCCGGCGTAGCGTGTCGAGCTGCTCGAGCGCAGGACTGAAAATGCAGGCAAACGCGCGACGACGGCAGATGTCGAGCCAGCGCCGGCGATGCTCGACGGAGGGCTCCAGCTGATCGAGCGCGCCGAGCGCCGCGGCGTACTGATCGCGTGCGCGGTCGAGCGCGGCGCTGGCCCAGGCCTTGTCGCCGGCCGCTTCTGCATAGCGGGCGGCTTCGAGATAGTTCGCCGCGCCTGCGTGATGGTACGCCAACGCTTCCTCAAAGCCATCGATCTCGGGATGCTGCTCCAGCACCTGCGCCACGTCGCGGTGAATCGCTCGCCGCTGCGCGAGCCGCACGGTGTGATACACCACCTCGCGTGTGATCCCGTGCTTGAATCGGAGCGTTCCCTCGGTTCCTCCCGCATAGAGCAGGTCGTTGGTCGCGAGCTCGCGCAGGATCTCGTCTCCCTCTCGATATCCGCTCACCCGTTCGAGTAACCAGGAAGGGATGATGTTGCCGATGACCGCGGCCGTCCGAACGAGCTCGGCCTGCGCCCAGGGCAGCTTCTGCACGCGTGCTTCGATCAAACCGTGCAAGTTGGAGGGAACGCGCGCGTCGAGCCGCGAGAGATCACCGAAGGTCCCGAGTGACTGACACAGCTCCTCGAGAAACAGCGGATTCCCGCCGGACTGTTCGTGGATCCGGGCAACGGCCCCGAGGTCGTGCCCGCCGGGGAGCAAGGCCACGATCGCTCGCGTGGACTCGGCCTCGTCGAAGGGGTCGATCCGCAGTGCCTCGATCTGATCAGCTGCCCCGCCCTGTGGCGCACTCGGCCGCATCGCCAACAGCACGAGCAGAGGGACATCGTGGAGTCGCTTCATCAATAGCGCGGCGAGCTGTCGCGAAGCGTCGTCCGACCACTGCCAGTCATCGACGAAGATCACCATCGGCTGTCGCGCGGCAAACCTCTCGAACAGGAGCGCGAGCACGTCGGCGGAGTGACGATCCACCGGTCGCGCACCGCGCTCGGCACCCTCCCCTACCGCCAGTCCGATCAGGTGCACGACGTTCTCCAGATGCTCCTCGAGCCCTACGTCGCAAAGCCCCGCGCGCACCTTCTCCACCAGAAGGTCGCGTGAATCTACGCGGCTCAGCTGGAACATCTCCCGCAGAATCAAGCGCACCGGCTCGAGTGGGGCGACGCTGCCGTCTCCCGTGCAGTACGCTCGATGGACTGCCCAACCGAGTGCCTCGGCCCCACTGATGAACTCTTCCGAGCAACGCGTCTTGCCGACGCCGGGATCTCCGACCAGGCGCACCCCAGTCGGCCCACCGCGGCGCGCCTCGGCCAGGCGTGCGTGGAGACGCTCGAGCACGGCCTCGCGTCCAACGAAGGGAGCCAGGCCCCGACGCACACTGGCTTGGTAGCGCGTCTGCACTTCGGAACGGTTCAGGACTCGGAACAGAGGAATCGGCTCCGGCTTTCCCTTGAGGCGTGCAGGTGGGAGCTCCTCGGCATCGAAGAATGGGAGCACCCCACGCAAGGTGGCCGCGCTTACCAAGATCGAGTCCACTTCGGCCAGACTGCACAGCCTTGCCGCAACGTTCGGCGGATCGCCGATCAACTCGTATCGCCCCTCGACCTCACCCCCCTCACAGATGAAGGTCAGCCCGGAGTGGATGCCGGAGTGCAGACGCGCGCGAAAGTTTGCAGGCAATAGATGCGGAAGGCGCAGCTCGCGAATCGCGCGATGCAGCTCGAGCGCAGCCTCGGTGGCACAGCGCACCGCATCCTCGCGGGGGACAGGGTGTCCGAACAACGCCAACACGCCGTCGCCGTACACACGGCACAGCACGCCGTGGTGCTCCTCGACGACGCGATACGCATGTGCCTTGAGCTCACGCAACAGGATTGCGATCACCTCGGGGTCCTCGGCATGCGCGAGCCGAGTAGACGCGCAGAGATCTGCAAACAGAATCGTCACGTAGTGACGAGCCTCACCCGGTGCGGAACGGGGCTCTGCTGAATCTGACTCTCGGGAGCGCGCCGAGCTCTCCATGGGACGCCCAGACTACTCTCAGAGATCTCCGCGAACAAGCGATGAGTCCACCCGGTACAGCGGGAGATTGCTTCGCTTCCCGTGCCGCTGTGGCGGGTGCACACCCTCATAGCCGCGTGACTCCATGCGGTTGACCGCCCCCCGAGGGTCTGGCACCGTACGCCCGCTGCAGCGGGCGGCCAGCGAGGCTCGGATCCACACGGAATCCACCCGGACAGCAACTCGGCTGCCTGCAGAAGCAGTCCTCGGAAGCGACTCTCGGGATGCATGCGCCGCATCTGGACGCGAGCGATGGGCCAAGCAATCGAAAACAAGCGACGCCGCTGTCCCGGTCTCGAAATCCCGATGCAGACCGGAGACGGCCTCTTGGCGCGGACGGGCTCGGAAGCGCTGCCGCTCTCGAGCTGGCGCGAGCTCTGCACGACTGCGTCGCGCTGCGGCAATGAGCTACTCGAGATCACCTCGCGCGGATGTGTACAGATCCGCGGACTGCGCGAAGAGACGTGGGATCGATTCACGACGAAGATTCGGCGATGCGGGTTTCGCAGTCCACTCGCGCCCGTGCTTCACCAGAACTTGGATCTCGTAGCACTCGCGGATCCGACCTCCCGCTGCGCCGAGTGGCTGACGAGGCTCACGGCGCTGCTCGAACGCGTGCGTGCGCAACGGGCCTTTCATCCGAAGTTCTCGCTGTCGGTCGATGTCGGGGTGGGCCCCGGCTTCGACCTGTTGCCGACCGACCTGCGACTGCGCTCGATGGGGACTTCGGAAGGGCGCGACCTCTCATGGTTCGAGCTTCGCTCGGCGGGCGAGCTGGCGGCTTCGGCGCGACTCGGAGTGGTCGACCTCCAAGAGCTCGATGACCGGCTCCCCGCTGCTCTGCTCGAGCGCGCAGGATTCGGACCCGAGGCACGCCCGAGCGGCACCCCTGCCGCGGACCCTGGGTCCGAGCTGCCAGAGGCAGTGCGACTCGGCCCGATCCGCTTCGAGTCCCCTCACCTCGCTCGAGCCCTCGATGGATGCGGCGTCGGCCTCGCAGCATCGCCGCTCCACGCGGACACCTTGCTCGAGCTGCTCGCTGCCGCTGCTCGAGATGGCGCCCTGCTACTCAAGCCCTACCCCAAGCACACACTCTGGTTCTTTCGCCAGGCAGCGACCGCGGCTGAGCCTTCAGGCGACGCCTGGGCGAACCTGCTCGCTCGCGCCGCGTCACTCGGGCTCGCGACCACGACCGACGCTCCGATCCTTCGACTCAGCGCCTGTGTGGGGGCGCCGCATTGCGCGAGCGCCGAGTTCGACACCCAGAACCTGTTGGCGCACTTGCTGTGCGCGCGCCAGCGTGCAGGCAGCTGCGATCTGCCGGTCCACATCGCGGGCTGTGCGAAGCGCTGCGGCCGCCCCCAGGGCACGCGAGTCGAAATCACGGGAACTTCCGCGGGCTGTGAGATACACCTGGACGGCCGCTCCGCACGGCGGGCACTATCTCCCGCCGCGGTGGAGCGCGAGCTTTCCGAGCTCCTCGATGCCCTGGACCCCGAGGCGGACGCCCATGCCTAACCCGACCGCTGACACGACCGAGTACCTCCGCGATGGTGACCAGATCTACGCGCGCTCGTTCGCCATCATCCGCGAAGAAGCGGATCTGCGGCGCTTCGACAAGCGCGAGGCGGAGGTCGCGGTGCGCATGATCCACGCCTGTGGGGTCGTGGAGCTGGCGCGACACATCGAGTTCGGCGCAGGACTGGCAGAGAGCGCTTGCACCGCCCTGCGGGCCGGTGCACCGATCCTGTGTGACGCCCACATGGTGGTCCACGGAATCACGGCTCGCTTCCTACCCGCGCAGAACCCGGTGGTGTGCACGCTCCGGAGCCCCGAGGTACCCGCCCTGGCGGAGCAGCACCACACGACGCGCTCCGCAGCGGCGCTCGAGCTCTGGCGTCCGCAGCTGGCCGGCTCGATCGTGGCGATCGGGAATGCTCCGACCGCTCTGTTCCGCCTGCTCGAGATGCTGGGCGAAGGCGCGGACCCGCCCGCAGCGATCCTGGGAGCCCCGGTCGGCTTCGTAGGCGCCCAGGAATCCAAGGCCGCGCTCGCCGCCTTTGCCTCTCGGCGCGGCATCCCATTCGCAACCGTACACGGACGCATGGGCGGCAGCGCCATCACAGCGGCCGCGATCAACGCCCTCGCACTGGAGTGCGCAGCATGAAGGGTCCGGCTCGCCTCATCGGCGTGGGAACCGGCCCCGGCGATCCCGAGCTGCTCACCCTGAAGGCACTCCACGCACTCGAGCGCGCGGATGTGGTCGCACACTTCTGCAAGGCCGGCCGCCAGAGCAATGCGCGGCGCGCGGCTGCCATTCACCTGGCCCCGAACACGCCGGAGCTCTCGCTGGCCTACCCCGTCACCACCGAGATCCCCCGCCACGACCCCGCGTACGTGCGCGCGATCGACCACTTCTACGACGAGTCGGCGAAGCGCATCGCCGAACATCTGGATGCGGGCGCCTGCGTCGTGGTGCTCTCGGAGGGCGATCCGTTCTTCTACGGATCGTACATGCACCTCCACGTGAGGCTCTCCCCGCGCTATCCCACACAGGTGATCCCCGGGGTGAACAGCCCTGCGGGCTGCTGGTCGGAGGCGGGTCTGCCGCTGATGCAGGGCGATGACGTCCTCAGCATCGTCCCAGGCACGCTCCCCGAGAGCGAGCTGGTCGCGCGCCTCCGCCGCCCGGATGCGCTGGTGATCCTCAAGCTGGGCCGTCAGCTTCCCAAGGTCCGTCGCGCCCTCGAACAGTCCGGACGGCTCAGCGAGGCGGTGTTCGTCGAACGAGGCACGAGCACGCAGTCTCGCTGCCTGCCGGTCGCAGAGCTCGGCGACGATGCCGCCGCCTACTTCTCTCTGATCCTGGTTCCCACCTGGACGCCACTGGCCCCGCGAACGACGGAGGGACCATGAGCTCGGAGGGCTCCCGAGTGCACGGCAGCCTGGTCGTAGTGGGACTCGGACCCGGCGATTCGCGCTGGCTCCCGCCCGAGTCGGCGACGGCTCTGGCCGCGGCGCGCGTGCTCTACGGGTACACGCGCTATCTCGAACGCGTTCCGTTGCGGCCCGACCAGCAGCGGATCGCATCGGACAACCGCCAAGAGGCCGTCCGAGCCCGGCAGGCGCTCGAGCATGCAGCCGCTGGAGAACACGTCGCGATGGTGTCTGGAGGCGACCCCGGTGTGTTCGCGATGGCGGCCGCCGTTTGCGAGCAGCTGGAGCGCGGCCCTGATGCGTGGCGTGAGCTCGACCTGCGCGTGCTGCCGGGAGTCACCGCGATGCTCGCCCTGGCAGCGCGCGTCGGAGCCCCGCTCGGCAACGACTTCTGCGCGATCTCGCTCTCGGACAATCGCAAACCCTGGTCGCTGATCGAGGCACGGCTGACCGCCGCCGCCCGCGCCGGCTTCGTGATCGCGCTCTACAATCCGATCTCTCGCGCCCGCCCTTGGCAGCTCGGGCACGCCCTCGAGCTGCTCGCGGGATCACTTCCCCCCGAGACACCGGTGATCTTCGGCCGCGCGGTGGGGCGCGCCGCGGAGCAGGTACGTGTAGCCTCGCTCGAGACAGCACCCGCGCAGCCCGCCGACATGTCGACCCTGATTCTGATCGGCGCGAGCGAAACGCGGGTGATCGAGCGCCCGCGGCTCCCGCCGCTGGTCTATACCCCGCGAAGCGTGCCGTTCGAGCCCGAGGCCGAAGCGTGATCGGAGAGCCACTCGAGGACTCCGTCGATGCCTGCGACCGTAGGCACCTCTGTCGGGCGCGGACGCCGCAGCATCAGCACCGGAATGCCGAGCGCTCGCGCCGCCTCGATCTTGGAGTAGGCGGCGTGCCCACCGCTGTTGCGCGACACGACCCGATCGATCCCGTGCAGCTCGAGCAGCTTGCGATCCGCCGCGAGCGTGAAGGGTCCACGCTCGACGACGTAGTGCGCGTGCGGCACCGGGAGTGGGGGATCTACGGGATCGACGCTGCGGACCAAGTAAAAGTGCTGGGGAGCCCGACCGAAGACGTGGACCTCCTTGCGTCCGAGCGCCAGGAACACGCGCCGCGGCGAGGCGCCGAGCGCTTCCACGGCGGCATCGACGTCCTCGACCTCGATCCAGCGATCCCCGGGCTCGGGACTCCAGGCGGGTCGCCGCAGCGCGAGCAAGGAGACCCCCGCCTCGCGAGCCGCCTGCGCCGCATGCTCCGAGATGACGGCTGCGAAGGGGTGCGTGGCGTCGATCAGGACGTCGATCGCCTGCTCACTCAGATACCTGGCCAGTCCAGCGACCCCGCCGAAGCCCCCCACGCGCAGCGGGGCGCCCTGCTCCCGGATCGACTCGGTGCGCCCAGCCAGCGAGACCCGCACGTCGCAGTCCGGTCGCCCCGTGAGATGCGCCGCCAGCTCGCGGCCTTCGGTGGTTCCCCCGAGTACGAGAATCCTGTGTTCGACCCCGTGGTTCGACATGCCTTCTCCTAGCCGTCCGCAGCTCCGATCCAGCGCGCCTGGCACCCAAGGGACCCACCCCGGGGACGACCGCGCGGACCGCGCGCGCCAGCCCTGGCTCGGCATCATCGGCATCGGGGAAGACGGTGTCGAGGGGCTTGGAACGAATGCCCGCGCGTGGATCGAGAAGTCCGAGCTCGTCTTCGGCAGCGAGCGCCAGCTCTCCCTCGCGCGACCGCTGATCCAGGGTCGTGCGATCGCATGGCCCTCCCCGTTCCCTAGAGAGCTCACCCAGGTCTTCGCGGCCCGCGGGAGCCGGGTCACCGTGCTCGCTTCGGGAGATCCATTCCACTATGGGATCGGCCCGTTGCTCGCTGCGAGGTCTACTCCCGGAGAACGCTACGTGGTGCCGGGCGTGTCGTCGTTCAGCCTGGCGGCCGCCCGCCTCGGCTGGAGCCTCCAGGACGTCTACCCCGTATCCGCGCACGGCCGCTCACTCGATGCGGTCTCGCAGACCCTCGCACCTGGCGCGCGACTGCTGGTTCTCACCTCGGACGCCTCCGGACCGGCGGAGATCGCGCGGCATCTCGTGGACGCGGGCTTTGGCAGGTCAGAGCTACACGTGCTGGAGCGCCTCGGCGGACCGAGCGAGCGAGTACGTCGAACCAGCGCCGAGGGCTTCGATCTCGACGACGTGGACCCGCTGCAGGTGGTCGCGATCCGCTGCGAGCGCTCGGGCAAGTCCGGCGAACCAAGTTCCGAAGTCGCGCGCCCAGGGCGGGTTCCCGGGTTGCCCGACCAGTCCTTCGAGCACGATGGACAGCTCACCAAGCGCGAGCTGCGCAGTCTGGCCCTGGCGCAGCTCGCCCCGACACCGGGAGACGGGCTCTGGGACGTCGGGGCCGGATCGGGATCGATCGCGATCGAATGGCTACGCGTCGATGACCGCCTGAAAGCGTGGGCCATCGAAGCACGCGTCGATCGCAGCGATCGCATTCGCCGCAACGCCAACCGGCTCGGCGTTTCCCGGCTCGAGGTCGTGCACGGCACTGCCCCCGCGGCTCTGGCTCCATTGCCACGTCCGCACGCCGTCTTCGTCGGAGGGGGTGCGAGCGAGCCGATCTTCGAGCTCGCCCTGCGCGCGCTCCACTCGCGCGGCCGCCTGGTCGCCCACGCAGTGACCCTCGAGACCGAGGGCCTGCTGCGCGAACAACACAAGCGTCACGGCGGTCGCTTGGTTCAGATCGCGATCTCGCACGCCGAACCCCTCGGGGGCTATACCGCCTGGCGCCCCGCTCGACCCATCGTGCAGTGGAGCTTCGTCAAGCCATGAAGCCACCCGTGTGCGCGTGCTCGATGTTCTGCCGTCGCCGCTCGCGGGGTGGCGTATGACGGTTCACTTCATCGGCGCTGGACCGGGCGCAGCCGATCTGCTCACCTTGCGCGCGCGCGAGCTGATCGCGAGCTCGCCCGTATGCCTGTATGCGGGATCGATCGTCGCGCCCGCCGTGCTCGAGCACTGCCCGGCCGATGCGCGCAAGATCGATACGGCCCCACTCTCGCTGGACGAAATCGAGGCGGAGTACGCGCGCGCACACGCGCGCGGCCTGGACGTGGCGCGCCTCCACTCCGGCGACCTATCGATCTACAGCGCGCTCGGCGAGCAGCTGCGCCGCCTGGAACGGCTTTGCATTCCCTATACATTGACACCCGGAGTGCCCGCGTTCGCGGCCGCCGCGGCGGCATTGGGCCGCGAGCTGACCCTCCCCGAGGTCGCACAGAGCGTCGTCCTGACCCGTGTCTCGGGCCGAGCCTCGCGAATGCCGGCAGGCGAGGAGCTCGAGGGATTCGCACGAAGCGGGGCCACCCTCGCGATCCACCTGGCCATCCATGCGCTCGCAACCGTCGTCTCGCGTCTCACCCCGATTCTGGGCGACGCATGCCCAGTCGCAGTCGTCGCTCATGCGAGCTGGCCAGAGCAGCGCATCGTGCGCGGTACGCTCGCGACGATCGCCGCGCAGCTTGCAGACGCGCCGATCGAACGCACCGCTCTGATCCTGGTCGGGCGTGCCCTCGCCGCGTCGGACTTTCGCGACAGCGCACTCTACGACGCCGGCTATCAACGGCGCTTTCGTCCGCAGCGAGCGCAACCCGATGCAGGCAAGGCGCGGCAGGGAGAGATGGAGAAGTGATATGACGACAGCAACCAACTCCACCCCTCGAGTCGGACCTCACACCGCGAGCTCGGAACGAGGCGTGTGCGAGATCGTCGTCTGCGAGACGTGTGGCGGGAACGAACGCGATGCGCAGGATCGGCCGCCGGGAGCGCAGCTGCGCAATCTACTCGAACGGGAACGGACATTTCGTTCCGAGCCCCTCCGCTCTGCGCAGAGTGCGCTTGCAGCGCAGAACGGCCCAGCAACACAGATTCGGATCGCGGGTGTCCGCTGCCTGTGGGCCTGCAAGCGCTCCTGCAACGTTCATCTGCGGGCCCCAGGAAAGTTCAGCTACCTGCTCGGCGAGTTCGAGCCGAGCGAGACCTCCGCGCGGGCACTGCTCGACTACGCAGAGCTTTACGCCGCTAGCGAGGACGGCAGCGTACCCTTTCGCAGCTGGCCCGCTGGAGTGCGCGGCCACTTTCAGTGCCGTATGCCGCCGGAGTCCAGCGCTGACTAGCCGCGCGCCGGCATCCACCGCTCGCGCCCGGCAAGGGTGCGCGCGCAATCGAGAAGGAATCACACCATGCTTTCTCAGAAGATCCCGACGACCATCGTCACCGGCTTCTTGGGCAGCGGCAAGACGACCCTGCTGCGCCACCTGATCACGAACTCGGAGGGCCGGCGTCTGGCCGTGATCGTGAACGAGTTCGGCGAAGTCGGCGTCGACGGCGACCTGCTGCGGCAGTGCTCCATCGGCTGCGAGGAAGAAGAGACCGAAGCCGGTCAGCTGTACGAGCTCTCGAATGGCTGTCTCTGCTGTACGGTTCAGGAAGAGTTCGTACCGGTGCTGAAGGCGTTGATGGAACGCGGGGAGCAGATCGACCACATCCTGATCGAGACCAGTGGGCTCGCCCTCCCCAAACCCTTGGTGCAAGCGTTCCAGTGGCCCGAGATCCGCAACGCCTGCACCGTCGATGCAGTGATCGCCCTCGTGGATGGGCCGGCGGTGCTCTCCGGACGCTTCGCCGCAGACCCGGAAGCCGTCGATCGCGAACGGCTCCAGGATCCCAACCTGGACCACCAGAGCTCCCTACGCGACCTGTTCGAGGACCAGCTGTCGGCTGCCGATCTCGTCATCGTCAACAAGACGGACTCGCTCGATGCCGCTGGACGCGCGCAGGTCGACGCGACGATCAACGAGCGCACTCCACCTGCAGTCAAGGTGGTTCACGCGGTCAAGGGCGAGCTGCCGCTCGAGGTGGTACTCGGTCTGGAACGGGCCACCGAGGACACGATCGACCAGCGACGCACGCATCACGATGCCCACCACGCCGAGGGTCGCGATCACGACCACGACCTGTTCGACACCCATGTGCTGCGGCTGGGAGAGCTCGAACGCGACGCGCTCGTGCGCGCGCTCGAGCAACTGGCGAGGAAGCACTCCGTGTATCGGGCGAAGGGCTTCGCTGCGGTCCCCGGCAAGCCCATGCGGCTGGTGGTTCAGGGCGTCGGCACGCGCTTCGACAGCTACTTCGATCGTCCTTGGGGACCGGACGAGACGCGCGGAACGCACCTCGTCGTGATCGGCACGGGCCTGGATCGCGACGTGCTGCTCTCGACCCTCGAAGAGACACTCGCAGCGAGCTCGAGTCCGGCGAATCGCGCGGAGCGCGCGGGAGCGTAGGCGTGCACCTGCTGGCCACACGCCCCGGCGGGTACGCCGCAGCAGACGGGATCGTCGATCTGGGTCAGACCCCCGCCGATCTGGTTCTGCTGTCGGCGGCCGATACCGATCTGGCGCTCTTGGCGAGCGCCTGCGACCGCCTACCCGCGGACTTTCCATCGGTGCGGCTGGCCAATCTGCTGCATCTGCGCTCGCACGCTTCGGTGGATCTCTACATGCACCAGGTACTCGACCACGCGCGCGCGGTGGTGGTATCCGTGATCGGAGGGGTCGAGTACTGGAGCTACGGAATCGAGCAGCTGGCCGAGCGGGCGGCGCGGCGGCAGCTCGAGCTGATCGTGATTCCCGGTGACGACACACCCGACCCGAGCTTGATGGCGCTCTCTAGCGTAGGGGAGTCCGTCGTGCACCGCGTGTGGCGCTACCTGCGAGAGGGCGGTCCGAGCAATGCGCGCGCGTTGCTCGAGCTCCTGGGTCACGAGCTGTTCGGGCGTGGGGGCGAGCCTCCTCCGCCGCGCGCCTTGCCACGCGTGCTTTTGTATCACCCAGCCAAGACGATCGCCGACCTGTCCGACTGGCAGCCAGACTGGGAGCGAGCCGCCGAACGAGCGCAGCACGCCGAGTGGGGATCCGAGCCCCCCGTCGCCGCGCTGCTGTTCTACCGCGCACACCTGCAGGCGGGAAATCTGGCCGCCTTCGACCTGCTGATCGAATCCCTGTGCGAACGAGGGCTCGCCCCGCTGCCGATCGCGGTCGCATCTCTCAAGGACTCGACCTGCCGCGCACGCGTCGAAGCGCTGCTGCAGCGCGCTTCGACGAGCATCGTGCTCAATACGACGGGCTTTGCGATCGGTAGCCTGCGGACCGACCTTTCTGATCCAGCGCGGATCGCGGCCGACGAGCCGCTCGGAGGCGGCGTTCCAATCCTGCAGGTCATCGCGAGCGGGAGCAACACGGAGGACTGGCGCGAAGATCCAGCGGGACTCCAACCGCATGACCTGGCCATGAACGTGGTGTTGCCCGAGGTCGATGGGCGCATCATCACACGCGCCGTCAGCTTCAAGGAGCTCGCGCGCCGCAGCGAGCGCACGCAGACCGACGTGGTCGCCTATCAGCCAGAGCCGGAGCGCACGCGCTTCGTCGCAGAGCTGGCCGCACGCTGGGTGGAGCTCGCCCGAACTCCCGCTTCGAAGCGGCGGATCGCCCTGGTGCTCGCCAACTATCCGGCACGCGACGGCCGACTCGGGAACGGCGTCGGGTTGGATACACCGGCGTCCACGATCGAAATCTTGCGCACCCTCGCGCGAGCGGGCTATCGCGTGGAGTCGATTCCCGAGGATGGAACGCAGCTGATGCGCCGCCTCCAGGCGCAAGTCACCAACACGGTCGAGCTGCTACCAATGAAGCCCGCACACCAGCTCGTGAGCTTGTCGGACTATGCGAGCTACCTCGACTCGCTGCCCGCCGACATGGTGGCGTCGGTCAATGAGCGCTGGGATCGACCGGAGCGAGATCCGCACGTACGCGACGGCGCGCTCATGGTCTCGGGGCTGCAGCTCGGCTCGATCTTCGTCGGAATTCAGCCCGCCCGAGGCTACGAGCGCGATCCCCTGGCCAGCTACCACGACCCGGATCTGGTGCCGCCGCACGCCTATCTCGCCTTCTACGCGTGGCTGCGGAACACATTCCGAGCGCACGCCGTCGTCCATGTCGGCAAGCACGGGAATCTGGAGTGGCTGCCCGGCAAGAGCGTCGCGCTCGGTCCCAACTGCTGGCCGGATGCATTGCTGGGACCGATGCCTCACCTCTACCCCTTCATCGTGAACGACCCCGGCGAGGGCAGCCAGGCCAAACGTCGCAGCCAGGCGGTCGTGGTCGATCATCTCGTACCTCCGCTCACGCGTGCCGAGACCTACGGGCCACTACGCGAGCTCGAAGTTCTGGTCGACGAGTACTACCAGGCGATCACGCTCGATCCACGCCGCGCCGACCTGCTGCGCAAGCGCATCTGGACGGCCGCCGCCGAGGCGCACCTGGTGCAGGAGCTCGGACTACCCGGACGCGAACCCGGCATCGACGACGCCGACTGGCTGGTATCGCTCGACGCATATTTGTGTGAGCTCAAGGAATCGCAGATCCGCGATGGTCTGCACGTCTTCGGCCGCTCACCCGAGGGCGCTCTGCGCAGCGATACGCTCGTCGCACTCGCGCGGCATTCGCCGCTCGGCGCAACGGGCCCGACGGGCGCACCAGGCTCGATGGGCCTGTTGCAGGGGCTCTCGAGAGCCTTGCTGGGGGCGGACTTCGACCCGCTCGACGGGGACTGGGCATCCCCCTGGCTCGGCTCGAAGCCTGCGGCCCTCGCGCAGTGCAGCGACGATGTGTGGCGCACGCATGGCGACACCCGAGAACGGCTCGAGCTCTACGCGCGCGCACTGATCGAAGGCCACGAGGCTCCGCCGCAAGAGTGCGCGTCCCTGCTCGCCAAAGTCCACGAGCAGCTCGCTCCAGCACTCGACCAATGCGGACCGCGCGAGCTCGACGGGCTCCTGTCGGGTCTGGCCGGACGCTTCGTGCCGCCCGGTCCGAGCGGAGCGCCGACTCGGGGACGCCCCGACGTGCTCCCCACCGGCCGCAACTTCTTCTCGGTAGACGTGCGCTCCGTACCGACGCAGACGGCCTGGGCACTGGCGCAGCGTGCGGCAGAGCGCCTGGTCGAGCGGCACGTGCAGGACCACGGCGAGTACCCGACCTGCATCGGCCTGTCGATCTGGGGAACCGCCACCATGCGCACCGGCGGCGACGACGTGGCACAAGCGCTGGCGCTCATGGGAGTTCGGCCCGTGTGGGACGACCAGAGTGCGCGCGTCGTCGACAGCGAGATCCTGCCCTTGTCGGCACTCGGCCGACCGCGAGTAGACGTCGTGCTGCGCATCTCGGGCTTCTTTCGCGACGCCTTTCCCGAGCTGATCATCCTGCTCGACGCGGCCGTGCGCGCCGTTTCGGCGCTCGACGAGCCGGCAGAACAGAACCCGCTGCGCGCGCGCGTTCTCGAAGACGAGCGCGCGCTGGTCGAGCGCGGAACACCAGAGCGCGAGGCCGCCGAGCGCGCGCGCTGGCGCATCTTCGGCAGCAAGCCTGGGAGCTACGGTGCAGGGCTACAGGGACTGATCGACCAGCGGAACTGGCAGCACCGCTCCGATCTCGCAACGGCCTACTTGAACTGGAGCGGCTTCGCGTATGCGTCGGAAGCGCGCGGTACCGGCGCACGCGGCATGCTCGAGCTGCGGCTCGCGAGTGTCGAAGCCGTGCTCCAGAACCAGGACAATCGCGAGCACGACCTGCTCGACTCCGACGACTACTATCAGTTCCAGGGCGGGATGAGCGCCGCCGTCGAAGTCGCGCGTGGAGCTCCGGTTCCTGCGTACGTGGGAGATCACTCGAACCCGGATGCTCCGCGCGTCCGAACCCTGCGCGAAGAGATCCAGCGCGTCTTCCGCAGTCGAGTGATCAATCCCAAGTGGATCTCGGGAGTGCAGCGGCACGGCTACAAGGGCGCCGCCGAAATGGCGGCGACCTTGGACTTTCTGTTCGCCTACGATGCGACGACCGGTGTCATCGAGGACTACCAGTACGCGATGCTCGCGGATGCCTACCTACTGGACGAGAACAGTCAGAAGTTTCTGCGCAAGCACAATCCGAGCGCGCTCTTCGAGATGACCGAGCGCCTCCTCGAGGCGATCCAGCGTGAGATGTGGTGCGATGCGGAGAGTCATCGGGCCGCTCTCGAAGACCTGCTGCTCGATGTCGAGGAGGCGGACGCGTGAGCGCGCGCCCCAACTTCCCGTGGTGCGCCGTCGTAGGCCAGGAGCGGCTGCGATTGGCCCTCACCTTGTGCGCGATCGACCCGTCACTGGGCGGTGTACTGATTCACGGCCCGCGCGGGGTGGCCAAGACGACCTTGGCGCGGGCGCTCGGTGAGCTCGTGGCGGGCGAGTTCGTCGAGCTCCCGCTCGGAGCGTCCGAAGAGAGCGTGACCGGCACCCTCGACCTCGAAGCAGCCCTGAGCGAGCGCAGGGTCGCGTTCGCGCCCGGGCTGCTGGCACGCGCGCACGAGGGAGTGCTCTATGTAGACGAGGTCAATCTGCTCGCGGATCACCTGGTAGACCTGCTGCTCGACGCCGCAGCGAGCGGGGTCAACGTGGTCGAGCGCGACGGCATCTCCCACGCGCATCCGGCGCGCTTCGTCCTGATCGGCAGCATGAATCCAGACGAAGGGGAGCTGCGTCCCCAACTGCTCGATCGCTTCGGGCTCTCGGTCTCCGCGAGCTCGGAGCTGTCGCAGGAGCAGCGTGCCGAAATCCTGACGCGTCGCCTCGAATTCGAGAGCGATCCCGAAGCGTTCCGCGCCCGCTACGCCTCCGAACAGCAGGCCTGGGCACAGGGTTGCGCCGCCGCGCGAGACAGGCTGGCCCGCATGCCCCTCGATCGCGCGAGCGCTGATCGAGTTGCGAAGCGCTGTGCGGAAGCCCACGTCGAGGGGGTGCGCGCGGACCTGGCCTTGCTGCGAGCCGCACGCGCGCACGCGGCCTGGGAGGGGCGAGCACAGGTCGATGAGCGCGACCTCGATCTGGTGGAGGAGTTTGCACTCGAGCATCGCCGCAGCTCACCGTCTCCACCCCGCGATCCGGGTACGGGAGGAGCCCCCGCGGGTAGCCACGGCACCGGAAGCGGTCGACCACCGAGGCCGTCAGAACCCACATCGGGCACTCCGCGGGGTCGGGGCTCCGAAGCGTCTCCGACAACGCAGAAGCCCGAGTCCAGCAGATCATTCGGACTCGCCGATCGAGGCGCCGAGCCCACGACCTCACACAGAGAGAATCCGGAGACGAGTCCACTGCGCAATCCCGAAGCGGCGCCGCCGGAGCCGCGCTCGGAGCAAGCTGGGCACGCAAGCCCCTCTCTCGTGCCCGTGCCTCCCAGTGACTCCGGTCGCGTCACGACGCGTAGCCTCGCTGCACACGTCCTCAACCGGCGGCCTCGCTTTGCGGCTCCGATCCCCGAGGCACGCAAGCGCGCACGTTCTCCGCGCGCACTACCGAGCGGCCGCGCGCAGCGCCACGCGGAAACCTCGGAACACCGGTCGATCGACTGGTTTGCCACACTCTCGCGCACCCGCGCGGACGGTCGCACCGACCTGCGCTATCGCGTCCGTCACGCGCCCGAACGAGCGCTGACGATGATCGCACTGGACTGCTCCGCTTCGATGCTGCGCGGCGCGGCGCTGGCCGAGGCCAAACGGCTCGCCTTCGCGCTGGAGTACGAGGCGCGGGAGCGTGGCGCCCACACGGCGCTGTTGAGCTTTCGCGGTGCCGAGGCTCATGTCGAGGTCGCCCCCCGCAGCGCACCCGGCAAGTTGCGTCGCAGGGTAGCGGAGCTCGGCGCGGGTGGTGCCACACCGCTGCGCGTCGTGCTCGGGGTTGCGGCCGAAATGGTCGCCGAGCGTGCTTGGCGCTCGGCGCGCGTGGCGAAACAGCTGATCCTCCTGACCGATGGACGCACCCGCGAGGCGGTCGCGGACCTGCGGGAAGGTTTCGAGCAGCTCGGGCTCGAGCTGCTGCTCGTCGACTGTGAGCGCGGCTTCGTACGACTCGGCCGGACCCCAGAGCTCGCCCAACAGCTCGGTGCTGCGTGCACGTCACTCGACGCACTGCTCCGAGAGAGTTCGGCCTAGAATGGAGCTCGACCCGTCTCCACCGGACGCGGTCCCCATCAGACAGGAGGTGCACGCGAGCATGCAAACCCCAGTCGTCGAGCTCGCCTCGGGCCCGATCCGCGGCCTACGGTCCGAAGGAATCTACAGCTTCAAGGGGATCCCCTACGGCGCGGACACAGCGGATACGGGCCGCTTCATGCCGCCGCAGCCACCCGATCCCTGGGTCGAGGTGCGGGACGCCGTAGCATATGGCAATCGATCTCCGCAGCGCGAAGATCCGCTCGAGCAGAACCTCCTGGGCGGTCGCGAGCGCGAGCCGATGTCGGAGGATTGTCTGTGCCTGAACGTCTTCACGCCCGGCCTCGATGACGGCGGCGCGCGTCCGGTCATGGTCTGGTTCCACGGCGGCGGCTTCAGCAGTCTTTCCGGATCCTCCCCGCTCTACGACGGAACGCGCTTGTGCCAACGCGGAGACGTCGTCGTCGTAACCGTCAACCACCGGCTGAACCTGTTCGGCTTCCTCTACCTCGAAGAGCTCGCGGGACCCGAGTTCGAACACTCGGGCAACGTGGGTATGCTCGACCTCATCCAAGCACTCGAATGGGTGCGTGACCACGCCGCACGTTTCGGGGGAGACCCCGGCAACGTCACCATCTTCGGCGAGTCCGGCGGAGGCGCGAAGGTCAGCGTGATGATGGCGATGCCCGCCGCGCGTGGCTTGTTCCACCGCGCCATCATCCAGAGCGGGCCGCACCTTCACGCACAGCAGCCGGCGCAGGCGAGCGAGAATGCCTCCAAGCTGCTGGCTGCGGTGGGCATCGATCCGAAGGACCTACGCGCGCTGCGCACACTCCCGCCCGAACGCTTCATCGAGGCCTACGCGCGACTCGCACCCCAGACCTGGGGAAGCGTTCACTTCAGCCCCGTGCTCGACGGACACCACCTGCCTCACGCACCGTGGAAGCCAGCAGCACCGGAGGCTTCCGCACACGTCCCGCTGTTGATCAGCACCACCCGTACCGAGACCACTCTCCTGCTCGCAGGTCGCGATCCCGCACTGTTCGAGCTCGACACCAGTGGGCTACACGAGCGGCTGCGCGGCTGGCTTCCTCGGGATGAACTCGAAGCTGTCGTCTCGAGCTTCGAGAAGCTCTACCCGAACTCTTCTCCGAGCGAGATCTTCTTCTTGATCACGACCGACCTCTACGCACGCTGCCCCGCCTGGGCGATCTCCGACCGCAAGGCGCAGCAAGCCGGCGCCCCAGTCTGGATGTGCGAGCTCACCTGGGATACACCGCTGAATCGGGGGCGCTGGATGTCCCCCCACACACTCGACATCCCCATGGTCTTCGACAACGTCGGGCGCGTGTCCTCCTTCGCTCCCGACTCACCCGAAGCGCAGGAGATTGCGCGACTGATGTCGAGCGCGTGGCTCGCCTTCGCGAAGAGCGGCAATCCCGCCCACGAGGCAATCCCGGCCTGGCCCGCCTATACCCCCGAGCAACCGACGACCCTGCTCTTCGACGTCGCACCCAAGCTCGCTCCGAACTGGCGGAGCGGAGAGCGCGAGGCCCTCGCACGCGTACCCCTGCGCGAGATTCGCCGCTAGCCCCGATGCTTCACCAACCAGTGGCAGAGGCTCTGGAATCGCGGCAGCCGGGCCTGGTCGCGGACTCCCAACGGCCCGGCGGCCGCGATTCCAGAGCCTCGGTCGTTTGGGGTGGGCCTGGGTCG
>QJZC01000043.1 GCA_003247575.1 Pseudomonadota bacterium
GCGGAGATCTATCGGCAGGTGGAGGACCTGCCCGAGGTGGCCGACTCGATCGTCGTAGGGCAGGAGCTCGACGGGGACGTGCGCGTGATCCTGTTCGTGCAGCTTGCGAAGGGAGTCGCTCTGGACGCGGACCTCTGCGAGCGGATTCGCCAGCGGATTCGTTCCGCGACCAGTCCACGCCATGTTCCCACCCGGATCGTGGCCGTGGACGAGGTTCCCTACACCCGGAGTGGCAAGAAGGTGGAGCTCGCCGTGCGCGAGGTGATCCACGGTCGCGAAGTCATGAACCGTGCGGCGTTGGTCAACCCCGGGTGTCTCGCTCAGTACCCAGAGCGCTTGGCGGCGGCAGAAGAGGAGGCCTGCAGTGTACGCTAGAAAGTGTATCCGAGCTTGACGGAGGCCCCGCGCCCTGGGCCCTGGAAGCGTTCGCCGAGATCCGTGTCCGCGCCGGCAACTCGGTTGAAGCCGGCCAGATGGCGTCGATACGCTTGGTCGAGGAGATTCTCTACGCTCACGACGATCGTGATCTGCGGAGAGTACGCCCAGCGAACGTTGGCATTCAAGATGCCGTATCCCGAGGATTCCTCTTCGTCGTTCGTGACCGAGACGTGGTCCTGTTCGGCCGCGAAGACTCCCTCGAGGCTCAAGCTCAGGCGTTCGTCGAGATCGTACGTCAGCGCGACCGTGCTGGAGAGCGGGGCGATTCGATACAGATCGTCCGAGGTGTCGCGCCGCTCCCCCCGCACGAACGTCAAGCTCCCCTCGAGTGCGAGAGACGGTGAGATCGCGAAGCCCCACGCGACGTCCACACCGAAGAGCTTGGCATCCACGTTCGTGTAGCGCAGCGGCGTGGAGTCCCCGTTGACCGCGCTGACTCGCTCGACATCGGAGTCCACTACGCCGCGCGTCGCATCGACGGGGGTGCCCTGGATGTAGTCGTCGACGTAGCGTACGAACGCTCGGGGCGAGAAGAAGAAGCTCGAGCTGCGCCATTCGAGTCCGAGCTCGAGCTCGTGCGAAACCTCGGGGTCGAGGTCGATGTTGCCGATGTGGTTGTTTCCGTCGGCGAGTCCGGCCGTCGCCTCGATCGGGAGCCAGGCGTAGCGCTCGATGTAGAAGGGAGAGCGCATCTTCCGTGCCGCTCCGAGCTGTACGGTCAGATTTTCGCTGAGCTTGCGCGAAGCCTTCAGTACCCAGTCGAGGTTGTCATCGGTTCGCTCGTGGTCTCGCGCATTGAACTCGGCGGCGAGTCGTTGTGCCGGAGCGGGAAGAGCGGAAGACGTGGTCACGTCGCCCGTGTCGGTCTTCACGCGGTTGTAGCGCAGCCCGGCTTCGAGCTCCCAGCCGTTCTCGAGCTCGCCCTTCCACTCGGCGAAGGCGCCGTGGCGCTTGCGTTCTGCATCGTTGAAGTTGCGCACGAAGAAGGCGGCTGCGCGCGGATTGAAGATCTCCATGTTGTGATTCGCCAAGTGTCCATCGACGCCGAGGGTCAGCAGTCCTGGGCCCAGGCCCTTCGCCGCTTGGAGCGAATAGCCGAATCCATCACTGTTCGCGGTGACGAACCGCGTGGCCATCGGTGGAGGCGCGACGGGGCGCAGCTTGAAGTTGTCCATGGAGTGGTCGATCTGAGTGCTGAAGGCTCGCCCGGACATCTCGAACCCGGCCAACGATCCCTTGTACTCCGCTCGGATCAGCTGTGAGTCGAAGAAACGGATGTCGAGCGGGAGCGCGGGGGTGCCCGAAGGGTCCGTGCTGCTCTGGCGGTAGTCCAGCGAGAACTCCTGCTCGCCGATGCGGATGCCGTAGCCGAAGCCGTAGTTCTTGCGTTCGAAGGCGGAGTCCTCGAGTCGTCCCTCGGGAGTTTTCAGGTCGTCGCCTTTCTCGGTCAGGGTCAGGAAGTGCATCCGATGGGACTCGTTCGCAAGCGATAGGATTCCACCCGCGCTTCCACTCGAGTCGCTCGAGCGCAGCGCGAAGTCGAGATCGCCGTGTAGCTCGAAGCCGGGCCCATCGGTGAACTTGCTGGTCTTCGTCTTTGCCGCGACGGATCCTCCGATGGTCTCCATCCCCGCGCTCACGGAAGCGATCCCGCGCTGGAGCTCGAGCGATTCGAGCAACGCTCGCGGTGCGTAGTGGAGCGGGGGATCCATGACGTTGGGGCCCCCCGCATTGATGTGCATGCCGTCGACGGCGACGTTGACGCGGGTGCCGGTCATGCCGCGGTACTGCGCCTGACCGGTGAGCGCGCCATTGGCCGCGGGTGCCGCTCCCGGGGTGCGCGCCAAGAGCTCTGCCGAGTCAGCCGCGGATGCACCGCGAATGGCGATCTCCGAAGGATAGCGCTCGAAGCGCTCACCAAAGATCTCGATGTTCTCGATGCGAGGATCGCGCGGTGTTTCGGTCGCCTCTCCGTGCTCTTCCTCCACGGGCTCATGCTCCGCGAAGGCGGGCGTGGTGCCGACGAGCAGCCACGGCACTATCGACCCGAGCAGGGCGGACTTGAAGAAGTGCGGCGTATCTGGGCGCGGCATGCGGGGTCTCCTCGGTGCGAGCTGCTGCAGAGCGTCCGCGTAGGCTACCGTTCCTTGCGCACCTTCGAGCGCGGCAATTTGACGCAGGGCAGCGACCTCGCCGCTCGCCAGACTCGAGTGCTCAGCGTCGCGTCTTCAGCGTCGCGGTGGGAAGGTGGCGAGCTTCCGCTGCAGCGTGCGGCGGTGGAGTCCGAGCACGCGCGCCGCTTGCGATACGTTGCCGCTGCAGTCCGACAGAACACGTTGGATGTGCTCCCATTCGACCCGCTCGAGGCTCGGGACTGGGTCCGGGCTGGGAGGCTCGGGGTCGGCTGCAGTGCCCTCGGCTCGGGAGGCACCGCTCGAGATTCCGAGAGCCCCGAGAACCTGCTCCGCGTCGGCGGGCTTGGTCAGATAGTCTGCAGCACCGTCTCGCATGCTGGTGACTGCGGTCGCGATACTTCCGTAGCCCGTGAGGATGACGGCCCGCAGATCTGGATGATGCTTGCGAAGCTCTCGCAGCAGCTCGAGCCCGCTTCCGCCGGGCATGCGCAGATCGAGCACCGCGCAGCTCGGTGCGAAGGAGGCCGCGGCTGCGAGTGCGGAGTCCGCGTCGTGAGCAGACTCGGTCTCGATGCCCCGACTGCGCATGGCGCGTACGAGGCGCTCGCGCAGGCGTTCATCGTCGTCGACGATCAGAAGGCGCGGGGTGGCGTTCAGCATACGTAGGGCTTGGAGTTGGACAACGGAAGGCAGAGTAACGCGGTCGTGCCGGCGCCCGCTCGGGAGGTGAAGCGCAACGTGCCTCCGAGCTGCTCCGCGATCAAGCGGACCACGTAGATGCCCAGACCGGTTCCCTCACCCGGATCCTTGGTGGTGACGAAGGGCTCGCCCAGACGGGACAGTACTTTGCGCGGCATTCCGGTTCCGCGATCTCGTACGCGAAACTCCAGGCTCGAGCCGCTCGAGGTCACCGAGAGCTCCACTTCGCCCGAAGATGCATCGAGTGCGTTGCGCAGCAGGGTGGTGAGTGCCTGGCTCAGCGGGTCGATCAGCAAGCTGTGGCCCGCGGCCGCCTCGGGGCAGTCTACGCGGACACGCTCGGCGCGCGGGCCGAGTGTCGTCAGTGCGCGAGCCACGATCGCGTCTACCCGGGCGGAATCGCGCAGCGAGTTGGGTTGTATTGCCGAGCCGGTCATCCGATCCAGGATCGCGCGGCAGCGCTGAACCTCGTCTCGGATGAGGCGGGCGTCCTCGCGCACCTCTCCCGTTGCCGTGCGGGCGATCTCCTGCGAGGCGACGGCGATCGTGCCGAGTGGTGAGCCGAGCTCGTGGGCGGCGCCGGCCGCGAGCGTCGTCAGCGAGGCCAGGCGTTCGTTGCGTGCGGCGACCCTCTCTGCCGTCGCCAGCTGCTGGACCAAGCGGGTGATGAAGTAGGCGATGGTGGCTGCGACGATGGCCAGGGCGACCCACATTCCGATCAGGTGCGGCCCGAGCGCCGCGCCATCGGCAGCATGGCCGCCGCCGTGCATGCCCCCGTGCCACAGATCCAGCGGTACGTGCCAACGGAACATCGCGGCGTAGCCCAGTCCGGCAAGCGCGGCGATCCAGGCGGTTCCACGCGCCGTCGTGGTCACCGCGCCCAGTGCGATATGGACCACGTAGAGCGCGGTGAACGGGTTGTGCGGTCCTCCGCTCAGCGCGAGCAGCGAGGTCAGGAGCAAGGTGTCGAAGCTCAGGACCAGCGGGAGCACGCGCGCCAGATCGATCTGCTCGCGAGATCGGGACAAGGCGACATTGCTGAGCAACGCCAGCCCGATGATGCTCCACATGAGCGCGTAGGGTAAGGGGGCGCCGAAGGCCCATCCGCTGAGTAGCAGACCGCTCTGTCCCACGATTGCCAGCCAGCGAAGCTGGAGCAGCACCGGCAGCGCAATGGCCGATGCACCCGGAGCGAGCGTGGGGCTCCCGCTCGCGACTTGGGCGATCTCGCTCGCGATCTCTGCGATCTCGAGCAGGGCGCGACCTTCGCTGTCTACTCGGTTGCCGGAACGGCGGCTGGAAGCCCTGGAGCCGTCCGCGAGCGGAAGACCAACTGGGGCCTCGCTTTGGGTCATACCCCAGTCTACCTCAGCACCGCCCCGCGAGTTCGGGCACGAGCCCGGAAGCGCCCTTTGCGACGTGGCCGAGGCCGATGAGACCGCGTGGTGACCCAGCCGCGTGGTGACCCAGACAGGATTCGAACCTGTGACCTTCTGCTCCGGAGGCAGACGCTCTATCCAGCTGAGCTACTGGGCCGGCCGGGGTCAACGTGACACAGATTGCGCGCGGAGGCCAGAGGTGGCTACTTACATGATTGGGAGCCGGCCCGCTCCGGCTCCATGGGGAGTCGCGGCGGGCTCGGTCAGCGAGCGCCTTTGCGTGCCATCGCCTTTGCCTTCATCGCATCGTCTTTGCCTCCATCGGGTAGGATGCTTCTTGCATCGGCTGCGGGCGTGCTGGGGCCATCTCGCGGCGTGAGGGACTCTGCGACAGGACGGCGGCATGACCCAGTGGATCTGGGCAAGATGATGATCCGGGCGACATGACGATCCGGGCGACATGACGGACTGGGCGACATGACGGACTGGGTCTGGGAATCGGCGACGTCCTGTGCGACAGCGATTCGCGAGGGCACGCTCAGCTCGCGCGAGCTCGTCGAGGCGTGCTGGGAGAGGATCGACCAGGTCAACCCCCGATTGAATGCGCTGATTGCGGAACGGCGTGAGGCCTCGCTCGCCGATGCGCGAGAGGCGGATCGGATGCTGGCGCGAGAGCAGTCGGTCGGCCCCCTGTGTGGCGTGCCGATGAGTCTGAAGGACTCCTTCGACTGCTCTGTCCTGCCCGCGACCTGGGGGACGCGTGGGCGGGTCGGGTTCGTGCCGAGCCGCGATGCCACCGCAGTCTCGCGCGTGCGCAGCGCCGGTGCGATCGTGCTCGGGAAGACCAACACCCCGGAGCTGACCTTGTCGTTCCATACCGCGAACCGCGTGTTCGGAGCGACCGCCAACCCGTACTCGCTCGAGCACACGCCCGGGGGCAGCAGCGGTGGCTCGGCGGCGCTCGTGGCGGCGGGCGGCAGCTGCTTCGATCTCGGGACCGACACCGGAGGCAGCATTCGGCTGCCCGCTCATTTCTGCGGCGTCGCGGGTCTGCGGCCCACCAGTGGCCGCGTCCCGCGCACGGGGCACGCGATCGGTCCGTGTGGGCCGATCGAAGCGCTGACGCAAGTGGGACCGATCGCGCGTCGGGTCGAGGATCTGGACCTGATTCTGGGTCTGATCGCCGGTCCGGACGGCTCGGACCTGGCCATCCCGCCGGTACCCTGGCAGACGGCTCGCCTCGAGGATGCGAGCGGGGCCGCCTTGCGGGTCCAGTTCCACGTCGACAACGGTGTGTGTCCGGCCAGCGCGGAGATCGCCCGCGTGGTCCGCGAGTCTGCGCGCGTGCTCGCGGATCGAGGGGTCCATGTGGACGAGGGACGCCCGGTCGGAATCGCCCGTGCAGCCAGCCTGTTCCCGCGCCTGATGCTCTACGACGGCGGGGAATGGGTACATCGCTTGCTTGAAAGCTGTGGAACCGCCTTGGACGAGTCCCCCCTGAGACACTTTTACTCACAACTCCCCGCGAGCGGACAGGAGCTACTCGAGTGTTTCGACGATTGGGAACAGTATCGGCGAGAGATGAGCGCCGTCTGGAAGCATGCCGATGCTCTGCTGTGTCCGGTGAACGCCCAAGTGGCGGCCACACTGGAGCAGCCGGAGCATTCCTTCGAGGCGTACAGCTACACCATGGCCTTCAACCTGACGGGCTGGCCGGCGGTGGTCGTCCGGGCGGGCTGCTCGCAGGCGGGGTTGCCCATTGGCGTGCAGATCGTCGCACCGCCCTGGCGCGAGGATCTGTGTTTGCACCTGGCACGCTGGATCGAGGAGAGCCTTGGCGGTTATGTCCCGCCGACCCTCTAGGTGGTTTCGCGGCGTGCGTCACTCGTAGCGGGCGACCGCGCAGGCCGCAGGTGGGCTACGTCTCGCGGCGCGGGAGCTGGCTCGCCGAGCGTTCGTTCCTGGCTCTGCCGGCGATCGTGTGGGTGATCGCGGTGCTGAGCCTGCTCTCGCCCGGAACCCTGCGAGCGGAGGAGGAGTCCGCCTCCGACGGCGCCCCTTCCGACGAGCTCGCGGAGACGCGCGCCACCATGCGGCGTGTCTTCGGTGCCCTCGAGAGCTTGCTGCCTGGAGTTCTCGAAGGCAGCTTCGAGGAGACGGAAGCGGCCGGAGACGAGGTGCGCGCTGCGTTGGATCAGCTGGCGGCGGCCGCGACCGACCTCGAAGCGCACGCTCCCGCGTCCAACGCGGCCTTTTCCTTCCTGAGCCAGTCGCTGGCGAGTGATGCTCGCGCGGTTCGCAGCCGAGTGGGTGATGGCCGCTACCGAGACGCCGGTTACCGCATCGTGCGTATGACGCAAACATGTGTCGCGTGTCACGCGCGCCTTCCCAGCGAGGAGAAGGCTGCCTTCGCCGCGCCGCTCATCGAGCGCCTGGACGTCGAACGCATCGAGCCCGCTCAGCTCGCACGCTTCGATGTCGCCACGCGCCAGTTCGATCGGGCACTGACCCGCTACGAGTCGATGCTCGCCGATCCCGAGCAGTTGCCCGCGCAGCTCGAGTACTCGGGAGCGATCGCGGACTATCTGGTGGTCGCCCTGCGGGTGCGGGCCGCCACGGGCCGCGCCGAGGCCGCCTTGAGCCGGTTCGCCAAGCGATCGGATCTGACGGCTCAGCAGGTGCGGGTAGTCCCCATTTGGGTCGCCGCCCTCGAGCGCTACGGCGATTCGCTCGCGAGCGAGCCGAGCCTGGAGCGTGCACGGGAGATCCTGCGCGCCGGCGCTGAGCAGAGCAGACATCCCAATGACAGCAGTGATCTCGCGCATCGGGTGCTCGCCTCGGCCCTGCTGTATCGCTTTCTCGACGCGCAGGAAGCCTCGCAGTCCGATCGCGCCACCGCGCTACTCCTGCTGGGTGAGACCGATGCCTTCCTGCGGCGTAGCTTCGAGCGCTCCGAGGCCGAGTTCTATCTGGAGCAAGCGATTCGCCTCGCTCCCGGAACTCCGGTTGCGCAGGAGGCCTATGCGCGGCTCGAGGATCAGGTGTTGTTTGGCTACACGGGATCGTCGGGCTTGAACCTTCCCCCTGACATCGAGCGAGAGCTCGAGGAGTTGCGAGCGCTCGCGTTCCCGGACCGGTCGTCGAGCGTAGAGCGTGAGCCGCGCTCGCTCGAGACGCGAGGGGACGGATGAGCGGCGCCTGCGGGGGCGATCCGAGTTGACAGGGTCGGATGCGCGAATCACTCTGCGGCAGCATCCATGCGCCCTCGCGGAAGCGAGTCGCCGCAGGCCGCTGCGCCTGCGTGGAGGGATGTCGGAGGAGGGGGCATGGCTTTGACCGCACGGCAAGTGATCATCACCACGGATCTCTCCGTCGAGTCCGAGTCTGCCTGCGAGCCGGCTCGCGCCGCGGCTGGGTCCGAGGGCAAGCTGACCTTGCTCTACGTGGCCGATTTCGCGTCGCACCTGCCGGGCGGGGCGCTCACGTTGACCAAGGGCGCGCGAGAGAGCATTTGGAACGAGGTTTGCCAGGCTGCTTCGGCCAAGCTCGAACAGATCAAGGAACGTCGCTTGAGCGATGTCGAGGTCGAGCTGAAGGTGATCGATGCGCACGGAGCGGCGGCGGCGATCTGCGAGTACGCGGAGTCCCAGCAGGCGGACCTGATCGTGATCTCGGCTCACGGTCGCAGCGGCGGCAAGCTCCACTGGCTGGGGAGTGTAGCCGAGCGCGTCGTGCGGATGGCTCCCTGCGACGTGCTCGTCGTGCGGCGCTTCCCGCCGGACCGCGAGGGATGAGCGGGCTTGTCGGGGACGTTCTCGCGACGAGGATGAGCGGATTAGGGCAGGATGAATGAGCGGTCGCCGATGATCGCAGGACGATCGCATGCGCGAGTGTGCGCAAGCGAGGGAAAGGGCGCGTGAGATGCAGATCCGAACAATCATGGTTCCAACTGACTTTTCTGAGTCCGCCGCGCAGGCTTTCGAGAGTGCGCTGGGCCTCGCGAAGACCTTCGGTGCGCACATCTACTTGCTACACGCCTATCAGCTGCCCGTTCAGCTCGGAGTGGGGGAGCCCGTGCCGCTGCCGCAGGACTTCTTCGATCAGCTCCGCAAGCGTGCTCAACAGCACGTCGACGAGTGGATCGAGAAGGCGCGTGCGGCCGGGGTCGAAGCCACCGGCGACGTCATCCAGGCCATTCCGGGGCACGCCATCGCCGAGGTCGCAGAGCGCAAGAACATCGATCTCATCGTGATGGGGACGCGTGGGCTGACCGGGCTGAAGCACGTGGTGCTCGGGAGCGTGGCGGAGCGAACGGTGCGGCTGGCGCACTGTCCCGTGATGACCGTGCGACTCCACGACAAGGAGGGGAGCTGACAGCCCCCGCGAGGGCGGTCGCCGGAACGTCGGGTAGCGAGGCTCTCTAGGCTTCGGAGACCTCGCTGACACACTCTCCCCGGCGGTAGAGGGTTCGCCGGTTGATCCCGAGGATCCGCGCTGCCTGCACCTTGTTGCCCTTCGTCAGGTTGAGAATCTCTTCGATGTAGAGGTCTCCGAGCTCGCGTAGGGTCATGCGTCGGTCGGTCGCAAGCTGCAGCAGCGAGGTCTCGAAGCCAGGTCGATCCGGACTCTCGGTCTCGCAGTCCGGGAGATCGCGGGTCGAGATCTCGCCGCCTTCGCACAGCACGAGTGCGCGCTCGATTGCGTTCTCGAGTTCGCGCGCATTTCCCTCCCACGGTAGTCGCAACAGGCGGGCCATCGCCTCGCCCGAGATGCGCACGCTGCGACCGTCCGAGTGCTTGCGAATGAAGTGTTCCGCCAGGAGCGAGATGTCCTCGGGGCGCTCGCGCAGGGGCGGGATGTGGATCGGGATGACGTTCAGTCGATAGAAGAGATCCTTGCGGAAGCGGCCTTGAGCGATCTCGTCGCGCAGGTCTCGGTTGGTTGCCGCCACGATGCGGACATCGATCCGAACCGAGCGCGTTCCGCCGACGGGGCGAATCTCTTGATCCTGGAGCACGCGCAGCATCTTCGACTGCAGTCCCGGTGCCATGTCTCCGATCTCGTCGAGAAACAGGGTCCCCCCGTTGGCCTCCTCGAACAGGCCCTTCTTCGTCGCGTGCGCTCCCGTGAAGGCGCCCCGTACGTGGCCGAACAGCTCGCTCTCGAGCAATCCCTCGGGCATCGCCGTGCAGTTGATCGGAATGAACGGGCCATCCTTCCGGACACTGGTGAAGTGGATCGTTCGCGCGACCACCTCCTTGCCGGTGCCGCTTTCGCCCGTGATCAGGACGTTGCTGCGGTTGGCCGTGATCTTGCGGATCATGCTGAAGATGTCCTGCATCGCGCTGCTGGCACCGATCAGATCGCCGAACGAGCGCGTCCGATCGACCGCGCGGCGCAGGCGCCGATTCTCTTCCTCGAGCTGGCGCTGCCCGAAGGCGCGCCGCAGGGCGGCCAGCACGATCCCCCGCTTGAACGGCTTGGTAATGTAGTCGAACGCACCCTCACGCATGGCATCGACCGCGGAGTCGATGGTTCCGAAGGCCGTCATCAGGACGACGGGTGCGTCGGGACGAATCTCGCGCAGCTCACCCAGCATCTGCATGCCGTCGGTCCCGGGCATGCGAATGTCGGACAGGACCGCCGTGAAGTCCTCCTGCTTGGCAAGCTCGAGGGCATCCGCTGCCGAGCCAGCACTGCGCGTCTCGATCCCCTCCTCGTCGAGCAGGGAGACCAGCATTTCGCGCATTGCGGCATCATCGTCGACGACCAGTACTCTACGTGTGTCCTGCATGGGTTGGGTGAGTCAGCAGGACCCGTGCCAGCTCGTACGCGTCCTGCGGGCTGATTGCGTCGTTGGATGTGGGGTTATTTGCCTCTATTGTGGCAAATATGCTCAGATTTAGGCTGGGGGAAAGGTGAGCACGAAGCGCGTTCCCTTGCCAGGTGTACTCTCGACCGCGATCTGCGCGCCATGGTCACGCACGATCCCCTCGACCACCATCAATCCGAGGCCGCTTCCGTGCCCGGCCTCCTTGGTGGTGAAGAAGGGCTCGAAAGCGCGCGCGCGCACATCATCGGGCATTCCCTGTCCGGTGTCCGTCACTTCGATGGCAATTCGCTGATTGGCGGTCGGAAAGGCGCGGACGGTCAGGTCGCCCCCCTCGGGCATCGCGTCTGCTGCGTTGATGAACAGGTTGAGGAAGAGCTGCTGCAGCTTCTCGGCATCTCCGATGGTTTGCGTAGGGCCCTCGATGCTGAGCTGGACCTCGACCCCGCGGCTCCGAAACTTCTCGCTGAGAAATGCCAGGCTGCGGTGCAGGACTGCCTCGAGATCGACCGGGATGTGCTCGCGCGCTTCAGGACGAGCCATGTTCAGCAAGGTCTGGATGATGTTGGCGATGCGGTCGATCTGATCGCGGATCGTCTGCAATCGCCAGCGCCCGCGCTCATCGTGGACGGACGATTCGAGCAGCTCGGCGTGCCCTTGGATGACCCCCATTGGCGTGCCGATTTCATGGGCCAGACCGGCGACCAAGGTTGCCACCGATGCGAGTTCCTCGGCAGCTTGCGCCCTCTGACTCGTCTGCCGGAGCTCGTCCGACTGCTGGTCGTAGACCTGTCGAAGCTGACGGCTCGCCTCTCCCAGCTCACGGTTCAGGTACTCGAGCTGCTGCTGACGGCGCTCGATGTAGGCTTCCATGGCCAGCTGACTGTCGAGCATGAGGATCTTGTACATCGCGAGCAACGCGTGCTCGAGGCGCGCGGGCTCGTGGCGATACGATTCGAGCACGATCGGTACGAGCAGCTTCATGTAGAGTGCGTACGCGCCCAGATACCAGCCTGGACCCAGGCCGACACGCATATGTGTATAGCCTATCCGGAGTCGATCGGCGACGTAGGCATCGTCGACCACTCCGTCCGTCAGGCTCAGCAGATACTCTCGCTGCTTGAGCAGCAGGCGCCGCTTGACTTCGGCATCCATGAGTAGCTCTCGCGTCTCGTCGAAAGAGAGCAGGTGCCGATAGAAGACGGCGACGAAGTGGTCGGCGTGGTCCTCTAGTACGGGGCGCAGCGACCGCAGCGCTTCGAAGTCTTGATGGTTCAGGTCGAGGAATGCGAGCTTTTCGGGCACGGAGTTCTTCGTCATGGCAAGTACCACTATGAACGCCTCGATGCGGACGTCAATCCCTGGCTTTCGCCGGCCTCTCGACGCGGACCCAGCGGCAGGGGCGGACAGCTACACCGGCGATGGGGAAGATGCGCCGAGAGGGATGCTTCGTGGCTCGCGGTGAGCACGGCCCGGAGGACGTCTCTGAGCCCAGACTAGCGCTGGTACGGATTTCGCGTGCGCCCGCTCTCGTGGACGGCCGACTTCGGCTTGCGCGCGTCCGCGAGCTCCTCCTGGGTGATGTTCGATAGGCGATCCGTGAGCCACTCGTTGAGCGGCACTCCCGCTGCCTGCGCAGCTTCGGCGCAGGCCCGATGAAGAGTGGCTCCGAGCCGCGCGACCAGCTCGCCGCTGAAGACGCGCGCCGTGTCCTCCTCGCAGCGTCCGCTCGCGACCTTCGGGAGCAGGGTGGACAGCGCGCGTCGGGTCCGCGGATCGACTTTTCCGAAGTGGACACCGAAGCCTCCGCTCTCGGTGAGGCGTACGACATTGCCCATGATCTCGATCGGAGGTGAGTCCTTGAAGAATCGGAAGCCGAGCTTCACCCGCGCGCCCTCCGCGAGCTTGAGGTCGGCGCCCTCGATGCGGGCTCCGCTCGAGGACATGTCGTGCACGAATCCCTTGCCGGAGGCGCGTCCCGACTCGAGGACGACCGGGACTCGAAAGAAGAAGCGCGGTGCCGCGCGGCGATCGCGGGTGGCGAGGCCGGTCGGCGCGTCGGGCTCGTCGGGGATTGAGATGCTGTACGGATCCTGGTCCCCGCCCGCCCCGGAATTTCGCTGCTCTGAGCTCATCGACACGACTGGCATCGGTCGAGTGCGCGCGAAGCTGTACCCAAGGGGCCTACGGCTTCACGCGCCAGGGCTGCAACAGGTGTGCGGCCAGAGCGCCGCGCCCCAGCAAGATCGGAAGGAGCCCGCAGAGCGCTAGGCGATCTCGAACAGCTGTCCGAAGTTGACGATGTCGAGGACTCGACGGAGCTCCGCCGAGCAGCCACGGATCGTGGCCCGGTTGGCTCCCGCCGCTTCGCGCGTGATCAACAGCATGCCCAGGCCGGCGCTGTCGATCGACTCGACGTTGCTCACGTCGATCACCACGTTGTGGATCGGTTGGGTGTGCGAGCGGACTGCTTTGACGAAGGCCTCGTAGGCCTGCGAGCTCAGCTGTCCCGCAACCTTGACCAACAGGGTATTGTCCTCGACTTCGGACTCTACGAAGAAGCTCATGCAGATTAGATCGGTACAGGGACCTGCGATTCTTGAGCCTGGCATGGAGTGCCAAGCCGGCTGCGAGCCAAAGCCCATTGATGTCTGTGAAAGGGTGCTCGGAGGTGAATCGCGGGCGACCTCGACCGAAGAGCTGGTAGACTCACCTGGCATGGGTGGAGTCGTGAGGAACGGGCGAAGATGCGAATGGATCCTTTCGCGCAGTGGTGTCGGCGACCCTGGCGCTCTCTGACTGCCGTGGTCTTCACCGGCCTGATCGTCGGCTGCGGTGCCGAGGAGTCGAGCGCCCCGCGCCCCGCGTTTACCGCGACCGCACTCGTGGAGGGAGCGACCGATGGGCGCTCCGTCTGGGTCCGGGTGCTGGATCAAAACGCAGAGCCGATTGATGGTGCCTCGGTGTCGGTCCAGCTCGAGTCAGGTGATGTGCGGGATGCGGTCGAGGTCGGGCGCGGTGAGCATCGGATCGACGGACTGCTCGAAGGTGTCGTTCCAATTCAGGTACAGGCGGGAGGCCGCGAGCATCTCCTGAAACACGCGATCGAGAATCCCTACGCGACCCTGGTCCTGCCGGTGGGGGGCGAGCTGGATGTGGTCTGGCAGGCCCCTCAGCTGGCGGGGTTGCCCGACGGCGATCTGTACTTGGTCGTGGTAGCGCGGCTCGACCCCGAGCTGCGGTTCGAGATTCCGCTCGAGCAAGCGGAGAGCTATACGGGCCGGGCTTCGATTCCCTATCTCATGCCCGGGCAGTACCTGGCCTCGCTCGAGCTTTGGCGTGTTCCAGAGCCCGCCGATGGGATGTCCGATGCCGATGCCGCTGTGTTGGCTGATGCAGAGGAAGCGCCCGTCAAGATTCTACCGTTGACTCAGCCGCGGCTCGTTTGGATTGCCCCGGGTGAAGCCGCCCAGATCGTTCTTGGGAGTCCAACCGTCGCAGATGCGCCGCGCCCCTAGCTGCCACCGCTCTACTCGGGTGCGGGTGCCGGGCCGGCTCGCGTAGGGCTGTATCGACTTCGGTGCGCTGCTATGATGAGCCGAGCATGCATGGGAGGGGCATCGAGCTGATTCTGATGCGGCAGCTCGCGAGCTGTCTGTCCATGCCCATTCTGCTGTCCGATGGCCGCGGTGAGCTCGTCTATGTCAATGAGCCCGCCGAGCAGTTACTCGGAATCACCGTGGGTGATTCGGATACACTCTCGATGCAGGAGCTCGCAGATCAGCTCTCGATGCGGGGTGGCAACGGAGCCCCGCTATCGCACGACGAGCTCCCGAATCGAGCGGCGCTGCTATCTGGACGTGTCGTGCAACGGCGAGTCCAGGTGCGTGCCAGCGATGGGCGCAATCTATGGCTCGATGCGACAGTCTTCCCGTTGATCAGTCCCGTTGGCGAGAGTGTGGGGATCGTGTCGCTCTACTGGGAAGTTCCCGATGAGGGTTAGGCTCTGGGGCACGCGTGGTTCGCTCGCGACTCCCGGGGGCGACACCATGCGGTACGGTGGCAACACGTCCTGCGTCGAAGTGCGTGCCGAGGATGGGACCACCCTCGTGCTCGATGCCGGTACGGGCATCTATCGTCTTGGGCAGGGATTGTCAGACTTCGACCGGTTGGACATTCTGCTGACGCACCTGCACATGGATCACATCCAGGGCCTCGGCTTCTTCGAGCCCCTGTTCGAGCCCGGCGTCGAAGTACACGTCTGGGGGCCGGAGTCCTCTACGTTGGACCTGCGGGGGCGACTGTCTCGCTATCTCTCCCCGCCGCTCTTTCCTGTGCGTCTGCGCGACTTCCGTTGTTCGCTGACACTGCACGATGTGATGCGTTTGGAAGGGTTTCGAATCGGTCCGCTCGAAGTCGCCATCGCACCGGTGATCCATCCCGGGCCGACCGTGGGGTACCGGATTTCCGAGGGGGCAGCTGCACTGGCGTACATTCCAGATCACGAGCCCGCGCTCGGACTGGATCGCCTTCCCCAGAATCCCAACTGGATGTCCGGCTGGGCGCTTGCCGCCAACGCAGATCTCTTGATCCATGACGCTCAGTACACCGCCGAGGAGTACCCGAGCCACGTCGGGTGGGGACACAGCTCGCTCGATCATGTCTTGCAGTTCGCGACGCGCGCGCAGGTCAAGACCTTGGTTCCCTTCCACCATGACCCGAGCCATACCGATGCGATGCTCGACGGGATCTTCGGGGAGTGGGTGGCGCGCCGCGACCTCGCCTTCCATGTCGTTCCTGCGATGGAGGGAGCGACGTTCCACCTCGATCCTGGGGGCGTAAAGGGCGGTTAGCTCGGATGGCTGTGGCAGGGGCTCCGGAATCGCGGCTGCCGGGCCTAGTCGCGGACTCGAACCGCCCGGCAGCCGCG
>QJZC01000045.1 GCA_003247575.1 Pseudomonadota bacterium
CCTCTCCCGGGACCGCAACCACGATCGATTGTTCCTTGCCCAGACTGAAGTCCATCAACGACACCCCCGTCTCGGCAATGTGTACGGTAGCGCCTCCCGTGCACGAACCGATGTACGTAGCCATTCCCCCTCCGGACCAGAACCGGAGTTCCAGCCGAAAGCGCAGTCGGGTGGCTGTGATGGAATTTCTGTTTCCAACCTACTCAGACGCCTCGTGCGGCGGAATCGATCCATCCCGCGAGATCCAGACCGCCGAGGTCCAGTTCCTCGGCGAGCTCCTCGACAGTGTACGACGAGCCCGTATTCCAAAGCTCCTTCAGGAGCTCTCCCGCAGCGCGCTCGCGCCAGAATCTCCATCCGAAACGCTGCCGCAGGTGCTCTGCCAGCGCGCTCGCAAAGCTGCGGCCGCGAAGCTCGTCCATGGCTCCGAGCTCAGCATCTTGCATCTCGAGATAGAGGGGTGCGGCATAGGCAAATCGAGTCGCCAACTGCATCAGGTCGGTGAACTGATCTGCGAGGCGCCGGGGATCCGATCCTGCTGGGATCTCCGCCAGCCGGAGAGCGAACAGCATGCGCCCTGCCGCGCGACGCTGCGCAAAGAACTGACGAAATCGCATTGCGCGCAACAGCGCATCGGAATGGCGCCCAGCAGGAAACTCCTCGAGCCAAATGGGATCTGCGAAGCGATCCGAGAACAACCATCCCCAGGCGCGTGGGAGCGCGCGATCGAACGGGCGCCTCCGAAGCGGAGGCAGGCTCTCCGCAGTAAAGCCTGCGGCCAGCGCCCTGCCCACCGCGAAGAAGGTCGACACGTAGGCGCTCGGTCCACTCGATACTCCGAGGCTCAGGACGACGTGGTGGGGGATCTCGATCGTGAACGGAGCGACACCCGGAACTCGCCCCTCGCGTTCCTCGGAGTCGAACCGCAGCGAGGACACGCGTCCGGGATCGACCCCCATGGGACCCGCGAGCAGGCTCAAGCATTGCAGCGCTCGTCCGCCGGGAAAGAGCTCGTCGAAGCGCGCACCGAGGTGGTCGACCACGGCCGTCTGCGCGGAGTCCGGAGACGTCTCCGGAATTCCGAGGGCCGGCAGCACGCGCTTGCACTCCTCTGCGTAGATCCCCTCCGTCAGCTCGAGATAGCGCGATGCCTCTCGCTGCCAGTGCTCGACGTCGACTGCAGGTAGCCGCGACCGGGCTCGGGCGGCGCCGTTCGAGTATCCGAGACGCTGGAGCCCCTGGCCACGCGCGAGGAAACTGGCCTCGCGCAGCTCCGCCCGCGCCTCGATCGGCCGACTCGGCGTACGCGCGAGCTCGCGTCTCGCATCGCCCCCGAGTGCATCGAGCACACAGTCCTCGGCGAGAAGGACGAAGCGTCGCAGCCGAGCGACCTGGGCACTGCCGCGCGCTGCATCGCGCTCGCGCCGTAGACTCTCCAGGACGTCGCCGCTACAGAACTCGGCGTGCTCCTCCTCGAGCGGTGGGGCCGTGTTCACGCAGAACCGGGCCGAGTGTCGGAGGTACGCATCGCCCTCGCGCGCCTGACAGTAGTCCTCGTAGCGGTCCTCGGAAGTCTCCAACCCGCGGCATTCTAGGCTACTCTGCGGATCGTGTCGGCAAAGATCAAAGCTCCAGAGTCACTGGGGCACCGCGTGCTCCACGAGAGCAACGTCGGCCGCTTCGGGCTCCACGACCTTCGCTTTCCCAACGGCCACATCGACACCCTGGTTCTGCTCGAGCACCCTGGAGCCGCAGCCGTGGTTCCCTTCGTCGCACCCGACCGCATCGTGCTGTTGCGACAGTATCGGCTGGCCGCGCGCGGCGTGATCTGGGAGATTCCGGCGGGCAAGCTCGATCCGGGCGAGGCCCCAGCAACCTGCGCCGCCCGGGAGCTCGGCGAAGAGACGGGGTTCCGCGCCGGCCGTCTGGAGCAGACCGGCTCGATCCTCACCGCACCGGGCTTCACCGACGAACGAATCCACCTCTTCTGTGCATTCGACCTCACGCAGGGCCAGGCGCGTCCAGAGGCGAACGAACTCATCGAGGTCCACGAGGTGAGCTTGGCACGGGCCTTCGAAATGATCGCTTCCGGAGAGATCATCGACGCCAAGACGGTGGCCGGACTCTTCCACGCACGCCGCATCGGGAGCGCTCACGTGTGATCTTCGAGTCGCGCTTGGGCGTCGCCCTGACCGGCCACCATCTCGACTGGAAGGAATCCATCCGACTCGGACGCTTGGCGGAGCGCGCGGGATTCGACCTCGCCATCGTCGATGGAGACGAGACGAGAATCCCGCGGCGGCCGCACGCGGAGCTTTACGACGGAGCGGCGCTCAGGGGCGCACTGCTGCAACGGACCCGCCGCATCCGGGTCGCCTCGATCGAGCTGCCCGGATTCCGTTCGGTCACCACGACCGCCCGCTGCCTCGCCACGCAGCAGCTGATCAGCGGCGGAAGAGTCCTCTGCTTTCTCGGTGTAGGCTCCGGGCGCCACGTCCGGGACCTCGGTCTCCCGAGCTGGACGACCCAGTCCTCGGAGCGGCTGCGCGCACTCGAGGAATCGCTCTGGCTGCTGCGCCAGCTCTGGCAAGGCCAGCCGGTTCGTTGGGATGGCCCATTCGAACGGCTCCATGAGGTGACGAGTCCTCGCCCGGAACCGAGCATCCCGATCTGCGTCGCAGCCGCCCGGCCCAAGGCCGTCGCCCTCGCTGCGCAGCAGGCCGACATCTGGGACGCGAACGTGCCTCCGTTATCGCGGTTTCTGGACCCGCTACGTGCCCGGCTCGGCAGGCTTCCCGACACGTGGATCTGGGTCTTCGGCAGACCGGACCTGACATTGGACGAGACAGTCGACGCCTACCGCAGGCACTGCCCCTGGTTTCCGCCGTTGACCCGCTCCGAGTACCAATCGGCGCTGCTGTACGGAGCACCGAATAGCTGGCCCCAGCGGATCGAGACGCTGCGCTCGACGCTCGACCTGGCTTGCATCATTCTCGATCTGATCGGACTCGCACCCTCAGACGTCGAACGCGCGCTCGCGCCTTGGCGCGGGGACGACGAACCGGATTAATCTAGCCGAGACCCGCGAGACCAGAGCGAGCCCTGCGGCGGGCTGTTAACCTGATGCACAGCGTCTTGCCTGGCGCCTGCGGCTCTCTGGACGCCGGCGCGCCGATCAGGTGCTGGAAGCAGGCGCTGGAAGGAGTGCTCGTGTACCGACGACCCACAGGATTCGGCTCACCGATGGGAGGCCTCGGCCTCCCGCCGATCACGCCCATGGTGCAGAACATCATCATCGCGTGCGCCGTCGTCTGGGTACTCCAAGTCGGCGATTACATCAACTACGTCCCACTCATGGCGAGCGGAACGCACTTCCAGCTCTGGCAACCCTTCACCTACATGTGGCTGCACGATCCGAACAGCCTCGCGCACGTGCTCATGAACATGTTGGCACTCTACATGTTCGGTGGCCAGCTAGAACAAACCTGGGGGGGGCAGCGGTTTCTCCGTTTCTACCTTCTGTGTGGAATCTTCGCAGGATTCTTGATTGCGGGTTGGAACTTCCTGCAGGGTAGTCCGATTCCTACCCTAGGAGCGTCGGGAGCGGTCTACGGCGTTCTCACCGCATACAGCATCACATGGCCGCATCGCACGATCATGCTGCTCTTTCCACCGATTCCGATTCGCGCGATTTACCTGATCCCCTTGCTGTTCGTGATGCAGCTCAGCATGGGCGGACCGGTCAGCCACATCGGGCATCTGGGTGGTGTGATCGCAGCGCTGTTCCTGCTTCGAGGCAACCTGCACCGAATCCTCTCGATGGGAAATCTGCAGTATCAGTGGCAGCGCTACCGAATGAAGGGACGGCTCCGATCGGTACGCCGGGACGAGTGGCAACGCCGCAACTCGAACGACAGTGGCGGACCCCGAATCCACTAGTCCCAACCGAGCGATGCGCATGAGGACGATGCGCATGGCGGCCGGATTCGCTCACGCAACTCACTCGCCGTGAGCGTACCGTGTCGTGCGAGCGCTATCCCTCTCGGGACAAGCGCAACAGGCGGGCGTCGAGCGTCGCCAGGTCCAGAGTCGCGAGAGATCGCTCTCTAGAGGGCTCGGGGGGTCCAGCGTAGCCCGGGTTCAGGAACAGGGTGTGGTCACGGCGCTCGATCAGCGCAGTATGCGTATGTCCGTATACCAAGACATCGGGCGACCACTCCTCGACGACGCGTCGATAGTCCGGATGAATTCGACCGTAGTTGTCGTACCAGTGGCAGAGGAACACACGTCGCGAGCCCAGGGTCAGACGCAGGTCCCAGGGCAGCTCGTGGTACATCTCCGGATCGCCGTTGCCCGCCACCGCGACCACGGGAGCGATCTCATCGAGTTGCTCGAGCACATGACTGCCACCGATATCGCCGGCGTGCAGGATCAGGTCGACTTGCGAATCCCGCAACGACTCGATCACGTCTGCCAGCAGGCAACCGTGCGTATCGGAAATCAACCCCAGCTTGCGGATCCGCATGGCGTCAGCATACCCCGGACGAGCAGCCAAGCCAGTGCTGCGGGGCTCACCGCGCGTAGCGATCAACCCCGCAGTGAGAGATCTCTCCGACCCAGAACACTTGCGAGATCCCGAAGCGAAGCCCAATCCCGAACCCAGCACGAAAACCCAGCCACCCGAAACAGCTCACCGCGGAAGACACGCCGGCATCCAAATGGAGGCACACTCACCGCACCAGCCAAGGCGCACAGCCCCCCGCCATGCGCTCTCTAGTCTAAAATTCTATTTTCATTATAACTTCGCTGTCAATCGGATTCGAGCACCGCGATCGCCTCGACGTGGTGGGTTTGAGGCAGGGCGTCGATCGCGATCAAGCGGCGCATGCGATAGCTCCCGGAGAGCTCGAGTAGATCGCGGGCAAGGGTTGCAGGCTCGCAGGACACGTAGACGAGCCTACGCGGGGTGTGGCTCGCAACTCGAGCCAGCACACCTCGCGCGCATCCCACTCGCGGCGGGTTCAGCAGCACTACATCGGGAGCGGGAACGAACGCGTAGTTCGTGAGGAAGCGCTCGACCGAGCTCTCGAAGACTTCAGCGCTGGTGTTCACGCGAAGATCACGTGCGGAACGTGCCTGCTCCACCGCAATGATCCGCTCGAAGTTCGACTGGAGACGCCGCGTGTAGAAGCCAACCCCGGCGAACAGCTCCAGCAGCAGGTCTCCGGTACCACAGCACTCCGCGACCAGCTCGACCCAGAACTGCCAGAGCGAACGATTCGCCTGAAAGAAGGCTGCGTCTCCCACCCGCAGACCATCGACCGAGGACTCGAAGCCTCGAATCGCGATCTCGCCCGAGCCGGCGGGCACCTTCGCGGCCACGGCCTCCAGCTGCTTCTGCGTCGGCTCGTCGAGCACTGCGCAGCGATCGATCGGCACGACGCGATGCGATCCCCGCTCCCGAAAACCCACCTGCCCGCGGGCATAGGCCACGCGCGCGCGCGCTCGATAACCGAGCGCAAGCGGCGAAGGCAGCAGCTCTACCTCGGGCAGGTCGTTCCAGCGCCCAATTCGCTGGAGCGCATCGATCAAGATCTCGCGGCGCGCGGCGCTCTGGACCGCTTCGGGAACGTGCAGCCAGCTGCAGCCGCCACACCGCTCGAAGAAGCGACAAGGGGGCGCCCGGCGCGCACCCGCGGTCTCTATCGACAGGATTCTTCCGCGCGCGAAGCTCTTGCGCTCCTGCACAAGCTCTACGCGCACGACGTCTCCAGGAGCGCCGAGGGGCACGAACACGACGCGCCCATCGGCACGCCCCACACCGTCTCCACCCGCAGCCAGAGAGTCGATCCGTAGCCGCAGCTCGCGCCGCGAATCAGAGCTCACGACCCTAGCTTGACCGTGGTGCTCTCGTTTCCGAGCGTGAACTGGACGGATCCAGGATCGATCCGATCAATGAGCAACCCCTCGAACAGGTCCCCCTCGCTGATCTCTTCGGAGCGCACTCCGTCGACCAAGACCACCGCACGACGAAGGTTGGGGTCGGGATGCCAACGCACGCTCTCCACGCGCATCTCGGGAAACGTAAGGCTCGCAGCGCTCTCGACCTCCGACCCGCCCTCGATGCCCGCCCGAGTGGCGGCAACACCACCGCTCGAGCGCGAGGAGCGCGCAGTGGGGGAAGATCCAGAACTGGGCGACTTGGAGCGACTCGGCGCTCGGCGCTGCGGCTTGCCGGAGAGCAGCATGCGCGGCTCAGAGCTGCGGGACGCGGAGCGCGAGGAGGCCACCTGCTCGGCCTGAGCTGCGGAGTCGCGCATGGGAGGCGGGATGTAGGGTGGGACCTCGGGCTGATCGAAGCTCTGCTGGCTCCCCGCGGGCGGCTGAAAGTTGATCACCGGTGGCCGCTCCGGCTGCGGCGCAGTCCTGGCAGCCGACTGGCTGCCCTGCAGCTGCGGAGCCTGATTCGCAATTGGCTGCTGGTTCCGTCGAAAATCGCGGAACCGCTGCATGAGCTCCTCGCTTCCCACCGATCCGGAAGGCGGCAGCTGGGACCCTTCTCCGTTCGAGCTCGGAGCCGCTGCCGGACGATCCGGATCCGCAAGGTTGATCTGGTCGAGCCGCCGCTTGATCTCGGGGTCCGGAGCCGCCCCTTGGGAGTCCCGAGCGGGCGGCCTGCCAGCAGGAAGCGCAGCCAGTTGGCGAGTGGCATCCGGCGGAATGGATCCCATGGCACGCTCCAGGGGATCGGGGGCGGGGTCTCCGAACGGCCAGAAACCCATCGTGACTGCCGCAGCCAAGACTACGACACTGCCACACGCCGCTCCCACCCAGATCGAGGTCATGCCCCGCGCCGAGCTTCGAGAGCGAGCGGACGGCCCAGCGTGTTCCACGAGCGATGTCCGTAGCTCCTTCGGGGGGCTGGCTGGCTGTTCCCGCTCCGCCTGAAGCTTGCGCAGCGCTTCGAGGATCGTGCTCATCGGGGATCCCCCAGGGGTTCCTGCAACTTGGGAGATTGGTACCCGAGGGCATTGTAGAGAGCGATCAGAGTCTCGGGGCCGACCTCTCCCGAGGCGCGCACCGAGTAGGAAGCCTGAAACTTGCGCACAGCTGCTTCGGTGACGGCATCGAACTGACCCGACGGATCCCCGGGCCGCATGTATCCGAGCTGGGTGAGCTTCTCTTGTAGCCAGCGCACCGCCGTTCCCTCGGAACCGAGCTGCACGAACTTCATGCGCTCGTAGTTGACCCACAGAAAGTAGGTTCGCCCAACCCAGTACTTGTAGAGCGTTTCCGCCGGCAGCACGAAGATGCGGTCCGCCGCTGCGACGATCGCCGAACCCTCGGTATCCAGCCGCTGCAAGGCGACGTAGCGAACCGCGTCGGAAGGCAGGTCGAGCTCGAGGATCACGGGGAGATTCAGCCGAGAGATCTGGTCGAGATTCGCGAGCCCCTCGTGCACACTGAGCGGCGAAACCTCCCGTACAGTGGCTGCGATGGCGTTTGGATCGACTTCGATCGGAATCGGGCGCACGTAGCCCCAGAGATAGAGCAGCTGCGCGAGTGCGTCCGCTACACTGCCCTCCACTCCGCGTTCTTCGAGAACCGGCGCCAATGCGACCAGATCGGTTCCTTCAGCCGTAGCCGAGAGCCCGGGAGGCGACGCGACCTTGGTCGCAACCGTGGTCGGAGGCAAGCTGGGTGGCGCGGGCGGCTCGGCATCTACCGAGGTCTGTGGCTCGGGCGCCTGAGCAGTCTGTTGAGCCTCGGGGGCGGTGGCTGGCGCTCGGCCGAGCCACCAGAAGGCGCCGACGGTCGCCAGAGACACCGCTGCGCTGGCACCTGCACTGAGCAGCAGACGCCGCGATGGCAGACGCCGGTGAGAGCGCACCGAGAGCTCCTGTGCCGAAGCCCGAACCAACTTGGCATCGATCCGCTCGCGCGCTTCGGCATAGCCCGCCAACAGCGCTCGATCCGCAAGCGCATTGATGACCCGGGGGGTGCCTCCCGATGCACGATAGAGTGCGCGCAGAGCGGTGGGGCTGAACAGAGGGCGACCCGTCCGCCGACCGGCGACGCGCAGTCGGTGATTGACGTACTCGTCGGTCTCGGCTCGATCGAAGGGACGCAGGTCCCAGCGAACCGTGATTCGCTGGCGCAGCTGGCGCAGCTCCGTCTTGGCCAGATTCTCCTCGAGCTCTGGCTGACCGATCAGAACGATCTGCAGGAGCTTCTCACGCTCGGTCTCGAGATTCGAGAGCAGGCGCACCTGCTCGAGTAGTTCGGCGGAGAGGTTCTGCGCCTCGTCGATCACCAGGATCATGCGACGCCCCGCAGCCTTGCCCTTGAGGAGGAACTCGTTGAGGTCGTCCATGAGCTCGCTGCGATCCTTGCCGGTCGTCGGGAGCCCGAACTCGCGCGTGATCGCCGTGAGCAGCTCCAGCTCGCTGCGGCTCGGGTTGAAAATGAAGGCGATGTCTACGTCGTGACCGACGCGGTCGAGCAGGGTTCGGCACAGGGTCGTCTTGCCTGTGCCCACCTGTCCGACGACGAGAATGAAGCCCTCGCCCTCCTCGATTCCGTAGAGGAGGTGCGCCAGCGCCTCGCGATGGGAGCTCCCGAGGTACAGAAACCTAGGGTCGGGAAGCAACGCGAATGGCTTCTCGTCGAGTCCGTAGAACTCCGTATACACCGAACCTTAACCCGTTCTGCCGGTCAGCCGCGGACGCGCTCTTCCCGAGATGGCCCGCAGGCGACGCTGGTAACAAACCCCACGATCAACTCGCGGAATCAGAGTGATACTCTCCGCCCCAGATGTCCATGCCTTTCTCCGCCAACGCTCGTTCGCAGGTAATTGGAATCGACGCAGGTGCAACGCTCTGCAAGCTCGCGTACATCCACGGCAAAATGATCGCGACCCACACGATTCCGAGCGGCGACTTCGCACGAATACGAGACTATATCGCCGCTCGCGCTCCAGTGCGCACCGTGGCGGCAGGCGGGGGCGCAGTCGCCCTTGCCGCCGACCTGCCGGAGCTCGAGATCGACGTCGCGCGCGAGTTCGAGGCCTGGGCGCTGGGCGCGCCCGTGCTGGCTCGTCGCGACGGCATCGATCTGCCAGAACGCTATCTGCTCGTCAGCCTGGGGACCGGTACATCGATTCTGCGTATCGAGCAGGGACGCTCCGCACCGATTCGCGTGGGCGGATGCGCACTGGGCGGGGGGACCCTACTCGGACTGGGTGAGCTGCTGCTCGGAACGAAGAGCTTCCAGGAGCTCGTCGCCTGCTCGCTGCGCGGCGATCGTTCCCGAGTGGACCTGCTCGTCGGCGACATCTACGGCGGCGCCGACACACCCCTGCCGCGAGAGCTCAACGCCTCGAGCTTTGCCAAGCTGTCGTCGCGCGAGCCGCACGACCTGGCGCATGCACTGATGGGAATGATCGGCGAGAACGTCGCTCTGCTCTGCGGACAGCTGATCCGAGCGCAGAACCTGGCAGGCGCCCTCTACTGCGGGTCGACCTTGACCGACAATCCCGTGCTACGGCAGGTGCTCCAAGCGGTCGCCGAGCTGCAGGGTCAGCGCGCCTGGTTCCTCGAACTGGGCGCGTTCTGTGGTGCCGTCGGAGCGGCCGTCATGGCCGCGGATCGCTGCGACGAGCGAGGCGAGTAAGACCGTCGCGCAGCAGTCGAACCTCCTCCTGCAGCCGGAGGACGCGCTCCTCGAGCTGGATTCGAGCACTAACCTCCTCATCGTAGCGCCGCGCCAACACGCTCGAGTAATCCCGCGTCCGGGATGTTGCGAGCGGCTCGGCTTCTGGCTTGGACAGTACCTCGAGAGGATCGGGCGACGTACGCAGCAGTCCCCACGCGTCACAGCAGCGACGCACGCCGGCGATCAGAATCAGAAGTAGCAGGCCAGCAACGGGTAGGCCGATCAGCCAGCGCTTCCACGCAGCGCGACGCCCCTGAGCGACGCTCATGCCCGTTCCGGCCGGCGGCATCACCGCGCGGAGCCCATCCTCGACGACCGCTACTGCGCCTCCCGCCACAGACTCTTCACCGATCGGTGAAGCTACGGGGAAGGTTGCGGGAGCGGCGCTCCCCGCGCCAGACGGATTGGCATCGACGAGACTGTCGATGGCATCTGGAGAGATGGCTTCGCGCGATGCCGCCGCCGAGAACTCGAAGCCAGGATCGGCAAGCGCAACCGTAGGGACGAGGAGCGCACCTGCGGGAGCCGTCGCGCTGAGTCCCTTGCGCTCGGCGAAGTCGACCACCAACCGGGGAGGCGCATTCAGCCGAAAGACATGCAGCCTGCGCTCACGTCGCATCGCGCTCAAGCGCACTCCCCCAGGCATCTCCTCGAGCACCAAGGTCCCGATGCGGTCGCTCTCGGTCTCGAGCTCCTCTCGTCGCGCTCGCGGTGCCGCTTCGAGATCGACGATCAGATCTCGCCACTGCGTCGCAGGACGACGCACGATTTCAGCCGGAGCGCTCAGCTCCAGGATTACGCGGTCGTAGTCGGCGCCGTAGTCCACCCTGACGCCAATGACGCGCGGCTCATCGCGAGAGACCGTGACCAGGACTCCGCCGAGCAGCAACAGACCAAGACCGAACCAGGCGAGGCGCCCGTCCACTCGCGGTAACCCCTCTCTTCGAGTCTTCGGGCCAAGACATTACGCCCGATCCTCGAAATCGAATGGCCGGGGGGGATCTCACGCCTGATCGGCAACTCGGGGGGGCAGCTATAGCCGCGCACAAAAACGACGGCGCCGAGGCCAGGGCGACCTCGACGCCGTTTGATCCAATGCATCGCTGGGATTCGATCGAAAGCGTCTAGCTTCCGATCTTCGAGTCCGAGAACGTTCGAGTCCAAGAACGAGAACGAAAGCCTCAGCGAGCCGCACTCCGCTGACTCGCCTCTCTCACGCGAATCACCAGCCTACCGTCGCTGTTGTCACTGTAGAGGTTGTCCAGGTCCGTGCGGCGGATGTCGACCTTGGTCCCCAGCTTGTCGTTGCGTGCGTAAGCAGCAGCAATCGTCTCCACGATCAGCTGCAACACCGTGCCCGACAGACGCCGACCGGAGTCGTCACCGGTGAGTGAGCGCAATGGGATCCGTTGAACCGGGGCATCGCCGCGCGGTGCCACGAAGCCACCGTTCACGGGAGAAACGGGTAGTTCTAGATCCTGCAGGTCGGACAGGGAGGGAGAGTCGCGAACGCCTTCGATCTCGATCGCGCGCACGAGCACCCACACGTCCTCACCCGGGGGAGGATCGACGGTGGTCCTCCCAGAAGGAGTACGGGAAGCACTCGGCGGCGTCGCGCTCGGCGCGGGCACCGGTGCCGGCGTAGACTCCACGAAGCCCGCTGGCTCCGGCTCCGGCTCCGGGATGCTCCTGCGCGAGGCACGGGCCTGCCCCAGCGGCACGCGCGTCGCGTCCCCTGGAATTGCCAGCTCGCTGCCGCCGCGGCGACCGATATCTACGACCAGCCGGTCGCCCTTGCCACGCCCGGCGTCTCCGGGCAGCCGGAAGACCCGCACGTTGCGACCGCCACGATCCACCACGAGGCGACTACCACCCGTATCTGTGTCCTCGAAGTAGACGCGCATCCGATTGAGCTTGTCCTCGGTCGCGAGCTGCAGGGTCGGGCGCGTCGCAGACATCTCGAGCGAAAACTCGTCGGTGCTGAGGTTCTGCTCGGCCGTCACCGGATCGATACCCAGGTCGAGCACGATCCGATCGAAATCGGGCTGCTTCGACATACGCACATTGTCCACACGACCCTGCGCGTACGCGATGGAGCTTGCCCACAGCGCAAGGACTGACACGCCAGTTATCATTCGTGCGAGATGTTTCATCCGCTTTGAATCCTCCGCGTCCCCTAGGGAGCTCATTCTGCACTACAGCATAGGCGGAAAACCACCAGAAAACGCTGGTATGGGCGACTCGCAGGCATTAGACGCCTGTGCAGGCCGAAGGTTCGACGCGACTCCAAGGCAGCCGGCGCCCACCGGGAATCTAGCTGCATCGAGCCCGCGGTTGAAGGTTTTTTTCCACGAAGGCTTCGGCACCCACTCAAATTCCGCCCACCTGGGGGTAGTACCAGCTTCGCGCCATCCAGCCAGGATTGCAACGGATCGGGTGCGATGGACGTAGACACCCTCGTGATCGGCGGAGGGGTGGTCGGGCTCGCATGCGCTGCCGAACTCGCCACACGGTACCGGGTGTTGCTGCTCGAGCGCCACGGAGAAGCCGGCCGGGAGACCTCTTCCCGCAACAGTGAGGTAATCCACGCCGGCCTGTACTACCCCGCCGGATCGCTCAAGGCGGAGCTGTGCGTCGCGGGACGGGAGCTCCTGTACGAGCGCTGCACGCGACTCTCGCTGCCACATCGGCAAATCGGCAAGCTGGTGGTCGCGACGTCCGACCTCGAGCTCGCAACCCTCGAGCAGATCGAGCAACGGGCGCAGACCAACGGCGCGGAGCTCGGAGGCTGGCTCGATCCAGCGCAGCTCCGCAGGCTCGAGCCGCGGGTGCGGGCCATCGCAGCTCTCTGGTCTCCGAAGACGGGCATCGTCGACGCGCACTCGCTGATGAGCAGCTACCAGGCCGAGCTCGCGGCCAAGGGCGGCGAATGCGTGTTTCATACCGAGGTGCTCGGGCTGGAGGCCATTTCTGGCGGTGCCTGGCGCGTTGCAACCCGCCTGCGAGGGCAGTCCGAGAGCTTCCCGCTGGACGCGCGCACGGTGATCAATGCCGCCGGCCTCGGCGCTCCCCGCGTGGCAGAGCTCGCCGGCATCGATGTCGCCGCCCACGGGCTCCGTCAATTTCCGTGTAAGGGAGATTACTTCGCGTTGGCGCCCAGGCTCGGGGCGATCACTCGGCACCTCGTCTACCCTGTGCCCGTCGCCGGCGGCCTGGGAGTACACATCACCGTCGATCTGGGCGGACGCTTCCGGCTGGGTCCGGACGTCGAGTACGTAGACGACGCCGCGGAGCTCGCCGTAGACCCGGCGAAGGCCAAGGACTTCGCCGAGGCCGCGCGCCGCTACCTACCAGAGATCGAGAGTCGGGATCTGTCCCCCGATTTCGCCGGAATCCGCCCGAAGCTCCAAAGCCCTGGGGGCCCGTTCCGAGACTTCTGTATCCAGGAGACCAGCGCGATCGGGGCGCCCGGCCTGATTCACCTGGGCGGTATCGAATCCCCCGGGCTGACGTCGGCGCCAGCGATCGCACGTCGCGTCAAACGGATCATCGACGATCTGCTCCAGTGAGCGGTGTTGGTGTTGCAAGTTGGCGGGATTCGCTTAGAATCCGGCCCGCATGTACGCCGTGGTTCGCACAGGAAGCAAGCAGATCCGGGTCACCCCGGGCGATGTGGTATCGGTCGAGCGCTTGGAGGGATCTCCGGGAGACTCGGTCGAGTTGCGTGAGGTTCTCCTCCTCGGAGGCAGCGAGGGATCTGGGATCCGGGTCGGCACACCGCTGATCGAGGGCGCGTTCGTACGCGCGACGGTTCGCGGCGAATCCGCTGGCCCCAAGGTCAAGATCTTCAAATTTCGGCGCCGTAAGCGCTATCGGCTGCGCAAGGGCCATCGGCAGAAGTACACCCAAATCCACATCGATTCGATCGAGGTCTGAGAGATGTCGCACAAGAAGGGTCAGGGCAGCACGCGCAATGGACGGGACAGCAACGGCCAGCGCCGCGGGACGAAGATCTACGGCGGCCAGACGGTCGAGCCAGGCATGATTCTCGTCCGTCAGCTGGGCACGCGTATCCACCCGAGCCGAGGCGTGGGCCTCGGGCGCGACTACACGCTCTTCGCTCTTCGAGCGGGCACGGTGCGATACTTCCGCTCGGGCTCGCGCTCGCTCGTAGCCGTCGAATAGCTCCGGGGAAGTTGCTCCGCACTCCGGATCCAGTGCTCGACAATCTCGGGGTGCGCTGAGCACACCGATCCAGATGTCGGATCCGGATTTCATCGACGAATGTACGATCTACGTTTGTGCCGGTGATGGCGGCCGGGGATGCGTATCGTTTCGTCGCGAGAAGTACGTCCCACGTGGAGGCCCCAACGGCGGCAACGGGGGACGCGGCGGCTCGATCGTCTTCGTGGGCGACTCCGGAATGAGCACGCTCTTCGATGCGAGGCATCGCAAGCACTACAAGGCACAGCGAGGAGCGCACGGCCAGGGGGCACGCAAGAACGGGCGCTCTGGGCGCGACATCCTGGTGCATCTGCCGTTGGGCACCGTCGTGCGGGAAGCTTCCAGCGGCCTCATCTTGCACGAGCTCCTGAGCGCCGGTGAGAACTGGATCGCGGCCCAGGGCGGCGCCGGGGGTCGCGGCAATGCTTGTTTCGCGACCTCTACCCGACAAGCGCCCGGGTACGCCGAGCCGGGAATCTCCGGTGAGGAGCGCTGGCTGCGTCTCGAACTCAAGGTTCTGGCCGACGTCGGCCTGCTCGGGTTCCCGAACGCAGGCAAGTCCACCCTGATCTCTCGAGTCTCCGCCGCACGCCCCCGCATTGCGGCGTACCCGTTCACGACTCTGCGGCCCCACCTCGGAATGGTCGAAGTGGGCGAGGCGCGATTCGTGCTCGCGGATATCCCGGGACTGATTCCCGGGGCCCATCTGGGCGTGGGCCTGGGCCATCGCTTCCTGCGTCACGTCGAGCGCACAAAGCTACTGGTCCACCTGCTCGACCCGGAGCCAGCGCTACGGCGAGAGCAGGACCGCAGCCTTTCCAGCGACTATCGCCGAATCCGGGAGGAGCTGCGCGCCTACTCGCCCGAGCTCGACGAGCGCCCGGAGCTCGTATGCATCGCGAAGGCCGACCTGGTTCCAGATCCGGAACAGCGCCGGCTGCTCTGCGAGGAGAACGGCCTATCGGGTCGCTGGATCTCTGCAGCGACCGGGGAAGGCATCCAGGAACTGGTGCGCGAGCTCGGCCAGCGCCTGGCAAAGCATCGAGCGCAGGAGACCGCTGCGTCCGAGCGCGAGGCCGCACCGAATGAGTCAACACCCAACCCATGACGCGCAGCGCGCTTTGCCGCAGCCGACGCATCGTGATCAAGGTCGGCACCTCGCTCCTCGCTCCGCCCGAACGACCCATTCAGGCACGACGCTTCTCTGCGCTCGCGCGCGAGATCGCCGCCCTGCGCGAGGCCCAGCTGGAACCCATCCTGGTATCCTCTGGCGCGGTCGGGCTGGGGTTGCGCCGGCTGGGTCGATCGCAGCGACCGCGCACAATCCCAGAGAAACAGGCGGCCGCGGCAGTCGGCCAGATCGATCTGTGCCAGCGCTTCCAGAAGGCCCTCGGGCGATTCGACCTGAAGGTGGGCCAGATTCTGCTCACCCATATCGGCCTCGCACAGCGAGAGCGCTTCCTGAACGCGCGTCACACGATCCAGCAGCTCGTACGGGCGGGAGTAGTCCCGATCATCAACGAGAACGACTCCGTCGCCACCGAAGAGCTGCGCTTCGGCGACAACGATCATCTCTCCGCGCTGGTCACCAATCTGGCGGGAGCGGACCTGCTGATCCTACTGACCGACATCGACGGCCTGTATGACCGACACCCGAAGCAGCCAGGAGCGCGTCCGATCCGCGAGCTGAGCTCCGTGACGCCCGAGCTGATCCGACAGGTCAGCGATTCTACGTCACTGGTCGGTACCGGCGGAATGAGGAGCAAGCTGGCAGCCGCTCGCACTGCAGCACACTTCGGCGCTACGACCGTCATAGCCAATGGCCGCCAGAAGGACGTCATCAGCCGAATCCTGGCAGGGGAACCTCTGGGCACGTGCGTGCAGCCGCAGCCCACGTCCGGACAGATCTCTGCTCGCAAGCACTGGATCGCCTACTCGCTGAAGCCGCGCGGAACTCTCCACCTCGACGCCGGCGCAGCCCGCGCTCTCGTCGAACGCGGCCGCAGCCTGCTTCCGATCGGGATCGTTTCGTTGGAGGGCCAGTTCGGCGTCGGCGATCTCGTGCGCTGCTGTAGTCCCCAAAACATTGAAATTGCTCGCGGATTGATCTCCTACACCGCTGCGGAGGTGGAGCGCATCAAGGGACAGAAGAGCCCACGCATCGCCACGCTCCTGGGCTACACGAACGGCCCGGAGATCATCCATCGCGACGATTTGGTCCTGCTGCGAGACGAGGGCTAGAGCAACCTCGAAAAACCTCCAGCAGAGACTTGCGCTCCCGCGCCGTCTGCTACCATCGCGGAGTGAGGAACACGCCCATCTACCGGGATCCAGGGCAGCGATGCGACCGCACAAGGAGCGACCGCCCAAGAATCGGCCGCCCGACCGAGTCACGCGCGCGGCGTGATGTCTCACTGAGCCGCAACTCCGAACTTCTCGGAGGAACGCCCTAGGTGCGGATCAGGTGACGGACGAGTGAGCCGACTCGGTCTCGGCCTCCTTGGAGGGACCTTCGACCCCGTCCACCGAGCGCACTTGCAGCTCGGACAAGCAGCGCGCCGGCAGCTGGCCTTGGAAACGGTATTCCTGATTCCAGCAGCCCGCCCGCCTCTGAAGCTCGACTGCACCACACCGGCAGAAACTCGCCTGCGCATGGTCGAGCTGGCAACAAGGAACGAGAGCGGCCTCGAAGCCTGCGGAATCGAGCTCGAGCGCAAGGGGACCAGTTACACCGTAGACACACTGCGGAGCTTGCATGCACTCCATCACCGGCGCGAGCTCTGGTTTCTGATCGGCACCGATGCCCTGCGCGACTTGAACACGTGGCGCGAGCCGGACCAGATCCTGTCGCTGGCGAGCCTGGGTGTCGTCGAGCGCGGACTCGGCCGGCCCCCGAAAGCGCTAGAGGAGTTCATGCCGCCCCACTTCGCCAATCAGTATCGACCTACGGCGGACGGCTGGGCACACTCGTCTGGACGCGAGCTGCGAATCATTCCCTTCGAGGGCTCAGCGATCTCGTCGAGTCAGATTCGCGAGTACCTGCGGGCAGGCAAGTCGGTTGCAGAGTGGTTGCCCGCATCCGTCATCGAGTTCATTCACTCGCACCAGCTGTATCAGGAGGACTCTTGACAGCGAAGCAACTTGCTACTGCCATCGCCAACGAGCTGACCGCAAAGCGCGGCCTGGACATCCGGATCCTGGACCTGCGCGACATGCGGTCCTTCACTGACTACTTCGTGATCGCGAGTGCCTCATCCGACCGGCACGCGCAAACGCTCGCCGATGCGGCCACGACAGCCGCGAAGCATCTGGGCGAGCAGCCGCTCGGGATCGAAGGCCAGCAGATCGGCCGCTGGATCCTGATCGACCTCGGTGAAGTCGTCGTGCATGTCTTCCAGCGAGAGGCGCGCGAGTTCTACGGGATCGAACGACTCTGGGGGGACGCCGAGAGCCTGGCGCTACCGATCGCAGCAGGAGAGAGCGCGTGAGGGGTCCCGTTGTACTCGTTATCCTCGATGGCTTCGGCATAGGAGATGGATCGCCCGGCGATGCGATCGCGGCTGCGGAGACTCCGTTCTTCGATTCCCTGAATCGCGAGTATCCGCGCGCAGCCCTCGCCACCTCTGGAGCGGCGGTCGGCTTGCCCGACGGGCAGATGGGCAACTCCGAGGTCGGACACATGACCTTGGGGGCTGGACGCATCTTCTTCCACGATTTGGTGCGCGTACAGCGCGCTCTCGATCAGGGGGAGTTCGAGCAGCTTCCTGCATTCAGACAGCTCGTTGCTACTGCGGAGCGCGCTGACGGGCAGCTGCACCTGCTCGGCCTGGTTTCCGACGGCGGCGTACACAGTTCGCTGACGCATCTCGAGGGAGTGATCGACCTGCTCGCGCGCGTCGGGATCCGTCCGATCCTGCACGCATTCACCGATGGGCGCGACACACCTCCGCGCAGCGCGCTCGATTGGTTTCCTGCACTGGAGGCTCGGCTGGCAGCCTGCGGGGGTCGCATTGCCTCGCTCTCGGGCCGCTACTATGCGATGGATCGCGACCGCCGCTGGGAGCGCGTCGCCGAGGCCTACAAGGCAATCGTGGATGCAGAAGGACTCCAGGCGAGGAATGCGATCGAAGCGATAGAGAAGGCCTACGCTCGCGGTGAGAGCGACGAGTTCATCCGCCCCACCGTGATCGGCGAGGCCGCCCGCATCGAAGACGGAAGCGCAGCGCTGTTCCTGAATTTTCGCGCCGACCGAGCGCGCGAGCTGACCAACGCCCTGACTCGGGTGTTGCCGGATCAGCTCGGTCCCGAGATTACGCCGCTGCGACGCGTGCAGCTCGAACGCTTCGTCACCCTGACGGAGTATGATCGCAACTTCGGGCTGCCGAGCCTGTTCCCACCGATCGATGTCCGCGAGAGCCTCGGCGAGCTCGTGAGCCGCGCGCACATGCGCCAGCTTCGCATCGCCGAAACCGAGAAGTACGCGCACGTGACCTATTTCTTCAATGGCGGCGTCGAGGCGCAGTTCGAAGGCGAGGACCGCATCCTGATCCCCTCGCCGCGTGACGTCGAGACCTACGACCAGAAGCCCGAAATGAGCGCCGAGCAAGTCACTCAGAAGCTCCTGGAGGCGCTCCGAGCAGATATCTACCAGTTCGTTCTCGTGAACTACGCCAACCCAGACATGGTGGGACACACAGGCGTGCTCCCCGCCAGCATCGAGGCGGTTCGAACCGTCGACGACTGCCTCCGCAGAGTCAGCCAGGTCGTACTCGAGCGCGGTGGAGAGCTGCTCATCACAGCAGATCACGGCAACATCGAGCGCATGATCGATCCGGCTACGGGTGGACCCCATACAGCACACACGACGGGGCCGGTCCCGATCTGGTGGGTGAGGTCGAACGACTCGGCTGCGACGCTCCGGGACGGCGGCCTCGCGGACGTGGCACCGACTCTTTGTGAGCGGCTCGGTCTCGAGGTCTCTAGCGAAATGAGCGGCCGCAGCCTGATCGCATGTGGCAACACCTCCTCGATCTGCTGAGCCCCAGCGTCTGCCCCGGCTGCGAGGCCCGACGTGAAGCCGGACAGGCGCTATTGTGCTCCCGCTGCCGCGACGGTATCCGTCCCTGTTGGGAGCAGGCCGGAGTGCTGACGGCCGTCGCCTATGAGGCGACGGGGGCGCGGCTCATACGCCGCTTCAAGTTCGATGCGCGCGGTGACGCACTCTCGGTGCTGGTCGAAGCGCTGGCACAGCGACTCGAGCAGCTCGAGTTCGATGCCGTCGTCCCGATCCCACGACACCCGGATCGAATCCGGAGCCACGGGAGTGATCCGGCCTTCCAGCTAGCTCGAAGGCTTTCGCGTCGTATCGGGCGGCCCATCTGGGAGCCCCTTTGCCGGATCGGTCCCGGCCGACCGCAGACCGGGCTCTCGCAGCCTGAGCGCCGCAAGAACGTCGATCTGGGCTTCCAGCTATCCACTTCTGAGAGCCTCCGAGCGCCAGGCGACCTCCTGCTGGTAGACGACGTGACGACCACCGGAGCAACCTTGGCCAGCGCAAAGCAGCTTCTGCTCGACTTCACCGGAGCAAGATCGGTCGTATGCGCAGCGCTTGCGGCAACGCCCGGCGGCCGTACGGCTGTCGCCGCGCCGCTGGCGGCAGCAGCAGAGCGATCCTCCGAAGGGCGACTGCCCCTACCCAGCCGCCCTATCGCTGCGCTATAAAGCCGCTGGGAGTTCGACAGGCAAGAAAGGAGGCCCCCAATGGCCGATACGATTCGCATCAAGAACGCCGTCACCCTCAAGCATCAGGCCAACCTCGGTGAGGATGTCGCGGACGTCGAGTTCGATGCTGGAGCAGAGCTCCAAGTGCTCCAGACGTTCGAGACCGCATGGTTGGTCAAGGACGACGAGAGCCGCCTGTTCAACGTCAAGAAGGAACAGGCCGAGGAGGCTTGAGCAGGCCGACGAGCGTCTCCCGCAGCTGGTCGGGCCGGACGGGCTTCTTGAAGAGCACTCCCTGTAGGCCCGCAATTCGGCTTCGCTTGAGCACGTGGTCGCGGTCGTAATAGAAAGCGGTCATCAGCACCACCGCCGTCTCGGGCCAACGCCGCTTGGTGGCCTGATAGAGCTCGTAGCCGTCCATTCCGGGCATGACGACGTCGGAGAGAACACAGTCGAAGGGCTGCCGCTCGAGCTCCGATATCGCGCTGTGACCGTCGCCGACGGAAACGACCCGACACGATTCCGCTCGCAGGATGTCGGCCACAGATTCGCGCACGCCCGGATCGTCATCGACCACGAGCACGGAGCGGCCCGCGAGTGGTCGCTCCGGGTCGAAGCGGCACACACCGAGATCGATCATGCGAGCAGTCCCGAGGTAGGTGGTGCTCAGGTACTCCTCGTGCTCGGACATCTCGCGCAGCCGCTCGAGCTGCAGCTGGATCCGATCGATCTCGCGATGCACTGAATCCAGTCGCGCAGACATGATCTCGAGATCGCAGGGCGCAGCTTGGGCTCGCAGGTACTGCTCGACCAGCTCGAGCTGATTCACGATCACGGCCAATGGGTTGTTGATCTCATGAGATAGCCCGACCGCGATCTCGCCCAAGGTCGCCAGCTGATCCTTGCGCAGGATTTCCGATATGTCCTTTGCGAAGCCGATCGTTCCATCTTCGCGACCGTCGTCCGCGTAGACGATGACACCGGAGATGGCGACGGCGATCTCCCGATTGTCCTTCGAGATGAACCGGGTCGGGAAGTTGACCACGCGCCCGCGAACTCCGTGCGTCGGATCGCGCATCGCGGCCATGACACGGCGCGCCTCGTCGAGCGACGGATATAGATTGCTCACGTCGCGCCCAATGATCTCTTCGCGCAGAAAACCGAGATTCTGGCGAGCACCGTCGTTGTAGTAACAGACCGTGCCATGACGGTCGGTCGCGATCACGATGTCAGGGGACGCCTCGACCAACCGCTCTAGAAGCTCCAACGAGAGAGGCATCGCAGCCGATTCTACCACGGCATCCGAACTCCGCGACTCCGCTACGTCCCCACGGGGACGAACCGCACGTTCCCGAGAGCCGCACCCGGCCACCGCTTCCAGACGGCGATCCCAATGTGGTTCTCCTGCGGAGCCTCCCGCAGCACGCCGCGCGGCAGGAAGAATTCACGCTGTGGGCCCCGCTCCGGCCAGTAGCGGCCGATCAGAATACCATTCAGGTACAGGTTCGCGCGCCCGCAGGACGGATCGAGCCGCAGGGCCAGCGGACACTTCTCCAGATCGATCCCCTCCAGTCGGAAGCTGGCCTCGTATAGCCCGACACCCACGCCAGCATCCTCCCAGGCGTGCGGCAGCGAGACTTCTCGAGAGGATGCCCGGTCGACCGCTTCGAAGGCAACCACCGGCGCCAAGCCCCCCTCTCCGCGGACGAGGCCCCCGCGATAGCGCCAACGAAGCCGTGTAGAACCGGTGTCGAGATGAATCAGCCCACTCCGCTGGCGGCTGCCACCCGCGAGGTCGTCGGGATGCCCGAGGCTCTCGACCAGAATCACGAGCGCGTTGCGCCCGTCGCTACACGACCCCGCGGGAATCTGGATCTGTGCTCGCTCGGGTGGCTCGAAGCCGAGGCTGTGGAGCCCGCTATGCGGCTCCCCCTGCGCGATCAGCCGGCCATTCAACCAGATAGCGTAGCTGTGACGCAACTCGATGATCAGCCGATCCAGCGCACCCAAAAAAGTACCTCGATACCAAATGAACCCATGGTGCACACCTAGAGAATCGAGATCGATCCGATCTCGACTCACGCGCTCTTGCGCAATCTCCTCCCAGTCATCGTCGTCGTAGGTCGCATCGGTCTGTCCGCTGCATACGGAGAACTTCCAAACGTTGAGTTCCGGCAGCTCGACATCCAGCTCGCCCGACTCCCTCTCGGAGTACTGCACCCCTCGGAGTGGATCGTGCATCGCCTCGAACCGGCCCCCGGCTGCATACACACGCAGCTGTGTCTCGAAGGACGTGAGACGCGTGCAAGGCTCAGCGGAATAGGCCAAGCTCTCGCTGCCCGGCGATGCGCTCTGCACGAAACGGAAGAGGTGGTCGCGCGAGCGTCTACTCCACATGAACACCTGACCTTCTCTACGCGTCTCGACGAGCTCCGCTGCACACAGATCCGGCTCGAAGCACGCGATCCAGGCATTCAGACGTGAGAGCGCCCAGTAGGCCGGCGTGCGACTGCCGTCCTCTGCAATTGGGGCGCCCGAGTCATAGGAGCTGTACACCGCGGGAGTCCCGAGGTAGCCCCAGTTCGTCCCGCCACAGAACCGAGCCACATTGAAGACTCGCGCTCCCGCCCCGAGCGCGGCCAGCACGATCCCCTCTATCGGACAGCGCTCGGGGGCGAGTGCCGCATACCCCGGACCGCCCCATCCGTCGTTCACACCCGCGTCCAGGTCGAGATAGATTCGCGTCTCCTCCTGGTGGGCATCGGCGCGGAAGCCACTGAGCTCCGACTCGAAAGCCACACGCTCGGTGGCAGCCCCAAACAATCGCCGCCGCGCCACCGCAGGCAGATCGACATCCCCACGAGGCATCCCCGGAGCCAGATAGGAGTGTGTGGTCGGCACGCTCAGACCCCGCTCCCGCAACAATCGAACCAACTCGTACAGGTATCGATTGCGCAGCGCTGGACCCCGCGTGCGATGCAGCATCGGCGGCGATCCGATCTCGTCCGGAGAGCGAGGCGGCTGCACGAAAACATGACCCGCGAGTCTTGCCCCAAGGCGCAGTGCGCGCGGAACGCCGATCCAGCGTCCGATCAACGAGCCGAGGTCCGAACGCAGCCAGGCGAGTGGCGTGGGCGCCGCGTATTGGTGCTCGACCTCGATCAGAATCAGATTGCTGCACTCCAAGAGCCGCGGCGCAAGCTGATCGAACCAGCGCTCGACGTGGAGCATGAATTCTGGCGAAAAGCAGAAGAGCCCATTGCTGGCGCGACAACGGACCAGAACCTTGGGGTCCGCGAGCAGCCAGGCCGGGATCCCACCTGCATCGAGGTCGCCGCCAACGTACGGCCCCGTCCTCGCGATCAGGTAGAGCCCAAGGTCCTCGACCATGCGCTGCAGCACGGATACGTCGCGAATCCCGTCGAAGTCGAAGCTCCCCGGCTCATCGGCATGAAAATTCCAGGGGTAGGAGATGGCGACGCAATTGAAGCCCGCAGCCGCGATCTTCTCGATCCGGTCGCGCCATTCGGACTGGGAGGGAAGCCGGAAATAGTCAAAGGAAGCAGATCGAATCAGCTTCCGCTTTCCGTCGATCGAGAGGCCATCGCGGTCGTACTCGACGCGCATCCCGGCTCCTGATCCCTACTCGCGCGCGGCCAACCAGCGCTCGGCATCCAGCGCTGCCATGCAACCACTGCCAGCTGCGGTGATCGCCTGGCGGTAGTGCGGATCCGTGATGTCCCCGCAGGCGAATACGCCTTCGACGTTGGTGCGAGTAGAACCCGCTGCGACGCGGATATAGCCAGCGGAATCCATCTCGATCACACCCTGTACGAGCTCGCTGTTGGGTCTATGCCCGATCGCCACGAACATCGCCTCCACTTCCAAGGTGGACCGTGCGTCGTTCTGGAGGTTGCGAATGCGCACACCGGTCACCGCGTCCTCACCCAAGACCTCTTCTACGACGCTATTCCAGACGAACTTGATCTTTGGATTCGCCTTCGCGCGATCCTGCATGATTCGGCTGGCGCGCAGCTCGTCCCTCCGATGCACGACATGGACTTCGGTGGCGAAGCGCGTCAGGAACAGCGCTTCCTCCATCGCGGTATCTCCGCCACCGATCACCGCCATCGACTTGCCTCGATACAGGGCCCCATCACACGTGGCGCAGGCGGAGACCCCCCGGTTCTGCAGGCGTTTCTCCGAATCGAGACCCAGCCACCGAGCGGATGCGCCGCCAGCCAGGACCAGCGCATCCGCGGTATAGGTCTCCTGATCCGTCGTGATGCAGAAGGGATGCCGATCCAACTCGATCGCGGTCGCATCCTCGCACAGAATGGTCGCGCCGAAACGCTCCGCCTGCTTCTGGAGTCGCTCCATGAGCTCGGGGCCGGAGACTCCCTCGGGAAACCCTGGATAGTTCTCCACATCGGTCGTCAACATCAGCTGGCCACCGAACTCCATCCCGGCAACCACGAGCGGCGAAAGCTCAGCGCGGGCGGCGTAGATCGCAGCGGTATAGCCAGCAGGCCCGCTGCCGATGATGATCACGGACCGATGCTTCTCGCTCCTCACTTTAGCCTCCGCCGCCGCTAGTCCATGCGGCGAATCTCGCGCACTTCGAACATGCGCGTACCCGATGGAACACGGATCTGGACTTCGTCATCGACAGCCTTGCCGATGAGGGCACGCCCGATCGGGCTCGTGATCGAGAGCAGACCCTGCGAGATGTCGGCCTCCTCTTCCCCGGTGAGGGTATAGGTGACTTCCTCGCCGGAGTCGAGATTCTCGAGCACTACGGTCAGACCGAAGCGCACGCGATCGATGGGAACGTTCGAGGGGTCGACCACTTCGGCGCGAGCGAGCCGGTCCTCGACAAAGCGAATGCGCCCCTCGAGCTGAGCTTGCCGCTCCTTTGCCGCATGGTACTCCGCATTCTCGGAGAGGTCCCCGTGTGCGCGAGCCACACGAATCTCGTCGACTACCTTGGGGCGATCCTGCGTCTTGAGCTTCTTGAGCTCGGATTGGAGGTTCTCGTACCCCCGCCGTGTCATGTGCACTCTACCCATGTGCTCCGCCACGAACGGTCGTCCTCCTCAAGCTGACTCCGGTCGATCGTCCTTTCGCGTGTGGGTCACCGGGAGCCTCCCACCCGCAAGCCGACTTTGAAAGGTACGAGGGGGGTCCGGGAGTGTCAATCTGATGAAACCGCCGCAATTGCGTCGATCTCGACCCTCGCGCCGAGCGGCAGAGCGCCCACCTGGACCGTCGAGCGGGCGGGCCGAGCTCCCCCGAGAACCCGCTCATAGACCGCATTGAAGCGAGGGAACTCGGAGATATCCGTCAGGTAGACCCCTACGCGCAGCAGCCCATCGAAGTCGCTGCCGGCGGCGAGCAGCACGGCGCGCAAGTTTTCGAGCACGCGCTCGGTCTGCTCTTCGATCCCGTCACCGACGATCCCCTTCCCCCCAGGATCGAGCGGGATCTGGCCCGAAAGGTAGACGACCCCTTGGTGCTCGATCGCTTGAGAGTATGGGCCCACCGGCTCGGGAGCCCCTCTGGAGAACACTGCCTGCATACACCCCCCTCAGGTGAGGAGCTCAGCGGACGCGCTCCTCTAGAATTCGGATGATGTAGCCAATTATGAGCAGATTAGGCAGTCGGCTGCGCAACTCGTCGGTCAGCGCCTCTGGGCCGAGAGACTCCTCCGCGAACTCCTCGGCATAGCTGGCGAAGAACTCCAAGAGCTCATAACTCACATTCTTCGCCAACATCCGATTGATGTCACTGGCCTCCAGCTCTTTCCAGAGGTCAGTGAACTCCAACGCGAGTTCGCGACCGGTCATAGTGGTTCCCCTAAGCGATATCGTGTCGGATGATGACAGCGTGCGATCATCGCCGTCAACGCGAATTCCTCTTTAGTTGTAGTGGTTTTCGCGTGTCCGACAAGTTGCGTCACTGCACCGCACAGCCCCATCACGCGCAACCGGAACGCGCATATGCCACTCAACTCTCGGCTCTCATTGTCGATCTCGATGAGTCACAGCATGTGCATGATCGATCGCAGGCATTTGCGAAACTCGGCGCCGCGCGTGCAGATTCGGGCGGCGCCAGAGCGAGTCGACGTCGCTTCGCGACAACCACTCCACATCCGATGCTGTGGACAATTGCGAAAGACCTGCCGGTTTCTGGCATGCTACGCAGGAGCGGGCCATGGAGAGTCTCCCTGACGACCGAGCGCTCGGGTCGGCAATCGCCCGAGCGGGGATGTGCACCTGCGAGATTCCGTTGGTTGTAGGTAGGCGCTCCCACGCGTCCCGCGACGCACTCCGGGAGAGAGGCGAGGGACCGCGCAGTCGTAGGCACTTCACCTCGCTAAAAAATAACTGGCTCAGGAGAATCGTGACGTGAACCGGCGTTGGAAGGGAATCGTTCTGCTGTCATCGGGTCTGCTCCTGGCCGCCTGTGTGCAGGTCGTCCAGCAGCAGGCGCCCCCGGAGATCAAGGTCAAGACCCCGGACCCGTTCTTCGCTGCAGAAGATCCGGCGCTCGAGCCCACCGATCAGCCCGACTGGCTCGCCGCACCCAGCCTCGACGTCAGCTGTTACTTCTACAAGCAAGACAAGACCTGGTATCGCTTCTACCGCAACCGCTGGTTCCAAGCCTTTCGTTGGGATGGCGCCTGGTTCGAGCTTCCGGAGAGCGAGGTTCCCGCCTTCCTGCAAGCCCAGGCGGAACAGAAGCCCATCGTGCAGAAGTCGAAGTCGAAGATGGAGCGCCTGAAGGAACTCGAACGTCGCTACGAAGAGCTCGAACAACAGGAGGCAGAGCGGGAGGAAGGGGCGACTCCCTCGGATGAGGCAGACGCCCCGATGCCCAAGTGAACTCGCGAGGGCGCCGAGCGGCGCTCACTGCAGACTAGCCAGAGCTGGCCGCCTCGGTAACCTCGATCATGCGCTCGAGCGCACGCCGCGCGAACCGTGACACGCGGGCGCGCTCGGCCTGGGGGAGGCGCTCTCGAATCCCAGAGATCTCGTCTACGGCATCTCCAGCGTAGACACGATTCAACTCTGGGGGCTTGCCTTGGCGCAGCAGGTCGAGCAAGGCCACCAAGTGGGGAGGGTCGTTGCGCGACATCGTCGCGCAACCACAGCCGCCATCCGATCTGCCTGGGATCTCTGCCATGTGGTGCACCTCGATCCCCCGCTGCGCCGCTTGCTCCCTCAGGTTGCGCACGAAGTGCCCCTCCGTGGCGACCGCAAAGCGGCACCCCCTCTCCGCGTCCATCACACGATTCCAGAGGTAGTGTGTCGAGCCAGCACCATCTGCGAGCTCAACGACTTCGCGCGGACACTCCGGGTGCACGATCACCTCGCATCCCTGGGATCTCCAGTATTCCACGTGGGATGGCTCGAAGATCGTATGCACACCACAGAACGAGCCCCAGAGGATCAGGCGCGCGGCATCGAGAGAAGCCAACGTATCAGGCTGCTCGAGCGCATCGCCGCCCGCGTGCCCAGCCGGAAGTGTGACCACCTCGGCAGCGGGGATCTGGACTCGAGCGGCGACGTTTCGCCCGAGGTGTTGATCCGGGACGAACAGAATCTTGGACCCCTGACGCATCGCCCATCGCATCACGGCAGCGGCATTGGAGCTCGTACACACAGCCCCACCTGTCTCACCCGCGAGCGCCTTTACCCGCCCAGACGTGTTCATGTAGGCGACGACGACCAAGTCGTCACCGTAGCGCTCGCGCAGGCGCTCGATCGCCGGCCGTACCATGAAGTCCTTCGCCATCATCTCCATCGTGCAGCCGGACTTCGGGTTCGTGATGTAGACCGACTGATCATCTGCCGCCAGAAGGGCGATGGACTCGGCCATGAAGTGCACCGCCGACTCCACGAAGATCTTCTTCTCGGGATGCCGCACCGCCTGCATCGCTAGCGCGTAGGAATCCGCGATGTGGCCGCCGTAGCGTTCGACCAGCTTCACGATCTCACCGCCCATGTAGTAGTGCGCGAGCAGCATGAGCTCTCCGCCGAGCTCGCGCAGGGCTGGTCTCAGATAACCGTCCATCCAGGGCAACACCGTCTCGGGCGTACGATCCCCAAGCGCGAGATACTCCTCCGCATAGGGACGAAACTCCTCCTGGTACCAGTCCAGAGGCAGATCCGTCTGGCAGATCGGCACCCTCGGCTCGAGCCGAATGCCGCTGGATCGAGGCGCATCGTGTGGGGAAGCTGCTGGACTCTCGGGGGAGTGAGGGCTCATGGCGGACAGAGTAGACGAGCGAGAAATCGGGGTCGAGCAGCGCAGAGAGCAACGCCCCGGCAGGGTCAGAGCCGCCCTTGGCGCGTGATCCACGCGACGTCGAAGCGTGGCTCGTCTCGCTGCTCCTCACTTCGCAGCTCACAGGGCTTCACCCCACACTGCGCGCACTGCCACTCTCTGCACGGGTCCACGTGCACGACGACGTCCCCCTGCTCGCCGATGGAGGCGTGCAGGGCTTTCTCCGCCGCGTCCGCGACCACGTGCGCGCGATCGATCGTGAAGTAGCGCGGAACCACCAGATGCAGATCGATGTGGCGGACGGGCCCAGAAGCACGCGTGCGCAGCTGATGGACGTCTACCCATTCCGGCTTGCGAGCACGCTCCAGCGCCGCCGCCAGCTCCAGCAACGATCTCGGATTCGCCTCGTCGAGGAGGCCGCCAACCGCACGCTGAACTACGCCCGACCCCGTGAGAGCGATGTTGGCTGCAACGATCAGACCGGCCAGAGGATCCAGCCAAACCCAGCCGGTAATCCCGATCGCTCCGAGAGCGACCAGCGAGCCCACCGTGGTCACCACGTCCGTCAGGATGTGCCGACCGTCCGCCTCGATCGCCTCCGATCCGTAGCGTCGCCCCGTACGCACCAGGTAGAGCCCCAGCACCACGTTGGCGACCCCGCTGATCGCAGACAAGGTCATACCGACCCCGAGGCGCTTCAGCTCCGGCTGCTCGATCAGCTTGTACAGGGACTCACTGGCGATGGCAGCGGCAGCCAGGACGATCAGGAACCCCTCGAAAGCTGCGGAGAGCGCTTCTGCCTTGCCATGCCCGTAGGGGTGATCGTCGTCGGCAGGCCGTGCTGCGACGACCACGCTGTAGGTGACCAGGGCGGCTGCGACCACGTTGACGACTGATTCGAGGCCATCCGCCAGCAAGGCGCTCGAACCCGTGACCCACCAGGCCGTGAGCTTCACGCACAAGATCGAGACGCCCACGAATAGAGACAGCAAGCCAGCACCGACGACGATCCGAGCGCGCTCTCGGGCCTCCTGCTCCATGCGCAGATGCTAGCCTAGCGCGGGTGGTCGAGCTGCTCGGCAAGGCGCACATGCGAGAAACTCTCGAGGCGAACCTCGACGCGCTGACGCGTACGCACAGCGATCTCGGCCGGCGACTGCGCTGGCCGGCAGAGTCTGCGCATGTCGAGCAAGACGACGATGGGACTTGGCGGCGCAAGGGAGTCGCGCTGAGCCTGACCAGCAAGGAGCTGGGTACATGCGCGACGCGCGCGGCCGAGCACTCCGAGATCGCCGTGCTCGGAGTCGGTCCAGGAGAGCTCCTGGCATGCCTGCTCGAGTGCCATCCCGCGCTGCGAATCTACGCCTGGGATCGCGATCCCTGGCTGCTACGGCTGACTCTCGCATCCCACGACCTCACGAGCGCGCTCTACGAGGGGCGATTGCAGCTCGCGCTTGGAAGTGACCTGATCGACTGGATCAGGCACGCACCTGCGGCGATCCAACTCTGGCACCCTCGCCTTCAGCACATCTATCGAATGGAGCAGATCGCACTCTCCTGTGTCGCTGATGGGCGCCGAGCGCTCGTGGGTCTCGACCAACTCCTTTGCGAGGAGATTGCATTCGCCCTGCGTGCGGCGGGCTGGACGCCCTGCCCGATCGACCTGAGAGCCTGGTCGCTCGAGGAGCTGGATCGCTGCGTCCGCAGACTCGCTCCGGAACTTCTGATCTCGATCAACTACGTACACGGGCTGGCAGAGTTTTGCAGGGATCGCGGTCTCTGCTTCGTGTGCTGGGAAGTAGATCCCACGACCGAGACCTTGCCACCCGTGTCGGGCCCAACAGAACACTGTCACATGTATACCTACCGAAAGAGCCACATCGTCATGTTCGATCGTGCAGGCTTCTCACACGTGCAGTACCTACCTCTGGCGGGTGCCCCGGAACGCGCGCCACGCGAATGGAGCTCGCCCAGTGACGCCCCCAGGATTGCATTCGTGGGTTCCAGTCTCGCACCGGAAGCGGAGCGGGCTCGCCAACAGTTCCTACAGGCGTACACTCGCTGGCGTGGCGTTCCCAACGCAGAGCGAGCTTGGGCCGAGCACCACCTCGAGCTCGCAGTCTCTGCTCAGCTGGGGGAGTCGGATCCCCGGATTCTGGAAGCCGCGCTGCTCGAGTCATTCGAGGACTTCATAGCTGACGCCCGTCGCGACCGGGTCCTCGAGGACCCGGTCGCGCTGGCATGGCAGCTAGCCGCGGCACAGATCCGACGACGCCGCGTGGCTTCTCTCGCGGAGTTCGGGATCCACGTTTGGGGAGACCCGGGTTGGCGAACCCTGGGCACGCCCGGAGTACACTACCGCGGCTATGCAGGCCATCACATCGAGGTCCCGCAGATCTATCGCAGCGCCTGGATCAATCTGGATGTCGGACGCTCCTACCAAGCGGACATCATCACTCTGCGGGTATTCGACGTCCTCGCCTGCGGAGGTTTCGTGCTGGCGGAGCGCAGCGCCGACCTGAGCGAGCTCTTCGAGATCGGCCGCGACATCGACGCCTATTCGGATGATGTGGAGCTGCGTGAGAAGGTAGAGTTCTATCTGTCCGACGCGCGCGCTCGGAGCGAGCTCGCAGAACGGGGTCGGAAGCGCGTGCTACGGCAACACACGGTCGGGCACCGCTTGCGAACGATGTTCGCTGGGGCGGGTCTGATCGACTCCGAGTGAGCGCAAACGACCGCGCCAATACGGCTCGCGGTCGAGTTCCGCACGAGCAGCGCAGCGACGCACCGGAAGCCGTCCGGCCCGCATCAGGAGACGAACGACAGCGGGCGAGTGGCCCGGCGAAGGTCCGTTGCGTATCGCCGCGAACAAGGCCACGACATCTTCCGATGCCAGATCCGGACGCAGCGACAACACCAAGGTGACTGCGCCCAAGGTGATTCCCAGATCGACCAACTCGCCATGGCGATCGATGGTGCGTCGATCGGGCAGGGGCGTCGCGTCGTTGCGCGGATTCGACACGAGCGTGCGAAATGCGGCGTCGCGCCCCGCAGCAAGACGCCCACTGCACACGGGGACCGCACACTGATCGACCGCGTAGGCGAGCACGTCCCGTAGAATCGGCTGTCGATCGACGTCCGACCACCCGCAGCTCAGCACCCGCGCGCCCTCGTCTATTGCGTAGGCGACGCCAAGGGCACGCGCCCAGACTCCGGTTCGCAGAGCAGCGACCGCCGAACGATTCGCCGCCGGAAGCGTACGAGCTCCCGGAATCGATCCCGATCCGCGGGTGCCCGAGGTCAGATTCTCTTCCGTATCCACAGGTAGGATCCAGGCCCCGGGCGCCACCCCGAGTGGGCTACCCCCCGCTCCCGAGCCCGCAGCCAACCCCGCGAGCACGGTCCCTCGCCCCCAACTCGCCGCCCGGACGCTTCCTGCTCCATGCCAGTCGCTCCAATCCCACGGCTGGACCAACCCCACCCGCAGGCCCGCGTCGCTGCGCAGCAGCAAGAGTCTGGCGAAGCTAGCCCCGTAGATGTCGCCGGCGATCCCGTTGCCGTCCTCGTCCGCCCCGTGTCGCTCCGCCAGCTTCGCCCGGAGCTTCCCGCTGACGGCAAGGTGGTTCGCATCCACTCCCGAGTCTACGATCGCGACACCGATCCCAGCTCCCGTCGCCATGCGCCATGCACCTGGCAGTCCGAGTGCGCGAAGAGCTTCCGGCATCGGACCCGGGTCTGACACGTGAACACGATCCGGGCTCACCTCGCGCGGACGCGGCCGCGTGCGGACCCTCCACGCCTCCGAGGGCTTCCCGAGGGGAACCCAATCACCCCGTTTGGGGTCGTAGCCCTTCGGAGCCCGCAGGTAACCTGCATCCTCCAAGGTCAAACTGTTCGGCTCTACCCGAGGGTGCGCGGCCAGGTCCACCCAGAGTGCCGGCAGATCTACGCCTGCGGGTAGGTCCAGCACGACCCAACGTCCCAGCCGCGTTGGTCTCGCACCCGCTTGCTCGGACGCCGCCAGAGCGGGAAACGCCGGTAGAACCTGCGCGGAATACTTTTGCAGCAACCCGTCGAGTTCGACATGCGCTGCGAGGGCGGAGCTCCCGGCCTGCAGCTTGACCAAGACGACCGCACCCTCCGACGTCGAGCGCTCGAGCGCGGGCAGGAGCGCGCTAGGGAGGTGCCCCTCGCGTCCATCCCGTCGGGGATCCAGCCTCTCGGAGACGAACTGGGTCTCGTGGGGAGGGACAAGGAGCTGCTCCTGCAGGTCCTCGAGATTGGGAATCCGACTCGAGCCCGCACAGGCAATCCCGAGCATGCACACAGCTATCTCTGATAGCCAGCCCAGACTGCCTAGCCTTCCCATACCGGCAGGTTCGGCGCAAGGAGCCACGCCCTTGACTGGACGCAGCACACTCGGCGCCGCAGGACGACGTCGAAACTACTCGACGAAGGTGCGAAGGTCGCGCGCGCGACTCGGGTGGCGCAGCTTGCGCAAAGCCTTCGCTTCGATCTGGCGGATTCGTTCGCGGGTGACCTCGAAGTCCTGCCCCACCTCTTCGAGCGTATGGTTCGACCGCTCATCGATTCCGAAGCGCATCTTCAGAACCTTCTCCTCACGTGCCGTCAAGGTCGCCAGCACCTTGCGCGTCTTGTCCGCCAAGTTGCGTTGCATCACCTCGTCGGTGAGCGAAATGCGGTTCTTGTCCTCGATGAAGTCGCCGAGGTGGCTATCCTCGTCCTCACCGATGGGTGTCTCCAGCGAGATCGGCTCCTTCGCGATCTTGAGGACCATGTTGACCTTCTCGAGGCTCATGTCCATCTCTTCGGCAATCTCTTCGGGCTCGGGTTCGCGACCCAGCTTCTGAACGAGATAGCGTGACGCGCGCGTGAGCTTGTTCATCGTCTCGATCATGTGGACCGGGATGCGGATCGTCTTCGCCTGATCTGCGATCGCACGCGTGATCGCCTGCCGGATCCACCAAGTGGCATAGGTCGAGAACTTGTATCCACGCCGATATTCGAACTTGTCGACGGCCTTGATCAGACCGATGTTGCCCTCCTGGATCAGATCCAGGAACTGCAAGCCACGATTGGTGTACTTCTTCGCAATCGATACCACCAAGCGCAGATTCGCTTCGATGAGCTCGCTCTTGGCTTGGCGCGCACACTGCGCAGCCTGCTCGATCTCGATCAGGGATTCACCTGCTTCTGCGTAAGTAGTCCCGGTGTCGACCTCCATCTCACCGACTCGGTTGCGCGCAGCTTCGATCTCCTTCTCGGCAATCAGGATCGCTTCTGGGTTGCCACCCAGGCGATGCAAAGCCTTCTTGCCAGGGAGTGATCGACGCCGCGATTGAACCGCGAGCTTCAGGAACTCGTCCTCGCTGAGGCGAAGCGGCTTCAGCATGCGCTTGACCGTCTCTCGTTGCGCCTCGATGGCCTCGCGGAAGCCGACGATCTCCTGCGACAGGTCTGCAATGAACGTCTTCAACAAGCCGGTAGCACGCAGCCTGTCCGCGTCACGCGTGCGGGCAAGGTCGATCTCTCCCAGTACTCGCTCGCGCGTCTCATCGGCGGAGCGCGGGTTGTTCAACGTACGCAGCTTCTTTCCGATCTCGGTCTGCGTGCGCTTGACGACGGAGATCGCTTGCAGGAAACCCTTCTTGCGATCTTCGAGGCTCTCCCCAGGGCCCTCTCCGGGCGCTTGAAAAACACTCTTCGCATCGAACTCGCCCGCTCGGACCTCCTCGGAGAGCTCGATCAGGCGGCGAATCACGATCGGCGAGCGCAGCGTGGCGCGAAACTGATCCTCTTCCCCATCTTCGATTCGCTTCGCGATCTCGACCTCACCCTCGCGGGTCAGTAGAGATACGGCACCCATCTCTCGCAGGTAGACCCGAACCGGATCGTTCGACCGATACCCCTCGTACTCGCTGTTGTTGCTGGAGCGGCGTCGCGACTCGACCTTGCGCAGCGGAGTCGGCGGCTCCCAGTTCTTTATCGAGACGCCCTGACGACTGAACAGCGCTACGACTTCGTCGAGCTTCTGCGCGGACCCTAGGATGTGGTCAGGAAGGGCACGCAGCAGAGCTTGCCCGTCTACTTCCCCGTTCTCGCGACCTGCCCGCAGCAGCTGCCTCAGACTTTGGACAGGAGTATCCTCAGCATTCGCTTCGCTCTTGGAGCTTCCCGAGGCGGCCACAGACTTCTTGGACGCCTTGGTGGCTGCGGCCTTGCTGCGTGCCGAACTCACCTTGCTCCCGCTCGTGCGGCGCGACGTCGTCTTTCGGGGGGTATTGGTTGGGGCCATGATGGGGGGAACTCCTTCACACCAAAATGGAAATCAAATGCTCAGGTACACCGGGGATACGTCTGCTGCTGCCGACTCCGGCGACGCTTCTCCTCGAGAAGCCGCTGCGCTTCCTGCCACAAGTCGTGCTCGCCGGGTTCAGTGCACGAAGTACGCCGATCCTGTGTTGCCTTCAAAGCACGGCTGTTCTGCACAGCCTTGAGCTTAGACAGACAATCGCGGAGCGCCTCACGCGCCTTCGACACGTCGTCGATGCGATACTTCGATGCAGCCTCCACCAGCTTGGTGAAGCTCGCTCGCGCATCTCCGCGCAGCGCCTCCTCAGCTGGTGAGAGTAAGTGGGCGACCCAGCGGCCCGCGTGACGCTCCGACGCATCGAAGACCGAGCCGAGCAGCTCGCGGATGCGCGCATCCGGCACGAACTGCTCGTACGACTGGGTAAAGCCCGGGCAGAGCGAATCGAGCTCGTGCACGAGCTCGGGAAAGCGAATCAGCTCGACCAGCATCCCGGATACGACGCTGTCCAGCTCGAGCGGGGCCGGCGCCGCCTCGCCAGGGTGCGGAGGGTCGTCGAGCGATGCAGAAACGGCGCGCTCCTTGCGCTGTTCGGCCTCGCGAATCTCACGCTTCACGTCCTCTACGGTGAGCTCCAGCCGACGCGCGACGTCCTGCACGTAGCGCTTGCGCTCAGTGCGATCTTGAACCAGACAGAGCATCTCGGATATCTCTCGCAGCGCTGCAGCTGTCGTGCGCGGATTCGCGCGCGCCAATCCGACGTGCTCGTCGACGCGCTTGGCGATCAGATCTTCCGCACCCTCGATCAGCTCTCTCAGCGCAGCGGCACCACGCCGTTGCACCAGCGTATCGGGATCCTCGTCTGCAGGTAGGAAGGCGGCCCGAACGTAGAGGTGCTCGGGCGCAAGCAATCGGAGTGATTTCTCTGCAGCCTTCTGTCCGGCCGCATCTCCGTCGAACAGCAGGATCACCTCGTCGGTGAAACGGCGCAGCAGGCGAGCGTGCTCTGCCGTCAGCGCGGTACCACAGGGGGCGACGACCTCCGACAATCCGGCACGGTGCACGGCAACGACGTCGAAGTAGCCCTCCACGATGATCGCGCGCGAGCGCTCGCGGATCGCCTGTCGCGCAAGAGACAGGCCGAAGAGCGTGCTGCTCTTGCGGTAGATCGGAGTCTCGGGCGAGTTCATGTACTTGAACTTCGGATCTCCGTCGAGGCTACGACCGCCGAATCCCTCGACACGACCCGCGAGATCGATGATCGGAAACATGACGCGAGCGCGGAAGCGATCGTAGTGACCGTCGTGGGTCTTGCTCGGCGAGATCAAACCCGCCATCTCCGCATCCTCGACCGAGATGCCTCGCGAACGCAGATGCGCCAACAGACCCTCGGGAGGGGCGTACCCCACTTGGAAGCGATCGATCAGATCGAGGGACAGCCCACGCTCCTCGAGATATCGGCCCGCACCCGTACCCGACGGCGAACGTAGCGATGTCCGGAAGTACGCCAGCGCCGCCGAAGTCGCAGAATACAGACGAGCCGCCCGATCCCGCTCCTCTTTGCGCTGCCCTCCGTCCGAATCGGGACCGGATTCCGGAATCTGGATTCCGAGCTCATCGGCAATTGCGCGTACTGCCTCGCGAAACCCGAGCCCTTCGTAGTTCATGCGAAACGCGAACAGGTCCCCGCTGGCTCCACAGCCGAAGCAGTAGTAGATCTGGCGCTCACGGTTGACGCTGAAAGAGGGCGTCTTCTCCTGATGGAAAGGACAGAGCCCCATGAGTCGACTGCCGGACTGCCGAAGCGTTACGTAACGCCCGACGATCTCTGCGAGATCCCCTCGATCGCGAATCTCATCGAGGACCTGATCCGGAATGTCGCCCAAGCTACTGCCTCGCTATTACGCTTGCTGCGAGTCCTGCTGCGAGCCCCGCTACGAGACTCGAGCGGAGCCAGCGAAGATCAGCTCTGCCAAGCTGGCTCCCGCCTGTAGTGGGTCGTCGCAGCGACCATCATCCACCTCAACACAGAACGGGCTCGACGCCTGGTCTCGCGTCGAGCCCCCTTTGAGTCATCCAACGGATGCCTTCAGTTTCTTGATCGCGCGCTTGCGCGCAGCCAGAGCCTTCTTCTTGCGGCGCACGCTGGGCTTCTCGTAGTACTCTCGGCGCCGGAGCTCGTACATGAGCCCAGCCTTCTCGCACTGCTTCTTGAACCGCTTGAGCGCACCCTCGAACGACTCGTTCTCTTTGATCTTTACACCAGGCAGAAGAGACCCTCCTTCCCATGAGTCTGAGCAATTCAGGAAATGCACCGACAAAAAGTCTCGAAAACGCTTCCCGAACGCAATACATGTGCGCCCGGTCTCCTGAAATCTTTCGGCTCGAACCCAAGCAGTAGCTCGCGCCCGGGCCTCGCATACCTATCGCAAGCTGATTCGAGCACCGCAAATCTCCTACTGAACGCGCCAGCCCGCTCGCTACAGATCCTCGAGGAGTCGGCATTCAGCGATGACACGAGCCCGGTGCCCGAGCAGCTGCACGCTACGACCAGAGCTAGCCGTCTATCTCGAGCGCGGTTCACACTCTGTGCTTCAGCTGCTGCCACTCATTCATCCGAACTAACCAGGACATATCCGAACTAACCAGGCAGGACATCCGCACTGACCAGGACCCGCACCTGCCATGAGACCGAGACGACCCGACCGCTAAGTGACCAGACCGCGCGAATCGACGAGGCCGGGACCGAGGTGACGTCGGTCGCATCACATCAGAGCCTGGCTACAAGCGCACGGCTCAGCCGGCTCCAGGCTGGGCACGAACCCGATACTCACTCCATGGATGCCGCCAGAAATCCTGGAAGAGAAGATTACACGCCTGAAACACCAGCAAAAACAAGCACTTGAGCCTGAACGGCGCAAAGCGCAATGTACCGCAACAAATTGTTGTCCGCAATACACGCGTCACACAAGAATGGCACTCTGGGGGAAGCGGGCGTCATGTGTCGCCACTCACGGATTCGCGACGGGGGCGGCTGGAGCCGCCGGACGCACCGTGACGCCGCGGCTCGCCAGGTACCTGCGCGCGTCAGAAAGGCTGAATTCGCCGAAGTGGAAGATACTTGCAGCTAGAACTGCAGACGCACAGCCTCCGGACTCCCGCTCGGACAACGCTTCGGCCAAGTGCTCCAACGTTCCGGCGCCCCCCGACGCGATGACGGGTATACGGACGGCGCGGCTGACCGCACGCGTGAGCTCGAGGTCGTAGCCCTGTTTGGTGCCATCGCAATCCATGCTGGTGAGCAGGATCTCGCCCGCCCCCAGAGCCTCGACGCGACGGGCCCACTCCAGGACATCGAGCCGGGCGGAACGGCGGCCCCCATGTGTAAAAACTTCCCACCCATCCCCGGAGCTGCTTCGTTTCGCGTCGATGGCCACGATCAGATTCGCAGATCCGAGGCGCTCCGCGACTTCGGAGATCAGCTGCGGATCGGCGACCGCGGCACTGTTGATCGAGACCTTGTCCGCACCCGCGTTCAGAAGTGAACGCACGTCGGCGAGAGATCTCACTCCGCCACCAACGGAGAACGGAATCATGATGCGGTCTGCTACTCGGGACACGAGGTCGAGCAGGGTGCCCCGCTCCTCGTGTGAAGCATTGATGTCCAGAAAGCAGAGCTCATCGGCGCCCTGAGCATCGTAGACGGCAGCGACCTCGACTGGATCTCCCGCGTCGCGCAGCTCGAGAAAGCGAATCCCTTTGACGACACGTCCGTCGCGAACGTCGAGGCATGGAATGATGCGCTTGGCCAGCAAATCAACCCTCCAGAGCGGGTGCAGTCTCCCCGCTCGCAGACCGCCGCAGCTCCTCGATCTTCTGCCGCAAGTCGCGCACGAGCTCGCTAGCGCCGTAGCTCGCGAGCTGCTCGGGAGCCACCCAGCGGAAGCCACGGTCGTACGCGCGGCCGAACCCCGCAAGATCCTCGATGAAGCCACGCTGACGCTCGGCATAGCTGCCGCGCCACAAGCGGCTCCCATCGGCCGACTGTAGCTCGAGATCGAAGGCGACCCACGCGGGGCCCTGCGCCATTCCGTCCGGACGGACGCGGCCTTCGAAGCGTCGTACGGAACCAACCAGGAAGGCATCCGCTCCGAAAGCGCGCGCGATATCGGAGCGTTCGCTGCCGGGCTGGTGATCGAGCAGGACGCGCACGTCCACGGGCGAAATCAGATCGAATACCCGATCCGCATCGAGCCGAGAGAACACCCGCGCCGCAACGAGCTCGATCGCCACGTCAGAGACTCCAGCGCCCTGCGCCCGAAACGGCATCACCACGACCCTGCGCGCATTCCCATGCCCCTCATCGAGCCGAGAGTCGACATTGATCGGAACCACGCAGGCAGCCAGCGACACTGCGAGCACGCCGAGCAGCAAGCCGTGAGCCAGCCGCTGGCCGGATCGACGCCCCCCGAAGACCCGGGAATCGAGCGCCTGCGGATCCATTGCGACGCCCGAGCCAGACTCTCGCCTCACGGATTCCATGCGAGAAAGCGCTCCAGTAACGCGAGCCCCTCGAACTGGCTCTTCTCCGGATGAAACTGCACCGCAACGCAAGCCCCAGTGCCGACGGCTGCCGGAAAGATCTCGCCATACTCGGTCGTCGCGAGCACGAATGGCTCTGGCACATCCTCGGCGCGGTAGGCGTGCAGAAAGTAGAAGTAGCCGTCTCGCAGCACAGGATGCGGGCGAACCGTACGAACCAGATTCCAACCCATGTGCGGAACGGCGAGTTCGATCGAATCCGGGAATCTGGCGACTCGACCCGGTACGACGCCGACCCCCATCTCGAGCCTTCCCTCGTTCGAACTCTCCAGCAGCGCCTGCATGCCGACACAGATCGCCAGGGTCGGCAGTCCCGCGGAGATGCGCGCGCGCAAGGCCTGGTCGAGTCCGCGAGCGCGCAAGGTCGGGAGCGCATCGCCGCAGGCCCCCACGCCAGGAAACACGATCCGTTCGGCTGCCGCGATCTCGTCCGGAGACACCGACACCCGAGGCTTCGCTCCAGCGCGCTCGAGTGCGCGCGCAACGCTGCGCAGATTGCCCATGCCGAAGTCGAGAATCAGCACCTCGGGGTTCATAGCGAACCCTTCGTAGACAGCGGCCCCTCGATGCGCGGATCTAGGCTCACCGCCACGCGCAGTGCGCGCCCGAGCGCCTTGAAGATACCTTCGACGACGTGGTGCACGTTGTGGCCATAGAGGCGCTCCACGTGGAGATCGATGCCCCCGTTCGAAGCGAACGCATACAGAAAGTCTTCGATCAAGGCCGCATCGAAGCGTCCGACCCACTCGCGCGGCAGCTCCACCCGATAGACGAAGAACGGACGGTTCGAGAGATCCAGATCGACTTGCAGCAATGCATCGGCCATCGGCACGCGCGCCGAGCCAAAGCGAGAGATCCCGGCAGCGTCTCCGATCGCCTGCCGCAGCGCCTGACCGAGCACGATCCCCACATCCTCGACCGTGTGGTGCTGATCGACCTCCAGGTCACCCCGCGCCTTGAGGTCGAGGTCGAGGAGGCCGTGCCGCCCGAAGGCATGCAGCAGGTGATCGAAGAACGGCATCCCCGTCTCGATCTCGACCGCACCGGCCCCGTCGAGCGCGAGCCGAGCCGTAATGTCGGTCTCGCGCGTGCGACGTGCGACTCTCCCGACTCTGCTCGTACCGGGGGTCGCGGCTGGCTGACTCATCGGATCTCCTCGTCTGTGGGCACGGCGCCCGCGAACGCGTCCACTGCTGGGTGCCCCATCTGAAGGCTCGCCCCCAGGTGGAGACTCGCCGCCGGCTAGGCGCGCCGCAGGCGCTCTCGTCCCCACGTCGAAGCGGAGCCTGCCCTAGCAGCGCAACAGCCCACATAGTCTGAATTAGTTTTACGCTACTCGTCCAGCCGCACCCGCAGCGAACGTGCATGTCCCTCGAGCCCCTCGAGCTCCGCCAGCCGCGCACCGTGGGGACCTACGCGCGTCAGCGTCTCACGGGAGAGCTCGATCCAGCTCATCCGTTTCAGGAAGTCCTCGACGCCTACGACCGAGAAGAAGCGGGCGGTTCGCCCCGTAGGCAGCACATGGCTAGGCCCGGCGACGTAGTCGCCCGCGGGAACGCTGGAGAGGTTGCCGGCGAAGACTGCACCCGCATGCTCGATGCGGGCCAGCCACTGCTCTGGCTGTGCCGTCATGAGCTGCAAGTGCTCCGCCGCATAGCGATTGGCCAGCTCGACCGCTTCGTCCAGATCGCGCGTCCGGATCAGAGCGCTCCGTCCGCGCAGAGCTTCTCGCGCGATCGCTTGCCTCGGCAGGTCCGCGAGCCCCTTCTCGAGGCTTCCGCACACCTGCTCCAACAGCTCTTCCGAGGGCGTGGCGAGGACGACGCTCGAACGCGGGTCGTGCTCGGCTTGAGCCAGCAGATCCGCCACGACCCAGTCAGCCGGAGCGGCTGAATCCGCCACGATCATGACCTCACTGGGCCCCGCCTCGGCGTCGATCCCGACCTGCCCGAACACGCGCCGTTTGGCTGTCTGGACCCAGTCGTTCCCGGGACCGAGGATCTTGTCCACTCGCGGCACACTCGCAGTTCCGAAGGCCAAAGCACCCACAGCGTGCGCCCCTCCTGCTCGGAGGATGCGAGCGACTCCCGCCAGACGAGCAGCTTCCAGCACAGCGGGGTGCGGGCGCGCACCGGGTGATGCGACCACGACCTCTCGCACCCCTGCGACGCGCGCCGGAACTGCGAGCATGAGCAAGGTGGACGCAAGCGGCGCCGAGCCTGCAGGTACGTACAGGCCGACCCGCTCCAGCGGACGCACCAGCTGCCCGAGGCGACCGCCAGAGTCATCGAGCTGCCAGCTCTCGGGGACGCGTTGCGCATGGAAGCGGTGGATCCGCTCCGCTGCGATCCGAAGCGCCTCTCGCTCGTCCTCCCCCAGACCATTCGGGTCGTCGCGCTGCGATTCAGCCAGAGCTGCCTCGACGTCGAGCCAGAGCTCATCACTTCGAAGCGCGTACCCGTCGAAGCGCTCGATGGCCTCGAGCAGACCAGCATCTCCTCGCGTCCGGATGCTGTCGAGGATCTGGTCTACTGCCTCCTCGAGAGCGGCTCGGGAGTCTTCCCGTCGCTCCTCGAGCGCAGCAAACTCTCTCTCGAAGTCTGCTGCGCGCGTATCCAGGCAGCGGATCAAGGACTCGAATGGGGTCATCGGCCCGAACCTCCCTCGAAGCAGATGGCGACGACTCTCTCGATCCCCGCCAAGTCTCGGTGTACGTCAACCGCCGCCCCGTGTTCCCGAGCTGCTGCCGCGACCACGCCGGCTTGTCCGGCTCCAATCTCGACGAGCAACTTGCCTCCCGGCTCAAGACAATCCGGCGCCTGCGCCAGCAACGCCCGGATCACGACCAGCCCATCGGGACCACCATCGAGCGCGAGGCGCGGCTCGTGCGCAAGTTCCGGCTCGAGCCCCGCGAGGTCCGCAGTCGCGATGTAGGGCGGGTTCGATACGATAACGTCGAAGCGGTGTCGCACGCAGCCTAGTCCGTCCGCGCATACCCGGCGTACGCGATCGAACAGCCCGTGACGCTCCAGGTTCTTGCCTGCGACCTCTAGCGCGTCCCTGGAACGGTCGAGCGCCAGGCCGAACTCGACCCCTCCGTCGAGCATCACCGCCGCAATCACGTTGCCGGAGCCAGTGCCGAAATCGAGCACCTTCCCCGGCTTCTCCCGCAGTGCCAGCTCGACCAGCAGCTCCGTCTCCGGCCGAGGCACCAGCACATCGGCAGTCACGTAGAAGCTGCGCGACCAGAACTCACGCTCGCCCACCAGCAGCGCTACGGGGACTCGTTCCCGCGCTCGGCGCTGGACCAGATCGCGATAGATGCTTCGCTCGTCCGGCTCGACGGGCCGTTCGAACTGCAGGTAGAGGTCCAATCGGCGGCAGCCCAGCGCGTGCGCCAGTAGGACTTCGGCATCGAGTCGCGGCGAGGCGATCCCCGCCTTCGCGAAGTAGTCCGTGGTCCACTTCACGAGCGCGAGCGGCGTCCAGAGCGCCTCGCTCGCTCCACTCATGCGCTCGGCTCCCCCAGGGCCTCCGCCTGAAAGGCGACCGTGAGGTGCTCGATCAGCTCGTCGAGGTCGCCTTCCATGACCGCCTCGAGTCGGTGCAGATTGAGGCCGATACGATGGTCGCTCAGACGGTTCTGAGGAAAGTTGTAGGTGCGGATCCGCTCGCTGCGGTCACCCATGCCAATCTGCCCGCGACGCGCATCGGCGCGCTCGGAAGCTTGGCGCGCGAGCTCCTGATCGAACAGCCGCGAGCGCAGGATACGAAGGGCCTTTGCACGGTTCTTGTGCTGCGACTTCTCGTCCTGACAGCTGACGACCAGGCCGGTCGGGAGATGCGTGATGCGGACGGCAGAATCCGTGGTGTTGACGCTCTGTCCGCCAGGTCCAGAGCTGCGGAACACGTCGATGCGCAGATCGCGGTCCTCGTCGATCTTCACATCGACGTCCTCCGCCTCGGGCAGCACGGCGACAGTGACCGTCGACGTGTGGATACGCCCCTGCGACTCGGTGCTGGGCACGCGCTGGACTCGGTGCACGCCACTCTCGTGCTTCAGATAGCGGTAGACTTCGCGGCCCGAGATCACCGCAATGACCTCCTTGAAGCCTCCCCCATCGGTCTCCGAGAGCGAGAGCAGGTCGATTCGCCAACCCTTGTCCTCCGCAAAGCGCGAGTACATGCGGAACAGATCCGCTGCGAACAGCGCCGCCTCGTCGCCACCGGCCCCGGCTCGAATCTCGAGCACGATGTTCTTGCCATCATTCGGATCCCGGGGCACGAGCAGACGCTTGAGCTCCGCCTCCTTGCGGTCGATCTCCCCACGCAGTCCAGCCTGCTCCTCGCGGGCCAGCTGTCGGATCTCGGGATCGGAGTCGCTCAGCAGCTCCTGACCCTGCTCGAAGCTCTCTCGCAGCTGCTTCCAGGCCTCGTAGCACTCCACCGTCTCGCGCAGCGACGCCAGCTCCTGGGCAGCTTCACGTAGCTTGGCAGGCTGTGAGACGAGGTCCGGACGCCCTAGCTGCTCCTGAAGCTCTGCGTAACGCCTAGCGACCTCTTCCAGCCGATCGAACATACAAGCCTCCCGATTCGCGCCAACGCACGATGAGGCTCGAGCTCACCGGTTGGCGCGCTCCAGAACCTCTACTGGAAGGAGTGAGAAAACGGCGCGAAGGCGGTCGCCAGGCGCACGGACCGGCTCACTTCGCGGTCTTGGCGTACCGTCGCCGGAAGCGTTCGACCTTGCCGGCAGAGTCCACGATCTTCTGCTTCCCGGTGTAGAACGGGTGGCAGCTGGAGCAGATCTCGACTCGGATCTCTGGCAGGACGGAGCGAGTCTCGAACTCGGACCCGCAGGCGCAACGAATGGTCGAAACGACGTATTCTGGATGGATATCCGGCTTCATGGGGGCGGTACCCTAGCTCACCCCAATTTCAGAAACAAGAGCAGGTTGCCGCACTACTGGTTCATCGACGCCAGGAACTCTTCGTTGCTTTCGGTCCCCCGGAGCTTGTCCAGCAGGAACTCCATGCAGTCGACGGTGTTCAGGGGAGACAACACCTTCCGCAGGACCCACATCTTATTCACCGTTTCTTCGCTCAAGAGCAGCTCCTCTCGCCGCGTCGAGCTGCGGTTCAGATCGATCGCGGGGAAGGTGCGACGATCGGCGAGCTTCCGGTCCAGATGCAGCTCGCAATTGCCGGTTCCCTTGAACTCCTCGTAGATCACCTCGTCCATCCGCGAGCCCGTATCGACGAGGGCCGTGCCCACGATGGTCAGGCTGCCGCCCTCCTCGATGTTGCGCGCAGCACCGAAGAAGCGCTTCGGCTTGTGCAGCGCGTTCGCGTCGACACCGCCCGACAGAATCTTGCCCGAGTGCGGAACGACGGTATTGTAGGCGCGCGCCAGACGCGTGATCGAATCCAACAGGATCACGACATCGCGCCGATGCTCCACCAGGCGGCGCGCCTTCTCGATCACCATCTCGGCCACTTGCACGTGGCGCTGCGCGGGCTCGTCGAAGGTAGACGAGACGACCTCGGCATTCACGTTGCGCTCGAAGTCGGTCACCTCCTCGGGGCGCTCATCGATCAGCAACACGATCACGTAGGCTTCTGGGCTCGATTCGCTGATCGCGTTGGCGATGTCTTGCAGGATCATGGTCTTTCCAGCCTTCGGAGGCGAGACGACCAACGCCCGTTGTCCCTTTCCGATCGGCGAGATGAGATCGATGATGCGCGTCGTCAGCTTCCCTTTCGCCCCCCCGAGCTGAAAGCGCTCCATCGGGTAGAGCGGCGTCAACGAGTCGAACTGAATCTTCTTCTTGGCAACGTCGGGACGTTCGAAATTGACACGGGTCACCTTGAGCAGGGCAAAATAGCGCTCGCCTTCCTTGGGCGGACGGATCTCTCCCTCGACGGTGTCGCCGGTGCGCAGATTGAAACGCCGAATCTGCGAGGGTGAGACGTAGATGTCGTCAGGACCGGGCATGTAGCTGGAGTCCGCCGAGCGCATGAATCCGTAGCCATCCGGCATACGCTCCAGTACACCTTCACCATAGATGTCGCGATCGCTCTGCGTCTCGGCTTGGAGGATCGCGAAGAGCAACTCCTGCTTGGACATTCCTCCGATCGACCCGACACCGGAGTCACTCGCAATCTCTGCGAGCTCACGCGCGGACTTCTTCTTCAGCTCGGACAAGTTCATCTGGGTCATTCGAGTTTCCTGAGGCGCGTCTTCGACGCGCTGCTGCGGACTGGATTTCATTTGTAGATCGCGGAGGTGGGGTAGTGACGACGACGAACGCTGCGCACGTCGCAGAGCCAAGCTCTCGGACTCGATTCCTTCTTTTTTCGCGCTATTGCTGTCCAATCTGACGTATCTGTCAAATGCGTTTGTCGTGGGAACGAAGCGCCCTGCGCTCTCTCATCGGCTGCACGGACACCGACATCAACGAAGAGCGTGCGCGAATCATACGGGCTTGCGGCGACTGCGCATATACGCGTAGAGATGCTCTTGCATCCGCATCCGAGATGGCTTGTCTCTATTAACGGACAGTGTGTGTGAAGGATCAGATGCAGGCAGCGCCCACACAGGTAAAGCCTACGCCAACGCTTCTCAGTGTCAAGCCTATGTTTCAACTGAGTCTACGGGACGCCACCAATGCGCCCAGAAGACGACCAGCCGATCACGAGCGGTTAGTTAGGCACTCGAATGTAGTGCAACATGCGTCCACCAGCTCCATCTCGGCGATAGCTGAGGAAGTTTGGGTTACAGCGCGTACATTCTTCCACACGCAAGATCGAGGCTTCCGGCACCCCCGCTGAAACGAGCTGACGCAGATTCAGCGCACACAGATCCAACATGGCGCGACCGGCGCGCGGAGACGGCGCGAGCGCGTCGAGGTCGGATACCGCGTCGATCACCGGAGCATCGACTTCGTAGCAGCACGGACCGATATGTGGACCGATCGCGGCCACCAGATCGGCGGGACTCACGTCGCCTTGCTGGCAAAGCGAGGCCACGGATCGCTGCGCGATTTCCGCCACACTTCCGCGCCAGCCGGCATGAATCGCGGCGGCGAGACGCCCGCTTCGGTGCGCCAGCAGGATCGGGACACAGTCCGCGGTGTAGACCGCTATGGCCCGACCCGGCTGCGAGGTCCAAAGCGCGTCCGCTCGCACATCACCCGTTTCGAGCGGGACTCGCACCATATTCGTGCCATGAACCTGACGCACCAAGGTCAGTTCCGGCAACGGGTAGCGTATGGAATCACGCGTGCCGAAGCCGTGTGGATACCCGAGCGCCGCGAGCTCGTTGCACGTAATGAACCCCTCGAAGTTCACGTACGGAGTCGCTCCCAGGCGGCAGCCAGATCTTCCGGCAGTGCCGCTTCGGAGAGGATCCATTTCTGCGTCACCGGATGGCAGAAGCCCAGCTTCGCTGCATGCAATGCCTGTCTCACGAGCCCCAGGGAGTCTCTCCGCCCACCTCCGTACACGGGGTCTCCAACGATCGGAAGCCCGATCGACGCGAGATGAACGCGAATCTGATGCGTTCGCCCTGTCTGAGGACGTACCGCGACAAGACAGTGGCGGGCCGTACGCTCACGCACCCGCCAGGCAGTCCGTGCCTGGCGCGTCCTCCCCCGCGAGCGGGTCGAGAAGCGCTTTCCATCCTGCGGATGCCGGCCGATCGGCGCATCGATCCAGCCTTCGGAGGCGGCCGGAGAACCCCGCACGATCGCCAGGTATTCACGTTCCACGCTGTGATCGTGAAACTGCTGGGCCAGACCGTGGTGGACGACATCGCTCTTCGCCGACACCAGCAGGCCGGAGGTCCCTTTGTCGAGCCGGTGCACGATTCCTGGGCGTAGCACACCCCCAACACTGGAAAGCGTAGAACAATGCGCCAGGAGTGCATGCACCAGAGTACCGGTGGAGTTTCCTGGTGCCGGGTGAACGACCATCCCTGCCGGCTTGTCGACGACGATGAGATGTGAATCCTCGAAATGGACGTCCAGGGCGATCGCCTCGGGCTCGAGCGAGGTCTCCGATTGCGCCCGCGGCAGCTCAGCGTGAACCTCCTGCCCGAGACGCAGTCGCTGCGAGGCCTTGGCAGTGGCACCCTGGACCAGGACGCAGCCGGCATCGAGCCAACGGCGCGCCTGCGCGCGGGATACCCCTACACACTCCGCCACCGCGGCGTCTACGCGCCACCCCTCGAGCTCGGCCCCGACTGCAAAGCGAAGCTGGGTCGGACTCTCCTCGATGTTCGCAGCCACACTCACAGGATATAGGGACGGACGCGGCGATTCTGGGCAAACATGACGTCTACCAGCGCCCAGTCGAAGATCCGATCTCTATCAGGCACACGCTGCAGAGAGACGCGTGCACGATAGAAGACACGGGCGCGCTCGATCTGCGGTCCGAGTCGCTCGAAGAGGTCGTCCTTCTCCAAGCCGAGCCGAATGGCGTCCGCCCATTCGACGTTCAGATCGGAAACCAATACGCGCGCCACGCGACGAGCGCGATCTGCATCCTCGATCGACAATCAGTAGCTCTGCTTCTGTTGTCCCCCGCCCTGAAGCTGCTTCATGTAGCTGTCGACGACGAGCCGAGCATCGAGCTTGAGACAACGCGCGATCTCGCGCAGAAATCCGCGTAAGTAGACAGTAGGAGGTAGCATCTCGTATCGATTTGCCTCGATGTTCGCCAGATAGTCGGGGCCAATCTTCGTGATGTTGGAGACCTCTTCGATCTCTATCCCGCGGCTCATCCGGATACGCCGCAGAACTTCGCCATCGTAGACCCCGTCTTCCGGGAGCACGGGCTCCTCGAGCTCGATCCGCGGCTCTATGGCACGCCGCACGGGACGCTGCGGCACCTCTGGAACCGCAGTCACCTTGGGCTCGTTCCGCCTCGGCAACCCGCTCACGCGCAGGCGACCGTCGTACTCTCGGCGCAACCGCTCGTCGGACAGCACGGCGTAGGCGCCTTCCACACGACGCAGCACCTCGGCTGCCTCGTCCTCGGACATCAGCGAATAGGTCGCCGTCGAGCCAGGCTGATACGTCGCGCGTGCGATCCGGTATGCGCGTTCGATCTGCTGGGGACTGGCCTCGACGGGTACTTCGAGCACTTCGTAGTGGTTCAGGTCTTCGATCACGAGTCTCGCCTCAGTTGTCGAGCATCTTCTTCACGATCTGGCGTACGTAGAGCGCACCATCGGATTGCGGATACGCGATGACCAGAGCGCGCCGGTCCTTGATGGAGCGCCATACGCAGTCGTCGTAGTTGATGTATCCGATGTAGTCGAGGTGAACCCCGAAATAGCGCCGGCACATCGAGGAGATCGAGAACCCCAGGCGAACCTCTTCGCCCGTTCGAACCTGATTCAGGACCAAACGCGGTTGGAAAGTAGCGAGAACCCGCTCGACGCGATGCGCCTCGCCAGGCTCCGAGCGGCGCAGTTCCCGCACGATGTCCGCTGGAGCCCGTAGCCCGCGCTCGTCCCTTTCAGCCCAGGCTTCTTTGACTCGCTCCTCGGCGGGCGTGCCCTGGACCGCTGCCGCCAGCCGCCGGAAGAAAGAGGCCCGCAGGAACGCGTAGGCATTCTCGATGGCGGTGGGCTCCGGGGTCGTCACGAGCAGGTTCTCGTCCGCTCCGACGAAGAAGTCGACGGTGGACCGATCCATTCCAGCCGCAAGATCCAACACCACGACGTCGGCGGGTAAGGTGCGGATCGCTTCCACGAACTGCTGACGCTGGACCCGAGTCGGCAGCGCGGTGCCCGTGTGACCGAGCGTGCCCAGGATGAGTCGCAGCCCCGGCACCGACGTCTCGATCGCGGCGGCCTCGAGATCTTGCACGCGATCCTCGAGATAGTCCGAAAGGTTGACACGTGCAGACCCGCGAACACCGAGACAGGTATGTAGGTTTGCACCACCGAAATCGACGTCGATCAGGATCACCCGAAGCCCGATGCGCGCCAACACTGTCGCGGAGTTGCTCGCGATGAAGCTCTTGCCGATTCCGCCCTTCCCTCCTCCGACGGACCAGACGGAAGCCGATTGGGTGGCCGAGTGGAGACCCGACGAAGGTTGCGCGGCGACGAGCCGCGGGCGTGCTGGAGAACGCCTTGGTGTGCCGATCAGGGTCATCATGGCTCTCCCTGGGGCCGTTGCGCGAGGCGGCAGAGCCGCAGGCGCCGGACAGAACCGCGCCCCGGCATGACTCTTCGTTGCATGCGGAATGGCATCTAAGACCCCGGGTCTAGGTGAATGACCTTGAGTATTCGCTTATCTACAAGAGAGCGACAAAAAAGATACGGAGCCACAAGGAGCCTGACCGCTCAGAAGCACCGCCATGGATTCGTTGGCGCATGCTGCGCCACGGACGGATGAATCACGCTCGGAACGGTATCGGAATCCAGCACCTTCATCAATCACCCGAGGGTTTCGCGGCACGAGCATCAAACGCTGTGCTCTCGCTCACTTGGCACGAGTCGAGAGTCGATCCAGGCATGTACTATTTATGCAACTGGCCAATCTCACTAGATCGGGGCAGAGCCCCATCAGGGGTCTCTAGGCCGAAGCCCACGCTCCGCTCCGCGACCTGTCCCCGCGCCCCCGGACCGTATCGAGACCGACGGCCGGATTGGCGAACCCGTGCATTGACCCACCTTTGGCGGTCCACTAGGGTGTGTTGCGTTTAAATTTCGATGTCGTTTTCCTCGTCAGGACCCGAGCAATCCCGGCTCGCACGATCTGTGCACCCAGGGAACTCGCGGGCATTCCGAACTCACTCCTGCCCGTGGGCAGCCCGGCGATCGCGAGGCGGCACTCGTTCGGTCCCATGGCGCACGAGTCGTGCGCCGGAAATCGCGGAGAACTGCAGAAGGGCGCGGCGGAGGCCGTAGCCACGCTCACCGCAAGATCAAGCGAGCGCCAAAGGTCGCAATGTCGGGAGCCCAGCCCAAGCGAGCAGATTTCTCGAAGACCGGGAGAACGAATCGAGTCAAAGTCCTCTAGTCGAGGTTCCGGGCAGGAAAGTCTCACAAGTTGCGTTCAACAGAGCAGAGGGAGGTCCTTCACGAGGCGCGCGGTGCGCTGATCGGAGGGATTCGTCCGTCTGCACGCAGAAGCTCCGCGGCTCCAGGGTCGAATCACCGGGCTCTACAATCCAAGCCGTGGCTAACGACCTACATCAGGAATCGTTCTCGAGCACCGTCCGGGTCCGAGATGGTTCCTGTCGCCATCGCGCAACGAGCTTCCTCTGACCATGATCGGGTGAGCGAGCTCCCAGGCACGTCTCTCCCTGCCCAGACCCCAATCGGCGCGCCGACCCCAGGTGTCAGACACAGCACCGGGCCGGCAGCACGCACTCAGACTCCTACCCCCTGCGAGCAGGGGAATCTGCATCCACACCACTGGGCAACCGGCCTGGAGGCGCCCAAGTGCGCCCGCGCCGACCTGCAATCCTTTCAGGGGGATGCGGATCCGGAAGGGAACCCGCATGCGAAACGAGATCTTCGTGAACGTGGCCCCACGCGAGACGCGCGTGGCCGTTCGCGAACAAGACCAGATCATAGAACTGCACATCGAGCGCGCCCAGGACCGCCGAGTCGTGAACAACTGCTACCTGGGCAAGGTCACTCGCGTACTCCCGGGCATGCAAGCCGCCTTCGTAGACATCGGCTTGGAGCGAGCCGGCTTTCTCTACGTCGCGGACTATCGTAGCGACCTAGACGACCCCTCCGACGGGAATGGAAGCTCGTCAGGCAACGGCAAGAGCAGCAACGGCGGCGGAGGCCGACGGCGCGCTGCCGCCGCACAGCGCGGGGCGGGCGCTCAGATCCAGGACGTGCTCGAGGAGGGCCGCGAGATCCTGGTCCAAGTCTCGAAAGAGCCTCTCGGCACCAAGGGTGCGCGAATCACTTCGCGCATCTCGCTGGCTGGCCGCCATCTGGTACTGATGCCCTCCGCTCAGCGCGTCGGCGTTTCCCGACGCATCGAGGGCGACAGGGAGCGCCGCAGACTGCGCTCGATCGTCGAGAAGCACCGCCCACGCGACCTCGGCTTCATCGTGCGCACGGTCTCTCACGGAGTCAGCGAAGCCGACATCAAGGCGGATATCGAGTACCTCACCCACCTCTGGGCCGACGTTCAGGAGCGGCGCGCTGCGGCGACCGAGGCGCCGTCACTCGTCTATGAGGAGCCTCCGCTGCGCGTGCGCATCCTACGTGACCTCGTCTCGCACGAGACGAAGCAGATCGTCGTGGACGATCCCGACGGCTACGGCGAAATGCAAAACTTCGTGCAGAAGTTCATGGCGGCCCCACGCCCTCGGATCACCTTGCACAAGGGCGATCGCCCGCTGTTCGAGGCGCAACGCATCGAGAGCGAGATCGACCAAGGCCTAGGCCGCAAGGTATGGCTCAAGTCCGGGGGCTATCTGATCATCGACCAGTCCGAGGCGCTGACGGCAATCGATGTGAATACCGGGCGCTTCACGGGCGGCAAGAGCAAGAACCTCGAAGAGACCATTCTCAAGACGAACCTCGAGGCAGTACGCGAGATCGTGCACCAGCTTCGCTTCCGCAACATCGGCGGCCTGATCATCCTCGACCTGATCGACATGGAGATCGCCGCGAACCGCGAGAAGGTCTACCGCTCGCTGCTCGATGCCCTCAAGGAAGACAAGGCGAAGGTCAATCTTCAGAAGATCTCGGATCTCGGGCTCATCGAGATGACGCGCAAGCGCACCAGTGAGAACCTCGTGCAGCAACTGTGCGAGCCCTGTCCGACGTGCGAGGGGACCGGCTATGTACAATCGCCGGAGACCATCTCGCAGCGCGTTCTGCGCCAGCTTCCTCGGAGCGCCCAGTTTCTACGGAGCCCAACCCTGATCGTCAATACACATCCGACGGTATCGAGCGTCCTGCTCGGCGAGGAAGCCGACTCGATCGAACAGATCGCCAAGGCAATCGACCGCAAGGTGGAGATCCGGCCGAACCCGTCATTCCACCAGGAGCAATTCGAGATCAGCGCGGCATGACATGACGACTCTTCTGCGCGGCGCAGGGCGCCGCGACCTCGAAGCCATTCATCAGTTGTGGAAGGATCGGCGGGACGCGGAGCTCAAGCTGGACGCGCGCTTGGTGCTCGCTCCCTCTGCCGAGGCGACCGCTCGCGAGCATCGCGAGCTCGTGCTCGCGGATCCGCGCACTCGCTTCGTCGTCGCGGATCACCGGGGTAGGATCGTGGGATTTGCGCACGCCCAGATCGAGACCAACGAGCTCGAGTTCCTGCCCGAGCGCTACGGTGTGCTGGTGGACTTGGTCGTGCATCCCGAGCATCGGCGCCGAGGGCTCGGGCTAAGGCTGCTGCAACACGTAGACGAATGGCTGCACTCTCGAGGCGTGGAAGAGCTGCGAGCACGAGTGCTCGATGGCGATCATGACGCTCGAAGCTTCCTGGCGCGCGCCAAAGCACACGCCTCGTTCGCCGTGTTCCGCCGCCCTGTGGTCGGCGAGTCCGAGGATGCCTGAGCCAGAGCCCGGATCTGGACTACGAGTCTAGCGGGGCGCGATGCGCGGCATTCTCAACCGCAGCACTCTAGAGCTTCGAGAATCGCGCGCGTAGCCCGCGCGCGAGCTCCGGATCCTGACTCAGCCGGATCGGTGTGATCGAGATTCGGCCCTCGGCGACCGCGCGCACATCGCTCCCCTCGAGCGCGGATCGGTGCAGCACCTCGCCGCGAAAGTCGTGCGCGAAACGGCCTGGTGCCTCCTCTCGAAAGAGCTGGGTGTAGGATGCGTGCGCCAGCTGGGTCACTTCACACGGCGTCTCTGGCCCCGAACCGAGCGGAAGATTCACGCTCAGCAGCTCACAGTCGCATGGATAACCGTCCTCGAGCAGGCTCCGCACGATGTCCGCGCAGCGTGCGGCCGCGCGCTCCCACTGAGGACGGAACGCAGCCGAGTCGCTCTGCGACTTCCAGCTGCGGTCGTCGTCCGGCTGTCCGAGCGAGAAGGCAACCGACGGAACACCCGCGATCCAGCCCTCGATCGCTGCCCCCACGGTGCCGCTCGAAAAGAAGAACCCCGAGCCATAGTTCAGCCCGACGTTGATGCCTGAGATCAGGAGATTCGGGCGCTCCGGGAACAGGGAGTGGATTCCCAGATGCGCACAGTCGGCGGGAAATGCGTCGACGGTGAAGAGCTCGGGCTCACCCTCGCGCGGCTCCTCAACGCGCCGTACTTGGAGCTTGTCCCAGCGTGTGATCGCCTTTCCGATCCAGCTCCGCTCCCGGTCTGGCACGACGGCGCGAAGGTTCCCAAGGCCCCGAAGCGAGTCCAGGAGCGGCCTCAGCGCGGGAGAGTCGATTCCGTCATCATTCGTCACGAGTAGGTAGGTCACAGTTCGGCAGGATACCGCGCGGATCGCTACGATGGCTCGTCGATGGGTCCTCCGCTTCGCAGAGCCTCGGAAAGCCTGCGCCTGCACGACGTGCGAGCGCGAATTCGGGAACACGCGCCCAGCCTGCGTCGCCCCGATCCCCCGCCAGCGCTCGAAGCCTCGGTTGCGCTCGTCTTGCATGAGTCCCATCCCGGGAATGGCCCAGAGCTGCTCTTCATCCAGCGAGCGGAGCGCGAGGGAGACCCTTGGTCCGGACACATGGCGTTCCCGGGTGGCCGACGACAGGCTGAGGACTCAGATCTCGCCGCTACGGCCCTACGCGAGACACAGGAGGAGGTCGGGTTTCGACCGCGAAGCATCCTGGGACGACTGGACGACTTCACCAGTGACCGCACCCCACGCACTCCCGACCTGCGCGTCGCCGCCGTGGTCTGCGACATTGGCGAGCGCCCCCCCTTGGAGCTCAATCACGAGGTTCAGGCTGCGGTCTGGATCCCGCTGCACTGGATCCTGGATCCACGCTCTCGCACCCGCTTCGAGAGCCCAGCAGCCCGGGCGACTTTTCCGGCGTTCCACTACGAAGGCTATGTCGTCTGGGGCATGACCTACAGAATTCTGCGGAGCTTCTTCCGCGTACTCGGAAGCGAGCTCCACGCAGACCCCTGAGCCGCCCCAGGCTAGACCAGCTGCGGCCCACTCGAGAGCATCAGGCGAAGTGAGCCAACCAGTTCGCCCGCGATCCCGACCATGGCCAACAGGGTCGGTGCACGCGCTCCCTGGCTCCAGTAGGCGCGCGCGAACAACGGCAGAGCCAGGGTGTTCACCAGCGGAATCACCATGATCAGCGACCAGATCAGACTGCGCTGTAGGGCTACCACGAAGAACCAGCACAGGGAGGCCGCGAGACAGCCGACACCCGAGGCAAAGAGCAGAACGTCGAGCCGAGCTGCGCCAGGCTCGTCGGTGCGCGAGATCATGTGGAGCGTGACAGCTCCAAAGACCAGCATCACGCACCAGAGACCGACGCTGGGTAGTCCAGGCGCACCCCCTGGAGTGAGCTCTCTCTGTCTGGCTGGAATGGACGCATCCGACACGGCTGGACCCCGGGAACTCGTTCCCCGCTCTAGGAGAAGGCATGGAACCGATCGCTGCTTTTCGTAGGAAATCTCGGAGGGGATCGACGCGAGCCTAGGCCGGAGAGAGCTCCGCTGAGTCGGCATCCGCTTCATCGTCGCCGCTCGCTCTGGGCTCACGCACGACGTGGTCGAGAGTAAAGCCTAGCCGGCACAAATCAAGCGGACGCGTCGTCTCAAGAAGACGCGCGGGTGACGTGGCCGTTCTCTGAGCCAGCTCGCGCAGGCCACGATCGATCCCATGCACCGCCTTTTCGAGCGATCGCGGCACAGACTCGCCATCTCCGAGGGATAGGCCATCCGCCACGGCGACCGCGTTGGCGACGCCCAGGATGTAGCCGATCACGTCGGCGGCGCGCTCTGGCGGCAGCTCCGACAATGCTTCGCCGACCAGGGTGCCGCGTAGCTGGCGTGGAAGCTCGGCCTGCGGGACGAGTGCGCCCGCAGAAGCACCCTCGAGCGCGTCCGTATCGAGGGTCTCGACCTCGTCGACATGCAGAGGACTGTAGACGCGCATCGCCCATTCGAAGTCCGGAAATCCGAGGTCGGCCAGACGCCCATCGCGCCAGCGCTTCGCATACTCCTCGGTCTCGCTCGGAAGCTCGAACAACATCCCATAGACGAGCTTCCAATAGTGAGGCTGCGCCTGCGAGAACGCTGTCTGCATCACCTCCTTGATGCGCGCGAAGTCTTCGTCGCACTGCCCGCGGAAGTAGACCACCCCGTCCTCCGTGAAAAAGCCCTCCGGACGCTCGTCCTCTCGCCCGACGACGACCAGGTCGGCCATCCGTTGAAGGCTGAGGATCCAGAACTCCGGATCGAGCTCGGTGAGACCACGCACCAGCGTCTCGCGCCCAGCTTCGATCAGGGCATCGATCCACTCGGTGGCCCGCGCGTGCGACAGGTGCGTCTCCGACCACACGTCGAGATCGACGCAAGCCTGACGCTGCTCGGCCGTCGCCAGCTCGAGCAGCCAGGCGGCTTCGGACATGCCCCCGGCACGAATGGTGATGCAGAGCTCGGCTTCCGGGAGCAAGGGAACCACCTGCTCGGGGGCATCCATCAGCATCAGCAGCTCATTGCGCGACTCCGGGCGCAAGTCCTGGCACGCTGAAGCCAGCTCCGCGGGCGTCCGGCCGCGCATCAACTCACGGGCCGAGCGCCGGTCGCGCCTCCCACGCCGCAGGAGCTCTACACCGGAGAGTCGCAGCGACCGATCGACCTGCGACTCGTGGCTCACGTGCACTCGGGGAGTGCCACGCGCAGCGCCTCGAGCGCGTCGCTCACAAAATGGAACCGCAGCTCCTCACGCACCTCTTCCGGCACCTCTTCGAGATCCTTCTCATTACGGGAGGGCAACATCACGTCGGAGATGCCCGCGCGATGCGCTGCGAGCACCTTCTCCTTGACCCCGCCCACGGGCAGGACCTGTCCTCGCAGGGTGATCTCACCCGTCATCGAGAGTCCTTCACGCACGCGCTTTCCGCAGAGTAGGCTCGCCAGGGCGACCAGAACGGTGACACCTGCGGACGGTCCCTCCTTCTTCATGGCGCCCGCCGGAAAGTGCACGTGGATCTCGTTCTTCTCGAAGAGCTCCTGCGGGATCTCGAGACGTGCCGCATTCGTCCGGAGATAAGAGAGAGCCGCTTCAGCGGACTCGCGCATCACATCGCCCAGCTGACCGGTCAGCTTGAGGATGGGCTTACCCTCCATCAGCGCCGCCTCGACGAAGACCAGATCGCCCCCCACAGGCGTCCAGACCAAGCCCGTCGAGACTCCCGGGCGCTCCATCCGCTCCGCTTGCTGCTGCGTGAACGTGGCGGGTCCCAGCAAATCGCCGAGCTGCTGGACGTCGATGTGAGAGACCTCCTCTCCCTCGGCCTTCTTGAGCGCACACTTTCGGACGAGCGCGGCCACGTTGCGATCCAGACTCCGCACTCCGGCCTCCCGCGTGTAGTCCTCGATCGTCCGCTGAATCACGTCGTCCGAGAGCTGGATCGAGTCCGGCGGCAAACCGTGGTCCTCGAGCTGGCGCGGCACCACGAAGCGCTTGGCGATCTCGAGCTTCTCGCGCGCCGTATACCCGGGAAGCTCGATGATCTCCATCCGATCCAGCAAGGGCGGCGGGATCGTGTCGGTGCGATTGGCCGTCGCAACGAACAGCACGCGCGAGAGATCGAAAGCCAGCTCCAGGTAGTGATCACTGAACGAATCGTTCTGCTCTGGATCGAGCACCTCCAGCAGGGCGGAAGATGGATCGCCGCGGTAGTCCGTGCCAACCTTGTCGATCTCGTCCAGCATGAAGACTGGATTGTTGGAACCCGCCGTCTTGAGGTTCTGCACGACGCGGCCGGGCATCGCGCCCACGTAGGTGCGCCGATGCCCGCGGATCTCCGCCTCGTCGCGCACACCTCCGAGCGAGGTACGCACGAACTTCCGTCCCATGGCGCGGGCGATGGACTTGCCGAGCGAGGTCTTCCCGACACCGGGAGGACCCACGAAACAAAGAATCGGCCCCTTCGGATTGTCGATCAGGTGGCGCACCGCCAGGTACTCCAGGATGCGGTCCTTGACGGCCTGCAGATCGTAGTGGTCCTCATCCAGAATCTGTTTTGCGTGGGCGAGGTCCAGGTTGTCCTGCGTCTGCTTACGCCAAGGTAGATCCAACAGCCACTCGACGTAGGTTCGAATCACCGAACGCTCAGGAGAGTGCGAGGGGATGCTCACCATGCGGCCGACTTCGCGCGCACAAACGGCTTGGACCTCGTCAGGGAGGTCGGCTTCGTCGATGCGCGCGCGCAACTCGTCCTCTTCCACCGCTTGATCGCTCGACTCTCCGAGCTCCTCGCGAATCTTGCGCAGCTGCTCGCGCAACAGCTTCTTGCGGTGCGTCTCGTCGAGCTCACCGGCCGCGCGCTCCGCGAAGCGCCTCGAGACCTGCGCAATGCGCACCTCTCGCATCAGGTAGCGGATCAGCACGCGAAGCCGAGAGAGCACGTCGGGCTGAGCCAGCAACGCAATCTTTTGATCCAGAGGGAGATTCCCCATGTACGCGATCAGGTCGGACAGGCGAGATGGATCCGAGATGCGTTCGAGGATCTCGCTGAACTCGTTGTCCAGATCGTCCCGCAGCTCGATCAGCTCCTCGGCGAGCCGCTGAACCGTGCGCCGCGCAGCTTCCGCCTCGGGTGTCTGATCCAAGACCTCGGGGATCGGACGAACCCGCACACGCAACATCTCGGGAGTCGCGATCAGCTCCCGTACCTCGCAACGCGCGAGTCCGATCACATCGATCACGACTCCCGGTCCTGGCGACGATTCCGTCACCCGAGTGACGCGCACGATCGCGCCGACCCCGAACAGGTCGTCCCGCCCCGGCTGCTCATCGTCCGGCCGCCGCTGGGTCACGACGGCTAGGTACCCGTGCCCCTTCGCGGCGGCGGAGATCGCACCCAGCGAGAGCGGACGTCCCACCGTCAGCGGAACGTGCGTGCCCGGAAACACGAGCGTGTTCCTGACCGGCAACAGGGGGAGCTCGACGGGGATCGGCAGCCGCTGGCCCCCCACGTCGATCTCGACACTCTCGGCGGTCTCGGCGGTTTCCACCGGCGCGGACGAAGCCTCGGTCCCCTCCGCTGGAATGGCCTCCGACGGAGCTGTCTGCTTGGATTTGCGCTCTTCTTCTGACACTTGCCCTGCCAGGGTAGTCCCGGCGAATCGCCCGTCAAACCGGCCCTCGCATCCTCGGCTAGTAGCGGCTGAACTCGATCAGTAGCTCGGCCCGACGCTGGAACGCGCCGTCCCAGCGGTCGAGCAGCCCGCGCGCGGGACTGGCACCCTGCTCGAGGATCGCATACAGCGGATCCAGGAAGTGTTGCTCATTGTCCCCCGTGGCATTGAGGTGCGCGATGCGCCCGAGTCCCTCGCGCGCGAGATCCACGAGCTCGCGCGCTACCGCGGCGACGGGCCCATCCGGCGTCTGCGCCTTGAGACCCAGCCGCGACACTTCGTCGTGAAGCCGGTCCACATCCGCATAGGTCCAAGCGGCGAAGCGCGCTTCGAGCCGGTCCAGTACCTCCGAATCGTAGAACACACCCTTCCACACTGCCGGCAGAGCACACACGAGATCGGGAGGCACCGCATCCGCACCGCGGACTTCGATGACGCGCTTGAGTCGCACCTCGGGGAAGAGAGTCGTCAGATGCAGGTTCCAGTCGGCCAGACTGAGCGCCTCGCCCCGCTCGATCAGCTGCCGAAAGCTGCGTCCGGATTGCGGTACGTAGCGACCGTCGCGAATCAGGAACATCACCGGCACGTCCAGCGCCCACTCGGTGTACGCGCGGAAGGCTCCCTGTTCCAGGAAGTCTGGGGCAAAGGTACAGCGCAAGAAGCCACAACGCGCCCTGTCGGTATGCCTCCAGATGTGTGCGCGCCATGACTCGAATCCATTGGGCTCTCCAAGCGAGATGCTCGAATTTGCATAGAGCGCAGTCACGATCGGAGACACTGCCTGTGCGACTCGCAGCTTGCGACCTGCATCTTCTTCGCTCGAGAAGTCGAAGTTGGCCTGAACCCCGCAAGTTGCGTGCATCATCGACAAGCCGAGCGTGTCCGCAGCCTCGAGATGTGCGCGCATCCAGTCGTGCCGCTCGCGCGGCATCCGCGGGATGTCCTGCGTTTGCGCGAGCGGATGAGAGCCGAGGCCCAGCCAGATGATGTCGAACTCGCGAGAGACCTGATTCATCAGCGCGACGTGCTCGCGAAACTCTCTACAGGTCTCATGAAGGGTGAGCAACGGTGCGCCGGAGAGCTCGAGCTGTCCTCCGGGCTCGAGGGTGATCGAAGCTCCGGAACGTTCGAGCCCGACGATTGCGTCGGCCTCGAAGAAGGGCTCGAAGCCGTGCTTCGAGCGCAGCTCGGCGAACAGCGCGCCGAGACCACCTTCTCCGCCGTAGGGAACGGGATCGAGCGAACTCGCATACAAGGGGAACTTCTCGTGCTCGGTGCCAACCCGAAACCGATCCTCAGGCTTGCACGCGACTTCGAAGAACTCGAAGAGCTGTTCCTGGTGTTCGATCCGTTGGTCGAGCGTAGGGTCCTCGCGGGTAAGCGTCACGGTCGTGTCGAGCCTCCATACGCATGGGAATCAGCGGTGTAGAGATCTGGATGCAGCAAGCGCACAAGCGCGCACATGACCGCGTGCGAGCCGTAGTCCGCACGCGTCAAGATCCCGTGGGTGAGGCACCCGATGTTGCCTGCGCCCGGACCGAGCTCTCGCTCCGGCCTCCCCTGGAACACACGCTCGAATACCTCGCCGATCGGCCTGCGTTCGAAGCACGTCGCCTCGACGACGCAAGCCGGTGGGTACTCAAACCCTGAGCTCAGTCCGAACGCTTCTCGTTGACCATCGAAAATCACACAGCACCCCAGATTGACGTACCCAGTCGGCAGCATGGGTAGCGCGACAAGCCCATCTTCGATGCCGACGGCCAGGTCGCAGTTTCCGAGAGCGTAGCTCTGATGCGCCCGATTGCGCGCTCCCGTCACGATCTCGTCAAATCCGATCGGCTGATCAGAGACGCCACTCTCGACCGTACACCCGCGCACCTCACACGAGCCAACGAAGGGTGCGAACCCGCGGCGGACCGCCTCGAGCTTGGCTTCATTCCGGCTCCCCACACGGACTCGCGCAGATCGAAGCGATGCGGCACCGACGATCAAACCTGGGTCGCCGTACGCAAGAACTCGAGCAGTAGAGCATCCAAGGCCGCACACGCAGCCACACTCGGCAGCGGATGCTCCTGGCAAGGCCGCTCCGGCCTTCCCGCCCGATAGGGCCCGACCATGGTGACCACACCCCGAGGCTTTCCGACACAGACGACTTCGAAACGGCCGCGTCTGACCTTGAACTGCAGACAGTCCACGTGCTTCTCATCGGGCTCTACCGGACCGACCTGCAGATCCGTCAGGTGAGCGGCGCTGCGAGCAGATGCCGCCTTGGCAAAGGCTCCGATCGCCAGCGCAGCACGCTCGCGCAGGCCCGCCAGGGCGTCCCTCACCACCGGAACCTGCGAGCTCCAGCTGCGATCACGCTGTGCGAGCTCGGCCGCGAGGTCCTCGAAAGGAGCGGAGTCGAACGCGGCCTCGGTCGCCGCTCTCGCTGATGGGGTCGTCATGGAACCTGCCTTCCTGCGCATGAGGTGCGCGCGCACTGCGCACCCGTGGGACAGCCTGCGTCGGAGTGTATACTGCGCTGCCGATGAACGGCACGCCGCCCACGTCGACGAGTGCGCCGGGCTCCGCCGGGAGCGACGGCCGTACCGGGCTCGGGAGCCGAGCGGTGCCGAGTACGTTTTGGAGCAGGTGGGGAGCCCGGCTCGCGGCTGTCGGTCTGGTTGCCAGTCTCGCCTGCCTCGCTCTGGGTGCATCCTCGCTGGCGGCGGCGCTCGTACTCGCGAGCTTCGCCGCCGCGTGCTTCTCGACGAAGCGCTCGCTCAACCTGCAGATCGGCGCTGGCTTCGTCGTCGGCCTTGCAGCCGGAGCGGCAACTTGGTGGATCCCCGAGGGTGCGAAGCACATGGGCGCCGTGGACGACACCGGCTGGCTCTTCGTGCGCTTGCTCAAGATGCTGGTCGGCCCGCTGGTGTTCTTGGCCATCGCTTCGGGGCTCGCGCGCTTGGGAAGCACGAGTAGCTTGGGACGCATGGGGGCCATTACCTTCGCCCTCTATTTCTCGACCATGTTCGTAGCGGTCGCGACTGGCCTGATCATGGTCAATCTCTTCGAGCCGGGTGCCAACACCCAGCTGCTCTCCCTCCCCTTCTTTCGCGGCCTGCTCGAGCAGACGACACCCGCGCCCGCGGGCACGGCTCTCGGTTTTCGCGAGTTCGTGGGCGACCTGTTGCAGAATCCGCTGAGCGCGCTCGCGAGCCCTAATCCCCCGATTCTCGGGCTGGTCTTCTTCGGTATGCTCCTGGGGATCGCGCTGATCCGAACGGGTGAGCAGACGCGCGCGTTACGCGAGTTCATCGACTCCGCCTACGCCGTCGTGCTCTGGATGATCGGAATCTTCGTGAGACTCGCGCCGCTGGGAGTCATGGCCATCGTCTGGTCACTGGTCGGATCGATGGCAAGCGACGGGCCGCGCTCGGGCATGACGTCGATGATCACGGCGGCCCGCGAGGTCGGCGGCTTCATCGCGCTGGTCTTCGTAGCCACCTCGATTCATGCCTTCGTGACACTGCCCGCGTTCGCATGGTTTCTCGCTGGCCTCCACCCGAGGCGTCTGCTCGCAGGTGTGAGCGAGGCGCTCCTCGTAGCGTTCTCCACCAGCTCGAGCGCGGCGACGTTGCCCGTGACCACGCGCAACGTCGAGCAGAACCTTGGAGTCCCCGCGCATGTGACCCACTTCGTGCTGCCGCTGGGTGCGACCGTCAATATGGACGGGACCGCGCTCTACGAGGCGATTGCAGCTCTCTTCATCGCAGCGTTGTTCGGGATGGAGCTCTCGCTCGGAGACCAGCTGACCGTGTTCGGTATGTCGATGCTGATGGCAGCCGGCGCTCCGGCGATTCCGTCTGCTGGAATGGTGACGATGGTCGTGGTCCTGCAGGCCGTCGACCTTCCCGCCGAGGCCGTGGCGCTCTTGATTCCGCTCGACCGACTGCTGGACACGATTCGGACGATGGCGAATGTGGAGGGAGACGCAGTCGTGGCGGTCTGCGTCGCCGGCGTCACCCACGGCAATGAGCAGATGACCGCTGAAGACCCTTGATGACCGGTGGGAACCTGCGCTCTGGCTTTCCGCTCTGGCCTTCAGGATTCGACCGAGACTGCAGCGGGGGACTCGATCCTACAGCTCGTATCTGTGGGATTGTAGTAACAAACCTGGGCGACGCTCCGTATTCCAAAGGCTACATTCTCCGCGACCATGCATTTCGTTCGCATCCTCGCGAATCCGACCGGGCGCGCCTCACTGTGCTGCGCAGCCGTGCTCGCCTGCACGGGGTGCGGAGGAGACTCTGAGGCGAGTGATCCCAAGGGCGAAAGACCCCCAGTGGCAGTCCAGGTCGTAGAGGTGGTTCCGACCCCCCTACCCGACGTCGTACAGGCGGTGGGCACTCTGGATGCCCCCGAACGGACGACCCTCTCTGCAGAGATGGACGAGCAGATCGTGAAGCTCGACATTCCCGAGGGGAGCAAGGTCGAGGCCGGCCAGATCCTGGTGGAGCTCGACGACGCGCGAGTGAGTGCGAGCCAGAAGCGCGCGCAGGCCCGGGTCTCGGCGAGTCGCGCGCGCATGCGCCGCCTCGAGGCCCTGAAGGCGTCGAGCGTGAGCTCGCAGCAGGCCTACGACGACGCCGAGGAGAGTCTCGCGGCCGCCTTGGCGGAGCTCGAGGAGGCCGAAGCCGACCTCGCGAAGACACGGATCCGAGCGCCGTTCTCTGGCATCCTCGGCATGTCTCAGGTAACCCCAGGCCAGTATCTGCGCTCGGGGACACCGATCGTGGAACTCACCCGGGTCGATCCGCTGGATCTGCTCTTCAGCGTCCCCCAGGAGTTCGCTGGCGATCTGGCTGTCGGACAGCGCGTCGTCGGCCACGCCAGCGGCTGCCGCGTTCGCTTCGAGGGCAGCTTGCGCGCGATCGAGCCGCGTGTAGACCCTGCCACCCGAACCGTGCAGGTCAAGGCTCGGATCCCCAACGAGAGGGGAGAGCTCTGGACGGGGATGGCAGCGCGCGTGCGCGTGGTGCTGCGCGAGATTCCACAGGCAATCCTGATTCCTCAGGAGTCGCTGATCCGGGACTCGGGACGCTACTACGTCTACGTGGTCGATGCGGATCACCGCGTGCAACAGCGCACGTTGGAGTTGGGCACGTTCTTCGCCGACCGCATCCACATCTCGCACGGACTCGAGCCCGGTGACGTCGTGGTCGTCAACGGCCATCAGAAGCTGCGCCCGAACAGCTCGGTCCAGACCAACGCATATCAGCCCGTAGACAACTCGGTGCTGGAGCTCGGCTGGGTCGGCCCACCGGACGGCTGCACAGGCTGAGCAGAGGGGCGGCGCAGGGTGAAGCTCTCCGATCTCTCGATTCGACGCCCCGTTCTGGCCACGGTGATGAATCTGCTCATCCTGGTGGTCGGTGTCATCGCGTTCCTCGAGCTACCGGTTCGCGAGTACCCGGATGTCGATCCACCGATCGTCTCGGTGCGCACCGTCCTACCGGGCGCGAGCCCGGAAACCGTCGAGACCGCCCTGACCGAACCGCTCGAGCAAGCGCTGAACGGCATCGAAGGCATGCGCACGATCCAATCCTCGAGCAACTTCGGAACGAGCTCGATCGACATCGAGTTCGATCCCTCGCGCGACGTCGACGTGGCGGCCAACGATGTATCGAACGCGATTCAGCGTGCGTTGGGGGATCTGCCGGACGACGCCGAGCGCCCAGTGATCTCCAAGGCGGGGGCGAATGATCAGCCGATCATGTGGCTGCACCTGGATGGAGATCGCTACAGCGCCGGAGACCGCACCGACCTGGCGGATCGCATCGTCAAGACACCGTTGCAGGTCCTTCCCGGTGTGTCACGCGCGATCATTGGCGGCTCGCGGCGCTACGCCATGCGCATCTGGCTGGACCCAGCGGAGATGGCAGCGCGCGGAGTCGACGCAAGTGACGTGCGCCGCGCCGTTCTCGAGAACAACCTTCAGACGGCGGCAGGCGAAATCGAAGGAAGCGCCCGCAAGTTCACCGTGAACGTCGAAGGTCAGATCGATGATCCGCGCACGTACGAGCAGCTGGTCATCCGAGAGGACGGCGACCGGCAGGTCCGCATCGCTGACGTGGGACGGGTCGAGCTGGGCGCGGACAACTACCGAGTCGTCACCCGCTTCGATCGCGAGCCGACCGTCGGGGTCGGAATCGTCCGCCAGTCGCGCTCGAACGAGCTCGCCGTATCGAGGGCCGTACGCGACGAGCTTCAAGGCGTACGCAGCGCGCTACCCGCGGACGTAGACCTGGGGATCGCGGTCGACAACACGCGCTTCGTGGAGGCTTCACTCGAGCAGGTCTGGGAGACCCTCGCCGTCTCTCTCGCAATCGTCGTGCTGGTAAACTTGATCTTCCTGCGCTCCGCAACCACTACGACGATCACGGCCATCGCGATTCCCGTCTCAGTGGTGGGGACCTTCGCGCTGATGCAGGTGCTCGGCTTTTCGATCAACGTGCTCACCTTGCTGGCCCTCGTTCTGGCGATCGGGCTACTGGTCGACGACTCGATCGTCGTGATGGAGAACATCTACCGACGCCGAGAACTCGGCGAGAGCTTACTTCGCGCATCGATCAACGGAGCGCGCGAGGTCGGCTTCGCGGTGATTGCAACCACGGTGGCAGTCGTCGCCGTTCTGATTCCTCTCGGGCTCATGACCGGCAACGTCGGCCGCTTGTTTCGTGAGTTCGCGCTCACGATGACCGCGGCGGTCGCCATCTCGACATTCGTCGCGCTTACCCTCGTACCGATGCTGTGCTCCAAGTACCTGCGCGTCGCGTCCGAATCCGGAGCGACCAGCCGCCTGAGCGCGTGGTTCGAGCGCGTGCTGGATTCGCTGGGCGGCCTATACGACCGCCAACTCGGCCGCGCTCTCGAGCACCCGCGCGTGATGGGGCTAGCCTTGGGCGCATCGGTGCTCGGCGTCGTCGTCCTGTTCGGCTCGCTTCCGCAGACACTCGTACCCACCGAAGACCGCGGCAGGATCCTCACGTTTCTGCGAGCTCCGCGCGGCTCCACGACTGCCTACACAGACCGCGCACTCCAGAAGGTCGAGGAGAAGCTCGCTTCGGTGCCGGAGATCGAGGGATTCTTCTCCGCGGTGGCGCTCGGTGGAGGCAACGTGGGAGACACGTCGCAGGGGATCGTATTCGCCAGGCTCGCCCCGTGGGGCGACCGAGCTCGATCACAGCAGGAGATCGTGGGACAGCTGTTCGGGGAGTTCAGCCAGATTCCGGATGCCCTCGCCTTTCCGATCAATCCCGCCTCACTCGGACAGGGCCAGGCGAACGACGTCGAGGTGATCATCAAGAGTTCGTCTGCCGAGCTCCAGGAGTTCGAGCAGATCTCGCGGCAGGTCATCGGCGAGCTACGCGAAGTGTCGGGACTCGTGAACGTGGACACGGATCTCTACATCGACACCCCGAAGCTCGACATCCACTTCGATCGAGAACGCGCGGCCGACGTGCGCGTCCCCGTCCGAGCGGTGGCCGATACACTTCGGCTGCTCGTCTCCGAAGGACCGACGGACGAGTTCGTCATGCGCAATCGACAATACGACGTCGTCATGGCCTTGGCACCGCGCTTTCGTAGTGAGCCCGGGCAGCTCGGGAATCTGTATGTGCGATCACTCGATGGACCGATGATTCCATTGGCCTCCCTGGTCGACGTCAGGCCAACCGTGGGACCGAGCGCGCTCAATCACTACGGCCTGCAGCGCTCGCAAAAGTTCACCGCCAGCTTGGCTCCCAGCGCTTCCCTGGGGGATGTTCTACCGCGCGTGCTGTCGATCATCGAGTCCAACCTGCCCAGCGGATTCTCGGTAGCTCTCGGGGGCGTGTCGCGCGAGTTCGAGGAGTCGTCGGGTGCGATTCTGACGACCTTCGCCCTGTCGCTGATCGTGATCTACCTGGTCTTGTCCGCGCAGTTCGAAAGCTTCGTCCACCCTCTCACGGTAATGCTGAGCGTCCCACTCGCGTGCGTGGGCGCCCTGGGCACACTCCTGCTTTTGGGGCATACGCTCAACGTGTACAGTCAGACAGGCATCATACTGTTGGTCGGGCTCGTTACGAAGAACTCCATCTTGTTGGTCGACTTCGCCAACCAGGAGCGCGCCCGCGGCACAGGGCTGCTCGACTCGTTACGGGCTGCGGGACATACCCGCTTCCGTCCGATTCTGATGACCAGCGTCACCTCGATTCTGGGGGCCATCCCACTGGCATTCGCGCTTGGCGCGGGGGCCGAAGGACGCCGCGCGATCGGCGCGGCCGTGGTTGGCGGCCTGCTGTTTTCGACCTTGTTCACCCTGATTGCGATCCCCGTGGTCCACGGTACCGTGATCCATCTCGCCGAGCGGCTCGGCCTAAACACCATTCCACCGGCTGTAGATCTGGAGCTCGAAACGGATGAGATCGCCTGACAGAACCCGCCGTGCGCTTCTCCTCGCCATTCTCGGCCTGGGACTCGGCTGCGGAGATCCCGCACTCGAACGCGCGGTGGACAGCTATCGCGAGAGCCGCGACTACGACAGCCTTCGATTCATAGAGCAGCACCTTGCCTACGGAATGCCGCGCTCGCGCGTCCGCGAGCTACTGGGTCCGCCTGCTACACCGCAGGTCGGGGGCGAAGACTACTACCCCTCCTTCAGATCCACAGAAGCAGAGGGTGAACCCGTACAGGCTCCGGGGTTGGCGGTCGGATATGCGGATCCGTCGGGGAAGTACACGACCACCCTACGAAGCCATCGCTGGGAGCCGGCACGTTCGACCGATTGAAGACTTCTCTTCACATTGCAGCTTCGAGAAGCAGCGGAGGATTCGCCTTGCGCAAGCGCTCCAGACGACGCTTGCTGATCTCCGCAAACCGCGGAATCTCCCGCGGCGGTAGCGCGCGGTCGGTCTCGAACTCCACCTGCAAGGGATCGATGAAGCGTCCCTTGTACTCGAGCAGATAGTGCAGATGCGGCCCGGTCGCAGTACCGGACATGCCCACATAGCCGATCACCTGCTTCTGCTCGACCTTGTCACCGACCTTCAGGTTGTCTGCATACTTGGACAGGTGACCGTAGTAGCTGCTGTATCCGTTCTTGTGTCGGACCTTGATGGCGCGTCCCATGCCACCGCGCCAGCCCCTGAATACGACCTCACCATCGCCTGCCGACCAGACCGGCGTTCCCGTCGGAGCAGCAAAGTCCACCGCACGATGCGAGCGATAGTCGCGATGAACGGGGTGCAGTCGCTTGTGCGTATAGCGAGAGCTGATCCGCGTGTACTTGAGCGGCGCTCGGAGCAAGCTGGAACGCAACGGCTTCCCATCGGGCGTGTAGTAACCGATGAATCCATCCGAATCTTCGTAGCGAAGCGCGACCACCGAACCCCGCGCCTGGGGTACAGACGAGGGAGAGTACTGAGCCGCCAGAATGCGGCCGTAGCTCACAAAGCCTGTTCGGTCGTAGAACTTCTCGTACACGAGGCGATACTCGTCGCCAGGCCGAGTCTCATTCGTCAAGTCGAGCTTCCAGGCAAAGATGTCCACGAATGACTGTACCAGGTCGATCCGCTCACCCTGCTTCTCGAGCGCGTCCGCGAGCGAGCGCTCGATCACTCCACCTAGAGTAACTACGCGCCTTTCCATCGGCGGCTCGGACTGTACAGCCAAGAGCTTGCCGCTGGGCCCCGGCGAGATTCGATACAGGTCTCGCCCCTGCTGATACTCGAACGACACGAGCTTCCCCGACTGGGTGCTCGAAAAGGCGATGAAATCGCCCTCGCGGCCGTTTCGGGGGTCGAATACCGGCCGCAACGTATCCAGGATCTCGACCGCTTGTACCGGGCTGGCGCCGAGCTTGCGCAGGGTCCCGCCGATGCGTTCGCCTGCTGCCAACCGAGTCGTCTCGACCCGCAAGCGCTCGGGCGGTGAGTCTTCGTCGAAGAGGAAGTCCGACCCCGAGACCGAGAGCGGACGCGCAGTGGCAACGAACTGGCTGCTCGGAGCGTTCCCAGCCACCCTCGCGTAGCTCATCAGGCCAGCTTCGCTCGCCAGATCGGCAGCGAGAGGGTCCAGTGACGACCAGCTCGCGACCGGAACCGAAAGCAGCGGACACAGGAACGCCGTTGCAGCGATCGCCGCCCAACGGACGCTGCTCGAAGCCGGCTCGAAGCAACGATCCCAGCGCTGCCCCGTAGCGGACTGCCGCACACGCACGCCCATACGACGCAGCCAGAGCCACGCACGCAAAAAAACGGAAGAAGGAGCGGGTAGCACCGGTTCAGCCACAATCCAACGCAGCGCCGCCGAGCAGGAAGTCCGAGCCTCGGCATCGGCCTTTGCCGTGCTTGCCGTACACGAACCCGCATCTCCTACGCCGAGAGCGGCCGATTCAATATCCACTGGATCGATCACGAATGAAGTCTACCCGTCTTTGATAGACAGATATGTGATGACTGTCGCATTTTTCGGATGCCCCAGCGACGCAGTCGAGACCCACTGCGAACTACTCCAACCCCCTTTTTGACGGATCGCCACTGGGGAGGCAAGAGAAAATCCGCGGGATGTGGCGCACCAGGTGTGGAACGCCCCCTTAACGCCCTGATACCCCGCAAAACTACACAAATAGAGAAAAGATGCCGCCCCGCTCGACCGCCCGATGGTCCCAGAGGCAGAGCGCAGGTCCGAACTCGACACTCGCGACACCCACCCCGCGACACTGCTGGAGATCACGACACCGAGTAGCCCGTCCGCACGGTTCCTCAGCCTCAGGCTTTGGCTGTGCCCCTCACTCTCTAAGCTCGCTAAGAGGGTGCACCCTACTGGGGGGCGGACTCTGCCGCCTTGAGGTCGACGATCGCATCGTGCACACATTGGAAGAGCGGCTCGACGTCCTGCTCTTCGAGGCAGGAGAAGGCGACGCGCAGATCGTGTGCACCCAGCGAGATCAAGCCGACTCCGTAGCGCTCGAGGAGGTGGACACGCAGCTTCTCTGCATCGACCCCCTTGATCCGAAGGCACATGAAGTAGCCGGCATTGAACGGGTAGACATCCCAGCTATCTCGATAGCACTCGCGGTCCACGACCTCTCGTACGCGCGTGGCCCGCCGACGCAGGATGTCGAGCTTCTCCTTACGCTGCGCGTCGAACTCGGGCGAGCTCATCGCTTGGAGCACGACGCTCTGCGAGATGTGCGGCGAACTCGAGACGGCACCGCGGATGGCTCCCATGGTCTTCTTCTCGAGTGCGGCGAGCAGCAGTTCCGCATTCTCGACTGGAGGCGGGGCGTAGGTCAGGAAGCCGCAGCGCAGTCCCCAGACGAACAGCTCCTTCGTAGCCGCGTCGAGCTTGATGGTGAGAATCCGAGGGTGCAGGTTCGCAAAGAATCCGAAAGCCGACTCCTGGAGGGCAAGGTCATCGAAGACCAGCCCGAAGTAGGCATCGTCCACGACCACGACCAGCCGACGTCCCGACTCCGCCGCCGCCACGAGAACATCGCGCAGCTCCTCGACTTCTCTGCGGCCCGGCATGTACCCCGTGGGATTATTCGGGAAGTTCAACAGGACGATCGCCTTGCCTTCTCCGCTCCCGAGCACCTCGGCCAGCCCCTGCGCATTGAAGCGCGAGTTCGCATACGTCGGGTAGGTCTCTACCACGGCACCGAGACGCGTCTCGAAGGTGAGGCGATAGTTCCCCCAGAGCTTGTCCGGCAGGATCAAGCGATCACCGGGGTCTACGAACAGGTCTCCGACGATGCTCAGCCCATGTGTGATCGCACTCGTTACGATCGGCGTGCCGAAGCTGCGCTTGGCCAAGGTCGGGTTCTCGGCCACCAGCTTCTCGCGCCAGACACGACGCAGATCCGCACGCCCGGAAGCCGGCGCGTAGCGTAGCGCGTCCGCGGGTGAGATCGGGCCGAGCGCATCGAGAACGCACCCGAGCGACATCGGGCCCCCGTCCTCCGTCGCTTCCCCCAGGGTCGCGTTGAAGCGATGAGCCTTCTCCCGGGCTTCCGCGCTCTGAAAGAGAATCCCGCGTGGCCAGTACAGCTTCTTGCCGCGCTCCGAGAGCAGGGCGGCCACATCGGGGCTGATGCGTTCGATCTCGTCGTTCAGTTCTTTGGCTAGTGGGTTCATGGCGCGGCGAACATAGCAGATTCGCAGCCGCTGGGAGGCGGCGACTCAGAGGCTTCTGCCGAGACCCGTGGCACTGCCCGCCCCAGGCCGGTTCGACTCATCCTTCGGGGACGCACCCTTCAGCCATGCGGATACAGCGGTAGTTGTTGTTCAAGCCGCTGGGCAGGCGCGCGTCCACCTCGACATTGCGCACACGCCCGCTCTGGATCTCGAAGACGAGCTCGCAGTAGCCGACACCGCGCGGAATGGCGCTCGAGGACCCGTCGAGCACCTCGCGCGACAGAGTCGGATCGCGCTGTCGGCCGACGCGGCGACTGCCGAGCGGATCCAGACTCCCTCCGCGGGAGACATCGAAAGGATCGGGGTCGGACTCGGGTTCGAGCCAGCGATAGCGCAGGTACTCGGTATCCCCATCCTCGGTCGTGTCGAACGGCACCCCGATGCAGCCGCGCAACGTGCGCGCCTCGATCCCGATCAGCCGAGTGCGCATGTCCTCGACCCCGCGACCGGCCAGCGGCAGGCAAGCGGCGAGCCACGCCGCGAGCGCGAGCGAGCCGCCCACCCAGAGCTGCATAGCCAAGCGCTGCGGCCTGGGGGCCTCGACACCGAACGACCTGCGTCTTCGCATCATCAGAGCTCTCCCTCGAGAATTCGGGCACGCTCGCCGAATCCGACCTTCCTCCAGAACTCGAGCGCTCCAGGATTGGCAGCCTCTACCCGGACGGATGCACGCGAATACCCGCGCTCCCGGAAGAAGCCCAAAACCTCAGCCGCCAAAGCACGCCCAACTCCGCGTTCACGCCAGCCATCCGCCACGAAGAGCTCGTGCACCCAGCAGACGCCCCGGGCGACATCCTGCGGTCCGGCCTCCATCGAGCGCTGGCGCTCGATCTCCGCGAGCGCGAAACCGATCAGGCTCGACTCGCGTCCCGCCCGCTCCTCGGCCACGATCACTCGACAGCACGTGTTGCGCATCGCGCGACGCAGCTCTGACCGTAGCAGCTCGGTTACGGCCTCGGGGACGCGGAAAGCCGGATCCGAGTGTTGGTGGTGCAGCACGAGCCCCAACCAGAGCTCCAGCACGGCGCCGAAGTCCCTGCGCCTGGCCGGTCGAAGACGCAGAGACTGCGCATCCGTGCCACAGCTGGCCGTCTCGGAGGACGCGAGCCTCGCGGCCGAGGACCTGGAATGGGGCGCGGTGGATGTCGGCACCACGCCCTAGAGCACTCGTTGGATCGCGGGGAACGACTTCCACACGGGAACACCGCAGAAGTGGCTCCCCTCGGGGCAACGAGGACGTACGCGACCATCGCGCACGACACAAGGCGGACCGAGATGGCGACCGAACTCTGGATGCACCGCGGACACCTGCCCCACCTCGTCCAGCGACGCCTCGTAGATCTCGCGCTGCGCATTCAGACAAGTCCGCGTCGTCCACTTGTGCAGCAAATGCAGGAGCGTGCCCGACTCCTGAAATCGAATCGCACGCGCGTTGGGCAACAGATACTGGGCGGTCGCGACGTCGACGCCGTTCGCCACGAGCTGATTCTTCGCCTCCCAGAGCTCTCCGACGGCTTCGCCGAAGCGCGCGTACGCGCGCGGATCGGCTTGGATGAGCTCGGGAACGATCACATCCGGAACCCGCGTGTCGTGGCGCGAGAGCAGCGGACGCGACCCCGGGACCATGCGATGTCGCTGATCCTGTGAGTCTGCGCTGTGAGAAAGCTTCTTGCTGAACGTGTAGTGCGCGTGCTCTAGCGTCTGCATCAGCGGCGAGTGCATCGATACGTTCAGCGCCCCGAGACGATAGGCATTCTGCCCTGGATCCAGGACGGCAGCGCACGCAGCCGCATCCGAGAGCTCGGCGGCGCTGCGTCCGAGCACAGCACGCACGGCATCGGCCACGATTGCCGGCGCAGACCTCGTGTACGCGACCAACCGCGAATTGCTCGCGCCTAGCCTCTCGTCGAAGTCGCGTAGCCACAGGTCGCTCACACTTGCCGCTGGCTGCAGGCGCTCCTCGAGCAGCTGCTCCTCGGGCAGGGGCGGATCTCCGATGAAGCGAAAGAAATCGGGATCCACCTTCTCTACCGCAGCGACCATCTGCGAGATCACCGCTTCGGCCTCGGCCGCCACATCGCCGAGGCGCAGCATCCGGCGCAGCCGGTGCAGCACGATCCCCGACACCGTATGCACCATGGCCGCGTGACAGGCGACCGGCACGACGTAGCGCGCAGTCTCGATCGAGCGCTTCTCGACCTCGCGCTCGATCGAAGTCCTGAAGCTGCGGGAACGGCGCCGGGACAGATTCCAGAGCCGCGCCAGCCGCTCCGTGACCACCGGCTCGAGCAAGCCGGAGAGGTCTCGGTAGGCTCGCCAGGCGGAAGCGACCGCGGCAACGTAGACCGCCCGATCCCCACCCCGGAGCGCAGCCGGGACATGCGCGCGCGGCTCGTTCAGGACCACGTATCGCTGGCTCTGCTGCTCCGAGTTGTAGAAGGGGTGCCGGTGCAGAAACGACCAGACGAGCTGGCGCGAGACCCCCTCGAGCGCGAACTCGAACGTCGAGTGCTGGAACACCGTATGGTGCCCGCCCTCATAGGTCAGTGGGCCGATGCGGCGCCGCTGGCCTGGAGTGATCTCGTCGATCCCGATCACACGATCGGAGTAGCAGGTGCGCGCCGCGGCGATCGACGCATCATAGGGGGCGCGCAGCCAGCGACGTAGCTCGACCTGCGGTCCCCCATCGACGACGCCGGCGTCACTCGCTCCCGATCCAGCCTGCTTGATCGCGACCATGCTTCGTCTCCCAGAGCGCCAGAGAACTCCGACTGTGCGGCGCGCGCAGGATGGCCGGCCGCGAGAGCCCACGGAAGTTACCGCATCCAGTGGGACGCTTCCCGAGCCTCCGCCACCGGAGCGGGCAGATCCCCGCGGAAGCTAGCGAGGGGGGACTTCGACCGAGAGCACCTCGAGCGACTCGCTCGACGAGGCCTGGAAGCGAATCATGCCCTCGCGTGGGATCCGCAGCATGGAACGCCCGCCGAGGCGCCGAACGGTGAGACCCTCGGCATCCTCGGAGTAGTCCAGCACCCGCTCGATCCGCTCTACGCCCGTATCGGTCCACAAGGTGAGCTCGCGCTGGAGGCGCCTGCGCACGCGTAGCACCACGCACGCACCCCGGCAGCGTTCGATCCAGCGCGCCGCTTCGTCGAGATCGAGACCCAAGGTATAGGGCTCCGACGGCGCGGCAATTCGCCCCGCTCGTAGCAACCGCAGCAAGCGGCCCACCCCGTTCACGGCCTGGAGGCTCCCGGGAGGCCAGAGCTCGATGAACTCGCTCAGCTCGCGCGCCCCGCGGCGGGTCAGGTAGCGCACCCGCAATCCGCTCGCCTCGGGCTCGGCACCCGAAACCGTGGCTTCGAGCCTGCGCTCCAAGGGAGGCGTACGAGAAGATGCGACCACGTGCGGATCCTCGACTGACGCGCACCGCGCGTGCGCTGACATGGAACTTCGACGACGAAACTGCCCGCGGCTGGGTGCCCGAAACGGGCGAACGCACGAAGTTATCTCGCCCCGATCCCCGAGCAAGCGTTGCGCGTAGCCCGCACAGCCCTTCCTTCGGGGTGCGCCATCTCTTACCCTGAGTCCTACGCCGCCCGCTCATGGGCGCGGCTGTACGCGAGAGAGGAGCAGAGGGTGTTCGGGCTGGGTATCTGGGAGATCTCGATCGTCTTGGTCGTGGCACTACTGGTGCTCGGCCCCAAACGCCTTCCGGACGCAGCGCGCTCTCTCGGTCGGAGTCTGGCCGAGTTCCGTCGCGCCTCCAACGAGATCCGAAATGCGCTCGTCCTCGAAGGCTCGGTGCAGCCTGGCCCCCCCATGGGACAGCCTCCGAGCAAGGAGCCGGTGGAGTCCCTACCCACAGCCAGCGAAGGCGCAGCGAGCGAGGGGGATCCGACCGCCATGGTGGACGGCCTCCCTTCACCGGAATCTCGAGCGACGTCCGAGTCTCTGGCCGCGGAATCCGGGGCAAGGGAATCTCATCCATCCGACGCGCCTGAAGCCAGTAAAGGCCCCGAAACGGGAGCGCCTCACACGTCTAGCTCAGCCACGGTGTCGAGCGAACGAGCTCCGGCCTCGCGCAGCAGCGATCCCTCGGGTCCGACTCCGACGGACAGCTGATGAGCGAAGACGTCCCGCTTCCGATCACGGAGCACCTCACAGAGCTACGGCGTCGACTGATGTGGGTTCTGGGCGCATGGGCCGGGTGCTTTCTGGTGGCCTTCACCTACAAAGAGCGCGTCTTCGAGATTCTGATGGGCCCCGCGGTCGAGGCGGTCGTCGGTGCCGGCCGGAATCTCACCGTCATCGCTCCCGCCGAGCTCTTCATGAGCTATCTCAAGGCCTCGCTCCTCGCGGGCTTTCTGATCTCGGTGCCGATGACCCTGTATCAGATCTGGGCCTTCATCTCGCCCGGGCTCTATGCAAACGAGAAGCGCATGGCGGTGCCCTTCGTCGTGGTGACCACTCTGCTCTTCCTCGCTGGAAACCTGTTCGGGTACTTCATCGCGTTCCCGTTCGTGTTCGACTTCTTCATCCAGCTGGAGAGCAACTACGTAGAGACACAATGGACCACTCAGGCGGTGTTCAGCTTCATGTCCCGCCTCTATCTCGCCTTCGGCACCTCCTTCGAGCTCCCGATTGTGATGTTCTTCCTCGCGATCGCGGGCATCGTCTCTCCCGAACAGATGGCGCGGGCACGCCCCTACGCCGTCGTCGGAATGTTCGTAGCTGGCGCGCTGCTGACGCCACCCGACGTGATCAGCCAGATCGCCATGGCCGCCCCTCTGATCGTGCTGTACGAGCTCGGACTCATCGCATCTCGCATCTCGCTGCGTAGACGAGCGCACGAGCAGAAGCCCGCCGAAGCCTAGCGGGCTCGCCCCCTCGGGGCGGGCGGAAGCGACATCACGGCACCAGCATCTGCAGCACGAGGTGGTAGCCGAAAAGTCCCGCATAGAGCACCAGCAGCACCCAGAGACCGTGGCGCACGAAGCGAAAATTCTTGTGCACGATCAGGAAGAGCAGCCACAGGCCAACGACGAAGCACTTCTGCCATAGGAAGGCCGCGTCGCTGATCTCGAGCAAGGTCGCCATCAGCGGGTTGGCCTCGCCCCCTCCCTGCTCCAGATAGAGCAGGGTCAGGCCGGCATCGAGCAGATTCAGCGCAAAGACGCTGACGACGAGCAGGAAGTCTCGCCGAGTAAAGGCGTCGACGTAGATCTCCCGGTCCATGGACCGACGCCCCTCGCGACGTCGCTGCCAGCCCTTGAGTCCACAGAACGGGGTCGTCGGCCGAGATCGACGATCCGCCAGAGCGCGCCGATCCTCTTCTGCTCGTCCCGGCCGCACTACAGATGTAGACACGCCCCTCCACCTCCTCGTTGCCCGCGGGGATCGGCTTCGGATCCGCTCCCATCGCCGGGGTTGCATGCCCGCGACGCGGCTCCAGGAGAGCGCGGGTCGCCAGGCGGGATTCCAAGTCCGCTACATCGACCGACGCCTGGGACAACTGAAGCCATTTCCGCCACGCCCGCCCTTCGTGCGCATCCGAACGGCAGGCGTACGCAGCCCGCGCGCAGGTAGCACCGGCCAGCGCCTCGATCGTCAGCCGAGCGGCCGCGCGTCGCGCTCCAGGCGGATGACTTCCGCGAGAGGCGCCAGCGAGACGCTTCTTGGACTCGTGGGAAATCCCGCTGCGGAAAGCAGGCGCCGCTGGATCGGCTCCCATAGCCGAATGTGACTGCGAAGCAGGCGCCCCCCCGCCGCCTCCTGCCGAGCCGCCTGTGACTCCGCTCCCGCTGCGTGGGGGCCGAGCCAATCTCCCCGGTTCGAGAGCGGCTCGATCCGAACGCCGGCGGCACACAGGTGGTCGTAGGCATCGGGGTCGATCCAGCGGTTGTACGCCGCGCTGGTGGGAAGGAGAGCCGCGGGCAGACCGGCAGCCAGGACACGTTCCACGCGCGGTGAACGGGAAGCACCGACCTCCCCCCACCAGCGGAGCTGTCCGATCTGCCGCGCGCACTCCGGCCAGCGACGGACGGCCTGTGCGAAATTTGTGAGCGGCCCCAGGGCCAACACGTGCAGACCGGGCTGCGCCGCGAGCAAACGGCGGATCGCTTCGACCGCGGACTCGGACTCGATGGCAGGCTCCTCCGTCGGCTCGAGCCACTCCTCGGGCTCGTAGCCGAACCAGCGAAAGTCAGGCTGCAGTGGCACGGGCCCCGGGGCGACGACCTCCGGCGAGCATTGCTCCCTGATGGAGGCCGCCAGCGGAGTTCGGGATCCAACATGAACGCTCGGTCGTCGGCAGTGAAACAGATCGGCGAGCTTGACGGCCATGCGTGCTCTTTGGGTGGCCTCACGGCCGACGACGGTCACAGCCACGAGCTCTATCCGAGTCGAGACCATCGCTTCTGCGAACGCCACAGCCTGCGCAGCATCCGTCCCGAGCTCCAGGTCGAGCAGGAGTGGGCAGCGAGCCTCGGGGGTGTTCAAGAGTTCCCGAGTCGCTCCACGAATCGCGTGTCGTAACGTCCGCTGACGAAGGCCTGCTCCCTGAGCGCGCGCCGATGGAAGCCCAAGGTGGTCTTGACCCCCTCGATCTCGAACTCGTCCAGCGCGCGCCGCATGCGCGACAGCGCCTCGCTGCGGCTTCGTCCCCAGCAGATCAGCTTCGCGAGTAGTGCGTCGTAGTGCACCGAGATCTCCGATCCTTCGCTCACGCCGGAGTCGACACGAACTCCTGGCCCCTCGGGCGCGCGATAGCGGGTGAGCATGCCCGGCGAAGGCAGAAAGCCGCGCTCGGGATCCTCGGCGTAGATGCGGCACTCGAGAGCCGCTCCCGAGGTCCCGATGTCCGTCTGCGACCATGGCAGCGGACGCCCGGCCGCGACTTCGATGCCAGCGACCACGAGATCGATTCCAGTGATGCACTCTGTGATCGGGTGCTCTACCTGGATGCGGGTGTTCATCTCGAGGAAATAGGCCTTTCCGAGTCCGTCGATCAGGAACTCCACGGTGCCGACACCTGAGTACCCGAAGGCCTTCGCCGCCAAGATCGCCGTCTGACCGAGGAACTCGCGTTGCGGAGGCAGCAGGCCGGGAGCCGGAGCTTCCTCGATGAGCTTCTGGTGACGCCGCTGCACCGAGCAGTCTCGCTCGAACAGATGCACGAGGTTCCCGTGGGCATCTCCCAGAATCTGGACCTCCACGTGCCGGGGTCCGACCAGGCATTTCTCCAGATAGACGATGTCGCCTCCGAAGCCTCGCTGCGCCTCCGAGCGGGCCCTCGGGAGTAGCTTCGCGAGCTGATCACCGTCGTCGATCCGCCGCAGGCCACGACCGCCGCCCCCCGCGCTCGCCTTGAGCATGAGCGGATATCCAATGGCGGTGGCCGCCTCGATCAGAGCCGCGTCGGAGAGAGCCTCCAGGGACCCGGGCACGATCGGAATTCCAACGGCCGCGACCGAGCGGCGCGCTTCGAGCTTGTCGCCGAGCGCGCGGATCGTGTCGGCCGAAGGTCCTATGAAGGTGAGGCCGGCCGACGCGACCGCGGCAGCGAAGTCAGGGTTCTCTGAGAGAAAGCCGTAGCCGGGATGCACCGCGTCCGCGCCGCTCTCCAGCGCCAGATCGACGATGCGATCGATCGCGAGATAACTCTCGCGCGCTGGCGCCGGGCCACAACAGACCGCCTCATCCGCGATACGCGCGTGAGGCGCGTCCGCGTCGGCTTCGGAGTAGATGGCCACCGAGGGAATCTCTAGATCGCGACAGGCGCGCGCAATGCGCACCGCGATCTCACCCCGATTCGCGATCAAGAGCTTCCGGAAGGACCGCATCCGAGCCATCCACCTACTCGTGTCGATGAGCCAGTGTCGATCAACCTGTGTCGAGTAGCCAGCCTAGGCCAACCGCGAGTCAGCAGGCGGGCCAGACGCCGCGCAGTCGCGCAGTGCCTGGCCCCCCAACACCCAACTACCCAACTGGATCGGCTGGCCTAGTACTCCTTCTGTGCCTGCAGCACGGTGATCGCCGCCAGGTTCACCACGTCCTCGACGCTCGCAGTCGGCTGAAGCAGATTCACCGGGCTACGCATACCCATCAGGATCGGGCCCACGACGGTGGCCTCTCCCACCGATCCCATGAGGCGCGTCGCGATGTGCGCAGCATCGAGATTGGGGAAGATCATCACATTTGCTTCACCCTTGATCTCGGCGAAGGGGAAGCGCGCCGATCGCTTCTGCGGATCGAGCGCGATGTCCGCCTGCATCTCCCCCTCGATCGCGAGCCCGGGCCAGCGCTCGCGCGCCAGCTGGACCGCACGGGCCAGCTTCGTTGCTCCCTCGCCCCGCACGCTGCCGAAGTTCGAGAATGACAGCAGGGCGACCGTTGGGTCGAAGCCGAACCATTCCGCCGTCGATGCCCCGAGGTGCGCGATGTCGGCGAGCTCTTCTGCGGTCGGATTCTCGTTGACCGCAGCATCTGCGAAGAAGAGCACGCGCTCCTTCTGAATGATCACGTAGACGCCAGCCGCCCGCTCGTGCCCTTCAGCCAGTCCTACGATCTCGAAGGACGGCCGGATGGACTCCGGATACGACTTCGTGAGACCAGCAACCAAGCCGTGCGCATCTCCCATCCGCACCATCATCACGCCGAAGTATCCGCGGCGTCGGAGCAGGCGCTCGGCATCGACCTCCGTGACTCCCTTGCGGCGGCGAAGATTCACGAGCTCTTTGCGGTAGTACACACGCCGGTCCGACTCGAGGTGATCCACGATCGTAAAGCGAGAGAGATCCACTCCTAGCGCGGCCGCGCGCTCCTTGATCTCGGACGGATCGCCTACGAGAATCGGCGCGCAGATCTCCTCTTCGACCAGCATCTGGGCGGCCCGCAGCACGCGCTCCTCGTTCCCCTCCGGAAACACGATGCGCTTCGGAGCCGACTTGGCCTTGTTGATGACCGAGCGCATCACCTCGCGCGAGCCGCCGAGATGACGCTCCAAGCGCTCGCGGTACTCGTCCAGGTCGATCTGGATGCGGGCCACTCCGCTGTCCATCGCAGCCTTGGCGACCGCACAGGACTCCCAGATCAGCACTCGCGGATCGAAAGGCTTCGGAATGATGTAGTTCGGCCCGAACTCGAAACGCTCACCGGGATAGGCCCGCAGCACCTCTTCCGGAACGTTCTGCTCCTCGCGCGCGAGATCCGCCAACGCGTGCACGGCAGCCAGCTTCATCTGGTCGTTGATCTTGCGGGCGCGTACGTCGAGCGCGCCGCGAAAGATGAACGGGAAGCCGAGCACGTTGTTGACCTGGTTGGCGAAGTCGGAGCGGCCGGTCGCCATGATGGCATCGTCGCGCACCTCGGCCACCTCGTAGGGAGTGATCTCTGGGTCGGGATTGGCCATCGCGAAGATGATCGGTTGGTCCGCCATCTCGCGGACCATCTCCTTGGTGACCAAGCCTGCGGCGCTCACACCGACGAACGCATCGGCACCGCGCAGGGCATCGGCCAGCGACCGGGCGTCGGTCTCGGCCGCGAAGCGCTCCTTGTACTTGTTCATCCCGTCGGTGCGCCCCTTGTAGATCACACCGCGACTGTCCGTCATCATGATGTTCTCTGGCCGAACACCGAGCTTCACGTAGAGATCCGCACAAGCGACACCTGCGGCGCCCGCTCCCGCGAACACGACCTTGACGTCCTCGATCCTACGCTTGGTCAGCATCAGCGCATTCAGGAAGGCCGCACCAGAGATGATGGCGGTTCCGTGCTGGTCGTCGTGGAACACGGGAATGTCCATCTCTTCGATCAGGCGTTCCTCGATCTCGAAGCAGTCTGGAGCCCGGATGTCTTCGAGGTTGATGCCTCCGAACGTGGGCTCGAGCAGCTTGCAGGTCCGGATGATCTCCTCGGGATCGGTGGTAGCGAGTTCGAGATCGAAGACGTCCACACCGGCGAAGCGCTTGAACAAGACTCCCTTGCCTTCCATCACCGGCTTGCCGGCCAGGGGACCGATGTTGCCGAGTCCCAGCACCGCGGTCCCGTTCGTGATGACGGCAACCAGATTCGCGCGGCCCGTATAGAGGAACGCATCGTCGGGGCGGCGCACGATCTCACGACACGGCTCCGCGACACCCGGGGTGTACGCCATCGAGAGATCCCGTTGGGTCACGGTGCGCTTGGTCGGCACCACCTCCAGTTTGCCCGGGCGCTTCTCACGGTGGTAGTCGAGCGCCTCTTGTTTGCTAATCACGCGTTCCCCTCCAAGTGCGGATCAGTGATCCGCGAGTCCCGAGCTCCGGTCCACCCGTGAAGCTCTACTTCGTCTTCGTCTTTTCCCAGTCCCTGAGAAAGGACTCGATGCCGGCATCGGTGAGTGGGTGCTTGGCGAGCGACTGCAATACCGCGAACGGCATCGTCGCAATGTCGGCACCCATGCGGGCCGCTTCGAGGGCGTGCATCGGCCCTCTGATACTGGCCACGAGCACCTCGGTCTCGATCGCATAGTTCGTGAAGATGTCGACGATCTGCTCGATCAGCTCCATACCCGGAGACTGGATGTCATCGAGGCGTCCGACGAAGGGCGATACCATGCTGGCCCCCGCCTTCGCCGCCATCAGTGCCTGCATGGGGCTGAAAATCAGCGTGCAGTTCGTGGGTACGTTCTGCAGTGACAAGGTGCGAATCGCCTTCAGTCCCTCGAGCGTCATGGGGATCTTGACGACGATGTTGTCAGCGATCTTACGGAGCTCGAGCCCCTCGCGGACCATGCCTTCGGCATCCAGGCTGACGACCTCGGCACTGATCGGACCCTCGACGATCTTCGCAATCTCACGAACCGTCTGGATCGGGTCCCCCGACTCCTTCGCCAGGAGGCTCGGATTGGTCGTCACACCATCGATGAGGCCTGCTTCGGCGGCCTCTCGCAAGTGCGGAATATGGGCAGTGTCTAGGAAGAACTTCATGCTCGAACCCTCCTAAGTTCGCGCCTACATAGCGGAGCGAATCGCAGTCGGTGCGGCGTGCTGGCGACTCTAGGGCGGTCACCTCATAACGTCCACCGCAGAATTCTCCATATAGGCTTCTATTGAGACCATTATGGCACGTGAAGCAGACCAGAAGCGCGACCGAGCGCCGCCTCCGCGTCTCCCTTCGACAGTCGAACCACGCGCAGCGGATCGTTTAGCGTACGCAGGATTTCGCGCACGCACATTCCGCTCCTCGGATCGCGCAAGCTCGGGGCCAGCTCTACGAGCGGCTCCAGCACGAAGCGCCGCCGGTGGAAGCTCGCATGTGGGATGTTGAGCTCTGGCGTCTCGAGCACGAGCTCCCCGAAGAGGAGCAGGTCGAGATCCAGCAGGCGTGGCACCCAGCGCTCACGCTCAGTCGGCCGCCCAGCTCGCTGCTCGAGCCGCTTGAGCTCGCGCAAGAGATGGAGCGGCTCGCTGGACGTCTCGAGCTGGGCCACGGCGTTCACGAACCAGGGCTGGGCCGGGTCGCCGAGCGGCTCGGTGTAGTACAGGCTCGAAGCGCTCACCGAACCGAGCTCGCAGAGCGAGCGCAGGGCGGCGCAGACCTGCGCGCACGGATCCCCGAGATTCGCACCGACTCCGATGAACGCCGTGGTCATGCGCTGCCGGACGCGGTCATGGCTCGCTCTCCTCACCCAGTGCGACCTCCGACGCCTCCGAGGCCACGATGTCGAGCAGTAGGAGGCCCACACCGATAGCGATCCAGAGGTCTGCCGGGTTGAACGTGGGAAACGCGAACAGCCCCAGATCGAAGCGCAGGAAGTCGATCACCTGGAGAAGGTAGAAACGATCCAGAAGATTGCCGACACCCCCGCCCACGATGCAGCCGATGGCAGTTCCCGCGAGCCGATCGCTGGGCTCGGAGCGCAGTAGCAGTGAGGCCAGCAGCCCCAGACCCAAGGCAGCGATCCCGAGAATGACAGCCGGCGGCACCTGGCCGAAGACGCCGAGGACATCGACAGCTCCATCCTCGCGTACCAAGCCGAAGAACTCCCCAACGATGCGCACCGGCACCCCGACTGCGAGATACTCGCGAGCAGCCCACTTGAGCGCCTGGTCGACCGCCAGCGAGAGCAGGGCCACGGCGAGGAATGCACGCCACTTAACGCCCACGGGGGCTCCGCATCCAGGTCCGCCGGCAGGTCCGAGAGCGCTCCGCCATCAGCGGCACCTCGGCCTCAAAGGGCGCGGCCCGCCCCGTGTGGCTCACCACGATCCTGCGGTCCATCTCCGTCGACCCGCTTCTGCCGCGCCTGACCTGCTCGATCAGGACTGGGATTCCAGACCTGGGGCGCAAACAACAGCAACGCAACACCCACGACGATCCCGCTGTCGGCCACATTGAAGTCGGGGTATACGAACCAGCCAAAGTCGAAGTGCAGGAAATCGACTACGGCGGAGCGGAACAGCCGATCGATCCCATTGCCCAGCGCACCCCCGAGAATCAACCCGAGCGCACTCGCGGCGAGTACATCGCGTTCCCCCAGCTGGCGGTAGAAGCTCACGATCAGCCCCATCGCCACCAGGGTCAGCAGCAGAAACAGCCAGATGTAGCCCCCCTGGAAGAAGCCGAAGACGATGCCTCGGTTGAGCACGTGGGTAATCGCGAAGAAGCCATCGATCACCGGCAGCGCCTGACCCAGCTGGATCTCCTGCGTAACCCACCACTTGGTGAGCTGATCGAGCGCGACGACCAGCGGGGCGATGAAGATGATTGCCCGCAGCTTGGACATGGAACCTAGCCTCCTGCATGACGATCTCGACCCGCCGCGACGCCTGCGTACGCGGTCAGGCCGCCCGAGCCCTCGCGAGGTCCATTCGCCCTCCTATCGAGTCCTTCAGGTCCATCCGGTCGGACGGAGCGGGTCGGATGGAGCGGGCCGGACGGAGCGCGAGGCCGACCTCGGAAAGCTCCCAAGACGTCCGCGCGAGCCGGAACAGACACGATAGCCGCGTACGGCGAGGCCGGCTATGTTCAGTCGTCCGCCAGCAACGTAGCCAGTCAACCCCACACACGATGTGAGAAGTTGACGCCGCAGCCGGAGCCAGTCCCCCGCATGAGCGACTCTCGAGACCGCCGAGCCCCTTCCAAGGCATGGGGGGGCCGTTTCACCAAGGCCGCCGCCGCAGAATTGGAACGATTCTCTGCTTCGATCCACTTCGATCGCAGGCTCTACCGGGAGGATCTGCAGGGCAGCCTCGCGCACGCCCGCATGCTCGAACGCCAGGGGATCCTGACGGAACCCGAGGCGCGCGAACTCGAGCGAGGGCTCCACGCGATCGATCGCGAGTTCTCCGAGGGTACCTTCGTGATCGACCCGTCCGCAGAAGACATTCACATGAACATCGAGCGGCGTTTGTTCGAGCTGGTCGGCGACGTGGCGGGCAAGCTCCACAGTGGCCGAAGCCGGAACGATCAGGTGGCAACCGATTTCGTGCTCTGGATGCGGCAGGGCATTCGCAACGTGCGCGCAGCGCTACTCGAGCTGCGCAGCGCATTGCTCGAGCGGGCGGAGCTAGAGGTCGACGTGGTGCTGCCGGGCTACACACACCTGCAGCGCGCGCAGCCCGTTCGGCTGGCGCACCACTGGTTGGCACACTTCGAGGCCCTACTGCGCGACGACGGACGCCTGCGGGATGCTCACAATCGCATGGACCGATGCCCGCTCGGCTCCGGCGCGTTGGCCGGCTCGACCCTGCCGCTCGACCGCGATTCCACGGCGCGCGAGCTGGGCTTCGCAGGTCCGACGCGCAACAGCCTCGACTCGGTAGGGGCACGCGACCTGGCCCTGGAGCTTCTGTCTGCACTGTCGATACTCGCCGTGCACCTGTCGCGCATCTGTGAGGAGCTCGTCCTCTGGAACTCTTCGGAATTCGGCTTCATCGAGATGGATGACGCATTCGCCACCGGCTCGAGCCTGATGCCGCAGAAGAAGAACCCAGATGTCGCAGAGCTGATCCGCGGAAAGAGTGGCCGTGTGGTCGGCAATCTCGTCAGCCTGCTGATGACCTTGAAGGGCCTGACCCTGGCGTACAACCGCGACCTCCAAGAGGACAAGGAGCCGGTGTTCGATTCGGTGGACACCGTGCAGAGCAGCCTCGAGATCCTCGCTCCGACGATTCGAACGCTGAGCGTACGACGCGACCGCATGGCCCAGGCGGCTGCGGATCCGCTGCTGATCGCCACGGACCTGGCGGAGCATCTGGTCCTGCAGGGAGTGCCCTTTCGCACGGCCCACCACGTGGTCGGCGACATCGTCGGACACGCGGCGCGCTCCGGACGCGGGCTCGACAGTCTCACGCGCGAGGAGCTGCTCGGCTTCCACCCTTGCCTGGATCTGAATCCAGCACAGTTCTTCTCGGTCGAACGCTCCCTGGAGGCGCGCGAGGCCCAGGGATCGCCCGCCCGAAAAAATGTGGAGCGGGCTCTGGTCACGGCCCGGCGGGCAAACGAGAATGTGGCTCAGGAGCTCGCCGCGCTCGAGGTGCCCACGGGCCCCGCAGACGAGGCCCACTCGCCGGATTAGCCCCCAGGGAGTCAGAACCGATGAATCGCGCTTTCGCCATCGCCTCCGTAGTCCTCCTAGCAGTCGCTCTCGGCTGCGGTCGCTACGGCCCCCCGCGCCGTACGCGCGGACCCGTTCCACGCCCGGCTCCAGCCTCGGCCGTCCTCGGCTCGGATCCCGCCGCAGTCTCCGCTCCGCCAGTCGCCAACGACGGCGAGGCAGAGTGCGAAGAGCCGGCGGAAGAGCAACCGTGAGCGTCGCCTCTGACCCTGGTCCCGACGCCGGTCCCGGTCCCCGGACGCGGCGCAAGCTCCCGTTCGCGAAGCTGCACGGCGCGGGAAACGACGTCGTCGTCATCGACTGCCTGGACGGCGACCCCGTATCCGATTGGGAATCCTTCGCCCGATTTGCACTCGACCGGCGCCGCGGCGTAGGAGGAGATCAGCTACTCCTGCTCCAGCCCTCGAAGACCGCGGACTTCGCCATGGGAATCCGCAACCCCGACGGCAGCACGGCAGAGATGTGCGCAAATGGGATCCGCGCCTTTTACAAGTACCTGCGCGCGCGCGGCCATACCGAGCGCGACGAGGTCTCCGTGGAGACCCTCGCGGGAATCGTCGTCCCACGCTGGCTCGGAGACGATCTCATCGAGGTCGAGATGACCCCGCCGAAGCTACTTCCGAGCGAGATCCCGACGACCCTCGGCGAAGATGACGCAGGGCCCGTGATCGAAGTGCCGTTCGAGGCTTGTGGCCGCAGCTTGCGAGTCACGACGGTCTCCATGGGGAATCCGCACTGCGTCATCTTCGTGGACGATCCAGAGGCGGTTCCGGTCGGCGAGCTCGGCCCGGCCATCGAACATCATCCGGCCTTTCCGCGACGCACGAACGTCGAGTTCGTCGCAGTGCATTCGCGCAAACAGCTCGAACAGCGCACCTGGGAGCGCGGAACCGGAGAGACGCTCGCCTGTGGCAGTGGCGCCTGCGCCACTGCCGTCGCGGGAGTCCTCGCAGGTCGCAGTGACCGAGAGGTCAGCATCCGGCTGCGCGGGGGCAGCTTGAAGCTGCGCTGGCCCGAGGATGGCGGCCCCGTCTGGATGACCGGGCCGGCTGCATACGTCTTTGATGGGGAGCTGCTCTACCCGTGAAGCTCGAAGGCACATTCACCGCACTCGTCACACCTTTTCGCAGCGACGGCGAGCTCGACCTGACCAGCCTGGCGGAGCTCGTCGAGTGGCAGATCCAGGAAGGTATCGACGGGCTCGTTCCCTGTGGCAGCACCGGCGAGTCCGCGACCTTGACTCCGGCGGAGCACGTCGAGGTCGTGCGCCACGTGGTGGAGGTCGCCGGGGGCCGGGTCCCAGTGATCGCCGGCACCGGCTCAAATTCCACGCGCGAGGCCGTGGAGCTGACCGAGCATGCGCGGAGCGCCGGGGCCGACGCCGCACTCCTGATCTCGCCGTACTACAACAAGCCAACCCAGGACGGCATCTTTCACCACTACCGCAAGGTGGCCGAGACCGCACAGCTCCCTACGGTCATCTACAACATCCCCGGCCGGACGGCTTCGCGCATCGAGCCACAGACGGTGGCGCGCTTGGCTCGGGTCCCCGGCATCGTGGGCATCAAGGAGGCCGGTGGCGATCTGGTGAAGACGTCCGAGACGCTCGCGAAGGTGGGCCCGGACTTCAGTGTGGTCTCGGGGGACGACGCCCTCACTCTCCCGATGCTCGCGATCGGTGCTCGAGGTTCGATCTCGACCACCTCCAATGTGGCGCCACGGGAGGTCAGCGAGATGACGAGCTACGCCCTCTCAGGCGACTACGCGCGTGCGCGTAGCTTGCACTATCGGCTGCTCGACCTGATGCAGGCGCTGTTCGTCGAGACGAACCCGATCCCCCTGAAGGCAGCCCTGCAGATCATGGGGCGCATCCCCGAGAATGCTCTACGCCTTCCGCTCACACCCATGCAAAAGGCCAATCGAGAGCAGCTCGAGGCCGTGCTGCGTGACCTACAGATCTGCGCCCCGTGACACGCATCGCTGTATTCGGCGCGGGTGGACGCATGGGCGCACACGTCCTCGATGCGGTCGTCGCCACCGAGGGCGCGAAGGTGAGTGCGGCGCTCGATCACGAGCATCACCCGCTGCAGGGGCAAGTCGTGCGCCCCGGCATCCGCATGTCTACGAACCTGCCGGCGGCGCTGGCCGAGTCCGACGTGGTCATCGACTTCTCGGTGCCCGACGCGAGCCTCGCCCTGCTCGAGCTGGCCGCCCAGCTCGAGCTGGCGGTGGTCACGGCTACGACGGGATTCTCTACCGCCCAGAAGGCACGCATCGACGAGCTGAGCAAGCAGCTTCCGCTCGTGCTGGCACCCAACTTCTCGACTGGGATCTACGTTCTCGCAAAGCTCGTGGCCGAAGCCGTACGCCTCCTTCCAGAGTACGAGATCGAAGTTCTCGAGCTGCATCACAGCGCCAAGGTGGATGCTCCCAGCGGAACGGCGCTGCGCCTCGCGGAGGTTGCCGCGGAGGCTCGCGGGCGCGAGCTACACGACCTGGCGGTCTACCATCGCGAGGGCGTCACCGGAGCGCGTCGCGCTGACGAGATCGGGATGCAAAGCCTGCGCGCGGGCAGCAGCACAGGCGAGCACACCGTATTCATCGCGGGCCCTGGCGAGCGTCTCGAGCTGACCCACCGATCGCAGTCTCGAGACGCATTCGCGCGAGGAGCCGTGCGTGCCGCATGCTGGGTCGTCGGTCGGCCTGCCGGGCTCTACTCGCTTGCAGACGTGCTCGAGAGCCGATAGGCAACTCAGATATCGTAGTACAGTTCGAACTCGTGCGGGTGAGGTCGCCGATTGACTTCTGCCACCTCGTGCTCTCGCTTGTAGTGGAGCCAAGCCTGCAGCGCATCTTCCGTGAAGACATCGCCCTTCAGCAGGAACTCGTGGTCCTCTTCCAAGCTGGCGAGCGCCTCTTCCAAGCTCGCCGGCATTCTTACGACCCCCTCGAGCTCTTCGGGCTCGAGCGAGTAGATGTCCTTGTCGAGCGGTTCACCCGGATCCATCTTGTTCTCGATACCATCCAGACCGGCCATCAACATCGTCGCGAACGCAAGATACGGATTGCACGAGGGATCCGGGAAGCGCGCCTCTAGCCGCTTCGCCTTCTCGCTGTGCGAGTACATGGGGATCCGGATCGCCGCGGAACGGTTGCGGCTCGAGTAAGCGAGGTTCACTGGAGCCTCGTATCCGGGCACCAAGCGCTTGTACGAGTTCGTAGTCGGATTCGTGAGCGCCGCAATGGCGCGGGCGTGCTTGATGATCCCCCCAATGTAGTGCAAGCAGAGTTCCGAGACTCCAGCGTACGAGCTTCCAGCAAAGAGCGGTCGGCCGTCCTTCCAGAGCGACTGGTGCGTGTGCATGCCGGAGCCATTCTCCTGGAACACTGGCTTGGGCATGAAGGTCACCGTCTTACCAGAGGCCTTGGCAACGTTCTTGACCACGTACTTGTAGAGCATCAGCTGATCCGCCATCTCGACCAGAGGCAGATAGCGCATGTCGATCTCGGCTTGTCCCGCCGTTCCGACTTCGTGGTGCTGACACTCGACCATGATTCCGAGCGCTTCCAGCTGCAGCACCATCTCGCTGCGAAGATCTTGGAAGTGATCGCTCGGTGGAACCGGGAAGTAGCCTTCCTTGTAGCGCGGCTTGTAGCCCAGGTTCGGCTGTTCGGCACGTCCACTGTTCCAGCGGCCCTCGATCGAGTCCACGTAGTAGTAGCCCGAGTGCGAGTTCGTCTCGAACCGGACATCGTCGAGAATGAAGAACTCCGCCTCGGGACCGAAGTACGCGGTATCCGCGATTCCGGTGAGCTCGAGATACTTGACCGCCTTCTTGGCGATGTTGCGCGGGTCGCGGGTATAGGGCTCGCGCGTGACCGGATCGACGATATCGCAAACGATCGACAGGGTCGGATGCGCGCAGAACGGATCTACCACGGCCGTGCTCGGATCGGGGACGATCAGCATGTCGCTCGCGTTGATGGCTTGCCAGCCACGAATGCTCGACCCATCGAATCCGAATCCATCGGTAAAGCTCTCCTCGGAGAACTCGTGTAGGGGATAGCTCACGTGCTGCCACTGACCGGGCCAGTCGATGAACTTGCAGTCCACGATCTTGATCCCCTCGCGCTGAGCCAGATCGAGCACGTCCTTGGGCGTCCTGGGCTGAGTCATTCCATCCTCCCTTGAAGCTACGATCAGCGATCAGTCCGAACAGGATCGCACGAGAATACGCAGCCAGCGAGCGGTCAGACTGTTCTGGCCTCGATTTCCTGGTCAACGGCCGCCTTCCCGACGGTTCCAGAGACCGGCGCGAAACGTCTGCACAAAAAAAACGTGCGAGCACCGCTCCCGCGGCCGCTCGCACGCAGCTCGGACTCGAACGAGTCGGGTCAGATCGCTTCTTCGCCGCGCTCTCCCGTCCGAATTCGCACGGCTTCGACGACTGGGAGCACGAAGATCTTTCCATCGCCGATGCGGCCCGTGTTTGCCGCCCCCTGGATCGCCTCGGTCACCTTGCTCACCAGGTCGTCGGTGACCACGACCTCGACCTTGATCTTCGGCAGAAAGTCCACCACGTATTCCGCCCCACGGTAGAGCTCGGTGTGGCCTTTCTGACGACCAAACCCCTTCACCTCTGAGACGGTAATTCCCTGAATTCCGATTCCGTTCAGCGCATCCTTCACTTCATCTAGCTTGAAGGGCTTAATGATCGCCTCGACCTTATGCATCGGCTTTTCCTCCGTTAGACGTCCACGGCCGCTGGGCACCGGCCCTCCGACCCGACCAGGGCGGGCCCGAACTCCCACCCCCATTGCTTACCTACATTCCGCACCACTGATCTGTATCTGCGCCCGAACTGCCCGCGCCCCTCGAATCCCAGCCCGCCTCCGCACGAATGGATCGACGCGCCACCAGCACACCCCGGCCGCTGCCCCAGCTACCGGGTGGATTCCCGTGACCCAGGCAATCCCAGCCGACGCCCAGCCACCCGTTCGTTCTACTACGCAAACGATCGGTGGCAGAGAACATTGTTGCCCCCATCGCGGGTTTGATTCGGCGTGGGTGGATTTTGCAAAGTTTGTACCATTGACGCACATCGGGGTCCAGCCAGGACGGCCGTTTCGTGGGCGTTCAGAATTGGTGCCAAAAGCCATCACATGTAACCAAGGGGCAAAAGCATTGCACAGAATTCGAGCAATGACTGCTCAGGACTCGGTCAGGTCGTGCCCCGCCTTCAGGCGTGGTGCATATCGCCCACACCCAAAGACGGGGCCAAGACCTCAGTCGAAGCTGTAGATCAGCTCGATGATTCCGAGATCGTTCGTCTCCTCTCCGCCATCGCTCGAATCGCGGAAGAAGCTGCAGTCGAGCTTGTCACAGTCCACCTGATCGCGACGATACTCGACACGAGCCAGCAAACTCGGGGTCACCTGGTAGCCGAGGGTCAGGGTCGTACTCCAAGCATCGATCTCGTCGAAGCTGTTCCCCCCCACGAAGTTGGGATTGTTCGCCGAGAGAATGGTGTTGCCGGTGACCAGCCCCGAGAACCGCGAGCCCTGATCATCGTTCATGTATTCCCCACGGAAGGCCACGAACATCTTCTCGCTCAGCTGCTGCTTGATGCCAGCAGCCAAACCGAAGAAATGCGGATCACTGCCGGCCGCACCACCGGGACCACCGCCATTGCTGTCTGAGCTCACGTCGGTCTTGCCCCAGTCGATGTTCAGCCAGGCCGTGGTATCTTCCGACGGGCTGTACTGCAGGATCGCATCGTAGATCTGCGTCTGAACGCTGTTGTCCCCAGGGCGGGATCCTGCCGGTGTCGACAGGCTCGCTCGCGTCTCCCCCAAGGTCCCCACGTACGTACTGAGCGACGCGAACCAGGGGCCATCCTCCCAGGCGAGCTGGCCCAGGAAGCCCTTGTTGTCTCCCGTATCGAGCGTGTTGTTGAACCCGTTGACGAGCCCAGCCGACCAAGAGACTTCCTCGCTCAAGCTGCCGCTTGCGAGAAAGCCTGTGTGAAAGAGCGGAATCGCAAAGGTGAACAGAATCCCCTGGGTCACGTTCGGATTGTCGTTGCCGTCGATCAACTCGTAGCCGAGCAAGGTCTCGAACTTTCCGAACTTGAGCTCGATGTCGTTGTACTGATACGACAGGTAGGCTTGCTGAACGAAGAACTCCGTATCCGAGGTTCCGTCTGCGTTTCCCGAAGCCGCGCCATCCGGCGAGAGAGCCTTGAAGATCGATGCGTTCTGGCCGAACAGCAGATCGAACTGGAATCCCACGGACCCAGGCTCGGACAGCGGCTTACCCAGCTCGAGCTTGATGGCATCGAGCGAGAACTCGTTGTGATTGCAGTTGAACTGACACAACGTCTGACTGAACGTGTTGGTTGCAGGATTATTGAAACTATAGACATATGACGTGGCCACATGGCCACCGATCTCGATCGAGCTCAAGAAAGCGTCGAGTTCATCCCCCTGCGCTACGTCGGGTGCCTGATTTCTAAGCAATTCCCTTTGCGACTCGATGACAGACTCGCTCTCAGCCAAGCGCGCTTCCAGTGCGCGCAACCGATCCTCCATGGCGCGCAGTCGATCGTCGCCTTCGTCACCAGCAAATGTGATCGAACTCAGTCCAAAAGAGGCGCACAGCAACGCTGCTAAGCCACTCCAGTTGCGTCTCATTCCCCTCTCCTCCTGTCGGTGCGCCAGCAAAGGCTGCGCGCGAACCGCAACGGTGCGACGGTCGCACCGTGCACCTTCCCCTCTCGGGGACGGCGCACACTCCATGAGCAAGGGGCGTGCCAGGCTAGTGGCTCAGAGATAGCTTCCGATCGGCCTGACTTCTTCGCTCTCCATCTCCGGCTCGTCCTTCTCTCGTTCGGGGAAGGAGACGATCGCGCGGACGTTCCCCCAAGGGATCAGAATCTGCGCCACGTAACGGTGCTTCCGGCGCTTCTCGGGAGGGATCAGGGTTCCGTCCTCATCGCGAATGGGAGTCTCTTCATAGCTCGGATTCTCCACCCAGAGTCCGATGTTGTCGAAGCCGACCACCCGGCAGTACTTGCTGTTGTCGTCGATCCCAAGGTTTCCGAGACCCTTGGCAGAGTGAAAGAGCACCATGACCTTGCTCCCGACGACATCCCCGATATTCATGACTCTTCCTCCGCCAGCGAGGCATCCGCAGCCAGCGGATCGAAAAGGCACTTCCGCAAGTTTGCAGCAAGCCAGCGGCAGGTCAGCGGAGCTTGCTCCGGCTTGGCTGTCGAAGCCAGCAGCTCGAGATCGGCCTGGGTATCCACATCGTGATGCGGCTCGAGCAGCGCCACGCTCATGCCGAGCGCCTGAGCGTGCTCCAGGGTAGTGTCGAGGACGGATCCCGTGCTCAGCTCGAGATCGAAGAGCTCGGGGGCAGGGCGCCGGAGACCAATCAGGTTGTACCCGCCATCGCGATCCGGACACAGAACCAGATCTGCGGATTCGAGCAGCTCGAACGCTTCACGGATCCGCTCGGGCGGCAAGGTGGGGCTGTCGGTGCCACGCAGGACGATGCGATCCGCACCCTCACTGGCGTGCTCTTCGAACAGGGCACGCATGCGCTCGGCCAATCCAGCACCACGTTGCGGCCGCAGCCGGAAGCGGGGCGGAATGTGCGCGCGAAACCAGCCCTCGGCTTCTGCAGGAGCAAACCAAAGAAACAGTCCGCGACCAGGACGAACCTGGTGCTGCGCAACCGTGTCCAGAAGCATGGCTTCGTAGAGCTCGGCAGCCTCTGTCGGAGTGAGGGGCGGACTGAGTCGGGTCTTTACCTGGCCGGGCACGGGAGCCTTGGCGAAGAGGGCTAGCACCGAGCGATGCATCATCCCATCATCCCATCATTCAAACGCGGCGGTGCGAGCGAGTACCTCGCCAGAGCACTGATCGACACGAACCCGGGTTCCCGGCACTGCAGCTTCGATCGCGACATAACCGAGAGCCGCATAGCGAACCGCGTCCGCCTGCGCCCCCGAGCGGGCAGCAGCATCGACGACCGGGACTGCGCTCGTGATCATCCCCAGCCGCTCGCGCTCCTCGCCGGAGATGCTCGCAGAAGCCTCGACCGGCCCGTCGAATTCCATCTGCACCAGCAGCCGATTCACGGCACCACGCGAATGAATTCGCGCCACGATCTCTTGGCCGATGTAACACCCCTTCGAGAACGACACCGAACTGCGCTCCAAGCCCGCCTCGTGCGGAAAGTTCTTGTCGCTGACATCTACCCCGTAACGAGGAACACCCAACCGGACGTACAAGGCTTCACGCAGGTCGCTCGTTGGCTCCGAGAGCTCGAGGCTGCCGATCAGGGCATCGAGCATCACGCGCGGCCCGAAGCAGCGAACACCCAGGTCAGAGAGCGCCCCGCCGCCACACCACAAACGCCCCTCGGGATCGCGTTCGATCCAGTTGGGCTCGGGACAGGGCAATTCGCGCGCGCGAAGATGCGCACGCGCTCCCGGCCCCTCGATCGAACAGCCGATCCATTCGGCGGAACGATCCTCGAAGTCGACGTCGTCCGCGATCACATGCTTCTCGAGCACCTCGCGCACGCAGGCCGTCGTCGTATCGGCCGTGTCGAGCCACATCCGGTCGGGCTCGCGGAGCACATGCAACATGGAGAGCACGCGCCCCTTGCGGTTCAAGAGCAGGGCTGCACAAGCGCGGCCGGCTGCAAGGCCACGAATGTCATTGGACAACATCGCGTGCAGGAAGCGCTCCCGGTCTCCGCCGCGAACCTCGAGCCAACCCCGCTCAGGGTGGGTCAGGAGAACGCAAGGACTCCCGGCTATCCGTTCGAAAGAATCGGTCATGGCTGGTTCAGCATAGCGATCGCCGCGCGCTCGGTCTGCATCGATCGCCATCGATCCCACATCTTCTCCGCAGCCGCCAGGTCGGCGTCGTTGTCGACATCGAGCGCCGCACCGCCGTAGCCGGTGATCACGGTGCGAAAGCGCGTGCGAAGGAGAGCTCCGATGCAGTGTTCGATCGTACGCAGGGACACGAAGCGCCGAACGAAGTCGGCCGCGCGCAAGTGCCCACGCCGATTCAGCACGCCAGAGACGTGGAGCAGAAGGTAGGGAACCACGAACCACAGGTGGCGCAGCTCACGCACGAGCAGCTGGAAGACGAGCCGAATCGCGCTGCTCAGCTCCTTCTGGTATCGGCTCTCGTACATGTTCTGGATGTAGTGCCGACTCTCCATGCGCAGCGGCTTGACGAGGTGCAGATTGTTCTGCCGAAAACGGCCTTCGGCAAGGTTGAAATAGGCCATCTCGATTCCCGGCTGCCCGTCGCGCGGCGCGTACGGGGCCATCGCGAGGTCCGGCGTCAGACCGAGCACGTAGTCGACGGACTGAGCCCTTGCAAGGCGCACGAATTCTTCGAGCTCCGCGGGCACCATCAGGGGAATGTCTGCGGGAACCACCAGAATGCTTCGGTCGGGGTCGACACCCCCCGAAGGCAGGGTCGCCAGAAACCCATGCCAGACGTTGTCGTAAAGAGTTGCACGCTGCGGCAGCACGTGGAGGACGCGTCCAGCCTGCGCAGCGAAAGCCAGCATTCCACTCGCACGCAACAGCGACTGCAACCGCACCGAGTCTCCGACGATGAATACATCACCGAGGCTTGGAACCGCGAGGACGGATTCCAGCACGTGCTCGAGCATGGTGCGACCCGCAATCTCGACGAAGGCCTTGCTGCGCCCGGCCACGGATCGGCTATGACGACGATCTCCAGCCAGCAGCACGACGGGAACAGGGAGGCCGAACGTCGCGGAGGACCGAGCGACCAGACGGGACCCAACGGCGCCAGCCGTCGGCCCGGCCGCCACAGCGAGAGAATCGGAGGTTGCTTCGGCGTTCGGTTCCACAGAGCCCCGTTGAGACTAGATCCTGCGCGAACGAAGTCCACAGCCCGCACAAGCCTGCGGGGATGTTCCCGCAGAGTATACCCAGAGATTCTAGCCAGAGCCGGAAGGGAGACCCCGCTGCGCAGGGGTTGCGACCCCTTCGGCAGAGCCCGGACGGCAGTCCGGCCGCATCCGGCATCCGCGCGAGTCGGCTACGCTTCTCCGAGCTCGTCGAGGAATCGATCCAAATAGCGTCGCGTACCGTCGGCGTCCAGCGGCCAGAGCGAGGCCTCCGGCCCGATCGCCGCATCGGTGTTGCGGCGATCGAAGGTCTTTCCACCGGCGAGGTAGGCCAAGAAGAAGCGCATCTGTTCCGCGAGTCGAGGCGCGTGCGGCCCGGCCGGACCCACGGCCGCACGAAAGCGGGGCCCGCCCAAGTCGAGACGCTCACTCAGAGTCGCCGCCACAGTGCCCAGCTCAGGGGCAGCGGCATTCGTCAGGTGAAAGATGTGCTCGAGGCTCCCCGATCGCGCGATGGCGACCGCATTCCGCGCCACCACATCGACCGGCACCATGTCGAGCGGCGCACCCGGATCGCCGGGTAGAAAGGTGCGCTCGAAGATCCGTCGGTGCCCGCGCCGCTCCAGCACGCGCTTGAAACGCAGCAACCGGTGTACGTAGCCATAGAATCCACTGTCGCTCCCACTCGCCGAGGCCGTCTTGCTATGGCCGATCACGATGCTCGGTCGCAAGATCCGGTAGGGCAGCCCGGACGCCGCGACCAGATTCTCGGCGACGATCTTCGAGCGCTCATACACGTTGTTGACCGGCTCATCGTGCGGAACGAGCTGCTCCAGAATGTGCCCCCGACGGGTACCCGCCACGTACGCGGTGCTCATGTAGTTGAAGACCGACGCATCCAGGGCGCTTGCGAGTTCGAGCATCCGCTCCGTTCCGGCGACGTTCTGGTCCAGAATCTGCGGTGCCAGGTCATCCTCGTAGCGCAGGGTCGCGGCCACGTGCCAGACTTCTGCCCCACCGTCCAGCTCGATCGGCACCAGCCCGCAGCTCGGCCTCTCGAGATCTCCGCTGACGACTCGCACGCGCGATAGTGCGCGCTCGAGGAACTCTTCGTCTTCGGCGGCGCGCGCCGCCCGTCGGAGCGCCTTGCGCACCCGTCGGTCAGCCGTCTCGGCACCTTCGCGCGACCGCGCGACACAGACGATTCGACTCGACCGATCGCGCAAGAGCTCGAGCACCAATGCGGAACCGACGAATCCGGTCGCTCCGGTCACAAGATGGATGGGCTGCATGCGGGTGAGCGCTCCTCGGCGTTGGCCCCCGGGATTCTAACGCCTAACCGCAGTCCGCCAGCCGTGAGTTGCGCTACGAGATCCGATTGCACCTCAACGGAAGCCAGTGCGACCCGTTCACGCAGACGCGGTGAGAGCTCGAGCTCTCACCCGCGCTCAGCCTCCGTGCCGGCTCAAAGCCTCGCGCACGATCGCCACGAAGCCCTCGTGCAGGTACGAGCAGGTCGCCTCGGCACGCTTGAGCCGTTCCTGCCGGCGCGCCTGCTGCTGCTCACGCACTTCTCGCAGCAACCGATCGCCGCGGGTCATCTGCCCAGGATGCAGGTCTTCGTCCTCCAGGGCAGCGAACACTGCGGCCTCCTGGTATTCCGCCCTCAGTCGATCTCGCCGGCGAAGCGCCGAGGATAGAGAACGATCACAGCGCAGTATGCAGTCCGACAGGAAAGCATCCGATAGCGACTCCGCTCCCGGTACGATCGGCTTGGACTCTGTCCCGCCCTCACTCTGAAGATCCGTCGCGAGTTCGTAGGGTCGCACCCGCGGCGGTGCGGAGTGTGGGCCTCTCCGGCGTGGACTCTGCCGTTCACTTGTTGGGTACATCGGAACTCCTCGGACGAGCCTGGAAGCCGCCCTCTACCAACCGACTGCCTCGCGACGGGGCTCGACCGACGCCGGTCCCCGCCGCACAGACAACGGCACCGAACCGACAACGGCGACCAATGCCGCGATCGATCGCTGCACCGGGATGTCCGGATCGGAGATCTCGGCGCTGCGATACGCTCGGATCTGCGATGCTGACTCGTCCGCGGGCAACCTTTCGGAGAAGCAGCCTGTTTAGAAGAGACGGATCAGGCGGCGAATCGGATCAGAATGGATACAGCCGTCGATGGAAATCTTGGGCCTCACCCCTTGCCCGCCCGGGGCGCCCCGAACGAGCCTCGTTGCAGGCACCCCGTTCGCGCGCACGAGGAGAAGGAAGCGATGGATGAGACCGCGGCAGCGGAAGATCGGACACCTCGGGATTGGCGAATCTGGTTTGGGCTCGGTCTATCCGTCCTCTGGCTGCTCTTGGGCGTGCTGTACATCGGAAGCTTCATCGGCTTCCGTTCGTTCCTCGAGCAAGGCGCCGCCGTGATCGGCGGCTTTCTCGAGGGTGGGTTCGCACCCCTCGCCTTCTTGTGGCTTGTGATCGGCTACTTCCTCCAGCAACGTGAGCTGGCCGAGAACACGCGCGCGATCCAAGCCCAGTACGCTGAGATGCGGCGCACCGCCGAGCAGGCGGAGATCCAGGCGCGGGCCATCCAAGCGAACGAGCTCCATGCTCGCCAGGACACGTTCATAGAAATCGCTGCGATGGTGCAGCGCCAGCTCGGGGGCCTCGCCGGGATGATCTACGCCGCGGTCGCCGTACGCGTACATCCGAAGGAGGTATCCCCGGAACGCGTCGGCGAGATGTGGGGACGCGCGGTGGGGGACCACGAGCTGTTCAGCCGCTCGCTCCTTGGCCTCCACTTCGCCCAAGTCGCGGCGGGTGGATCCTCCAAGGAAATGTTCCTCGGAGACGAGCAGCGCCGCGCCTATGCCGACCGCTACATCTCGATCTTCTCTAGACTTCTCGAGACGGCACGCGACTGCGACCCAGAAGGCATGATCTCCGAGGCAATTCTGGGAGGCTCCAACGGACTTCTATTTCAGATCCTTCGCGAACATCGCGACGGAATTCCGGCTCCAGACTACCAACCGATCCCAATCAACCGAAAATGATCAAGAACGTCTGCCCGAGACCGCGTTACTATAGGCCAGATTCGTGACGCCATGTGCAACACTCGATCGGCGGCGCCGCTGAGGTGTGATGACCTACTTCGGAGGTGCGGACCGGTCGTCGTAGTGCACGGTCGCGGAGACCCGGTGGACCTAGACTTCAGAGAGCCCATAATGTTACCAGAAGTCGAAAAAGATACGAAAACAGTATTCAGCTCCCTCGCACGCCTGAGCTCGTCCCTGCTGCTTGGTCTGGCCTTGCTCGCTGGGTCACCCGTCTCGGCGGAGCCACGCAGCCTCCCGATCGTCTCGATCGCGGATGAGGCGCCGAGCATCTCGGGGGAGCTCTCCTTCGAATCCGAAGCCCTGAGCTCGAGTGAGCTGACGGTGCGGCTGGGCGGCCTGGAGCCCAAGACCACCTACGTGCTCTGCCTGAATCCCGGCGAAGCCGGGTCGCCCACGAGCGACCGACTCGGCAAGCTTCAGATTCACGGCTGGCCCCTCGGATCGGTGTGGGAGAATCCGAGCGGTATCCAGGAAGGGCACTGGAACTTCGTTCGCATCCAGACGGACGCGGCGGGCGCATTCGAGCAGCAGTTCGAGCTGCCTCTACCTGCTGCGGACTACCGAGTGCGCCTGCTCGTCAAGACGTCTCCCGAGAACGGCAGCCAGTGCATCGCACAGTCCGATGCCTTCCTCATGGTGGTCAGCGGTCCCCCGTTCACGCGTTGGCTAGCCGGGACATTCGTGGCGCTGGCGTTCGTGCCCCTGATCTTCATGGTCAGGGGGCGAGCCAAGAGCGACCGCCACAAGGCAGAACGTGCACACAACCCCGAGGAGGCCGAGCCGAGCCCGCGCGCGCCCCTGGCAGGCGCGGGCGAAGTGCACCACAGGCCGACACTCGCACCCGCGGTGCCGGGTCCGCCCGAGATCCCATCCCCGCCAGAAGGCCTCGAGTGCGGACGCAACCCAGTGCGCCCAGTAGCGGCTACGCCGACGCCCCTGCACTCGGGCGAGTCCCCCCTGAGTCCAGCGGATGCCGCAGCGCAGGCCTGGCGCTTTCAGCCAGACAGCACGAATGGCCAGACCTTGGTCGATCAGGCACGCAGCGAGGGTGTGCTGAGACACGGGAAGCACTTCAGCTGGATCGAGATCAACAATCGGCGCAAGCAGTTCCGTGCCAGGCAGGCACTCGTATTCCAGATCCTGTGCGACCAGGATCCGAACTGTGACGGGCTCCCACAGGAACACATCGTCCGCGAGTGGGAGGCGGTCTACGAGGCGAAGCGGGCAAATCCCGTCCGGGTTCGAGACATCTTCCGCGCGTATCCCGATGAACCGGGAGATTTCATCGTGCGGGTGCCGGGACCGGCCAGCGTCTATCGACTGGGAATTCCGGTTCCTGGGTCACCGGAGACCCAGCGATGCGATCAAGAAGAATCTGATAATGAGGAAAATATAGAACTAACTACTGAGATTGCGTCAAAATGCGCACACTCCGTAAACGGAGCCTCCACGGCCGCGGTAGGGGAGCCCGAGCGCAGCTGAACAGCGATCGCTGCGGTATCCCCAAGTGAAGGTTGAAGCTCGCCGCATCCAGGCGAGCATCGGACTCTGAGAGGATGTCGCTGATGCATGCACCGCTTTACGAGATTCCGCTGAAGAGATTGAGCGGAGAAGAAGTCTTCTTGAAGCCGTACCGCGAGAACGTGTTGCTCGTGGTCAACACCGCGAGCCAGTGCGGCTTCACCCCTCAATATGAGCACCTCGAGCACCTATGGCGGACTCACCGCGAGCGGGGCCTGGTAGTGCTCGGCTTCCCGTGCAATCAGTTCGGGAAGCAGGAGCCCGGAGACGCCACACAGATCAGCGAGTTCTGTGCTCGAAACTACGGCGTCAGCTTTCCGATGTTCGCGAAGGTCGAAGTGAATGGGGCCAACGCCCATCCGCTCTTTGCCACGCTCAAACACGCCGCGAGAGGGCTACTCGGAACACGCGCGATCAAGTGGAACTTCACCAAGTTTCTCGTCGGCCGACACGCGGGCTCCGTTGCGCGCTTCGCGCCGACGACCAGCGGAGATCGTCTGGAGAGCGCGATCCTGACCGCCCTCGAGAGCAGCTGACCCGGGTATTTTGCCAGTCTCCGGAAGGGGCTCTGGAATCGCGGCTGCCGGGCCTAGTCGCGGACTCGAACGGCCCGGCAGCCGCGATTCCAGAACCCCGATCGTTCGGGGTATGCCGCCTCGGGTGAGTTTTCGCAAACTCGCGCTCTCCTCGAAATGAAGCTGCTGGTCGTTCACTAGCGTCACTCGGAGTTCGACTTCGAAGGTCTGCGGTGTGCGGAAGTCCGCTGCTGGACGCGCGGGCGCTGCTCCGCGTTGGTAGATTGAGCCGAATGCTGCCTGGGAGAGACCCCTTGTCCGACGAAACGCATCCAATCCTCTTGGCCGGGCCGGGGGAATCGCCGCAGAGCCTGGCCCACGAGATCAGCCGGAATTCGCCAGTCGCGTTCGACGACTCCCTCGGGACTCTCTGCCAGAACAACCAGATCAGTCCGCGACTCCCGCACTGCGGGGGTCGGGCGCTGTGGATCGACCCGCGAGCGCTCGAGGAGACCTCCTGCAGGGCTTGGGGGCAGGATCGTGAACAGATCGAGCGTGCCTTTCTTGCAGCACCCAACGGGCGACAAGTCGCCCAACACGATCCGTGGCTGCTCACCAAGATGTACGACTTCGCGGGCTACGCCCAACGGAACCAATGGAAGATTGGCCAGCAGATCACGACGCTCGCTGGCCACGGATCGAACGGCGCAGGTGCATACAGCGGCGTGCTGCATAGCGACCTCAGGGGAATCGCCCAGCTCGCCGACCGCGTCTACGCGGATGTCATGACCGAGTTCAGCGCTTCCCGCTCTCCCTTCGGAGTCAGCCGAGCCGAGAGGGGCGCGCTCGAGAGGATGCTCCGATCTCACCCGGCCTACGGACAGCTCCGAAAGGCGCTGGACGATCTGCCGAAATTCGTCCAGCGACGCCTGGGAGACATCCATCTCCCCTCCTCGCCTCGACCTAACGCCCGCTTCCTGCGACGGCAATTCGTCGTGCCCAAAGGCGTGGCGCCGGGAATCTACCTGGGACGCGTAGCGAACCGACTCGGGGACCAGGTGCTGCGCGCAGGTCGCTACGCGCGCGGCGCAACCTGGATCGTGCCCGCGGTTCTCGGCGTCTACACCTCGCTCACTGCCCCCGAGGGCATGAAGCTGCGAACCGGCGCAGGAGAGACCGTCGGCGTCGTGTTGGGAGCCGTCGGATCCACCTGGGGGGGCCTTGCCGGCGCGGCAGTCACGACGGGCATCGTCGCGCTCCCAGGCATCGTCGTGTTCGTCGCAGCCGTTTCCGCATCTGCTGGCGTCGGCTACGCGGGATACACGGTCGGCAAGTGGGTCGGTGAGTCGATCTACGACACGGTATTGGAAACGATCGGCGGCTGGGCCGATGCATGGGTCGAGATCTTCTGATGGCGCTCTGGCTTGGAACGATCGCGCTGCTCCTGACCCCGCTCCTCATTCGCATGAACCTGAAGCAAATGCGCACGATCGTGCCCGTATTCGAAAACGAACCGATGCTCCGCAGTGCGGCCGACATACCGGGCTCACCGTTCCTCTGGCTGGGGGGAGCCTGGTACCTCGCCCTCCACTACTCGATCACCTTGGCTTTGGTCTACCTCCTACCCTCGCGATGGATCGAGCGAAAGGCCTACAACGTATCGGGCATATCCTGCACCAAGACCGAGTTTCTTCAGCATTTCTCAGAGAGCGAAGCCCGTAGGGCCGTGTTGTTCCATGCCCTCGGCTTCACCTGTATGGTGCTCATCATTCTCGGATACTTCCTCATGCCCCCGGATGCTCGCTGATTCCCGCGGGTGAGCGCTCGAGCGCTTGATCGTGCACCCACCTCAGGACTGCGGCCTGCGTAGCGAGAGCAGGCGGTCTCCGATCGATGCGAGCGAGGTTGCCATCAGGAGCCATGCGATCGGAGTCAGCGAGAGTCGCAGCAGCTGGACGGCTGCGGCCCAGAGCTCTGGCATGCGGATCGCGATGTCTACTGTGATCGGCACGAAGTAGAGCACTCCATTCCAACGCCCGAGAGCGCTCATGCGCAGCTGCCCCTCTCGATGGAGCCAATAGGAGTCCACCGCGTACTGCAGGAACGCGACCAGCACCAGAACCGGTAGCCCGACCGGGACCGCGCCGCGGAGCGCCGCCGGCCCCAGACCGCAGAGCACGAAGAGCACGTCCGCGCCGTGGTCGAGGCTACGTCCGCAGGCGCTCGCCGTCCCAGCTCGACGCGCGACGGGCCCGTCGACCAGATCGCTCGCGATCGCCAGCAGCAGGATCCCCGCCGCCGCCCACGTTGCCGCCCCTGAGGCTTGCAGCATGCAATATGCAAAGGGCAACGCGAGGAGGCCCCTGCCGAGGGACAAGAGGTTGGCCATCTAGGGCTGCCAGCGCACGACCCGGGAGATCAAGCGTTCGGCACCGAGCTCCCCCAACAGGGCCTCGAGTTGGCCACGATCGGCCCCGCGGTAGGCAAGCTGCTCGATACGAGCTTCGATCGACAGATCATCTCGCATCGCGACGAGAGCACGAGACAAGGAGAGCAGCTCAGCGTTCTCCGCCAGCGCTCGCGCCACCCGAGCGGGTGCTCGGATGCCCGCATCCCTCAGGGCGTCCTCACCACATGGAATCGCATCGATTCCACCGAAGCTCTGGAGCAGAGCAGCGCCGGTCTTCGCCCCCACGCCAGGGATTCCCGGAATGCCGTCGACCGCATCGCCGACCAGGGTCAGGTACTCGGGAACCAGGGTCGGCGGAACCCCCAGCCGAGCCTCGACCTCCTTCGGACCGCTCTCGGTCCCGTCCTTGAGATCGAGCAGGCGAACGTGGTCGCTCACGAGCGCGGCCAGATCCTTGTCACGCGTGACGATCACGACCTCGGCGCCCTGGGCCCGCAGCTGCCGCACCAGGCTCGCAATCAGGTCATCGGCCTCGTAGTCCTCGAGCTGATACAGCGGAATCCCGAGAGCCGCCGTCGCGCGTTCGCAGAGTGCGAACTGGGGCTCCAGATCGGCGGGGGCCTCGGTGCGTCCGGCCTTGTAGCCTGCATAGATCCGATTCCGGAAGCTCGTCATCGCAAAGTCGAATGCGGCCGCCACGTGGGTAGGCTCGTAGTCGCGCAGGAACTTGATCAGCACCTGCGTATAGCCTCGCACGGCTCCCACCGGCTCGCCCGCCGGGCTGCGCAGATCGGGAAGGCTGTGATAGGCGCGAAAGATCTGGAAGTGCGCATCGAGCACGTAGACCACGGGCGGCGAAGTCTGCGGGCGACGCGGGGGGCTCATGGGAACGCTCCAAAGCGGCTCGTTCGTTTGCCGGCGCAGGACCCAGCCTGCCGCCTCTGGGCCGAGTCGCTAGTCGATTGCAACCGATCGCAACCGATCGCGGGGGGCGATGACCTCAGGCCTGCAACAGCTTCGCGATGGTCTGACGCTGCATGTTGCTGGTGCCTTCGTAGATCTTACCGATCTTGGCATCCCGAAAACGCTTCTCGACCGGATACTCCTTGGTGTACCCCGCTCCACCGAAGAGCTCGATTGCCAGCGAGGTCACGGATTCGGCCACCTCGGAAGCCTTGAGCTTCGCCATCGCCGCTTGCATGACGAAGGGCTGGCCCGCGTCCTTCAGCCGCGCCGCATTGTAGACGAGTAGGCGCGCCGCCTCGAGCTCTGTCGCCATTTCCGCCAGCGAGAACTGCACTCCCTGAAACGAACCGATCACCTGGCCGAACTGCTTACGCTCGGAGGTGTAGGCGAGCGCATCGTCGAGCGCACCCTGCGCGATCCCGATCATCTGCGCACCGATCCCGATGCGCCCCTCGTTGAGCGTCTCGATTGCGATCTTGTAGCCCCGCCCGACTTGACCGACGACGTTTTCCTTGGGGACGCGCACGTCCTCCAGAATCAACTCGCACGTCGAGCTGGCGCGGATCCCCAGCTTGTCCTCCTTCTTCCCGACCGAAAAGCCCGGCATGTCGCGCTCGACCAGAAAGCTGGTGATCCCACGATAGCCGGCGTCCGGGTCGACGTTCGCCATGACCAGGAACACGCCGGCTTCGGCCGCGTTCGTGATCCAGAGCTTTCGACCGTTCAGGACGTAGCTGTCTCCATCCTCGCGGGCACGGGTCTTGAGCGCGAAGGCGTCGCTGCCCGATCCCGCTTCGGAAAGCGCATAGGCCGCAACCACTCCAGACGCCATGCGCTCGAGAATGCGTGCCCGCAGAGGGTCCTCCGCGAAGCGCAAGATGGCGTTTCCCACGAGTGTGTTCTGTACGTCGACCAGCACACCCACGGCCGCGTCCACACGAGAGACTTCTTCGACCGCGAGCACCGACATGAAGAAGCTCGATCCGGCCCCGCCCAACGCCTCGGGAGTTTCGATCGCCATGATCCCCAGATCGAAGAGCAACGAGGTGATGTCCGGATCGTAGTGGCCCTGCTGGTCCATCTTGATGGCGCGCGGGGCGAGCTCACGCTCGGCGAACTCACGCACCGTCTTCCGGAAGATCTCCTCCTCGTCACTCAATATTGTCAGCGCCGGGCGCATCGCTCTCCCCCATGGTCGCAGTTTCTGATTGGCTCGCAGCCCGCGAAACGCGCTCCGAACGCGAGAATCGGGCGGATTTAGAGCGCCGGGAGGATCTCACCCCAGCACTCGACTCGTCGAGGAGTCGGCGGCTCCGCTGCGCCACTCGCACGCTCCCCCACATGAGCCCACAGTCTAGCCCGGAGTGCTTGGGAAGGCCCCGTCCGGCGCTCACGCGACAGCAACCGGGTGGCGCCCGCCGGACGCGTGCCCGGGGGGATCGGCTTCGAGCCCAGGCGAGGCACGCGGCGAAATCCTTCGTTGCCCTAATGCCGCGCGACGTTAGAATCGAAGTCCCCTTGGGATGGATCGAGCAGCTTCGAGTCTCGCCGGGCCTTCCTCGACGGTCTGCGCCTCGCGGCAAGAGTCTATGCGAGTCGGGCTGGTGCGCCGTGCCGGTTCGCATGTAGTCGCTTGCAACCACGTGGCCGCAATGAGCCGCAATGGCGACTCGGATCTGGATTCGGACCCCGCTCCGATCCGCCGGCAACCGAGGTTTGCCGGGCGATCCGTGGCCCGAAGAGCGACCCGAAGAGAGTGCCGCGCGTGCACTCCGAGCTGGGCGTAGGCGAGCGGGAGCTGTGAAGTCAGCCCGAGGAGAGAGAACATGGCCGATCCGAGTGCTGTCCAAGCTCGCCGGTCGGGACGTCGCAATGATTGGAACTCATGCCCGAATATGAACTCGTTACGACTCCGGAAGGCCTCGAGGAGCTCGTCAAGCAGCTAAGACGTCAACGTGTCATCGCCATCGATAGCGAAGCGGACAGCTTCTTTCACTACGTAGACAAACTCTGTCTCCTTCAGGTCGGATACAAGGATGGAATCGCGCTGATCGATCCCTTGGAGCTCCCCGCTGGAGCGCTGTCGCTACTCGATCCCGTGCTCTCGGACCGCAAGATTCGCAAGGTTCTGCATGCCGCGGACTACGACCTCTTCGTACTGCAGCGCTACGGCGGCGGACTCAAGCTACAGAACATCTTCGACACGATGATCTCGGCACAGCTGCTCGGCTATCGTGCGGTCGGGCTCGCCGCACTGGTGAGTGAGCACTTCGGGGTCGAGCTCGCGAAGGACCAGCAACGCACCGATTGGTCGCGGCGGCCGCTGCGAGCGGCACAGCTCGAGTACGCGGCCGGCGACGTGCGCTATCTGATCGAGCTGTCCTCCCTGCTCGAAGCCTCCCTGAAGGAGAAGAAGCGACTCCCCTGGGCCCAAGCAGAGTTTGCCGCCCTCGAGGAGAAGGTGTGGCCGGAGCGCGAGTTCGACACGGACGGCTACATGCGTATCAAGGGAGCCAAGCAGCTCTCGGCGCGCGGACGCGCCATATTGAAGCAGCTCTACCTCCTGAGAGACAAGCGGGCGAGGGAGCGAGATCGCCCGCCCTTCAAGGTGCTCGGGAACGGCACGCTCCTCGACCTCGCCCAGAAGCCTCCGCGCTCCAAGCGTGCGCTGATGACGCGCCGCGGGATCACGGATCTGGTCGTCCGTCGAATGGGAGCCGAGCTGATCGAAGCCATCGAGCGCGGCACCGAAGCCCCGGAGGAGCCGCTGCCGGATCCCCGCCGAAACGGTGGCGGGCGTCGTCGCCTCGACCGTCGCGCGGAGCAGCGCCTGGAAAGGCTCAAGAACTGGCGTGCGAAGCGATCACGAGAGCTCGAGCTCGATCCTGGCGTGTTCTGTCCGAATGCGGCGCTGGAAGAGATCGCGTGGGCGCACCCGACGCGCATCACAGAGCTCGCCAAGCTGCCCAACCTCAAGCCGTGGTGGGTCCAGGAATTCGGCGAGGAAGCCCTCGCGCTGACTCGACGCAGCGAGCCCTCGGACGGCGACGACTCCAAGCCCGCAAGCCCCAAGGGTGGCGGGTCCCGAACGACGGGCGGCAAGGCCAGGAAGAGTGTCCCTCCGAAGGGATCGTCCGACGCCTGACCGCGGCGATCTTCGCTAGACGTGCCCTCCTGCGCCGCGCGCCAGCGCGACACCGACGCCTGCGACTCTACAGCGCTCGTCCGTCAGAGCGGCAGCGCGCTTGGCATTGATGTGTGCGTCCATCGTCCATTCTGCGGTACTCTGCTCTGCGCGGGGGCAGCGCTTTGGAATCGAAACTCGGGCAGAACATCTACTCGGAGCGACGTGCGCGCTTCGTAGCTCAGCTCGGCGAGGGAGTCGCGATATTTCCCGGGGGACACCTCGTGCGTCGTGTGAACGACGTCGATCACGTATTCCGCCAGCGCTCCGATCTCCTCTACCTGACGGGGTTCGACCACCCGAATGCGGTGGCTGTGATCTCCCAACGCGGACTCGTGTTGTTCGTGGAGCCACGCGACCGAGACGCCGAGACCTGGCATGGCCGACGTCCGGGCGTAGACGGTGCCATCGAGCAGTTCGGCGCCGACACGGCCTACCCCGTCTCGGAGCTCCGTCGAAGGCTTCCCGACCTGCTGCAGAACCTTCCCCGACTCTTCCATCGCTTCGGCGAGGACGTGGAACTCGATCGCGCCATCGTGGAGACCTTGGCGGAGCTGCGCTCCAAGGGCCGCACGGGAATCACTGCACCGAACGAGATCAGCGACCCGCACGTCATCCTCGACGAGATGCGCCTGCGCAAGGACGCTCACGAGCTCACACTCATGCGACATGCCGCCGAAATCAGTCACGACGCACACCGAGCCGCAGCACGCGCAGCGAGCCCGGGCGGGTACGAGTTCGAGCTCGAGGCCGAACTCGCCTACGTCTTCCGCAAACGCGGTGGAGCGGGCGCGGCCTACCCGAGCATCGTGGCGGCCGGTGAGAACGCCACGATCCTCCACTACACGGAGAACACGGGTCTGCTGCGCGAGGGAGAGCTCGTGCTGATCGATGCCGGCGTCGAGTTCGGAGGATACGCTTCGGATGTGACGCGGACCTATCCGATCGGTGGTCGCTTCCAGCAGCCGCATGCCGACGTCTACCAGGCGGTGCTCGCTGCGCAGCGAGCGACACTCGAGGCCGTGCGTCCGGGAACCTCGCTGCGCGAACTTCACGACGTTGCCGTCCGCAGCCTCAGCCAGTCTCTGATCGACCTGGGAGCTCTCACGTGCAGCCTCGACCAGGCGATCGCAGACGAGCTCTACAAGCGTTTCTACATGCACGGCACCGGTCACTTCCTGGGCCTCGACGTGCACGACGTGGGCAGCCACAGAGTCGAGGGAAAGCCGCGTCCACTAGAGCCCGGGATGGTGTTCACGGTCGAGCCTGGACTCTATTTCCGGCCCGACGAGCCGGACTGCCCAGCGGAGCTGCGCGGAATCGGTGTACGCATCGAAGACGACGTGGTCATCGTCGACGATGGGTACGAAGTCCTCACCCGATCGATTCCCAAGGAACCCTCCGCCGTCGAAACCTGGATGCAGAGCGACACCTAAGGAGCCCCCCATGCACGACGAGATCGCCATCGAGTCCATCCTCAAGGAGAAGCGGAAGTTCAAGCCGCAGCCGGAGTTCGCCAAGGCCGCGCACATCGCGAGCACCAAGGCGTACAACCAGATGCACCGCGAGGCCGAGAAGAACTTCGAGCGCTTCTGGGCGCGCATGGCCAAGGAGCACGTATCCTGGTTCACTCCATGGAAGAAGACGCTCCAATGGAAACTCCCGTTCGCGAAGTGGTTCGTCGGTGCAAAGACCAACGTGTCCTACAACTGCATCGACCGCCACGTAGAGGGACCCAATGCCTGGCGTCGCAACAAGGCCGCCATCATCTGGGAAGGAGAGCCCGGCGACCGTCGGGTGATCACCTACGGCGAGCTGCATCGCGAGGTCCAGAAATTTGCCAATGTGCTGAAGAGCCTCGGCGTGAAGAAGGGCGATCGAGTCGGGCTCTATATGCCGATGGTGCCCGAGCTCGCGGTCGCCATGCTCGCCTGCACGCGCATCGGTGCACCACATACGATCATTTTCGGAGGATTCTCAGCGGATTCGATCCGCGACCGACTCAACGATGCCAAGGCGAAGCTCGTCGTTACGGCAGACGGGGGCTGGCGCAGGGGGTCGATCGTTCCACTGAAGGAGATGGTCGATCAGGCGGTGGGTGACGTACCGACCGTCGAGAACGTCGTCGTCGTCCGTCGCACCGAGCAGCAGATCGTCATGAAGGAAGAGCGGGACCACTGGTGGCACGACCTCATGGAGTCCGCGTCGGACGTCTGCGCACCCGCCAAGCTCGATGCGGAGCACCCGCTCTTCATCTTGTACACATCAGGAACTACAGGCAAGCCGAAGGGAGTCCTGCACACCACCGGAGGCTACCTGGTCCATACGACGGTGACATCCAAGTACATCTTCGACCTCAAGGAAGAAGACACGTATTGGTGCACGGCCGACATTGGCTGGATCACCGGACACTCGTACGTGGTCTACGGAATCCTGTCGAACGGAGCGACGTCGCTCATGTACGAGGGAGCCCCCAACTTTCCGGACGTCGAACGCTTCTGGCAGATCATCGACCGCTACAAGGTGACGATCTTCTATACGGCTCCCACCGCCATCCGCACGTTCATGCGTTGGGGCGACGCCCACATCAAGAAGTACCGCCTCGACTCTCTACGCCTGCTCGGCACCGTGGGCGAGCCGATCAACCCCGAGGCGTGGATGTGGTACCGCAAGCTCATCGGGAAGAACCGCTGTCCCATCGTCGATACCTGGTGGCAGACCGAGACCGGTGGAATCCTGATCAGCCCAGTGCCCGGTGCGGTCACGACCACGCCTGGGTCTGCGACGCGTCCCTTCCCGGGAATCTTCCCCGACATCGTCGACGAGAACGGCGAACCGACCCGAAAGAAGGATGCGGGCGGCTACCTGGTCCTGACGAAGCCCTGGCCGGGGATGCTGCGCGGCATCTACGGCGATCCGCAGCGCTACAAGGAGCAGTACTGGTCGCGCTTCAAGGGGCTCTACTTCGCCGGCGACGGCGCGCGGCGCGACAAGGACGGGAACTTCTGGGTGATGGGGAGAGTCGACGACGTCATGAACGTCGCCGGACACCGTCTATCGACCATGGAGATCGAGAGCGCGCTGGTCTCCCATCCCAAGGTCGCCGAGGCGGCCGTGGTCGGCAGACCCGATGAGATCAAGGGTACGGGCGTGGTGGGCTTCGTCAGCCTCGAAGCCAACGAGACGCCGGACGAAGCACTACGCGAGGCGCTGCGCAAGCATGTCGCGCGAGAGATTGGCCCCATCGCCCGCCCCGACGAGGTGCGCTTCACCGATGCATTACCGAAGACGCGCTCTGGCAAGATCATGCGCCGCCTGCTTCGCGACATCGCTGCAGGGAGGGAGGTCGTAGGTGATACAACAACGCTCGAGGACTACTCGGTACTCGCGAAGCTCCGAGGCGACGAGGACTGAGATGCTCGATTTCGGGGGAAGATCATCATGAAGCTCTTGTGGCTGCTGATCCTGACCTGTGGCGCAGCGGGGGGCTGGTGGGCACTCGGCGCCTTCGAGAGTGATCCTCCTCTGATCCAGACCCTGCCCACCCTGAAGTACGTGGGCGACGACTACATGCACGAGTTCACCGTGATCGACGAGGGACGCGGAGTCGAGACGTTACGCGTCTGGGTCGAGTCGGGCGGGGAGCCGGTCGAGCTCTTGTCCACGCGCTACGACGGGACCTGGCACTCCGGCGCCGAGCTGACGATCCCTCGCCGTGTACAGGTCACCCTGGACCTCGACGCGACACCCATCGAGGACGGTCGCGCGACCTTGATCGCGGAGGCGACCGACTTCTCCTTTCGCCGCAACCGAGCGCGCGTAGAGGTGCCGCTGGTTCTCGACACGCGTGCTCCCAGAGTCAATGTCCTGACCGGACTCACCTACGTCCGCCGCGGAGGCACCGAGCTGGTCGTCTACGAGCTCGACGAACCGAGTGAGAAGCACGGAGTGCAGGTCGGAGATCTCTTCTTTCCGGGCTTCCTCCACCCCGAGAATCCGAAGCAGTTCCTCGCCTTCTATGCGATTCCCCACGACTCCGCCAAGGATGTTCGGCCCGCCGTGATCGCCCTCGATCGAGCCAACAACGAGACCTCGGTACCGCTCTCGATCTCGATCATCGAGTCTCGCCCGACGTCCGACCAGATCCAGCTCAGCGAAGGCTTCATGCGCGGAAAGATCGCCGAGCTGGTAGGAGGCGATCCGGAAGACGTGCTGAGTGCATACCTCGAGATCAACCGGGGCATGCGCGCCGAGAATGCCGAGAAGATCAGGCAGATCTGCTCCGAGTCGAGCGACGACCGCTTGTGGACGGGCCCCTTCCTGCAGATGCCGGAGTCGAAGGTCGGTGCGGGCTTCGCGGAGGCGCGCACGTACCTGTTCGAAGGTCGAGAGGTCGACCGTCAGACGCACCTCGGCTACGACCTCGCGTCCACGGCCAGGGCTGAGATCCCCGCTGCCAACGATGGCGTCGTCGTGTTCGCGGACGACCTCGGCATCTATGGCCGCACGGTTCTGATCGATCACGGACTGTCGCTGTTCAGCCTCTACGGGCATCTCTCGGAACTCAGCGTGGAGCGGGGACTAGCCGTCGCCAAGGGACAGCCCCTCGGTCGATCGGGCACCACGGGGCTCGCCGGCGGCGACCACCTCCACTTCGGCATTCTCGTCGGCGGAACCTTCGTGGACCCGCTCGAATGGTTCGACGGAAAGTGGATCCGGGAGCACCTCGAAGCCAAGTTGACGCGAGAGTCAGCGACTCCGGACCTTGAGACACCCGCCGCAACGCCGGACGTACCCGCTTCCCCCGATGCCGAGGAGTCCTGACCTCTCGACGGAGTGGATCCGCGACCTACGGCAGAGCCTGGACTCCTGGTACCGCGCGAGCGCCCGAGATCTCCCGTGGCGTAGAACTCGCGATCCGTATCGAATCTGGCTTTCGGAGTCGATGCTGCAGCAGACACGCGTCGACACGGTGATTCCCTATTACGAGCGCTTCCTCGAGAGATTCCCGAGCCTGCAGGCGCTGGCGGATGCCGACGAGTCGGACGTGCTCAAGCAGTGGTCGGGGCTCGGCTACTACTCGCGCGCGCGCAACCTCAAACGCTCGGCCGAGTGCGTGGTCCGGGAGCATGACGGAAGACTGCCCGAAGACGTCGACCGGCTGAGAAAGCTACCCGGCATCGGGCCCTACACGGCGGGAGCGGTAGCCAGCATCGCATTCCGTCAGCCCGCGCCGATCGTCGATGGGAACGTTGCCCGAGTCCTGGCACGCCTCTGCGCGGAGCCCGCATTGACTCCCGCTCAGCAGTGGGACCTCGCCGGACGGCTCGTCCCGAAAGGACGCCCCGACATCTTCAATCAGGCGCTGATGGAACTCGGCGCTCTGGTCTGCACGCCGCGCACACCGCGCTGCGGCGACTGCCCAGTCGAAGCTCTGTGCTCAGGACGACGCAGCGGTCAGCCCGATGCCTACCCGGCGCCAAAGAAGCGCCAGCGCCCGCGTCCGATCCGCGCCTATGCGGCCGTCGTCGAACGCGGCGTGCGCCCGATGCGGCTGCTGGTCGTGCGCAGGCCCTCGAAGGGTCTGCTCGGTGGGCTCTGGGAGCTGCCCTCGTTCGAGGCGACCGAAACACTCTCGCTCGAACAGGCGGTCTACGAGCGGGTCGGGCTGCGTGTAGAGCGTGGCCACGAGATCGGCGCGGTTCGACACGTATTCTCTCATCGAGATCTCACACTCGTTCTCGTGCGCTGTCACCTGAGCGACTCACCTTCTGCAGCCAGGCGAGTGAGCTCGAGCAAAGATTCGATGCTCCGCTGGTGCAGCACCAAGGAGCTCGACGAGCTCCCGCTCTCGCGGTTGATGCAGAAGGTGCGGAGAGAGATCGATCTCTCCCGACGGCGCTTGCTCTAACCGCAGGACGGCGCGCCCCCGAAGCTGCGCCAAAGCGCTTCGAAGCGATGCCTCAGTGCATCGCTCCGGCTATCCTCGCTCGAGCGATCGCGACAGACCGATCACCACGCCGATCCGGAGAACTCGACACGAGGAGAACTCGACACGATGTGGGAACTCAGTCCGCGAAGAGTCGCGCTCGCGCTGACTGCCTTGGTGCTCGGCGCGTGCGCAACGCCCGTCAACTACTACGCCTCGCCCGGCCCAAGACTCCCCCGGCTGGGAGAGGCAGCCCGCGGAGCGGTGATCGAGAAGTTGCGGGAGCGGGCACGGGCCAGCGACCTCGAGAACCTGGAGCTGCGCGGTCCCGATGGAATCCAGATCGTGAGCCTGGCTGCGAGAGACGGCGCCGACCTCGAGAGCCTTCCGATCGAGGCTCTGTCCGCGGCTCTGTGGGTGGCAGATCCCGAGCTTCGGGGTGCCGAGTTCGATCTCGTGGTAGACACCGAACCCGCCGGCTCGAGGCGCATCGTCACGGCGCGGCACGATGTGGACCGGCGTCTGAGCGTGACTCTCGGCAGCCCGCCCCTCCGCTTGGAAGGCGACACGCTCAGCTCGGAAGAGCTGCAGCGACGCTTCGGAATCGGGCCGCTGCTCGACGGCGAGGTCGCGTGGCAAGCCAGTGAGCGAGCCGCACTGGGCGCCGCACTCGCTCTGCTCTCCGTAGAGGAGCTGGCCTACCTGCGCTTCTTGCCCTTTCGACGCGATGCGCGCGCCACCAGCTCGGACCACGCCGGGTACTATACGAGCCGCGAGCCCAACTTCAGCGGCGGTCTCGTCGTACTGCTGGACCGTGCGTTCTCCGACGACCAGGAGATCTTCGTCGGAACCGCGGAGCGCGCCTATCCGCAGTCCGTCTCCGTGATCCTCCACGAGCTGGGACACGCGATTGCCAAGCTCGACCGGGAACGCCTCGTGAGCGCCTTCGAGCGCGATCAGGCGAAATACAACCAGCTGGTTGGGGTCTTCAACCAGTACGCCCAACGGGTCAACTCACTGTACGACTCTCTCGCACGCGCGAGCCTGCGTGAACGGCGGGAGGCAGAGCGCGAGATCCGAAGCCTCGAAGCCAAGTATGTGACCTTGGGACGCATCTTGGATCAGGCTTCGGCTCGCCTCGACGAAATGGCCGACATGGCCGAGGGGCCTTCTGCGATCGAGGCCGCCTACGGCGAGCTCGAACACGCCCGACTCGGTCCCACCCTGTATGGGCGAACCAGCTTGGAGGAGGGATTCGCAGAGTCGTTCGCCCTGCATCACCTCGATCCCGAATCACTCGAACGCTTTTCTCGACCGATTCACGGCTGGTTCGACCGACAGAGCCACATCTCCGCTGCCCGCTTCCCTCCATTGCCCGAGGTCACGACAGAGGCCGAGGTCGGAGAGCCCGCCGAAGGCCCCTGAACGGGCCAGCCACCGATCCCTCCGCCTCATTCGAGAACACACGTGATTTCTGATCTCTCGGATATCCGAATCGGGCCGTCCCATGCTCTCCTCCCATGGTCTCCAGAAGCGCGGATCGAACCCTGGAGGGTCGAAAATCCAAGAGGGAAGAACTCCGCCGGCGCCGCGCAAGCGCTGCCAGTACTGGACCAGGCCGACGGCCCGATCATTCCGTACCGCGTTATCGGACGAGACGACTTTCTCGCATCCAGCTCGAACAGCCTGTGGGGCAACATCGCGCACGGTGCGGAGATCTGCACCACCATCGTGCCGACGAACTCCGAGGGAAGCTCGTTCCACGCGGTGATGCAGCGTGAGTGCTCCTTCTGGAATTCCGTCATCCGCCCTGCGAGCACCCTCACACGTGCGGCGGGAGTCATCGCCGGCGTCCCGACCATCACTCCGAAGAAGCAGCCGGACTGGTACATCCTCCAGCATGAGCAGATTCACTTCGCGATCAATGAAGTGGCTGCGCGAACCTTGACGCGGCAGGCGGAGCGGTTGGCGGTCGCGGAGGCCGAGGCGCGCGCTTCGCTCCTTTCTCGGCTGTACAGGCGGACCCTCGAAAACGCTGCCGTGCGCCAACGTGAGTTCGATCGTGCGACTTCTGGCAAGTTCGATCCGCGAAATCTCGAGAAGTGGACGCGCGTGCTCGAGACCCAGATGAAGCAGCTATGCGGTACCGAGCCCACGTGTCAGGTCCGAATTCCGGACTGACTTTCGAGGCCCTCGCCTCCAGGACTCGCGCTGTTCCCTTCACCTTATTTCTGACTTTTCGATATCCGAATCGTCCCTCTTCGCGCTCTCTGATTACGCGGGCAAAACCAGGGACAGCGATTCGGCAATCCAGTAAGAGTGGGACAGCACAGTGGGATTGCTAGCATCGGTGCCGCGTCGGTAGATTCTCGTACGGCATTCGGGCAGGCTCGCTGCACCGACACGGGCTGTTCCCCATTCCGATGTCACTCGATTCATCATGGTTGGCTTCACCGCGACCTTGAACTCCTGCTGGAGCACACGATCCGATGCTGAGAGCGAAAACTGATTCCATCGATTTCGGCCTCGACCGGCTCTCGATCCCCGCGCTCTGCAGGCTGTCACTGGCCAGCGGGATCGTCGCGACAGCATGCCTCCTCACAGCGCCAGCGCACGGCCAGCCGGAGCAGGGCGCTCTGTCTGAAGGCACCCTCCGTTCCCTGATCGATGCCAAGCGCACGCCGGTCCTACCCGATTCGTCGAACTCGAGCACCGCCGACGACTCGATTCTACCCCCACTCGTGGTCCGCGAAGACGCGTCCACGAACGGACTCGCCGGCGGAGTGCGCGTGTTCGTTACTGCATACGAGATCGCGGGGAGCACGGTTCTCTCCGACGAGGAGCTCGAGCGCCTCACGGGACCCTATACGGGGCGCCCGATCAGCTACGCCGATCTGCAGCAGCTGCGCGACGAGCTGACCCAAGCGTACGTCTCGCGGGGCTACGTGACGTCGGGCGCGGTCCTGCCTGACCAGTCGCTGGCGAGTGGGCGCGTAAGAATCGAGATCGAAGAAGGGCTACTCGACGACGTCCAAGTCGAGGTCGATGGCCGCTTGCGCAGCAGCTACGTCGAGCGGCGGATCCGCCGCGGCCTCGAAAGCCCGATCAATGTCTACCAGCTCGAGCGCCGGCTCCAACGCCTGCAGCGCGACCCCAGAATCGCATCGCTTCGGGCATCGGTGGAGCCAACCCAGCTGCGGGGCGAAGCCCGACTCCGTGTCGAGGTGACAGAAGCTCCCGGGTTCTCCGCCCAGCTCGAGGCGGACAACGGGCTCGCCCCGTCGATCGGCGCGGAACGCACCTCGCTCACCCTCTCACACCAGAACCTGACGGGCTCCGCCGATGCGCTCCAGATCCGCTACGGACAGAGCCACGGGCTGCGTGAGTGGAGCGGCAGCTATGCCTTTCCACTCGGCGCCACGGACATGCGCTTCGAGATCTTCGCGCGCAGCAGCGAGAGCGACGTCGTCGAGGCGCCATTCAACGAGCTCGACATCGAGAGTCGCTCGGCCACCTACGGAGCCTCACTGCACCAGCCGATCCTGAGCGATCTCGACCGTTCCCTGGAGCTCACGTGGACCGCGGAGTACCGGCGGAGCAAGTCCTTCCTGCTGGGCAGTGCGTTCTCTTTCTCACCTGGAGTCGAGGACGGGGAGTCGGAGCTCACGGTCCTACGCTTTGCTCAGGACTTCAGCCGCTCCACCCAGGTCCAGGCCCTCGCTCTCCGCTCGACCGTAAGCGTCGGTGTGGGGGCTTTCGGGGCCACGCAGAACGGAGATCGCGACATTCCCGATGGACAGTTCGTCGCCTGGTTGGGCCAGGCCCAGTATGCCCGCAGGCTGGGGCTACTCGACGCCCAGCTGATCGCGCGAGCACAGGTCCAGCTCTCGAACGAGCCATTGCTCGGACTCGAGCAGTTCTCGCTCGGAGGCCGCTCATCGGTGCGCGGCTACAGAGAGAACGAGCTCGTGCGCGACAATGGCGCGTTCGGATCGGTCGAGCTGCGTCTCCCCGTCTGGCGGCGCTTCGACGGCAGCATGTCTCTCGAGCTGGCGCCCTTCTTCGACGCGGGCCAGGCCTGGAACCGGCGTCGGCCGACTCGCGGAGTCAGGACACTGAGCTCAGCGGGCCTCGGCGCCCGCCTCTCGCTGGGGCGGGTAGACCTCGAGATCACCTGGGCGGACGATCTGCGCGAGCTTCCCAGCTCGAGCGATGACAGAGACCTGCAGGACGCGGGTCTCCACTTCCGGATTTCGAGCCGCTTCTAGGAGAAGTTCAACCGATGAATTCGAAGCCGAGCTCCACCCGTAGCCTTCGGGCGGGTCGCTATTGGCCGTGCACCGGTTCGCTCTGCGCCGGCCTGATCACCGTGCTGGCCTCTGCTGGAACGACCGCGGT